>NZ_CANNCR010000001.1 GCF_947503125.1 uncultured Metabacillus sp.
GCAAGTTTTTTGCATTTAAAGCCCTTAAATTCAAAGATTATTAACTTTTTTAATATAAAAGTTTTTACAATACGAAAAAGTAAAGGGGAGTTATAATATGAGAAAAACGGTTGGTTTTATTGGGCTTGGCGTCATGGGGAAAAGCATGGCCAAGCATCTTTTAAAAGGAGGATATCAGCTTAATGTTTTTACAAGAACGAAAGAGAAGGCAGATGATCTTTTAAATGAAGGGGCAATATGGAAGGATTCAGTTCAAGAGCTTTCAACTGATAGCGATATTATTATTACGATGATCGGCTATCCAAAGGATGTCGAAGACGTTTATTTAGGCGAAAAAGGCATTATTGAATCTGCAAAGCCAGGTACATATGTTATTGACATGACAACATCACAGCCATCCTTAGCAAAAAAAATCTATGAACGAGCAAAAGCCAAGGAAATCAATGCATTTGATGCACCAGTATCAGGCGGCGACATTGGTGCACAAGAAGCAAGGTTAGCTATAATGGTTGGCGGTGATAAAAAAGCATTTGAAGAATGCTTACCGCTATTTGAGCTAATGGGACAAAATATTGTTTATCAAGGTGAAGCAGGTGCCGGCCAGCATACAAAAATGTGTAATCAAATTGCGATTGCCTCAGGAATGATCGGTGTATGTGAAGCAATTGCTTATGCAGAAAAATCTGGTTTAGACCCTGCAAATGTATTAAAGAGTATTTCCACTGGTGCAGCAGGAAGCTGGTCACTTAGCAATTTGGCACCAAGAATGCTTGCTGACAATTATGAACCAGGCTTTTTCGTGAAACATTTTATTAAAGATATGGGAATTGCTCTCGAAGAATCGATGAATATGGACTTAAACACGCCAGGCCTGCAGCTTGCCCATAAGCTTTATGAACAGCTAGCGGAGTTAGGGAATGAAAATTGCGGTACACAAGCGTTGATTAAACTATGGAAAGGTGAAAAATAAAGGGAAAATTTATAGATCATGCGGTCTGCTTTACTTATTAATGTTGAAGAGATCACCATAGAAATAAGCTGCAAATGAAGAGGAGTTGTCGCCTCTTCTTTTGCAGTTTTTTACTTCACATTATTTTCAAATTCCAAACCTATATCTTCACAAAGATTAGTGGTAAAATAATGGGTGGACCAAAACTGTAAATATAGATCTTTTGACATAAGCAGATCTTTTAGTAAAGGGGGAATTTGTATTGACTGAACAAGGCGCGAATGCATCTGAACACCGAAAATTAAAAAAGTCGAGATACATTCGCATTAATGTATTTTTTTTCCTAGTGTTTGTATTGTTCGTTGCACTTATTGTACGGCTCGGTGTCGTTCAAATTGTCCAAGGTGAGGCATTTGCCAAAGAAGTGGCACGAACAGAATCAGATTATGCTAGTATGCCTGCACCAAGGGGGAAAATGTATGATCGCTATAATCGAGTAGTCGTTGACAACAAAAGTGTGCCTGCAATTACGTATACTGTTGATAAAACAACAAAAGCAGAGGATAAAATAGCGACAGCTAAAAAGTTATCACAATATATAAGCTATGATGCGGCGTTTTTAGAGAAAGAGCTGAAGGAAAGAGATATAAAGGATTATTGGCTGGCTTCACATCCAGATGAAGCGAAAGAGCTGCTTTCAGAGAGTGAATTGGAGTTAGAATCATCTGAAACTTATCGATTACAGGTTGAACGTGTTCCAGAAGAGGAAGTTGCTGCCATTAAAGCTAGCAGCCAAGAAAAAGAACTTGCCTATATCTACACTCGCTTTTCTTCAGGCTACCAATATGAGCCGCAAATCGTGAAATCAACGAATTTAACAGATGAAGAAGTTTCTATGGTTGCAGAGCATTTAGAAGAGCTTCCTGGCGTTGACGTTATTACGGATTGGGCCAGAGATTATCCGTATGAATCATTGAAAACCATTTTTGGCGGTATTAGTACTCCTGAACAAGGAATTCTTCAATCCAGGGAGGATTTTTATACGGCAAGAGGCTATGCCCGAAATGAACGAGTAGGGACGAGCTATCTTGAATACCAATACGAAGATTACTTAAATCCGCGTAAAGCAAAGATTGAATATATATCGGATAAAAGCGGGAACATTGTTTCTGAAGAAGTGGTTGATGAAGGACAAAGAGGTTATGATCTAAAGCTTTCATTTGACATGGAACTGCAAATGGAAGTAGAAAAAATTGTTGAGGAAGAACTTCGTAAAGCTAGTGCAAGCCACTTTTTGATGGACCGCGCGTTTGTTGTCATGATGGATCCATATCAAGGCGATGTATTAGCGATGGTAGGGAAGCAGCTTAACCCAGAGAACCGCAGTGGTGAAATGCTTGATTTTGCTTATGGGACATTCGCAACTCAATATGAAGCAGGTTCAACAGTAAAAGGAGCAACCGTGCTTGCCGGTTATCAAGACGGGATGCCGATCGGCCAAGGATATTATGATACAACCCTTTATTTAAGGGGAACACCGCCAAAAGGCTCTTATAGAAATCTTGGATATATGACTGATTTAAGTGCATTAAAGCTATCATCTAACGTCTATATGTTCCATGTGGCGATGAGAATTGCTGACATCACATATGTGAAAAATGGACCGTTTAATGCGACTTCAGAGGATTTCCAAAAGCTTCGTAATTATTTTGCTCAATTTGGTTTAGGGGTGGCAACTGGTATTGATTTACCACAGGAGTCTTCAGGTTTAATCAGTACACCAGATTCAGCCGGTAAGCTTTTGGATATTGCGATCGGACAATTTGATACGTATACACCGCTTCAAATGGCTCAATATGTTTCGGTTATTGCCAATGGAGGGTATCGTGTACAGCCCCGTATTGTTACCAGTATCCATGCACCTGTTGAGGAAAATGAAATAGGACCAATTGTTGTTGATAAAGAACCGAATATTTTAAATCGCGTTAACAATACAACAGAAGAAATTGAACGGGTACAACAAGGGTTTAAGCTTGTTGTCACATCAGGAACAGCTTCTGCCTATATCGATTATGATGTGGCTGGTAAAACTGGTACATCACAAACCCTTTATTATGGTCCTAAACGTGAATATTGGGGAAGAAAAACAAATAACTTAAACTTCGTTGGCTATTATCCATCTGAAAACCCACAGGTTGCCTTTAGTGTTGTTGTCCCTTGGGCTAGTGATGATAGTGATCCCGTCAATAAGCATATTGCAAATCGAATTGTAAAAGCTTATATGGATCTTCAAGAAAAATATGTTACAACAACAGAAATTAATACAGACAGTAAAAAAGAAGAGGAATAATAACCTCTTCTTTTTTACTGTGCGCTACATAATTCCCTGATTTTTTCACAAAATACTCATGAGGTCTATAAAGAGGAGTGAAGAAGATGGCGAAACGTACTAAGAAAAATGATCCACAGCAAAAAAACAAAAAAGGCTTTGACTCAAGTGCTATTGATTCAGAATTCAGCCATGAAATGGGCAGTGCAGCAACAAATAAAATTCATCATGATAAAGCGAAAAAAGTAAAAGCAGCCAAAAATAACGGTGAATATAAAGGAAGCCATTAAGAGACCTGGTGTCTCTTTTTTTAAAATTTAAGAAAGTTTTAGTGTCTAGCTCCAGCGCCTAGCCCCTCTAGGGTCTAGCCACTCATGAATTGAAGGCAAAGAACGCCTTCTATTCATGTGCGTCTTATTTGCCCTAGGCTGATCAAGGCGCTTGCGCTTTTCTTATGGAAAAACAGTTTCTTTTTAAAAAAGGGTACAGGGCAGCAAGCAGCGAATACATAAAGTAATGAACGAATAGAATATCAAAAAGATGATCTTGATTGTGTACTAATAAGAGGAGGACGAAAAAAATGAAAAATCCTAAACATTGGTTGGCAACGTATCCTGTACATGTCCCAAATGAAGTGGAAATACCTCCTATTTCTGTTCCGGAAATGCTTCATAAAACAGTTGAACTTTTTGGAGAGCATGAAGCGGTCTCTTTCTATGGAAACAGCTACACATATAATGAGATTGCAAGATTGGTAGGTGAATTTGCATCTTCTCTGCAGCAGGCAGGGGTACAAAAGGGTGACCGAGTTGCAATCATGCTGCCAAATTGCCCGCAGTATTTGGTTTCCTTTTATGGTGCATTGACAGCAGGAGCAATTGTTACTCAAGTAAACCCAATGCTTGTTGAAAGAGAGCTGGAATATTTGTTAAATGATTGTGAAGCTGAAACAATCGTATTATTACATGCACTCTACCCAAGATTAAAAGCGATTCAAATTAAAACAAGCATTAAAAATATTATTACTGTAAGTCTCCAATCTCCCGTGACAAATCAACTAGAGGATGATACATTTGAGAGCTTCCTAACAAGACAAAATGGGCAAGTTCATCCGATTGAATGTGAACCAGAGCATGATATTGCTGTTCTTCAATATACTGGCGGGACGACAGGCCGGGCAAAAGGGGCAATGCTCACACATCGTAATATCGTCGCAAATGCGGTTCAAACCTATCAATTTTTTAAAGAGGAAATAGAGAAAGGTCAAGAAAAATGCTTAACTGTTCTTCCACTTTTCCATGTTTTTGGAATGTCTGCCTGCATGAATCTCTCCATTTATTGTGGATATTCGATGATCATGCTGCCAAGATTTGATCTTGAGGAGGTGCTTGAAACGATCAAACGCGAGCAGCCATCACTCTTTCCTGGTGTCCCAACGATGTATATGGCGATTACTAGTCATCCGAGGGCGGAGGAATATGGGATTGAATCAATTCGACTTTGTAATAGCGGTAGTGCTCCGATGCCTCTCGAGCTTTTAAGGGAGTTTGAATGGAAGACAGGTGCCAAGATTCTAGAGGGATATGGTCTTTCAGAAGCCTCGCCATCCACACATTGCAATCCTGCCTTTGCTGAAAGAAAACCTGGTACTGTTGGAATAGGTCTGCCAGAGACAGAATACAAAATAGTTGATGTTGCAACAGGAACACAGGAAGTACCGCCTGGTAGACTAGGTGAGCTCATCATAAGAGGACCACAAGTGATGAAAGGTTATTGGAATATGATTGAGGAAACCGCTGCAACTCTTCGTGACGGATGGCTCTTTACAGGAGATATTGCAAGAATGGATAAGGAAGGATATGTATCGATAGTTGATCGTAAAAAGGATCTTATTATTGCAAGCGGTTACAATGTTTATCCTCGTGAAATTGAGGAGGTTCTATATGAACATCCTTCCGTACAGGAAGCTGTTGTTATCGGGATTCAAGATGATTATCGAGGGGAAACGGTTAAGGCATTCATTGTCCAAAGACCTGGAAATACAGCAGATCCTGATGAAATCAAAGGTTTTTGCCGTCAGCACCTAGCTGCTTTTAAAGTCCCGGAAATTGTTGAATTCAGAGAAGAACTTCCAAAAACAAACGTAGGTAAAATTTTACGCAGAGTACTACGGGAAGAGAGCATAAAAAAACAGTAATTTAAGTAATAAAAATAAAAGTTGATGACATTTTCTAAAGAAAATGTTGTAAAAGAAAAAGTCGGTATGAACCGGCTTTTTTCCTATTATTTGAACAGTGTATTGACAAAAGGGGATAACAACGTAAACTTATAATATCTTTAATGCTTTTTGAATACGTGAATTACCTAAAAAAAGGATTTTTATAAATTGGAATAGAATAGTATAAAAAGTAGAAAATTCATTATGTTCATCATGTCACGATCTAGTATTAAAAAATGATTTATTTTTTAGTACTATTAATTGTTTTCTATAAATCCTGCTTTTTCATTAGTGAAGAGGTCATAACTTAGGAGGAGATGCTATGGATCATAATGCAACAAATGTTCATACAGTTATACAAGATGTCGAGGTATATGCTGTAGTTTCTTCAAATGGGCGCTTCCAATATATTTCTTCAAACTCTACTGAACTGATCGGTTATTCATATGATGATTTAATTGGTAAATATATGAAGGATTTTATACATAGTGAGGATCTATTCTTAATAGAAAGTTATTTTTTTAACGAGCACCACCTACACCCATGTACATTTCGCTTTATGCATAAAAAAGGGTTCTATGTATGGTTTCAGGCAACAGTAGATTTCATTAGAAGTACAGTATCAAAGCAAGGGCAGGATATCGTTCTAAAAATTAGAGTGCTTGACACCTACAATGTTATGATTGAACAATCGATAGAAAATGATAAGAACAGTCAGGATTATACCATTGGTCAAGTGGATGGCGATCTTTTACTCGACGATTTGCCAAGTCCGCTATATATCTCTCATCTAGGGAAAATCGTTTATGTAAATAAAGCTTTTATGGAGTTACTTGGAGCAAACTCTAAAGCACAATTAATCGGAAAACACACAGTAGATTTCATTGATAATAGTTATCATGAGGTTGTGAAAAATAGAATTAAAAGGCTCCATACTGGTGAAAAAATTGGAATAATAGAACAAACGTGGAGCAGACTTGACGGCATTGAAATTAATGTCGAAGTAACTGCTAATCTTACAACCTTCAAAGGGGAAAAGGTTGAATTAATCGTATTAACAGACATTTCTTCAAGAAGAAACTTTCAAAAAATACTCCAAAAAAGCAGGGAGCGTTATCAACGGCTTATCGACAATTCGATTGATACCATCGGTGTAATCCATCAAGATAAATGGGTTTTTATTAATGAATCAGGAGTAAAGCTATTTGAAGCTGGAGATTATCCTGAAATGTTGGGGAAAAACATCTATGAACATTTACACCCGAATGATCATCAAAAAATGAAGGAATCATTAGAAAATATTCTGTCAGGTAAATCAGAAGTAAACGTAACGAACCAATCGTGGGTTATTTCTAAGGAAAAAACCATTTATTCAGAAATGGTTTGCATTCCAACAACGTATTTTGGTGAACTGGCAGTTCAAGTCATATTGCGCGATATTTCAGACCGCAAAAAAACAGAAGAATTAATGCTGCGTTCAGAAAAACTATCAATTGCTGGCCAGTTAGCTGCGGGAATTGCGCATGAAATACGAAATCCTTTAACGGCAATTAAGGGATTCTTGCAAATCATGCATCCTGAATTTAAAAATCACGCGCAATATTTTCAAATTATCTTTTCAGAATTAAATCGTATAGAAATGATTTTAAGCGAATTGCTAGTGCTTGCTAAACCTCAAGAAACACAATTCAGGAAAACCAATTTGGTCACATTGATTCAGGATGTAGCGATGCTTTTAGAAACACAGGCTAATCTAAACAGTGTTTCAATTCTACAAAAACATGAATATGCGAAATTGCTGATTAATTGTGATCAAAATCAGCTTAAACAGGTGTTTATCAATTTATTTAAAAATGCAATCGATGCAATGCCAAAAGGTGGAAAAGTAACAGTTCAAACAAAAAGAACGGAGGATAAAATTCGTATCATCGTTCAGGACGAAGGAGAAGGAATTCCTGCAGAGCTGATTGACCGATTAGGTGAGCCATTCTTAACAACAAAAGAAAAAGGAAATGGACTTGGTCTAATGATTACCTACAAAATTATTGAGGATCATAATGGGAGTATTACTGTTGAAAGTACAGTGGGGAAGGGCAGTACTTTTACGGTTGAAATGCCATCTGGTGATTTTTTAGGAGAATGAAGTCGTTTAACTAAAAACAACGGCTTATTCGCCGTTGCTTTAGAAGTGGTATCATTCATTTTTCACATAGCTTTCAATACGATCCATCGCTTCCTTTAAACGTTCCATTGAATAGGCATAGGATAGACGAACATACCCTTCCCCATATTTGGAAAAGGCACTGCCAGGTACTAATGCAACACCAGCTTTTTCTACTAGTGACAGGGCAAAATCAAAGGAAGTTTGATTAAATCTTTTTATAGAGGGAAATAAATAGAAAGCTCCGTCAGGTTTTACGACATCAAATCCCATATTCACCAAACGGTTATATACGTATTCTAATCGATCTTGATAGGAGTCTTTCATCGTTTTAGCATCATCAAAACCTGCAGTAAGAGCTTCATATGCTGCCTTTTGGGATACTGATGATGCACATGACACATTATATTGATGTACCTTAATTAAGTGCTTTGTAACAGCAGCTGGAGCAAATAATAAGCCAACACGCCAACCTGTCATACTGTGCGACTTTGATAATCCGTTGATAACAATCGTTTGCTCCCTTATGTAACGGGCTATTGATCGATGTTGTTTTCTGTAAACAAGCTCACTATAAATTTCATCAGATAAAATAAATATATCTTTCCCTTTGACTAATTCTGCGATTGCTTGTAACTCATCATCCTCCAAAGTTACACCTGTAGGATTAGAAGGATAAGGAAGAACGATGCATCGTGTTTTTTCTGTGATAAATGGAGTAAGCAGCTCGGCAGTTAATTTAAATTTATTTTCAGTCGTATCGACATAAATAGGAGTGCCTCCGGCAAGTTTAATCAACGGTTCATAACCAGGATAAACAGGGCTAGGTAAAATAACTTCACTACCTTCTTCTAATAATGTTCTAAAGGTGCAATCTATTGCTTGGCTAGCGCCAACAGTTACAATTACTTCATCTTCCGGAGAGTAATTTAAATCATATTTTTTTCGTAAATACTCGCTCGCTGCTTCGCGAAGTTCAATAAATCCTGCATTATAAGTATATGTAGTGTAATTTTGTTCAATTGCTGCAATCCCAGCATCTTTAACATGCTGTGGAGTATCAAAATCAGGTTGACCGATTGTAAGGGATATGACGTCTTCATAATTTGCGACCATGTTAAAGAACTTCCTAATCCCTGAAAGCTCAATTTGTCTTACTTTTGAATTTACTAAATGCTCCATTTTAACCTCCTCGTGGAATAAGACTCCACATCGAACATGGTAGAAAAGCTTTGCCAAGTAGCCAAAAAACCTCATAGCTACATTCAAATACCTTTCAAAAAATAATATATAGGTGTTATTTTACCATTTTTGATTTTGTTGTCATCTTATTTCTGCTTTTAAAGGAAAAAATACAAGTATATGGCTGCTACCGACATAAATCAATAATAGTCAACGAATATATTTACCTGTCAAACTTTTTGATCAATCCATGAAAGAGGTGGAAAAGATGATCGCTGAAAAAGAATTGCTTACAAAAGAAGAGCTAGAAATTGTTACAAAATTAGAAGCTGAAATGATGTACGCACTTACACTTTCACATATGAACTTTTATAAAAATGAAATTCAAACCATTATCTCCCAAGCGAAAAGACGCCATCAATTTTTAAGTGGATTTTCAAAAGTTTAGGGTTTTACTGCTTGTTGTAGCAAATTAAAGTAATCGATCATTTACTGATTGCTTTAAGTGTCATTTGTCCTATAATTAATAAGGGTATCTAAAAAGTAAACATACTTTTTAGACACCCCCATTATTTTTATCCCAATATATTTATCGGGATTGGTTCCGAAGCTGATTTTCGGCCATTGCGATCATCCGTTTTGTCATTTCTCCACCTACGGAACCATTTGCGCGAGCTGTCGTATCGGCACCAAGTTCAACCCCTAATTCATTCGCAATTTCTTCTTTCATGGAATTCAGAGCATTTTCGGCACCTGGCACTAACAATTTGTTTCTTGCCATCTTCCAACACCCCTTTTTGAATTGTATGGTTTAAGAACTTTGAGCAACCGATGAGATGCTCATTTTTATCATGTCCTCTGGCTTATTTTTTAACAAGAAAAAGTTGAAAGTAATATGGTGAATAATGGTGAAGGATCAAGTTTTTTGTAGCGATTAAACAAAATAAAGTCCTATCCCTATCTAAAAGAGCAGAGATGAGTAAGTTCGGGAAATCTCACTTTATTTTAATAGCAACTAAATGAACGGATACGATCTAAATCAATACCAAAATATACCCAACGATATTGATTTCTGCGCCAACGCCATCCAGCTACAGAGTTTCTGCCTACAAATGTTGGATAGTACCAAAATGCACGGCCATTATTTAGGCGAACATACGTATAACGATAGAGACAACCTCGAATTCCTCCTGGATCCACTGCATACACCCCAAACTGCCCTTGTCCTTGTTCAGGAGGGATTACAGTTGGAGGTGGCCCTGAAGGAGGTCCGCTTTGACCTGGCCCTCCGCCGAAACCGCTGCCTGGAGGTCCAAAAGGCGGGAAGCCTGTTCCACCGCCTAACTGGGGAAAACCTGGGATTTGTATGGGTAATTGTCTATAATATGGATACATTCAATTTTTCACTCCTCTCACATACCTTCACGATTACGATATGCAGATGTTGAGAGATGGGTGAATGTCTAAGAATAAACAGGAGCTATCTAAAACATCATGGGATTAGATCTTTTGGTGTATTGTTTCATAAGAAATAAAGCAGCTTCCTTCAACGGACTTACATTGTTTTTTTACCATAGCCGAAACTTTACTTATATGTTCAATCGATTGAAATGTTTGATGTTGATTCGTTACTACAGCAATTGAAAGGGAAACAAGCGGAATTTTCCCATATTGTCCGTTTCGGTCTAACTAGTTTAAATACATAGAAAAAGGATGACTTACATATCAGGAGTTACCCTGTATGAAGCATCCTTTTATTATTTGTGTCACTATTAAAGTTATCGTCTTAGGGATTGAACAGCTTTTGTTTGCAAATCAACCATATACCAAGCTTCACTATTTTCTTGGGAACCTTCAACAGAATAAACATGGATTATATATTTGCCTTTTTCCAGGTGATCATATTGAACAATCACATTTTCGTTATTTTCCAAGCCAAGCTTTTCGCGAACGAGCTCTTCTGCCATTGTTGGGTGCAGGGGATCGTGGTCTTTATCAAGGTTCACTTCTTCTCTAGCTTCAACTAAGATATCATCATTTGTGATTCTCTGATCATTCCCTGTTTGCAATAAGCCGTTTTCTTCTGTACCAGTTTCATTTAATGCTTCGTCTTGATCATTTACATTACAGGCTGAACAAACAGCTATCATGATAAATAGTAGGAAATACTTCATTATCCACCTCATATAAAAAAGTTATTGATTCCACACTATTTAGTTTGTAATGGTTTTTGTATTTTTATGCAATGTGGATAACAGCAAAAAAGGGATTTCCTCAGTGTGAAGCGAATGTATGGTTTTGGACGTATGGACGGAAGGTCAATAAATGACCGATCAATACAAATCTTTCAGAAGAAACAATATTAAATGATCTTTATTAGCTAAGCTTGGAAAGCAACTACTTTTTGGCTATGTTAAAGAATGAGAAAAAACAACCGATATAAAAGGTGCATCGTTTTAACATGGAAGGAAGAAGTGTATGGAGCAGCATAAAGGCATTTTTCTTGAAAGTGGTACAAATGAACTGGAAATCGTAGAGTTTTGCGTCGGACAGAATAAGTTTGGAATAAATGTGTTGAAGGTGAAAGAAATCATTCAGCCTGTTAAAGTGACGAATATTCCGCACTCTCATCCAAATGTTGAAGGGATCATCGACATCCGCGGAGAGATTGTCCCTGTTGTAAATTTAGGAACTGCACTTGGACTGGATTTATTCGAGGACCCTCGCAGTGAAAAATTCATCGTCACAGAATTTAATCAATTAAAGGTTGTGTTTCATGTACATGCAGTTACACAAATTCATCGTATATCTTGGGATGAAATTGAAAAACCAGCAGCAATGTATCAAGGACTTGAGAATCAAGTTACAGGAGTTGTAAAAATACATGATGAAATGGTGTTTTTGCTAGACTTTGAAAAGATTGTTGTTGAAATTAATCCGGAATCAGGCATACATGTAGATCAGGTAAAAAAAATAGGGCCAAGAAATCGCTCTACTAAAAAGCTGGTAGTTGTCGAGGATTCACCACTATTACGAAAGCTTTTGCAAGAGACTTTGAATAGAGCAGGATTTTCTCAAATTGAATTTTTTGAAAATGGCAAGGAGGTGTTTTCGTATTTACAAACTATAGTTAATTCTGGAAAAGCCATAGAGGATGAGGTACAACTAGTTATAACAGATATTGAAATGCCGCAAATGGATGGGCATCATCTTACGAAAAAAATTAAAGAAGACCAGACATTATCGATTTTGCCGGTTATCATTTTTTCATCGTTAATCACAAGTGATCTTCGACATAAAGGAGAAAAAGTAGGGGCGAACGGACAAATTAGTAAACCGGAAATTGTTAAACTGATTTCTAAAATTGATGAAGTTATTTTATAGACTAGGTTGTTCCAGAGTGGGATTTGTATCAATCTCTGGAACAACTTTTTTAAATGGTAAGAGTATAAAATTTTGTACTTAGTTTTATTAGTGTCTAGCTCCAGCGCCTAGCCCCTCTAGGGTCTAGCCACTCATGAATTGAAGGCAAAGAACGCCTTCTATTCATGAGCGCCTTATTTGCCCTAGGCTGATCAAGGCGCTTGCGCTTTATCATTTAAGAAGCGAGAAATGACCTTCTATTCTAAAAACATCTTATTTGACCGAGGTTGAGCAAATCGTTTTCTAAAAAAGATACAAAAGTAGAGGTCATAGTACATTGTTTTATCCCCAGCACCATTGCCTCTGTTTTAGTTATAACTTTCCCCTAGTTTTTTAAACACGGGTTTTTGGTATGTACGTGTTTTTTTGGGTTGGTATGGTTTTGGTGGGTGTTTTGCTTCTTTCATTCCTACATAATTTTGTAAAAGGATTTTTGCCTTTGATAGGGACATATGTGTTCTAGGATTACGATATGTTTGATTCAAGGATCCTAAATGTGGAAGTTGAACGAAGTCATCTTTTGTAGGAGGCATATGAAAGTAATAGTCTCCAGCTGAAACGAGAACGTCAGACTGCTGTTTACTGAATTTTGGATTATTTGAGAAATGTAACCCTTCTTTTTTTGCTTTTCCTTCATGGACAAGTTTAATTAAAGCTCTCTTTTTTAGTTCATAAAGATATTTAGGATTTGTAGCAGTTTTAGCATGACGGTTAACGACATAGATTGCACGTGCGAGGTTTTCAGTTGTTGATTGATTCGTTGGATCGAGTCGATTATGATCGTCCATTGTTTCTCTCCTTTTCTTGAACACTTTCAGTTTGGACCATTCTTAATTAAATTATACTTTGAGTATAGTAAAAAGCAACTAATTATTAGAAGCTTCATGCAAATTTCGTTGGAAATTCATGTGCAATCTCTAAAAGAGAAGATGACCAAAACCTAGGTCTTGATCATCTTCTTTAAATCGATGTAATATTTGGATTTGTTTTTGTTCGTTGATTCCGTTTTTCTTTTGCTTCTAAAGCTTCACTCAATTTTGGTAATGTCCAGGCATAAAAGAGGGATACCAAAAGAATAATAAGCGCCATTCCATAATATAAATAATCAATTGTTTCAATGATTTTAGGGAATAACAGGGCAATTAAACCTAATGTGATGGATTGCGCCAGCATCATTAACGGGTCAATCCATCCACTGACTCTCCCCATTAACTTTGGATGAACGATTTTTGGCATCCAACCGCCAATAGCTATATTTATCGGTCCTAAGCACATACCAATAATGAAAACAATCACTAGAAATATCGATACTCTATCAGTAAAACCTAAAAAGAAAATAAGCAAGCTTGTAATAAATATTGGAAATACCATTAGTTGATAAGGCTTAAACTTTGATGCAATCAGCGTTCCAACGCCGCTGCCAGTCAATAAACCTAATCCAAGTGCGATTGCAAAAAATGATGCATACCATTCGTAATTATCAGGTGTTAACTCATATTTCATTGTAAACATTGGCAAAATGGCAAAGGCACCATTTACGATACCAAAGATGAAAAAACCGAAAACTAATACAGCTAGCAAACGATTTTTAATGATATAAATAATCCCTGCTTTAAAGTCATTCAGCGATGATTTAATGCTGATATCCTTCCATTCCAACTTGCCATTTGGAAGCCTGGCTGATGAAGGGATTTTACAAGAACGAATGAGCAGAGCTGAAATAATAAAGCTGATAAAATCTACTGTAACAGCTCCATGAATCCCGATCGTTTTATAAATTGCTGCTCCAATCCCGACGCCAAAAACCATAAAAATACTGAAAAGCATTTGATTTAGACCTGCGGCTTGAGCGTATTGTTCCTTATTTAAAATGCCTTGAACAAGACTATTTTCTGCCGGGAAAAAGAATTTAGTGACAGCACTTCGTAAAAATAAGATCAGAAAAACGAGTGGAATGGAATTTGTAAATAAAGCTCCAAATAATACTAATGTTAGTGCAGCTCGGATCCAATCGCAGTTTTCAGCTACCTTTTTCCTGTCAAAGCGATCGGCGACGACTCCCACAACAAAAAAGACTAAAATTGTCGGCAAGGAGTACATCAATTCAGCAATTGTTGCATAAGATGGCTGATGGCTGAAGTGATCAAGGAGATAAAAAGCAAAGGCCATATTTCCAATCGTAGTTCCCATCTGTGAGAATAGAGCTGCATAAAATAATCTTACAAAATTCTTATTTTGAAAAATTTTCATCTGTTCGCTCCTTAAATTGCGGTATCGATCAGCTCTAAAGGATTTAGACTTGTTGGGTGTATTTCATGATATGAATATCTTGTCTTCTCTCTTCGAATCATAGGAAATTCGCTCTAGCTGATTTCGTTCGTTGCTACATTAGTCATTATAAGGGTTATTCCCCAATTTGAATACGTATCTTACAAAATATTAATAAAATCTTAAGGTCTGATAAATACTTTGGTCCCGTTAGGAACGATAGATGCCAACTCTAAAACGTCCTTGTTATACATCCGGATACACCCGCGTGAAACAGCCTTCCCTATTGAAGCAGGGTTATTTGTACCATGGATTCCATAATGAAGTTTTGATAAACTTAACCACATCGCTCCAAAAGGACCACCAGGGTTGGGTTCGCGATTTACAATAACAAAATCACCAACTGGTGTAGTTGTTACCATTCTGCCAACAGCAATAGGGTATTGTTTAACAACTTGTTGCCCTTTTTTTAAAACTAATCGTTTCGTTGAAACTGTAATGTGAATCGAATATGGAATAGTGTCCGGATCGGGTAAGGTTGGTATGTTGATACGTTGCCCTATATAAAGAATATTTGGGTTCATGATGTTATTCGCGGCCATTAATTGATTAAGTGGCAATCGGTAATTAGCAGCAATCATAGACAATGATTCTCCCTGCTTGACAATATGAATCATTTAACCCCTCCTCATACGTTTTATCCCAATTTAAACTGGCAGTAAACACCACTTTACATGATTTCAAGAGAAGGTAAAAAGCTATGTAGGGATTACTGCCCGAAAAGATTTGCTAAGACACGTTTTCTTTTGAAGTTAAAGTGAAAAATCCCAATAAATATTTTCTTATTATGGTATAATGACCTTATTTTAGAGTAATAGCTGTTATACTAATGATATTTAGCGATAAGCATGTTTTATGATAAGGGTGTGGGTTGAAAGTGAAACATGAAAAGTATGCAATAATTGATATAGGCTCTAATACGATGAGGCTTGTTATGTACTTAAGAGACACGAGCGGCAGATTAAAAGAAATAGAAAATGTAAAAGTTGTCGCACGGCTTCGCAATTATTTGACTGACGAGGTAAGGCTTGCGGATAAAGGAATTACCATTTTACTAAATACGCTAAAAAGCTTTCAAGAAATTACAAGACACCATCAATTAGAAGAAGTAAAATGTGTGGCAACCGCGACAATAAGGCAAGCGAAAAATCAAGAGGAAATTGTCAAAAAAGTTGAAGAGGAGACAGATTTTTCAATTCGGATTTTATCAGAATATGAAGAAGCTTATTTCGGTTACTTAGCTGTTGTCAATTCAACTCCGTTTGAAAGCGGAATCACCATTGATATTGGCGGAGGTAGTACTGAGGTTACCTATTTTAAGGATCGAAAATTAATCAACTATCACAGCTTTCCATTCGGGGCTTTATCTTTAAAAAAGCAATTTGTGCAGAATGACACTCCGACGAAAAATGAACTTTATTTACTTAAAACATACCTTAATGAACAATTTAAAACGCTTGAGTGGATTATTGACAAGAAGCTTCCGATTATCGGTATCGGAGGAAGTGCAAGGAATATGGTACAAGTCCATCAAGAGCATATAGGCTATCCACTAGCAGGAGTTCATCAATATGTAATGGAAAAACAGGATGTCCGGGAAATAAGTGATTTATTACAATCGCTGTCATTTTCGGAAATTCAGCGTGTTGAAGGTTTATCAAAGGATCGTGCAGATATTATTATTCCGGCTGTGGAAGTTTTTACTTCTTTAATGGATGTCGTCAATACGGATCTGTTTGCCTTAAGCAGAAAAGGTTTAAGAGACGGTGTATTTTATAAGGAATTAACAAAAGATTTTGGAATTGCTGTATTTCCAAATGTTATTGAAGAGAGTTTTTATGAATTAGCTGCAGATTATCATATTAATCTAAATCATGTATTCCATGTCACAAATAGTGCGATGATCATTGCACAACTATTAAACAAAGCTGGCTTGTCTTCCATAAATAAGCAGGATGCAAAGCTTTTAAAACGTAGTGCCTTTGTTTATAACCTTGGGGCATACATTGATTCTGAATCTAGCAGCCAGCATACCTTCTATTTACTAGCAAACCGGACAATAGACGGGCTTCTTCATAGAGAACGTTTGATTATTGCGCTCATTGCTTCTTTTACTAGCAAGTCTGCTTTTAAGCGAAACGTCCTGCCATATAATGAATGGTTTACTAAAGAAGAGCTAAATAAATATCGTTTATTAGGAGCAATCTTAAAATTTTCCTACAGTATTCATGCAACAAAAAGAAATATAATTGAAAAAATAGATCTGAGATTAAATGGTGAAGAACTTTTATTTACCTTTACTTGCCATAAAGATTGGAAGCCTGAACAGTATCAAGTTGAAAAACAAAAAAAACATTTGGAAAAGCAAATAAAAAAGTCAATTTCTGTTACATTTTTAGAAAAAACAAACTAGTTAATACGATTACAGCTGAAAGTGACGATCATAATACGTCGCTTTTTTGAATATATTGTCAAATTATTCATATTTACATAACATTTACAATATATTTACAATAAATTTACAATAGTAATAAAAGTAAATGCTAAGATGAAGTTGTAAGAAATTGTCGAATAAAAGGGTGGCAGTACATATGAATACAATGAATAAAAATGCTGTTGAACTATCTAGTCCAATGTATTACAACAACAGAGAACTTAGCTGGCTTGCATTTAATAAACGCGTCCTAGAGGAAGCGCTAGATGAACGCAATCCATTATTAGAAAGATTAAAATTTTTGGCGATATTCAGCTCAAATCTCGATGAGTTTTTTATGGTTCGTGTTGCTGGACTAAAGGATCAGGTGAAAGCAGGCTTTAATAAGCCCGAAAATAAAGCAGGAATGACACCTAAACAGCAATTAGCTGAAATAGCTGCTACAACACATTATCTGGTTGAGTTGCAATATGAAGCATTTAATAACATACTTCTGCCTTTGCTTAACCAGGAAGATATTGAATTCTTAAAGATGAATCAATTAACAACGGAACAGTTGGAAGCGATGGAAGATTATTTTGATGAACATATTTTCCCTGTTTTAACTCCAATGGCTATTGATGCCTATCGTCCTTTTCCTATGCTGTTAAATAAAAGCTTAAATTTAGCCATTGTAATTGAGGATCATGATGAGTATGTTGAAAATCGTTACAAAACGGCGATTGTACAAGTACCTGCAGTCTTAGATCGGTTTGTTAAGCTTGATTCATCTGCTGAAAAAGTGCAGCTAATTCTTTTAGAGGATGTCATTAGCTATTTTATTCAAAAGTTATTTAAGGGATATAAAGTTCTTTCTGTCTCTGTATTTCGGATTACGAGAAATGCTGATATGACGATCCATGAGGAAGGGGCACGCGACCTCCTAAAAGAGATAGAAAAAGAATTGAAAAAACGAAAATGGGGAGCCGCAGTCCGGCTTGAAATCCAGCAAGACGGATTTGATCGCAATATTTTACGTTATTTAACTGAAGAGCTTGAAATACACGAAAAAGATGTTTACGAGATTGATGGTCCCTTAGACTTAACATTGCTATTTGGTTTTTATAAAGAGATGGCTAGCCTGCGGGAGCATCTAGTATATGAAGCACTCATACCTCAGCCGCCACGGGACCTTGCCTCAGATGAAGATATTTTCGAAAAGGTTTCAGAACAGGATGTTTTATTGCATCATCCATACGAATCATTTGAGCCTGTTGTTGAATTTGTTGCTGAGGCCGCTGATGATCCTGATGTATTGGCAATAAAACAAACCCTTTATCGTGTAAGCGGTGATTCTCCTGTCATTGATGCGTTAAAACGAGCAGCTGAAAATGGAAAGCAAGTAACCGTATTGGTTGAACTTAAAGCTCGTTTTGATGAAGAAAATAATGTTCAGTGGGCGAAAGAGCTTGAAAAGGCTGGATGTCATGTTATTTATGGCATGACCTATTTAAAAACACATAGCAAGATTACACTAGTTGTAAGAAAGAAAAATAACCGAATAGAACGATTCGTCCATCTTGGTACAGGAAACTATAATGATCAGACAGCAAAGATTTATACAGATATGGGTTTACTGACTTCAAAAAGAAAATTTGGAATTGATGCTACAAATTTCTTTAATTATCTTAGCGGCTTTACGGAAAAACCAGATTTTCACCATTTATCTGTTGCACCGTTTGATATTCGTAAAGATTTTATCAGGTTAATAGATGAGGAAATAGAATTTCATAGAAGGTTTGCAAACGGCAGAATTATTGCCAAAATGAATTCCTTAACTGATAAAGTGATTATCATGAAACTATATGAGGCATCAAATGCTGGAGTGAAAATTGATTTAATCATTCGCGGTACATGCTGCTTGCGCCCGGGTATTAGTGGAGTTAGTGAAAATATAAAAGTTCGAAGCATTGTTGGAAGATTTTTAGAGCATAGTCGAATCTATTATTTCCATCACAATGGAGAGGAAAAAATCTTCCTTTCATCAGCTGATATGATGACACGCAATATGGAAAAACGAGTTGAGATACTATTTCCTATTTTTGAAGGCGAAATTAAAAAACGAGTGAAATATATTCTTACTAGTGCATTAGCTGATAATGTGAAAGCAAGAGAACAGGATGAATTTGGTGAATACAATTATGTATCAAGAAAAATGGAGGAGCCTGTAATTGACAGTCAATTGCTATTGTTCAGTAAGGCTTACCAAGTAATGGATGATGAAGAGTAATCGAAAAGTATGGGCAGATTCCTGTTCATTCTGATGAGGTGGAAAAAATAGGGCTGTCTAAAACAAAGGGTCAGTCCTCCTAAAACACAGTTTTAAACAAATTTATCAGTGAGGCAAAAACCTTATGGAGACAGCCCAAAATTTATGATGTTGAAAAAAGTGTAAATTGTGTGATTTCTGGTACAGATAAAAAGCGAAAAGGTAGTCTTGTTGTACCTAATCCACGATTCACATATAACTTAATCTCATCAACCTCATACATTCCTTCAGAATAAACAGATGCAAATGGTGGAGTAATAAGCGGTCCGTAAAATGGTAGTTGAATTTGTCCCCCATGACTATGTCCTGATAATTGCAAATCAACATGAAATCTCTTTGCATCCAGTGCTGCATCTGGTTCATGGGCTAGTAGGATATTAAACACATCTTTATTTAAATTCCCTAAAGTTCCTTCATAGCTTGGCTTTCCAAGCATTAAATCATCAATTCCAGCCACACCTATTTTACTGCCATCTAGCATAGTAACGTTTGTTGCTTCGTTTTGTAATAAGATAAAGCCGGCCATTTTGATGACATTTTTATAGATATCTGTTCCATAACCGCCATGATCATGATTACCGTAAACAGCGTATTTTCCAAACGGAGCATGTAATTTTTCAAGAACAGGAACAATTTTGTTAATTTCAGTATACTGATTTGGCTCATCCATTAAATCACCAGTAAAAAATAAGAGATCTGGTGACAATTCATTAATCTTTTTGACTACTGTTTCTAATCTGTCTAATGTAAAGAAGTCACTTAAATGAGTATCACTGAATTGAACAATTTTAAAGCCGTCAAAGGCCACTGGAATTTTCTCATGTGTAATTGAGTGTTTCGTTATATCTAATAATGCTGGTTCAATAAACCGTGCATAAGTATATCCTCCAGCTGCAGTAATGATGCTTCCAAAGGAAATAGAAAGAAGACCTTTTAAAAACGATCTCCTTGAATATTTTTTAGTCATCTTTACCAACCATTCTCCATTGTTTTATTCTCATTTAAAGTTGTTAATTTTCTTTAAAATATAAAATTTTAACATATTTTTTGTGTCTAGCTCCAGCGCCTAGCCCCTCTAGAAGGCAAAGAACGCCTTCTATTCATGAGCTTCTTATTTGCCCTAGGCTGATCAAGGCGCTTGCGCTTTTCTTAAGTATAGCATGGTTTCAATAAGGACTCTATTTAAAAACTGAATTGTCATCTAATTGACTTTTTGATAGGAATGATTGAAAAGAAATGGTAAAATACATAATGAATGGTCATTCATTCATTTTTTCTAAGGGGGATTTATTATGAAGGATAAAGTCATAATTGTTACAGGCGGTTCAAGCGGGATGGGAAAAGCGATGGCCAAGAAATTTGCGGCAGCTGGAGCGAATGTGGTCATTATTGGAAGAACCCAGGACAAATTAGAAGCAGCAAAAATGGAGATAGAATCCGTCAAAGGAGAAATAAACACAATTCAACTGGATATTCGAGATCCGGAAAAGGTTGCTCAGATGATAAAGCAGGTTGATCAGCTATATGGGAGAATCGATGCTCTTGTTAATAATGCTGCGGGTAACTTTATCTGTCCTGCTGAAAACTTATCGATCAATGGTTGGAGATCAGTCATTGATATTGTGTTAAATGGGACATTTTATTGCAGTTCAGCAATTGGGAAGTATTGGATTGAACGAAAAACAAAAGGTGTGATTTTAAATATGATCGCTACCTATGCTTGGAATGCGGGGGCTGGAGTTATTCACTCAGCAGCAGCAAAAGCGGGTGTATTATCTATGACAAGAACATTGGCTGTTGAATGGGGTCGAAAGTATGGGATAAGGGTTAATGCCATAGCGCCAGGACCAATTGAAAGAACTGGCGGAGCAGATAAATTATGGGAGTCTGAGGAATCGGCTATGCGTACGTTAAACAGTGTCCCGCTTGGCAGACTTGGGACCCCGGAAGAAATTGCTGCGCTTGCTGTGTTTTTACTATCTGATGATGCAGCCTATATTAACGGTGAGTGTATCACGATGGATGGGGGACAATGGTTAAATCAGTTTCCATTTTAAAAAAGGATGCTCTATGTAGACTTCTGTTAAATCATCCTGTAAGGGATTTCCCACCAATTATAAATAGGAATATGGTATAATCCATACGTAATCTATATAGATATAGGTGAGGGGATTGCAATGGATCCATTGGATGTACTGACAAACGTAGAGAAGGTCATTCCTTATTACCAAGCGATATTTAGTGCGGATGAACAACGGGTTATCGGTTATGAAGTTTTTGGAAGAATTCAGCATAACGATGAAATTCAAAGTTTAGGCCCTTTCTTCCAAGATGAAAATGTTCCCGATGAATATCGAATTGAGGTTGACGACTTTATTTTACATATGGCAATTGATGAATTCTTACAATTGCAGGATCAAGAACTACTGCTTTTTATTAATCGCGATGCTAACATACTCATGCTTGATCATGGAGAGAGTTTTCTGCAAATTTTATTAGAAAAGCAAGAAGCTGGTTTACAGCTTACTCAAATTGTACTTGAAATAACAGAGCATAATTTTAAAGGCGATATTGAGCAGTTGTATCATCTATTAACTTATTACAGAACATATGGCATAAAAGTTGCAATTGATAATATTGGAAAGGCTAGCAGCAACTTAGATCGTATCGTTATGCTATCTCCGGATATATTAAAAATTGATTTACAGCCATTACGACTGACATCACCATCCCAATCATATTATGATGTACTATACTCAATTTCTCTTTTAGCAAGGAAGATCGGTGCGACACTTTTATATGAGGATGTTGAAGTGAATTTTCAGCTGCAATATGCTTGGAAAAATGGCGGCAGGTATTATCAAGGATTTTTCTTAAGCAAACCAAAGAGACAATTTATTCATCAAGATCATTGTAAGGAAAGATTGAAACAGGAATTCCAACATTATATTTCTGCAGAAAAAAGGAAGCTGGAAAGGCTTAATCACTTTACAGAAGATTTCCATCATCGAATTGATCAACTTATTTCTAAAATAAGTAAACAAAATAGTGATTACAATCAGCTTTTAAAGGAGCTTTCTGTACATCTGGATGATTGCAGTTTCCGGATCTATATTTGCGATGAAGATGGCTTTCAACAATCGGTGAATATCTATAAAAATAACGGCTGGGAAATTCAACCTAATTACTATATGAAAAATTGGAGCTGGCGCCCATACTTTTTAGCTAATATTATGAAAATGCGCTATGATAAAAAGGGTTTCCTTAGTGATGTTTATAGTGATATCGAAAAAGGCGATTTAATCCGAACATTTTCCTATCCTTTACAACAAAATCATTATCTGTTTATTGATTTATCATATGAATTTTTATATGAGAAAGAAGTCTTATAATAAAGATTTGGATAAAGCCACAGCCAAAATGGTAAAGAAAACCAAGGCATAGCTGCCTGGCTTTTTAGTCATCCTATACATAGAAGGGGTGACTAAATAGTGGGCAATTTAACAATGATACTCGGTATAATTGCATTACTTATTTTAGCAGCAAGTTTAATCTATACGATCAAGGTAGGGAGACTTGTTGGGGCAAGAAAATCAAATATGGACACACAAATTAATGAAAAAGTTCAAGAACATCCTTATATGCGCAACCCTGTATTTTTGACATACGTAATCTTCGGTATACTTGCATTAGCCTTTATTTTTTATTTGGCCTATACGGTGGTTTGGTAGCAGCGGAATTTTCCGCTGTTTTTTTGATTAGAAAATCATGTTTCCGGGTAGATACATATTAAATATAAAAATTGTGTCGCATTTTAAGAGTATTTTACGAACGGTTAATAGGCTTTTTTGACAAGATAGTTGTTAAAATGAGATTAGGGAAGGAAAGGTTGTCCAGATGACGGAATAAGATGAAAGGATGAGTAAGTTGAAACAAAATTTCTTAAGCTTTAGTCTACTCCTTTTGATTGCTATTTTTTCCTTTTCACATGAAGCAACAGCAAAAGAACTTGAGGGTAACTCAAAAGCGGAAATTCTGAATCACATACAAGATGCTTTTCAAGCACAAACTTCTTTAACTGAGAAACCAAGATCACTTTATGAAATGAGGCTAATTTTAACACCCTATTTTGAGAATGAATTGATTAAAAAATATATGGATGCAAATGTTCAACCTATAGAAGATCAATTTATTGTCTACGGGACAGATTTCCCGGTTTATACGATTCCATTCTTTAGCTATGATGAACATACAAAAGTAGTTGAAGAAGGGAATCAACGGATTATTTATGAATTTTTCCAAGCTACTTCTGATGGACCGGTTGAATATGAGGACCATTACGAGTTAGTAAAAATGCGCAAAACAAATGGAAGTTGGAAGATCTATTCAATTGATAGTCAAAAACAAAAGCCAAAATTAGTGAAAGATACAATGAGAAGTGAAGATTATACAACATCAAACATGATTAATAATACATCTTTTCAGCCGTTGATACAGGCTCTGAATAATGACTCTTCATTATTTAAACATTCATTTTTAAATCAAAGTAAAGTCTTATTCTTTTCCTTAATGGATGAACATTTCAAGGTAATACAGTAAAAAGTGGGAGGCGGGAAGCCTCTCTTTTTTATAGGAAAGTATAAAATTTTAACCTAGTTTTAGTGTCTTGCTCCAGCGCCTAGCCCTTCTAGGGTCTAGCCACTCATGAATAGAAGTCAAAGAACGTTTTCTATTCATGAGCGTTTTATTTGCCTTAGGCTGATCAAGGCGCTTGCGCTTTTTTATAATATCAGAATTTATATATTTTCTTAACATAGCTTGCGTTTCTGAATCTAGCTCCAGGCGCCATCGGCTCGAGGTCATAAGTCAAACAGGAATTGAAGGTAAAGTACACCTTCTATTCCTGTTTGCCTTATGCTTGTCGCCGATAGGCAGGCGCCTTGCGCTTTTTTTATTTAGTGTTGTTTGCATATATAAAATTAAATTTAAAAAATCATAAAAAACTGTTGACAATGAAACTGATAATCATTATCATTATAAATGAGAAAGGTAATCAATTAAGTTCTTGTTTTACATACTGCTCTGGTAGGTGTGTAAAGGTTAATTGTTTCATTCACCCTTGTAAACAATTAACGCTGGAATTTGATTAGTCATGAACTCTCGATTTTCCCCAAACCCCTTTTAATAGAACGGAAAAAAGCTTGGCTGGTCACCAAGCTTTTTTTCATGTGTCTTTTTAAAAAGGTATGAAAAAATTGAAGGTAAAGAACGCCTTCTATTCTTATTTGCTCGAGGCTGATCAGTGCGCTTGCGCTTTTATGATATTGCTCTTAGAGTTCTAAAAGTTCCTCAAGTTTTTTTAAATCAAATCCGGTTACTACTTGATCGTCCACGGTAATTGTAGGAGTTGATGTTGATTCAAGTTCATATACTAATTTGTCACGTGCTTCTGTGTCAACACTAATATCTTTTTCAATGTATGAAACATGATGGTGATTTAAAAATTGTTTCACAACTTGGCAGGGTGGACAGCTCGGCTGTGTATATACTGTTACTACCTTTTCCATATTAATCACTCCAAACACTTCATTTTTCAACAAAACCTTTTGTTAGAAATTCTTTCGTAAATAATCAACTAATCCTATAGCACTTACTGACAAATCAAGTTTTAACATAGCATAAGCTTGGTCGGCTATCATAATATTTTGCTTGCGAAGTTGATTGAAAACGAGATGGTTTAATTCAGTTTCAACAGCTTTACAGCATTCCTCAAAAGAACTATCTTTGGATTTTTCTACAATCTTTTGAGCAGTATCAACAAATATAGGGAGCCATTTTCTAAGTTCGCTGAATACTAGCTGAGGTTGGCAGCTCACACCAAAATGGCTAAAATATATTTTGTCAACCTGTAATTCTTCGATCATTTTAGCTGATTCCAGCATGGCTTTCGGGTTAAATTGATTTGGTGATGTTGAGGGTAAATAGAACTCAATCCCTTGGTCGAGAAGGTCCTGATAAAATATTCCAATCGTATCACCTGTAAAGATCCCATTGCTTACTGAATCATAGATACTAAAGTGATGATTGGCATGACCTGGTGTGTTGAAGAACGTTAAATATGAATTTTTCCCGATTTTTATTTTTTCTCCGTGGGACTTGATTAATAAACGATTTTCAGGTACAGGTATAATTGGATGGAAGAGGCGATCAAACTCATCCTTATAAACAGCTCTGGCACTAGAGATTAGCCTAGCAGGATCTATCATATGTTTTGCTCCTCTAGGATGAACAATTAATTTTGCATTTCGACATTTTTCTAAAAGTAATCCTGCTCCACCGGCATGATCTAGATGAATATGTGTTACAATAATGAAGGCTATTTCTTCTAACGGAATGTTAAGCTCTGATAAGCCTTCCAATAAGAAAGGGATTGAAGGGCTTGCAGAGGGTTCAAAAAGAACCACTTTTTCATCCTGAAGAACATAGCAACTTGTTCTGCCTTGCATTCCTAAGTCTAAACTGTCAATAATCGAGATTCTTTCATCAATTGTTTTTATGTATGCCATTATAAGCTCCCCCTTGTATAAATAGCTAATATTCGCCTGAAAATAAAGCTTTTTATGACTGACAAGGGTGTAGAGGCGTAATTTCTTTGGAAATCCCTTCATACATAGTGTAAAATTGAATAGGCACAAAGTAAAGATACAGATTATTGAATCGTTGTTTAGTGGATAGAATGTATGGTAGTGTAAAACAATATTAAATATAAGGAATCAGTTATACGTTAACTCTTCCGGAAGGGGGATCTCTTTTTGTCACAGCTATTAGGTATTATTACAAGATTGCAAAGTTTACAGGAAAATTCTGGATCAGGCGAGCCTTTACAACGTTTTTTTGAGGTTGAGGGAGAAAAGCGTTGCAGTGTGAAATACTTCGATAAAAGCAATACATTTGAATTAGAGGTATTTCAAAAAGGAGATAAACCCCAATCATACCAATTTGATAATATTGATATGATTGCTATGGAAATCTTCGACCTTCTGCAATAAGTGAAACTTTAGTTGTTATACTTAGCGTAGACTAGTTGGTAGTAGAAAAAAACATTTTGACTTATACGTAATGAACATTGCTGCCCATTATTTAGGGATTATAAAGGAGGCAATATGAGAAAAGAGCCTACTGTTATTTGCCCGTTTTGTCAAAATCAGCAACCACTATCAAAATCTTTAACAGCTCAATCAAATCAAAATGTTATCTTTACGTGCGCTCATTGTCTTGAAAAATTGCGAAACATTGAGACGAGTAAGGGAGAATAGCTATGCCTTTATAGGCATAGCTATTTTTTTTGAAAACTTTTGAAAGGTAACATTTTTATGAACATATTTTAAATGATATACGACATATAATTTATAAGGATATTTTTTGAAAACTATATTACAAAAATGAGCTGGAACAAAAGATATGTTGATGGGGAGATGTGACATGAACGAATCTTTTACCTTTTATAATATCTCAGAAAAGAAAATGTCATTCCAAACCGTGATAGAGCGTATAAAAAGGTTTATGTTAAAAGATCTGCGTACAGAGTATATACTCTCAATCGGTTCGGATTCACATGTTCATCAAAAAGAGACAAGATTTATTACAGCCATTCATCTTCATCGAAAAGGCAAAGGGGCATGGGGATGTTTAAAGGCACATAGTGTGAAACGCCCTATTTTAAGCGTACGTGAAAAAATATCCATCGAAACAGCATTAAGTCAAGAGGTGGCTTATTTTTTTCTCACCAAATATTTAAATGTGTTAACAGAATTGTTAATCCCTTTTGCAGATGAAGGAGCAAATTTACTATTTGAAATCCATCTAGATATCGGCCAAAAGGGCATGACAAAGGAATTAATTCAGGAAATGACAGGCAGAATTGAGGCGATGGGGGTTGAAGCGAAAATTAAACCAGAGTCCTATACGGCATTCAGTTATGCCAATCGATATACAAAATAAAAGGTAAATGCCTGCTTATTTTTATATGAATAAAACCAGGAGGAACGTATGAAAGCGACAATTGAAGGGCTTACTTCTGATGAGCAAAAATTACTTATCGAATTATTATTACGCCAACAATATGCTTTAGAAATTGTTTGCAGCGAGATTAATGATATTGAAGCAGGAATGAAAAGAACAGATGAAAAAACATATCAACAATTAATTGCCTTGTATGATCGATTAAGAGTCAGATAGTTATTTACATAGTAAATTAGGAAGTAAAATGATTTAGTCGGTATGTTGCTAAAAAAGGTAATAATGATACTCTTATTGGGTATCATTTTTTTGTCCCCTAATTAATGAAGAAAAAATAAAATATTGGGATTTTCTTTTATAATGATTTGTTTTTATAAGAAGGATTGCAAACAATATGGTATGATAGAATTGGTGATTTTTCCACCGCAATTCCAGCAGGAAATCCTATTAATGGAAGTCTCAATTTATGACCTCTTTAATTAGAAAGCGGCCTTAGACAATGTTTTTTAGAGAGGAAGAGCAACTATGATTCGTTTAGAAACCGGAGATTTAATGAATGCAACTATTCAAGAGTTAATGATTCCAGCAGATAAAGTGGCACATGTTCAAATCGGCAATAATCTAGAACATGCTTTGCTTGTTTTAACAAAAACAGGATATACAGCCATACCAGTATTAGACCCAACCTTTAAGCTGCATGGCTTAATAGGAATGAATTTAATAATGGATAAAATTTTTGGATTAAAGCGGATTGAATTTGAAAAATTAGAAAATATGAAGGTTGAAGAGGTTATGAATAAAGAAATACCAAGGTTGTACCTGGATGATCCTATCAAAAAGGGACTTGACCTTATTTTGAATCATCCTTTCGTATGTGTTCAAAATAAAGAAAATGTATTTGAAGGGATTTTTACAAGAAGAGCTATATTAAAACAATTAAAAAAGCGAATGAGAGGTTTGGAACAAGAACAATAACAATGAAACGATGTAGATGAGAGGGATAACTTCATTACATCGTTTTCTTTTTATTCAGATCGTTTGACAAATCATTAATACATATAGGCGGTGATGTTGGATTGGGACAAGCAATTATACAGAAACAGTCAATGGCACAAAAGGATATGTCAAAGAAAACCAATAGACCTTTTGTTTTAGTAACAGTTATGCTTGCGATGTTTATGGCTGCAATAGAAGCGACGATTGTGGCAACAGCCATGCCGGCGATTGTAACAGAATTAGGGGATTTTTCTTTATATAGCTGGGTTTTTTCATCTTATTTGTTAATGAATGCGGTAACGGTCTTGATTTACGGTAAGCTTTCAGATTTATTTGGTCGAAAACCCGTTCTTGCGATAGGAATCATTATCTTTTTGCTCGGATCAATAATATGTGGTTTAGCTTCATCAATGGAATGGCTTATTTTTGCGCGGTTTGTTCAAGGCTTTGGCGCAGGTGCGGTCATGCCGATTGCTTCGACGATTGTGGGGGATATTTATACAAAGGAAGAGCGGGCAAAAATACAAGGGTATTTATCAAGTGTATGGGGGATTTCTGCCATTTTGGGACCAGCGATTGGCGGGCTTCTAGTTGAGTTTGTTAGCTGGCGGTTTGTCTTTTGGATCAACATTCCCCTTGGTATCCTAGCAATAATTGGCTTATTTATGTTTCTTCATGAAAATATCGATAAAAAGAAGCCAAAAATTGATTATGGCGGAGCAATCCTGCTTACCTTATCAGTGACATCGTTTATGTTTATTTTAGTCGAAGGCGGTGTCCGCTGGGAGTGGCTCTCGATGCCAATCCTCTTATTGGGAGGTCTTTCGTTCCTTAGCTTTATCGCCTTTGTACTATATGAACGAAGAGTAGAGGAACCAATGATGCCTTTTGAGCTTTGGAATGAAAGATCGATTTTAATTGTCAATCTGACATCTTTAACAACTGGTGTGTTATTAATCGGGTTATCGACTTTTTTGCCGACATTTGTTCAAGGTGTTATGGAGGAAAAAGCAATTGTTGCCGGCTTTACATTAACAACCATGTCCATTGGCTGGCCAATCGCTGCAATGATATCTGGAAGAGCTATTTTAACAATCGGTTTTCGAACAACCTCTATTTTAGGAGGAGTAGCATTAGTTTGTGGGAGTATTGTTTTTATCATGTTATCTGCAAATGATAGTGCTCTTTTTGCTGCTGCCGGTTCATTTATCATTGGAATAGGGATGGGACTAACAACAACAGCCTTCATTGTTTCGATTCAAAGTACAGTAGATTGGAATAAGCGAGGTGTTGCAACAGCTACGAATATGTTTATGAGAAATGTAGGAAGTACAATTGGGGCCGCTCTGCTTGGAGGGATCTTAAACAGCCGGCTATTAAGTTATTTATCAAGCAAAGGTGTGAAGGAAGAGTTGAGTCTTGATTCTGCAACCACTTTACTTGAATCTTCAGAACGTACAAGCTTGTCAGCTGAGTCAAAAGGGCTCCTTCAGCAGGGACTGGAATTTGCTTTACATGATGTTTATTTTGTTGTTTTTGGTTTTGCATTATTAAGCTTTGCCTTTATTTTATTTCTACCAAAAAATGAAAAGGCTGATTCAAAATAATTCAGCCTTTAAACTTGTAAAGAAATGTATTTTTGAAAAGCAGGTGGATGGTTATGCAAATGTCAGAGCTCCGAATGCTGGTTGTCTTATCTGAGGAAATGAATATGAGGAAAGCGTCTGAACGACTATTTGTTTCCCAGCCAGCATTATCACAGCGCTTACAAACGATAGAAAAATCATGGGGCTTTCAAATTTTTATCCGTTCTCAAAAAGGATTAACGTTAACACCAGCAGGAGAAAAGGTTGTTTCCTTTGCCCGTGAGGTTGTCGAAAAAGAAGAACAGGTACGTGAGAAAATTTTAGAGCTCGAAGGAGAGGTTCATGGAACACTAAAGCTTGCAGTCGCGTCCATCATTGGTCAGCATTGGCTTCCTGAGGTTTTAAAAACCTATGTTAGAAAAAATCCACATGCTAAAATTTCACTTATTACTGGGTGGAGCAGTGAAATATTAAAAAGCATGTTTGAAGATCACGTCCATATCGGTATCATTCGAGGAAATCCTGATTGGAAGGGGGTTAAGGAACATCTGTTTTCAGATACCTTATATCTTGTGGATACGGAAATTAGTAAGGTTGAGGACGTACTGCATACAGAAAGACCTTTTATACAATTCAAAAGTGACTCCACGTATTATCAAGAAATTCAAGATTGGTGGCATCGGCAGTTTCAAACCTCGCCAAAGCGAACAATCGTTGTGGATCAAATCGAAACTTGTAAACAAATGGCATTCAATGGTATTGGCTATGCTATTTTACCCTCTGTTACGTTAAAGGAAGATGAGCAGGATATTTTTAAGGTCCCTCTTCTTGATGAAAATGGAAAACCAATTGAGAGAGATACGTGGCTATTAGGATATGAATCTTCGTTTGAATTAAAACAAGTAAAGGCATTTCTAGACATTGTAAAAGGACATAAATAAGTGAACATTTGCTTGTCAAGAATTAAATCCTTTGATACAGTAAAGAATGATTGTAAAATGAATCAAGGAGGAAACATACATATGAAAATGATGGATGCAAATGAGATTATTTCATTTATACAAAACAGTAAAAAATCTACACCTGTAAAGGTTTATTTAAAAGGAAATCTAGAAGGCATCAACTTTGGTGAATCAGCTCAAACCTTCATAACTGGCAATACTGGTGTCGTATTTGGAGAATGGGCTGAAATCCAGGATGCGCTTGAAACAAACAAAGACCATATTGAAGATTACGTTGTCGAAAATGATCGCCGAAATTCTGCGATTCCTCTGCTTGATCTAAAGGGAATTAAAGCACGTATTGAGCCAGGCGCAATCATTCGTGATCAAGTTGAAATTGGTGATAATGCCGTTATCATGATGGGTGCTTCTATTAATATTGGTGCTGTTATTGGTGAAGGTACAATGATTGATATGAATTGTGTACTTGGAGGTCGTGCGACTGTAGGTAAAAATTGCCATATCGGTGCTGGCACAGTTTTAGCAGGTGTTATCGAGCCCCCTTCTGCTAAACCTGTTGTTGTAGAAGATGATGTTGTTATTGGAGCAAATGTTGTTGTATTAGAAGGCGTTACAATTGGAAAAGGTGCGGTAGTTGGTGCCGGCGCAATTGTTACAAAGGATGTAGAGCCATATACAGTTGTTACAGGTGCTCCAGCCCGTAAAATTAAGGATATTGATGCCAAAACAAAATCAAAAACAGAAATCATGCAAGAGCTAAGACAATTATAGGATTAAAGAGAGGCTGTCTCAGGAAGGGGATAACCCACTAGGAAACAAGAATATATGGATTTGTTCATTATTTTAAATCCTATATTGTGTTTACAGGGGTGACTCTTTGATTTGAGTCAGCCTCTTTTGTATAGGGGTGATTAGATGATCAAAGAACAACTTAATCAAATTCGCCGGGACCTTCATCGAATACCTGAAATTGGTTTTCAGGAGTTTAAAACACAGCAATATTTATTAGGTGTATTAAGGCAATTACCGCAAGAGCGAATTGAGATTAAAACATGGAAAACAGGTATTTTTGCTTTAGTAAAGGGGACAAACCCTACAAAGATCATTGGCTACCGGGCTGATATCGATGGATTACCGATAACTGAGGAGACAAATTATGATTTTCAATCAGAGCATCCTGGTTATATGCATGCCTGTGGTCATGACTTTCATATGACAATAGCGTTAGGTATCCTTGGCCATTTTGTAGAACACTCTGTACAGGATGATATTTTGTTTTTATTTCAACCTGCAGAGGAAGGGCCAGGAGGAGCGGAACCAATGCTTAATAGCGATATAGCGAAGCAATGGAAACCTGATATCATAACAGCTCTTCATATTTCTCCAGAGCTGCCGGTTGGAACCATTGCAACAAAACCTGGATTGCTTTTTGCCAATACTTCTGAATTATTTATTGATTTAAAAGGAAAGGGCGGACATGCAGCATACCCTCATACGACAAATGATATGGTTGTTGCAGCATGTTCACTTATTACACAATTGCAAACTGTCGTAGCACGGAATGTCGATCCTCTTGACAGTGCTGTTATTACAATTGGAAAAATAACAGGAGGCACCGTGCAGAATATTATAGCGGAAAATGCTAGATTAGAAGGTACAATTCGAACCCTTTCTGTTCAATCAATGGATAAAGTGAAGGAAAGAATTGAGGCATTGGTTAAAGGGGTTGAGATTGGCTACTCATGTAAAGCGACTATTGATTATGGTTCGATGTATCATCAAGTCTTTAATGAAGAAGTCTTAACAGCAGAATTTATGGAATTTGCAGCTGCAAACACATCCGTTACCGTCCAAGAATGTAAGGAAGCAATGACTGGTGAGGATTTCGGATATATGGTCGATCAAATTCCCGGCTTTATGTTTTGGTTAGGCGTTGAATCATCATTCGGCCTGCATCATGCTAAACTAGAGCCTAGTGAAGATGCAATCCATGTCGCTGTTGATTTGATGACAAAGTATATCACATTCAAGGCTAATCAAAATAATTAAAGTATATTTTTTCCTCCCATGTACACAATACATGTAGGAGGTGGATAAACAATGCCAAAAATCGGTGTAGAACAATCATTATCTGACGTATCATCTGCTTTACAGGAAAAAGGCTATGAGGTTGTCCAATTAAAAAATGAAAATGATGCACAAGGCTGTGACTGCTGTGTGGTTACAGGACAAGATTCAAACGTAATGGGGATTAGTAATGTTGTAACTGCAGGCTCTGTTATCGAAGCGAGCGGAATGACAGCAGAAGAAATTTGCCAGCAAGTTGAAAGCAAAATAAATCGATAAAATTCGTTAAAAGAAAGGCTGTCTAAAATGGTCTGTCCCTAACAAACAACAAGATACGAACCTTCTTACGTATTAGCTTCTTGTATAGGGCTGATCCATTTGTTATGAGACAGCCTTTTCTTTTTGTTTTGAGTAAATAAGTTGAATTTCAAATTTTTTACACAATAAACAAAAGGATATTTTAAAATCATTATCACCTACATTGACTAAAAAGGATGCTTGTCCTATAATGTTCACTGTATTAGACATATAAATATTGGTTGAGAAGCATAAATTTTTCTCAATTAGTAAACCTAACAAAACTTATTTGGAGGGATACATAATGGCAGAACGTATGGTAGGAAAACAAGCACCACGATTTGAAATGGAAGCAGTTTTAGCAAACAAAGAGTTTGGAAAAGTAAGTCTAGAAGAAAACATGAAGAATGATAAATGGACAGTTCTTTTCTTCTATCCAATGGACTTTACATTCGTATGTCCAACAGAAATCACTGCATTGTCAGATCGTTATGATGAATTCGAAGATTTAGATGCAGAAGTAATCGGTGTTTCTACTGATACCATTCATACACACTTAGCATGGATTAAAACAGATCGCAAAGACAACGGCTTAGGCGATTTAAAATATCCATTAGCTGCTGATACAAATCATGTTGTTTCCCGTGAATATGGTGTTTTAATTGAAGAAGAGGGTATTGCACTTCGTGGATTATTCATCATTAATCCAGAAGGTGAATTACAATATTCTGTCGTAAACCACAACAACATTGGCCGTGACGTAGATGAAACACTTCGTGTGCTTCAAGCACTTCAAACTGGCGGACTTTGCCCAGCAAACTGGAAGCCAGGCCAAGCTACATTATAATTTCTTTAAAAAACACATTGATAAAAGAGAGGCTGACAAAAATAAGAATGTCAGCCCCTTTTTTAATCTGTTCATTTAACATGGAGGGATAGAGATGAAATTACGTGAGCCAATGCCGGAGCTTACTGGTGCAACCGAATGGTTAAATGGTGAGGTAACGAAAGAACAATTAATTGGTGAGAAGCCAACGCTTATTCATTTCTGGTCAATCAGCTGCCACTTATGTAAGGAAGCGATGCCGCAAGTTAACGAATTCCGTGATAAATTTAAAGATAAATTAAATGTTGTAGCAGTTCATATGCCGCGTTCAGAAGATGATTTAAAACTTGATGAGATCAAAAAGGTTGCTGGAGAGCATGATATTAGCCAGCCAATCTTCGTTGATAATGAGCATAAATTAACAGACTCTTTTGAAAATCAATATGTGCCTGCTTACTATGTTTTTGATAAAGAAGGTAAGCTTCGCCACTTCCAAGCTGGCGGAAGCGGGATGAAAATGCTTGAAAAACGCGTGAATCGTGTTTTAGCTGAACTTGAAAACGCTGAATAATGACTATAAAGTCGGTTGCCACAACATGGTAACTGACTTTTTTTGCAGATAATGCATATAAGAATATTCCTTTCTCCGATTCACGTTAAAATATTAAAAAGGGGGCTATGCAGTGAAAGAAACGATAGGTGTGTTATTAGCTGGGGGGGAGTCCCGTCGATTTGGCCATCATAAGGCATTTGCGAGTTATCAAGGGAAATTCTTTTGGGAGCATTCCTTTTCCGTATTAAAAGCTGTATCAGATAAGCAAATAATCATTAGTCATCCCAATATAGCTGGAAAATTAAAGGATGCAGTTCTCTGTCCTGTATTACTTGATGAACCTGATGTTAAAGGAAAAGGGCCAATGGCAGGAATGATTACGGCAATGAATCATGTTCAGGCAGAATGGTATGTGTTTTTAGCATGTGACATACCTTTAATCACTAATCAGGCTGTTTTAAGGTTGCTACATTTTCGACAGCAAGACATTAAGGCAATTATACCTAAAATAAACGGAAGGCTTCAGCCGTTAACAGGGGTTTATCACCATTCGATATATTCACTTATGAAAGAGCAGTTAGAGAATCATGAGTATAGAATTATTTCACTTCTTGAAAAAATTGAGGTATTATATGTAACTGAAAAAAATTTGCAGGTTGATCCAAGCATTTTTCGTAATGTAAACTCACAAGAGGATTATACAGAACTACATACAAATGGTAAAATATCAGAATCAAATAATAATAGTTGATGAATTGATCAATGATAGACCGGAGTGATGAAATGGTAGAAAAAAGAAAGCCATTGGCTGTAAGCGAAGCAATACATAAGGTATTACGTTACTCTGTAAAAGGTGAGAGTGAATCTGTGTCTTTAATAGAAAGCCATGGGAGATTTTTAGCTGAGGACTTAATTGCTGATCATCCAGTACCACCTTTTGATCGCTCACCATATGACGGATTTGCGGTTCGATCAGTTGATACCATATATGCAAGTTCAGATCAACCAGCAGTTTTTGAAGTAATTGATGAGATTGGTGCTGGAGATGTTAGTATGTTCACACTTGGTGAAATGCAGGCAGCACGAATTATGACAGGTGCCCAAATTCCAAGTGGCTGTGATGCGATTGTTATGCTAGAGTTAACGAAAGAATTTCAAAAAAATGGAAAAAAATTCATGTCTATCAAAAGGCCTTTCAAAAAAGGAGATAATATTTCCTTTAAAGGGGAGGATACACCAAAAGGCAGTGTTTTAGTGAAAAAAGGGTCATTTATTACTCCTGGTACTATTGCCTTGCTTGCAACCTTTGGGTATAAAACGGTTTCGGTTGTTAAAAAACCGCGGATCGGGATTATTGCGACAGGCAGTGAACTGCTCGATGTTGATGAACCTTTAAAGCCTGGTAAAATTAGAAATAGTAACTCTTATATGATTGAGGCACAAGCTGGAAGAAGCGGAGCTGAGCCTATTTTTTTAGGCAAACTACTAGATGACCTTGAGGAATGCTATGCTGCAATCAAAAAAGCATTAGAGAATGTTGACTTTTTAATAACTACTGGTGGTGTTTCTGTTGGAGATTTTGATTATTTGCCAGAAATCTACAGTCGTTTAGGTGCTAATGTATTGTTTAATAAAGTAGCTATGCGTCCGGGCAGTGTCACAACGGTTGCAGAGCTTAATGGGAAATTATTATTTGGGCTTTCCGGCAATCCATCTGCTTGTTATGTCGGCTTTGAACTATTTGTAAGACCGATTATTCGCACCTTTTTATTCTCTGATCGTGTTCATCTGCAAAGAGTAACGGCAAGCTTGGAAAAAGACTTTTTAAAACCAAATCCTTTCACAAGGTTTGTTCGGGGGAAAATTAATTTTTCCGATGGGAAAATTCTTGCCTTACCTGTAGGATTAGATAAATCAAATGTTGTGACATCACTTGCTGATGCCAACGCACTTATCGTATTGCCTGGTGGAACAAGAGGTTTTCAGAAAGGTGATCATGTTGACGTATTGCTAATAGACGATCAAGTGGGAAGTGAATCCTCATGGGCAAAGTCCTTCAAGTAGTCGGTTATCAAAATAGCGGAAAAACAACATTTGTTGCAGATTATATCAAAATGGCTGTTGAGCAAGGTTTAAAAGTGGGGACAATTAAGCATCACGGCCATCCAGGGGCAATTGATATAAGTGACCACAAAAAGGATACAGGGAAGCATCGACAAGCGGGTGCTTATGTTTCTGTAGTAGAGGGCAATGGCTCAGTTATTTTGACTTCAGAACAAGCCTCTTTATCCCTCGTCCAATTGCTATCCTTATATAGCCAGTTTCAATTAGATGTGATTGTTGTTGAAGGGTATAAGGCAGCTGGTTATCCAAAAGTAGTATTAATAAGGTCGCTTGATGATATAAAAATATTAGAAGATGTAGTAAATGTCAGCTGTGTGATATCGAGGGTTGCTCTACCCGAGAGCATTACAGAAGAATATAGATGTTTCACAAATTATTTCGAAGGTATTAAGTGGCTTCTAACAAATAAAGTAGGTGAAATAATTGACTAAACCATTGTTTGAAATAGTTAAGGATCCTATTTCAATTGAAGAAATAACGGATAAAGTGATTCGCCGTGAAGCTGGGGCGGTTACCACTTTTATCGGAACTGTAAGGGAATTTACTCATGGAAAGCGAACATTGTCATTAGAATACCAAGCATATGAACAAATGGCCGTAAAAAAGCTGGAGCAGATTGGTGATGAAATAAAGGAGAGGTGGAGTGATGCAAAGGTAGCCATTACACATCGAATCGGTAAATTAACAATTTCGGAAATTGCTGTTGTCATTGCTGTTTCAACTCCACATCGTAAGGATGCGTACGAAGCAAATGAATATGCCATTGAGCGGATAAAACAAATTGTACCGATATGGAAAAAAGAGATTTGGGAAGATGGCGAATCATGGATAGGTGATCAATTAGAAAAAACACCTTATCCAAAAGGAAAGCCGGAAAAGGGGTTGTTGTGATGATTAAGATCTTGTTATTTGCCCATTTACAAGAGAAGATTGGAGAGGAGAGCATTTCTTTCGATATTCCGAGCATCACTGTGAAAGAATTAAAGGAGCTTGTAGGTACTAGGTTTGAACTTGGCACTTTAGAGCATATCATGATTGCGGTAAATGAAGAATATGCCCTAGATGAAGACCTTGTGCAATCAGGTGATGTAGTGGCTTTTATTCCACCTGTTAGTGGTGGTTAATGTTATGAAAGGTAAGAGAGGGCTTTAGGGGAATTTTGAGCCAAGTCACCTTTATCATTGCTGGAAACATTCCTGGAAAAACACAAACTGTTTCAACTGCTATTTTCGTTGCGGTTGATAGTAGAAATATGAAGCTGGCCTGGCTGTGGGTTTGTTCGATTATTGTCATTTCAGCTAGACTATTTTTCTTTGTTCAATTGTTTAATAAAGATACGAATTGATGTAAAATTCATATTAATTTGTACATTTACAAATAATGTGTTTAATTTGACAATACCTTACAAATCGGTTAAAGTAATAGAGTGCTTTTTATAGAATTTCACCTTGGTGGTGCTGTGTGAATGATGAAAGACTTTGAATTACATGCATCGTGTAATAGTAAAAGAGGACGTTTGATCACAATTCACACTGGCACGGTCTAGGAGCCGTAAGGACGAAAGAGAGGCAGGGCTTTCGTTGTTTTGAGATAATGCAATTTCTTTAATAATAATAAATTGATCAAATGATTGTTTATTTAAAAGACCAAATATGGAGCTATATAATTCACATATTATCGAGATTATCTACTCCTTTTTTGATAGTCTCTATAATATGTGAATTTTTATTTACCAAGTAAATACAAGTAACATATTAAAAAATCTTTGGAGGTTCTCTCATGAAAACAACTGGTACAGTAAAATGGTTTAACTCAGAAAAAGGTTTCGGATTTATCGAAGTTGCAGAAGGAAACGATGTATTCGTTCACTTCAGCGCTATCGCTGGTGAAGGATTCAAAACGTTAGAAGAAGGACAAAAAGTTGAATTCAACATAGTTGAAGGCAACCGCGGACCTCAAGCTGAAGACGTTGTTAAATTATAATAAGCATAAAAAGGGCTGACGTTTTATTATAAACGTCAGCCTTTTTTATGATATCAGAATTTATATATTTTCTTAACATAGCTTGAGTTTCTGAATCTAGCTCCAGGCGCCATCGGCTCGAGGTCATAAGTCAAACAGGAATTGAAGGTAAAGTACACCTTCTATTCCTGTTCGCCTTATGCTTGTCGCCGATAGGCAGGCGCCTTGCGCTTTTTTTATGAAGAATTCTGTTATTTCTCAATTAAGCTCTCAACTGGAACATCTTTTTCTGCTTGCGGGTTATTTAGCGGGTAAATTCTTGCTGTTCCTTGCTCTTCATTTACTGATTGTATATATATACCTTCACCTTGATAGAGAACATTCATCATTTCTCCCATTTGTGATATTTCTTTTGCGCGGTTTATATTCATTTCTTTTTCTTCCTTTCATCCTTAAAATGTGAGTATACGCCTTTACCATATCCATTTTAAAAATAACTATTCAAAGAAAGGAATGAAAAATAGAATAATTAGGAATCGAAAAGATATTTTTTCATTCTGTTTATTATGGTATCTTGTATAAAGGAAAGTGAAATAAGGGGGATCAGGTATTTGTTAAATCTCATGTATTTAATTTTTCTATTTTTCTTTATTTGTTGGTTCATCTGGAATGTCCCGAAACGTTCAGGAGAAACACCGTTCGATGAATCATTTGTCCGATCATTTATTAAAAGATATGGCGGGAATTCGTTATCACATCTTCTATTTTTGCAGGATAAACAAATTTATATGGCGCAAAATGATTCTGTGATGATTTCCTATAGACAAAAAGGAAATAAACTTTTTGTTCTAGGTGATCCAATTGGAGAAGAGTTGTGTTTTGAAGCTGGTCTGGATGAATTCATTGATTATGCCAGTCGCATGCGAGCAATACCTGTTTTTTACCAAGCTAGTGAAAGGTTCCTACCATTTTTACAAGAGCGCGGCTATCGTTTCTTCAAAGTTGGTGAGGAAGCAAGGGTTTGTTTGGATCATTTCAAGATAGAAGGCAAGAAATCTGCAAAAATTCGGACAACAAGAAACAAGTTTTTAAGAGAGGGATATCAATTTTCCGTCATCTATCCTCCGTTTAGTACTGAACTGATTGAAGAACTTAAAGCGGTTTCTGACGAATGGTTAGCAGAACGATATGAAAAAAGCTTTTCGGTCAGCTCCTTTCATGAAGATTATATTACCCTTTTTCCCGTTTCGATTTTAAGAAGTCCACAGGGGAAGTTAGTTGCCTTTGCGAGCTTGCCTTCTGATTATAAAGCGGATGAGTCAATAAGCATTGATTTAATGAGGTATACAAAGGCTGGTTCTTCTGGAGCAATGGATATGGTTTTTCTTTCGACAATAATGTGGGCAAAGGAAAAGGGATTTTCATCCTGCAGCTTAGGAATGTCGCCATTATCAAATGTAGGAACTGAGGAAGGGGCGCCTATTCCGGAGAAAATAGCAAGGTATGTCTTTTTGAATGGCTGTAAATATTATAATTTTAAAGGATTGCGCAGATATAAAGCTAAATTTGCCACTGATTGGATGCCGCGTTATCTCGTTTATAAGAAATCATTTTTGTTGATTTTAATTATTCACTTAATGGCAATGGTAAGAAAACAGCCTAGACTAAAACGAAACTCATTTGTTAGAAAGCTAATTCGTGTTAAAAAAGCGGTGTAAGAGTGGAAAAGGGTCAGATCCTAACCAAATCCTCTAAACTAGAAGATTTGGATCTAGGATTTGACCCTTTTTGATAAGAATGCTTTCATATACTTTCAACAAGCTGCCTGCAATAGCTCGTTACTTCCTTTATTTCATCGTCCAATAATGCATAGTCTAAAACAAGCTCGGTTGTTTTTTCGATAAAATGATATTGCGCAATTTTAGCTTGTTCACCTTCAACTGCAAAGATGAGATTTAGGACAATTCCGTTTTCACTATAAAGTACATCTTCTTCATCAATATCCAAAGTAAGGATTATTTCATACCGTTCACCTGTAAGAATACCGAATGGATCTTCCAATTTTTCGATTTTAGATTCAATAATTTTCATACTTTATGTAACCTCTTTTCTATTTTCAACAAGGATTAACTCAATGTATATTATAGCCTTTTAAAGGAACCAAGCCAAATATGAGTTCTTTCAGGATGGATGTAAGCTTTATCTGGAATGTCCTTTGCGTTATAAAAGACAGTGATCTGGAGTTTAAAGTGAATTGAATTGAATATAACCCTATCATAGTTATAATTTACTGAGCATCTTACGTGTGAGATGTTCTTTTTGTCTATTTAATCCCTTTTTTTGTAAGATGCATAGCAAAAAAACGAAAGTTTGTTAGATTTTCTAACGTTGAATTTTCAGAAACCTTCGAAAATAGGTTGACACTTAAAGATAATCGTATAAAATAGTAAATAAGAACGAGATGTTATATTTTCTTACATCTAAAGTTAGTAAATCGCACAAGGGAGGAAATACAATGGACACGATGTTTTTAATGAACAGCTTGTGGGTCATGCTAGGAGCAATTTTAGTTATTTTTATGTTAGGTGGATTTATACTACTTGAGGCCGGTTCAACAAGAATGAAAAACGCAGGTCATATTGCGGGTAAAACAATTTTTACATTCGGTTTGGCATCATTGGTTTTCTGGGCAGTAGGGTATGGATTTATTTTTGGTGATAATGGAAACTTTTTTGTTGGCTTATCCGATTTCTTCTATTCTGGTTATCAAGTAGAAGATATGGGCTTAGCAACATCTGTATTTTTTGTCTTCCAATTAGCCTTTGCAGGAATTTCTATCACAATTGCTTTAGGTGGATTTGCAGAACGGGCGAAGCTTTCTGTTTACCTTGTTTTTACTGTATTATTTTCAGCACTTATTTATCCGGTTATTGCACATTGGATTTGGGGAGGCGGCTGGTTAGCTGAACATGGAAAGCAAGATTTTGCTGGCTCTACAGTTGTTCATTTAACAGGCGCGATGGCAGCATTTGCCGCAACAATTTTGTTGAAGCCGCGTATTGGCAAATATAATAAAGATGGTTCTGCCAATAATATACAAGGACATAACCAAGTATTTACGGCTTTAGGTGTGTTAATTTTATGGATTGGCTGGTTCGGTTTTAATGCAGGAAGTACTGTAGCGGTCGATGACGGATTTTTTGGATTTGTAGCTTTAAATACGAATTTAGCAGCAGGTGCAGGAGCTGTTTCAGCCCTTATTATTTCTTGGATCGTATTGGGTAAATCAGATATTCCGACAATGTTGAATGGAGCTTTAGCAGGTTTAGTAGCCATTACTGCATCTTGTGCATTCGTTGATACATGGGCAGCGGTTGTCATTGGTTTAATAGCTGGGATCCTCGTTTTCTATAGTGCTAGATTCTTTGAAAAGAGAAAAATCGATGATCCAATTTTCGCATTATCAGTTCACGGAGTAGCGGGTGTATGGGGAACATTATCGACAGGATTTTTTGCAACACCGGAACTCGCTACTGTAGGCTTGCCAGGACTATTTTACGGTGGCGGATTTACACAGCTTGGCGTACAATTTATGGGAGTAGCAGTTTCTGGAGCATACGCATTCGTTGTATCATTTATCATTTTAGCAATCTCGAAAAAGCTGATGAATGGATTGCGTGTAACAGAAGAAGAAGAAATCATGGGCTTGGATATAAGTGAACATGGTAGCTATGGTTATCCTGAATTATTTGTAACGAAAGATCAAAATGTCGGTTCATAAACAGGAAGCTTGGTTTACCTCGTTTCATTTTAAAAATGTTGAGGGAGTGTCTCTCATGCATAGGGAGTTTGATTCATATGAATCAATTAAAAAATGGAAAGACGATCATATTCATAAATTTGAATTTGACACAAAACAATTAAACGATTTCCATGATGAGATGATGAGGAGTGCTAGTAAGTTAGCACTCTTTCATCTTGAGAAAAACATTGGTTTACCTCCTTGTAACTATACTTGGTTTATTACTGGAAGCGGCGGCAGGATCGAACAAGGAATTATAAGCGATCAAGACCATGGTCTGATCTATGAAGAAGACACTGAACAGGCTGGCTTTTATTTTAAAAAGCTAGGAGAAGAGCTTTCAAAAGGTCTTCATGCCATTGGTTATCCTTATTGTGAAGGAAAGATCATGAGCTCTAACCCGCTTTGGTGTCAATCGTTTGCAAATTGGAAACAGCAACTTTTTAATTGGATGGAAGAACAAACATGGGAATCCATTCGTTACTTGCAAATTTTTTACGATTCTCGCAGCCTTGTTGGAGAAAAAAACTATGTGGATGAGCTTAAACAGTCGATATTTTTATATCAAAAGGAACATCATAAGCTTCTTCAGCGATTTTTAGATAATGTTCAGCATATTAAGCATTCAGTAGGGCTTTTGGGCCAGCTTTATGTTGAAACCGGAGGTAAGTATGAGGGCTGTATTGATATAAAAAAAGCAGCTTTTTTGCCATATGTAAATGCAGTTAGACTTTTGGCGATTAAAGAGGGGGTGGTTGAGACGTCGACCATAGAACGAATACACCGCCTTTGTGAAAATAAAACCTATCGCAATGAACTTCTTCAGTATCAGCAAAATTTTGAAAAGCTTCTTGATTATCGGCTTTTAGTATTTGCAAATGCTGAATCCTATGATGATATTCATTATCTTAATATTAGGAAATTGTCTAAACTTGAACGAAAAGAAATTAAAAACATATTGAAAGCCGGCAAAAAACTCCATCAATATGTTCAAGGGATAATCGAAAAAGGGTGTTATGAATGACATTTGACCCATTTTTTTTTATGAAAGGCATTCAAGGAAAGCTTGGTGGTTCACAAAGTGGACAAAGTCAACAGCAGGTTGCGTTTTTAAGGCAATTGCAACGTGAAATGAGAGTAGAGGAAACACTAAATATACCGCTGTCTGACTTAAATGTTATTGTTTTTGATATAGAAACAACTGGTTTTTATCCCGAGCAAGGAGATCAAATTATTTCAATCGGAGCTATCAAGGTGAAGGGTGATAAAATAAACGAGAATGAAACATTTTATTCACTAGTCAGAACAGATAAGCTGCTTACCGATGAAATTAGTCAACTGACAGGTTTATATGACACTCAATTACAGCAGGCTCCACCATTATCAGAAGTCCTTTTTCAATTTTTTCAGTTTACACAAGACTATACACTCGTCGCCCACCATGCAAACCATGAGAAAGTATTCTTACAGCATGCATCATGGAAGTTATATCGTGCACCATTTAAGCATCGATTAGTTGATATGTCCTTCTTATATCGCATTGCTGAACCAGAGGTAAAGTTAATTACGCTTGAAGAATGCTGTGAGCATAATGGAATCCCGATTATTGGCAGACATCATGCGCTGCAAGACGCGAAATTAACTGCTCAACTTTGGAGCATTTATGTCAATAAGCTTTATCAAAAAGGCTGTGAATCACTGAAAGATTTATATGAACAGTTAACGAAAGTATGATAAGTATTAATAAATATGAAGATCAAATGAAGAAGACATCCTTCATTATGGTCTTCTTTTTTTTATACAAACCTCGTAAAAAAGCGTGTTTTTATTACATCGTTTTACAAGTCTTTACAAAAAATGAACAATTACCTACAGATTTATTTACATTCTCTTAGTACAATAATTTAGTAGTAGGAAAGTAATGGTATCTGAATAAAAAAATGGAAAGGTGGAAATGTTTTGAGGAAAAGATTGAATCGTATATTTAAGTGGAAAATTTTTTATGGTGCTCTGGCATCAACTCTAGCTCTAAGTGTATTTCCATTTTCATCATTGTCAGGCATTGCACATGCTGAAGATACACCTGTTACCATGAATGTAAGGCTTTTGGAGACGACGGATATCCATGCCCATATTATGGATTATGATTATTATGGGGACAAATCCGTCACAAACTTTGGCTTAGTAAGAACCTCTGCATTATTAAAGCAGCGTCAAGCTGAGGTAGAGAATAGTATTCTAGTAGATAATGGTGATTTAATTCAAGGAAATCCCTTAGGTGAATATGTTTATAAACAAGGATTAAGAGATGGAGAGGTTCATCCGATAATCGCTGCTATGAATCTATTGGACTATGACGCTGCAACCGTGGGGAATCATGAATTTAATTATGGCTTAGACTTTTTAAATGAAACGATGGATGATGCCAATTACCCAGTGGTAAACGCCAATGTCTTCCATGTAGGCAATCAAAATGATTACTATTTTAAACCTTATGAAATTGTTGAAAAAGAATTTGTTGATCATAATGGTGAAACTCATAAAGTGAAAGTTGGTTTTACCGGGTTTGTACCGCCGCAAATTAACGTATGGGATAAGAAGCATTTAGACGGAAAGGTTGTAACGAAGGATATCGTCGAATCTGCCAAAAAAATCGTTCCTGAAATGAAGGAACAGGGAGCAGATTTAATCATCGTTATTGCACATACGGGCATTGATCCAAATGAAGGTCAAAGCGGCTCTGAAAATGCTGTTTTTGATTTAACAAAACAGGTAGCAGATATTGATGCTGTTGTATCTGGCCATCAGCATAACCTCTTCCCAGGCGACTCAAGATTTAATGGGGCTGCAAATATTGATAATGAAAAGGGAACAGTTAATGGTGTACCAGTTGTCATGCCGAAAAACTGGGGGAGCCATTTAGGGATGATTGACCTTACTTTACAAAGAACTGAGGTCGTTAATGGCGAAGAGGAATGGGATGTCATTGATTCCAAGTCAACAGCCGAATCCATTTCAGGTGTTAATGAAAAGAACCAGGAAATGGTTGCTGCTGTAAAGAGTGCCCATGACGCTACTTTGGAATATGTCAGAAAAAGTGTTGGGACAACAACAGCTCCTATTAATAGTTTCTTTGCCCTTGTTCAAGATGATCCTTCCATTCAAATCGTAACAGATGCTCAAAGGTGGTATGCTGAACAAAAGTTAAAGGGAACTGAATATGAAGGAATGCCATTATTATCGGTTGGTGCCCCATTTAAAGCAGGAGGGAGAAATGGAGCCGATTATTATACAAATATCCCAAAAGGTGATTTAGCCATTAAAAATATTGGTGACCTTTACCTTTATGACAATACAGTTCAAATTGTGAAAATAACTGGTGCTGAAGTGAAGGAATGGTTAGAAATGTCAGCGGGTCAGTTCAATCAAATTGATCCTGCTTCAACAGAAGAACAAAGTTTAATCAATACAGAATTTCCAACCTACAATTATGATGTGATTGACGGTGTTACATACCAAATTGATGTAACAAAACCGGCTAAATATGATACTAAGGGAAACCTGATCAATGGTGAATCATCACGGATTAAAAATTTAATGTATGATGGCAAGCCAATCGACTTAGACCAGGAGTTTCTAGTTGTAACGAATAACTATCGTGCTTCAGGCGGAGGGAATTTCCCTGGAAATCTGCCTTCAAAGATCATTGAACAATTTCCAGATGAAAATCGTCAAGCGGTAATGAATTATATTATGGAAAAAGGCGAAGTAAATCCTTCAGCAGATAACAACTGGTCAATTGCTCCGATTTTTGGAAATGTAAACGTAACCTTTGAATCATCAACAGAAGCAAAGCAGTTTACTGAAGATACGGATACGATTAAATTTCTTGAAACATTAGATACAGGGTTTAGTAAATATAAATTAGAGGTAGGATCAGATAAGTGGAATCTTACGATTATGCATACGAATGATACCCATGCTCATCTGGACAATGTTGCCAGACGTGTTACTGCTGTAGAGCAAGTCCGAGCAGCTGCTGATCATTCGATCCTTCTTGATGCAGGTGATGTTTTCTCAGGAACATTATTCTTTAATCAATACCTCGGACAAGCTGACCTTGAATTTATGAACATGATGAAATATGATGCCATGGTACCTGGAAATCATGAATTTGATAAAGGGACTAGTGTTTTTGCAGACTTTATTAACAAGGCAAATTTTCCAATAGTAAGCGCTAATATCGATTACTCAGAAGACAGTCATCTAGGGCCATTATTTAAGGACAAATTCGCAAATTCAGGGGAGAAAGGGATTTATCCAGCAGCTATTTTGGATGTGGAAGGTGAAAAGGTCGGTGTTTTTGGATTAACGACAGAAGAAACAGCGATTCTTTCAAATCCTGGTAAGGATATTTCTTTTAATAATCATATCGAAAAGGCAAAGGAAACAGTAAAATTACTTGAAAATGAAGGCATTAACAAGATCATTGCCTTAACACATATTGGTTATAACAATGATAAGGTGTTAGCGGAAGAGGTTGAAGGAATTGACGTAATCGTTGGCGGACACAGTCATACATACCTCGAAGAACCAACAGTATATAACCAAGATACTGAACCGACCATTATTTTATCGGCACAAGAATACAGCTACTATTTAGGCAATACAAACGTAACATTTAATAAAAATGGTGTTCTTCAGGAGTGGGAGCAAAATCTGATCGATCTGGATGCACAAGATGAAAATGGTCAGTATATAATTGAGGAAAACGCTGCAGCTGCTCAACGTTTGGCTGAATTAGCTGAGCCGATCGAAGAATTAAAAAATCAAATTGTTGGTGAAACATCAGTATTCTTAAATGGTGAACGCGAAGATGTTCGTACAAAAGAAACAAATCTTGGAAACTTAATAGCAGATGGAATGCTTTGGCGTGCACAAAAACAAAATACTGGTGCCACAATTGCTATTCAAAATGGCGGTGGAATCCGCGCTTCAATTGATAAGGGTGAAATTTCTCTTGGTGAAGTACTAACGGTCTTGCCGTTTGCCAATACATTAGTAACGCTTGATTTGACAGGTCAAGAAATAATTGATGCCCTTGAGAATGGAGTAAGTCAAGTGGAAGATATAGCAGGCCGCTTTCCACAGGTTGCAGGTCTAAAATTTGGCTATGATCCTGCAAAACCAGCTGGTAGCCGTGTTCATAGTGTGCAGGTTCAAACGGAAAATGGATTCGAAAAAATTAATCTCGGTGAAACTTACACAGTTGCTACCAATGCTTATCTTGCAGATGGAGGGGATGGCTATGCTTCATTTAAAGCTGCAAAAGAAGATGGCCGTATGACGGAACTGTTCATCCCCGATTATGAAGTTTTCCAAGAATATCTGAATGAAATAGGTACTGTAAATGCTCAAACTGAAGGTAGAATTACCATCGGAGCAGAGCCTGCAGAAAACCAAGGAGAAGATCCTGAAGAGCAACCTGGTAATGACCCTGTAAATGATAATGAGGAGAAAGATTCAGGTAAAGATAATTCAGCTTCAGGTAATGGTACCAAAAATAGTGATGTTCCTAATTCAGGAAATTCATTACCAAGTACTGCTACAAATATATATAATTTACTAGCAGCAGGTATTGTGATCATCGTCTGTGGTGTAGCCCTATTTTTTGTAAGACGTAAGACAAAGCAAGTCCAATCTTAATAAAACTTTAAAATTATAAATATTTTTATCATAAGTGGCAATCGAATGTGCTGGACAATATTGAAATTGCCCAGCATATTTGTTTAAAAAATCGACTTTCTTACCCTTTGCTTAGATTCTTTTTCGTCTCAACTCGCCCATTCCCCATCATCAGGACGATAACAGCAGAAACGGCTATTGGAATTAATGCGAGCATAAATGTAGTTGTAATTGAGTCAGACATTGAATGGACAATTTTATCCAAAATGAAGTCAGGGATTTTCTCGCGTTCACCGGCTTGGAAGAGCTGTTGAGGGTCTCCGAGATTTAACGATTGTTGCCCTTCCATTTGACCACCTTGCATATTATTAAAAGCCTTTTTTATCTTATCTGTAAATACATTGTTTTGGATAACCCCAAATATCGTAATTCCTAAAGTCATTCCGAAGGATCTCAGGAATGAGTTCGTGGAGTTTGCTGTTCCACGATAGCGCGGTTCTAGATCGTGAATGGAAGCAGTTGGCAAAAGGGAAAAAGAAAAACCCATTCCAAAGCCAACGATAATCATGTAAATGGTTAATAACATCCGGCTTGTGTCAGGAGTAAGCGTTCCAAGCAAATACATGCCAATAAAATAGGAAATAACGGAAATGATCATCAAATTCCTAAAGCTCGTCTTTGTCTGGAAAACACCGCCAACTCCACTGCCCGCGACAGACCCGAGCATCATGGGCATTAAAATAAAGCCAGCACTTGTAGCTGAACTACCGTAGACTGCTTGAACAAAAATTGGAATGAACACAGTTAAAATAATAAATGTACTACCATATAGGAAGGCTAATAATTGAGATGTAGCGAAAAGTCTCTTTTTGAATAACCAAAATGAAATGATCGGCTCTTTTGCCACACGTTCAATAAAGAAAAATGCAATAAAAAAGATGGTAAAAATAACGAATAAACCAATGATCTGCACGGAATCCCATGCATATTCTTCACCACCTAACTCAAGGGCAAACATTAGGCTAACGACGGCAATCACCAGGGTAATCGCACCCCACCAATCTATTTTTTGTTTGCTGTGTTGTGGTGATTCTTTGTAGTTACGATAAATAATGAATAAAGAAACTAAACCAATTGGAATATTTACATAAAATATCCAATGCCAGCTTATGTACTCGGTAATATAAGCTCCTAATAGCGGTCCTAATACACTCGAAGCCCCAAAAACCGCTCCAAGGAGTCCTGTCATTCTTCCGCGTTTTTCTGGAGGGAAAATATCAAAGATAATGGTAAAGGCGATCGGCATTAAAGCTCCGCCGCCAATCCCTTGAATGGCACGGTAAATACTTAATTGCACAATGTTTTGAGCAAGTCCGCATAACGCAGAGCCTATTAAAAAAATAGCTAATCCAAAAATAAAGAACTGTTTTCTGCCGTACATGTCAGAAAGTTTACCGAATATCGGCATCCCAGCCATTGTCGTCACCATATATGCTGATGTAACCCAGACAAATTTGTCAAATCCGCCTAAATCAGAAACAATTGTTCCCATAGCAGTTGCTACAATCGTATTATCCATTGCCGCCATTAAGATAGCCAATAATAATCCGGCAACAATGAACCGTTGATTGCTTCCTTGTTCCATATATTTTTCTCCCTTCAACAATCATGATTAGATACGACTTGTTTCTTTTGTACTTCATCATTATATAACTCAAATTGTTAAAAGGAAAAGTTAGGATTTATAAATAACTCCAAAGCTTTAGAGTGCGCCAGAAACTCTGCTTAAAGACGGAGTGTATGCAATGGAAATCCACAGGTGAATTTATTGGGATAAAAAGAAAAGAGGCCAAGTGAAATTAAAATAGAATTCATTTAGCACTCTAACATGTAGAATATTTTTTTACCTGGCATCAAATCGAATGAAATAAGAATCTTGTTTTGTAGGAGAACGGCTCCCTCCTTTTGGTTCAATACTGACAATAATGTATTCAGCATCATCAATCGGTTTATTTTTTAGGTAAAGCTGTCCGCTTCTATCTAATAATTGTAAAATGCCTGCATCGTGTAATCCGTTATTTGTTTTTACCCATGCTTGGTAATCCTTGTTTTTTATGGGGATCAGTCCATCAACAAATAAATACAATTCCTCTGTTCGATTATTGACCCAGGCATATCCTTTTAAATGGTCGTTTGTCTCTGGATTCAATTCATAGAGATCTGTATCTGAATTCATTACAAACATCGTTTCTGATGAGGTTGGTTCAATTACTTTTTCCTGATGCTGACTATTTATGATGCCAAAGAAAGCTGCAACACATAAAGCGGCAATACTTGTTGATTTCCAAATGAAAGTTGAACTGAGGAACTTTTTGTTCTGTTCAATTTGTACACCTTCTGTCCGTACGCTTGGGCCGTTAACAATGGAGCAGGTAGTTGGAGCGATTCCAAGCGCTCTTCCATTAAGCCAAAGCTTATTATTAATCACACCTCAGCTAATTGGATTAATAGCTGCTACTCTTCTATGTTTCGGCATATCTTATTTCCTATTTATGCGGAAAGAAATTCGTAACTAACTAGTCGATATAGCTAAACTAAAAAAGACTGTCGCTAAAGGTTATCCTATGTTAGACAGTCTTCTTTTTGAAATTTTAGTAGATTCCTTAGTAATCTCCTATATCCAAAAAATAAATAAACTGATAAAGAAGTCTTGCTTTATTTTAACTCTCCTAAAGAGGGATGGAAGAACAATAACAAAAGGAAAATGATAGGTATAGAAATAATAATGGCAAATAACGGTTTTTTATAATGGATTCTTAAGACGGGAAACATGATCATATTAAAAAGGAGTGACCACCAAATATTCCAGCCGTTTTCATAGATAAAATTCCCTCTTTTATTAAAGATAACTTCTGTTATCCAAAAGAAGAGAGCCCATGCCGCAATATATGCTAACCCTTTTATGCCAGAAGGAAAAAAATGAAGATAAACGAGTATCATGATCGGGACAACGATCAATGTAAAGGCAATTTCAATGATTGAATGTTTTAACCATGAAGGATCTCCTTCATACCTCCATAAAGTATGCTGGTAAAAGACAAAATTATAAAGGAGATTACAAATGACGTAGTATTGAATCGTTGGATAATAATCTTAGCTGATCGCGATTAATAAAAAGGAATACAATTAAGGTAAAAACAGTAATTATAAATAATAAGTACATAAAAGTCCTCTTATATTATATAATTCGTTAAAATTATTTCCTAAATTTGTTAAACTATACACAAAAGCCATAGGATGGTTTATAGGGTGAAAAAGTTCATTTGAGAATTCTTAAATAAGCTTTAATTGCATATCGTTTTAAAGGTATGGAAGTAACCTCATTTTGCAGGTTGCTTTTTTATTTTGTTTCTAAAGGAGCTTTAGGAGTGGTTGGAACAATAAGTTAAATGCGTATTTCTATCTTCTCATACAAAAGTCGTAGACAGATCGTCAAAAAGAAGGAGGCATCTTCCACCTAATGATGCGATTTTCAGAAAAATGAAATAAGGGCTAGAAAATTATTTCGATTGCCGATATATTTATTTGTATGCCGCCATATTTATAACGAATGTAAAAATTAAACAATTCGTCTTTTAGACGGGAGGAGTTTTCATGGAGACCTTTAAAAAATTGAAATCCTTTTATTGGCCTTATAAAAAGTATTTTTTAGCGTCACTGTTTTTTGTTTTATTTATCACCTCAATAACCGTTATTTATCCTATTGTCTTACAGCTAACAATTGATGAAATTGTATTAAAAGAGCAGTATGACTACATTCCATGGATTGTAATCGGGTTTTTATCATTAATGGCGGTAAAAGGATTTTCAGCTTTTTTTCATCAGTATTTAGGGGATATGTTTGGGATTCAATCTGTATATCGGCTGCGAAATGAACTATATGAAAAACTTCAACGTTTGCCTTTTGCGTATTACGACAATGCAAAAACAGGGGATTTAATGTCAAGGCTTACAGCAGATGTTGAAGGTTTCAGGTTCTTTTTATCATTTGGTTTTTCTGAGCTTGTTCGTTTCTTTCTTTTAGTTACAGGAACTTTAACCGTTATGTTTATCTATTCTGTTCCGTTAACACTGGTGACAATTGCTGCATTACCATTTTTGGCAATTGCTGTCTACCGTTTTGATAAAAGAGTACATCCCGCATTTCGGAATATCAGAAAATCATTTGGGAAACTGAACACAAATGTGCAAGAAAATATAAGCGGCATTCAAACAGTGAAAGCATTATCGAGGGAAGATTTTGAAATATCAAAATTCAATCAAGCAAATGGTCATTATAAAGATAATTATTTATCAACTTCATTAGTATGGGCAAAGTATTTTCCACTTATGGAGCTAATCGGAAACATTAGTGTTGTGGCCTTACTAGCATATGGAAGCGTTCTCGTTATGCGAGGAGAGTTACAGCCAGGTGAGCTTGTTGCATTTTTTAGCTTAGTTTGGTATTTGATGATGCCGATTATGCATCTGGGCTTTGTCATTAATATGTTTTCACAATCAAAGGCATCAGGAGAACGCTTGCTTGAAATACTTGAAGCAGATGAAACGATTCGTGATAAAGACAATACAGTCGATGTTTCATCTATTAAAGGGCATGTAACATTTAAGAATGTCAGCCTTCGTTATAAGCAAGAGGATGCATTAGCACTTAATAATGTATCATTTGATGCCCCAGCCGGTAAAATCATTGGGCTCATCGGTGGAACAGGATCAGGAAAAACTAGCTTGACTCAATTAATGACAAGGTTTTATACCCCTACAAATGGTGAAATCTTTATCGATGGCAGAGATATATCTGATTATTCATTAAAAACACTTCGTTCAAATATAGGAGTGGTTTTACAAGAATCATTTCTTTTTTCATCAACGATAAAAGCAAATATTTCCTATGGAAGACCTGATGCGTCAATGGAAGAAATTATTGACGCAGCTAAACGGGCGCAAGCACATGATTTTATTATGGAGCTTCCAAATGGGTATGATACAATGCTTGGTGAACGAGGAATGGGACTTTCAGGCGGGCAAAAACAACGGATTTCTATTGCAAGAGCGATATGTGTTGATCCTAAAATATTAATTTTGGATGATTCAACAAGTGCTGTTGATATGACAACAGAATTTAATATTCAAAAAGCGTTAAAAGAAGTCATGAAGGGAAGAACAACGTTTATCATTGCTCACCGAATTTCTTCCTTGAAGCATGCCGATGAAATCCTTGTTCTTGACAATGGTTCCATTATTGAAAGAGGAACACATGATGAGTTAGTCGAGAACCAGGGATACTATAAAAGAATTTATGATATTCAATATAAGGATCAGAAGGCTGTTCTTCAGTCTACTGTAGGGTAGGTGTGATACATGAAGAATCAAGATAAAAAGCTGGTTATTAAGGAACGTTTCCGCTATTCAACCGATACCGTTATTGATAAGCCGTTTAACTGGAAACAGATGTGGAGGCTGTTAAGCTACTTAAAGCCTTATTCAAAAAAACTGTTGCCGCTTGCTTTTCTTGCTGTAATTGTTTCTGCTGTTGTTCGGTTAACAGCTCCTATTTTAATAGGGAAATATACGCTTGACCATGCTATTAAAAATAATGATATGAATCTATTAACGATTCTTGTCATCACCATTGCAGGATTGTACGTATTATCTTATTTAGCAAATACGTTTCGCATAAAATGGATGAATATGCTTGGGCAAAACGTCATTTATGATTTGCGCAAAGATTTATTTACACATGTTCAGTCTCTTTCACATCGTTTTTTTGACCAGAGATCCGCCGGGTCGATTTTAGTAAGAATCATGAATGATATCAATTCCTTACAAGAGCTGTTTACGAGTGGAGTTATTAATCTATTAATGGATTTTTTCCTGCTCATCGGGGTTGTTGTTCTTCTATTTACACTAAGTCCTGAGCTTACTCTTGCCATTTTGGTCATTGTTCCGTTAATGTTTTTTATTTCAACAAGCTTGCGAAAAAAAATCCGCCGCTCATGGCAAACGGTGAGATTAAAGCAGTCAAAGCTGAATTCTCACTTAAACGAGTCAATTCAAGGAATTCGTGTTACTCAATCGTTCACACAAGAAACAGAGAATATTGAGTTTTTTGATGGTGTGAATACTGAAAATTTTCAGTCCTGGAAAAATGCAACGAGGCGTAATGCGATGTTTACGCCAATGGTAGAGATGACAAATGCGATTGGTACAGCCATTTTACTCTGGTTTGGGGCAACTCTTATCTCAAGCGGTTCGATTACAATTGGTACATTTGTTTCCTTTGCCTTTTATTTAGGAATGTTCTGGGAGCCGATTTCAAGACTTGGCCAGGTATATAATCAACTTTTAATTGGGATGGCTTCTTCGGAACGGATTTTTGAATATATGGATGAAAAACCGATTGTTGCAGAGGCGAAAGATCCTATCTATCTTAAAAATATGGAAGGCAAAATCGATTTTGAATCAGTTGAATTTGCCTATGATGAAACAAGAAAGGCATTAAATCAAATATCTCTTTCAATCGATGCTGGCCAAACCGTTGCTCTAGTTGGCCTTACAGGCTCAGGAAAAACAACTATTGCCAACTTAATTAGCCGCTTTTATGACGCGACTGCTGGTGAAGTGAAAATCGATGGAATTAATATTAAAGAACTTTCTATTGAAGACTTAAGATCAAAAATAAGTGTGGTTCTTCAGGATACGTTTATTTTTTCAGGAACGATTCTTGATAATATCCGCTTTGGTCGTCCTACTGCATCTGATGAGGAGGTTATGGAAGCAGCGAAAGCTGTTGGCACAGATGATTTCATTCAACAATTATCAAACGGATATTTGACAGAGGTTGAGGAAAGAGGGAATGTCCTATCTGTCGGAGAGCGGCAGTTAATTTCCTTTGCAAGAGCATTGCTTGCAAATCCAACCATTATCATTTTGGATGAAGCAACAGCGAGTATTGATACAGAAACAGAAATCAAAATACAAAAAGCGTTAAAAACCTTATTAAAAGGACGTACAGCAATCATGATTGCGCATCGGCTTTCGACTATTCGTGAGGCAGACAATATTATCGTACTTGATCATGGAAATATTATGGAACAAGGAAATCATGAACAGCTGATGGACCGAAGAGGAATTTACTACGGACTTGTTAAGGCGCAATTTAATATGCTTGATGTTGGCTAAGAGATGGAGTTTTCATCTCTTATTTTTTTGCCGTTTATTCGTTATCTTAATAGACAAAATCCGTCATAGCAAGTGGAAGAACATCGCATTTTTTGTAGAAAGAAAATTCAGAAAATTAGCTTGTTTTTTTCGTTGTACTAGTTTATTATCAAAATAGTTTAAACGATTAAACAGGACGAGGCGATGCAGATGGTCACAATGAAAGATATAGCTGAACGAGCAAATGTTTCAATTGCTACGGTTTCTTATGTGTTGAATGAAAGCGGAAACATAAGTGAGGAAACGAAAAAGAAAGTCCTACAAGTGATAAAAGAATTAAATTATCGCCCCAATTTAATTGCCAAGAGCCTTAAACTGCAAAAAACAAATACAATTGGTGTCATTGTTGAAGATATAACTGTATTTAATGCACCAGCGATTATCGATGGAATAAATGAAAATGCCAAAAAGCTTGGGCTTTCAATATTGTTAACAAATATTCGCTTGGAAAAACGTTCTTGCAGCAACATAAAAGATCCGAAAGCTATACAATCAGTAATTAAAAGAATAATGGATGAATTAATTAGTAAAAAAGTCGATGGCATTATATATATTGGTTTGCATCCAAGAGATGTAACGGAAATCATTCCGGAAATCGATACCCCGATCCTTTTTACATATTGCTATACAACAAATGATTTTCACTGCTCGATCAATTACGATGATGAGCAAGCTGCATATGATGCGACAAATTACCTTGTTTCAAGAGGGCATAAAAAAATTGCCTTGATCAGCGGTCTTATTGATTCCATGTCCTCTCACTCTAGATATTCAGGCTATTATAGGTCAATTAAAGAACATAATCTTATCTTTACCCCTGCTTATCTCAAGACAGGAGATTGGCGATTTGACTCTGGATATTCCCTGACAAAAGAACTCCTTACAACAAAAGACCTTCCAACTGCGATTCTTGCTATGAATGATCAGATGGCTATTGGTGCTATTCGTGCTTGCAATGAATTAGGTTATAAAGTACCAGATGATATCTCGATCATTGGCTTTGATAATCGGGAATTTAGCGCATATTATTCTCCAAGATTAACGACGATGAGTTTACCATTAAGAAAGATGGGGCTTTTATCAATTGAAATGATTAACAAATTAATCAGCGGTAGTTTAACAGATTACAAGGAATTAAAAATAACGTTAAACTGTGAATTGATTGAAAGAGAATCAGTCAGTACTGTAACAGAGGACTTATCTTCTTGACAATGACGGGTTCATATTATAGTGAAACGATTAAGTAAATAATTCTGGTATTCAAAAAACGGTGCTTGCCACCAATTAAAATAATAGCTCTACAAGGAGGATATATAATGAAAATTGAACAAAAAAGTAAGCAAAATATTAAAATCACGGATGCTTTTTGGAAAAAACGCCTAGAGGTTATTCGTAATCATGTCATTCCATATCAATGGGAAGCCTTAAATGACCGCCTTCATGATACCCCTCCAAGTCATGCTATTGAAAATTTCAGAATTGCCGCAGGTGAAGCGGAGGGTGAGTTTATTGGAATGGTATTTCAGGATAGTGATGTGGCAAAATGGATCGAAGCTGTTGCGTTTAGCTTGGAAAACGAGTCTAATGAGGAATTTGAGCAAATTGTTGATGAAGTGGTTGCTTTATTAGGCAGAGCTCAAGATGAAAACGGTTATTTAAATACATATTACCAAGTGAAGGAACCATCGAAACGTTGGACGAATTTGCGTGATAATCATGAATTATATTGTGCAGGCCATTTAATCGAAGCTGCAGTTGCATATTATAGAGCAACAGGGAAGAAACAATTTTTAGATATTATGTGTCAGTATGCCGACCATATTGATTCAATTTTCGGTCCTGAAGATCATAAGCGAAAAGGCTACCCAGGTCATCAAGAAATTGAATTAGCATTAGTAAAATTATATGATGTGACAGGAAATGAAAAGTATTTAAACTTAAGTAAATATTTCATTGATGAGCGAGGTAAACAACCGCATTATTTTGATATTGAGAAAAAAGAAAGAAATGACATGAAGCCATTTTGGTTCAATGATGACTATGCTTATCATCAAGCACATATTCCCGTTAGAGAGCAAAAAGAAGCAGTTGGCCATGCTGTACGTGCTGTCTATATGTATACAGCCATGGCAGATCTAGCTGCAAAGACAAACGATGAATCCTTAAAAAAAGCATGTGAAGCTTTATGGGAAAATGTAACACAAAAGCAAATGTACATTACTGCAGGTATGGGTTCAATGGTTTTTGGTGAGGCATTCTCATTTGATTATGATCTGCCTAATGACCTATCTTATACAGAAACATGTGCTTCTATCGGGCTGGTATTTTGGGCAAAACGAATGCTCGATCTTGAAGTGAACCGAAAATATGCCGATGTAATGGAAAGGGCATTATATAATGGGACCATTAGCGGAATGGATTTAGACGGGAAGAAGTTCTTCTATGTAAATCCATTAGAGGTACAGCCGGAAGCTAGTAATAAACGAAACGATAAAAAGCATATTAAGCCAGTCCGACAAAAATGGTTCGGATGTGCCTGCTGCCCGCCAAATATTGCTAGATTAATAGCATCCATTGGCCATTATATATACTCTCAAAAAGAGAAGGAATTATTTGTTCATTTGTATTTGGGACATGAAACAACTGTAGAAATTGAAGGAATGTCTGTTGGACTTTCACAGAAAACAAACTATCCATGGGATGGTCATATTTCAATAGTAGTATCTCCTCATTCTGAGCAAGAATTTACCTTGGCACTTCGCATACCTGGCTGGTCAAAAGGTGCTTGTGTAAAAGTCAATGGAGATATTGTGGATCATCAGAACCTCATGAAAAATGGTTATGTCTACCTTAATCGTGTATGGAAAGAAAATGATTTAGTGGAATTATCCTTACAAATGGACATCGAACGTATTCAAGCAAATCCAAGAGTTCGAAATAATAACGGCAAAGTTGCACTCCAGCGTGGTCCTGTTGTTTATTGTCTTGAGGAAGTTGACAATGGCAGGAATTTACCATCCATATTCCTGCCGAGAAACGCTGAATTAACAGCTACATTTGAGGGGGATTTATTAGACGGGGTTGTTGTCATTTCAGGTCAAGCTGAACAAATACTAGAGGATGGCTGGGAAAATCAACTATATCGTACAGTACAGGACCATGTAAATACAATTAAAATAAAAGCAGTACCTTACTTTGCCTGGTGCAACCGTGAACCAGGTGAAATGATCGTTTGGATAAATGAAAAGAGATAAGATTTTAACAATCGCAAAAATAAAATGAATTGTAAAAGAGCGCCAAATTGGCGCTTATTATATTGGCTACTTATTGTTGTATAAAATGAACGAAATAACTTTTAAGTATAAAAAGAATAATATACTCTTATCATCTTTTAAGTATAAAAAAACCATAATGTTTACCCACTATGGAACTTCTCTTATAGTAGAGTAGAATATTTTAAATGTTCCAATTATTTTAGAATGGAAGCGCGTTCAATTAAAGGGGAGCTTTCATTATGTGTGTTATCAGGTTGATTTGTTTAGCTAGGGGATCCTCTCTAGCTCTTTTTTGAGTTATCTGACATGTTGCACCCTCTATCTTAGTATGTAAAAATAGTAGGATCATTAGTAAACCATTAATTTAAAAGGGTTATGAGCATGTACAAATTTAAAAAAATTACTCTTCAAACAAAGATTTTGGGTCTAATAAGCACGTTGATTTTGATCATCATTTTTCTACTTGCAAGCATCTTTGCTTACTTGCAATCAGTTGATACCAGGAATCAGGTCGAGCAATTAGCCTTACAAACAGCTAAAACGATATCCCTAATGCCTGAGCTTAGGGAAGCGATCGAGAAAAATAATTTAGAAACGAATTTCAGGCCAATTGCCGAACAGGTTAAAGATCAAGTGCACGCGGCAAATATCATGATTGAAAACCGTAATGAAATTATTTATTCGCATGTTTCTCCGAATAAAGTCGGTACAATGAGTTCTGATCACACCAATTATCACGCACTGCTATTTGGAGGATCAAACATTTTTGAGGTCGAACGTACAGAAGGTTCAGTTATCATTGGGAAGGTTCCAATTATCGCAGACTATGGTGATTACACTAGGGTGATTGGAACAGTATCGGTTGAATTTTTAGAAAAAGACATTTACCAAAACTTAATTAATAGGATCAAAACAATAGTGGTCGCTTCAACGATTGTTTTTATGCTGGGAATTATTGGTGGCATTTTTCTAACAAAAAGCATTCGAAAAGACACATTGGGGTTAGAGCCCCATGAAATTTCTTCTTTATTTCGGGAAAGAAGTGCCATCCTTTTATCGATCAAGGAAGGGATTATTGCCCTTAACCAGGAAGGTTTTATTACGTTAGTTAATCATTCTGCAGAGTCGATGCTACATCTTCTTGAGGATGGTATTAAAGGCAAGCATATTCACAAAGTCATCCCAAATTTAGAGATAGATGAAGTATTACAAATGGGAAAAACGATCCATAATGTTGAGGTCAAGATAAATGATAAAATGTATATCTTTAATTTAATCCCAATTTTTGAAGAAGAACATGTAGTTGGAGTCGTATCCAGTTTTCGCGATAAAACGGAATTAAAAAAGCTAATCGAAACGATTTCGGAGGTTCGCGATTATTCTGAGGGACTTCGGGCTCAAACACATGAATACGCAAATAAATTATATTTATTATCGGGATTGCTTCAATTAAAACGTTACCAGGATGCATTTGATTTTATCCAAAAAGAATCCAACATCCATCAACATCAAAATCAGATCTTATTTAATCAAATACATGATGCTAATGTTCAAGCTATTTTGCTAGGTAAACTAGGAAAAGCTTCTGAAAAGAAAGTACTGTTTGAAATTGATCCAGATAGTTATGTCGAACCTTTGCCAAATCATATTGAGGTAACGGACATTATCACCATAATTGGAAACCTGATTGATAATGCATTCGAAGCAGTAATTCATCAAAACGAAAAAAAAGTTACTTTTTCAATCTCAAGTATTGGCAACGATATTATTATAGAAGTGGCAGATAGTGGGAAAGGCGTATCCAAAGACTTAATTGATTCATTGTTTACATTAGGGTACTCCTCAAAGGGGGAAAATAGAGGCTACGGGCTCTTTAATGTGAAACGAATCGTAGAAGCTTTAGATGGAACGATTGAAGTTAGCAATGAGAAAAATGGCGGGGCTATTTTTACAGTTTACCTTCCAAAAAAGTTTATGGAATAAAGTAAGGAGAGGAACGACATGATTAAAGTTGTTATTGCTGAGGATGACTTTCGAATTGCCCAAGTACAGGAGCAATTTTTACAAAAGGTACCAGATGCTACTTTAGTTGGAAAGGCACTAAATGCGAAAGAAACAATGGATATTTTAGATAAGCACAAGGTTGATTTACTATTGCTTGATATCTATATGCCTGATGAGCTTGGTACAGAGTTATTGCCAAAAATAAGAGAGCATCATCCAGAGGTGGATATTATTATGGTAACTGCTGCAACAGAGCGAACAATGCTAGAGACAGCGATAAGATATGGCGTCTTCAATTATCTTTTAAAGCCAGTAACCATGGAGAAATTTTTGGAAACGATAGAAGATTATAAAAAGAAGAAAAAACTGATTAGCTGTCGTGAAGAGGTTGATCAGTCTTTGATTGACCGGTATTTTGGCATATCTAATCAGTCTGCCGTTAGTCAAAAGGATCTTCCTTCAGGTGTGGACCGTTTAACCTTACAAAAGGTCAAAGAAATTATGGCAGAACTTAAAGGGGGAATTTCAATCGAGGAAATGGGTGAAAAAATGGGAGCTTCAAGGACAACTGCGAGGAGATATCTAGAGTACCTTGTTTCAATAAATGTCTGTATCGCAAAACATGATTATGGTATCGTAGGAAGACCCGAGAGAAAATATTACCTTATTGAAGATTATCGGGTTATTTAACCTTAAGAGGATGAAAATGGGAAAAAAAAGATGGTTTATTTTCGCACTTCTTCTCATGTTATCAGCCGGTTGTTCATTGGATGGTAACGACAAAAACATCACAAAAGAAGTAACGTTGATTGCACCTAGTTCAAGAGGAGGAGGCTGGGATATAACGGCAAGAGCAATACAGGAAATCTTAATGAGTGAAAACATAATCGAGAATATTCAGGTTGAAAATATAATAGGTGCTGGCGGAGAATTAGGCTGGAAATATATACAGAAGCAAAATCATCCTGTATTAGCTATGAATTCGAGTCTCCTCATAACAAATCATTTATTAGGTCAAAGCAAGCTCACGTATAAAGATTTTACGCCAATTGCGACTTTAGCAACAGAATGGGAAGTTGTCATTGTAGCAAAAGATTCTAGTATAGCTAATGCTGGGAGTCTTATGAACGATTTGAAAAAAACCCCCCATGCATACAAAATTGGTGTCTCTCCTAGGCTAGGGAATGATGATCAACTTTCATTTGTTTTAGCAAGTAAGCATGCTGGCGTGCAGCCTGAAGAGCTTGATTTTTATGTGTATGAGAATAGCAATAAAGTTGTCGAAGCATTGTTAAAAAAACAAATCGATGTTGCTACGATGACATTATCAGAGGCAAAAAAATATTATGATTTGAAACAGGTGAGACCGCTTGTCATTTCAGCCGATAAACGATTAAAAGAGCTACCTGAAATTCCAACATGGAAAGAGGAAGGAATCGATTTAGTCTTTGAACATTGGCGTGGAATTATGGGACCTCCAAATATGACAAAGGATGAAATAAGTTTCTGGGACGAAGCATTAAAAAAAATGGTAAGAACTGAAAAGTGGAAGCAAACGCTTCAAAAGTATATGTGGAAGGATTTTTATAAAGATAGTAGTACGACAGCAGGGTATCTTGAAAAACAAAGTAAAATGTACGAGGATTTAATGGGAGTAAATATAAAAGACTAATGATTCATGAACAAAATAAACAAAATAACATATTTGACTATAAAAAAATAAATTGTTAAATTATTTACTTTGTCATTATATAGCTTTAAGATAGTGCCAAAAGTTAACGACAGCTTGTAATATAAATCGTTGCTGTAGTGGCTTTTTAAAACAATAATGGGGGACAGGAATCATGTGGGTAATTACGGTTTATGCTGAGGAAAGCATCAAAATGTATGAATTTGAGGATGAAATCGAGGCTAAGGAATCGATACAAAAGATAAAAGGTCGTAAAATTCTCTCACATGTTGTCTATTTTAACGATCAATTTATAGAAGCGATTCGTTAAAAACTATTTTTTACAAGGCTGACTTGTTATGATGATCAAAATCTCTCACCATCCGCTAAAGGGCAAGATTGAGAATTTTGATAATGAATAGGTCAGCCTTTATTTATACTTTAAGAAAGCATAAATTGGCAGCGAAGTAGGGAATTCGACGTAGTGGCCAATTTTAAGTATAAAGTATCAGCGCAACTACTCATCATGCTTCGCCTTTCAGGCTCGCCAGTCGGCAAGTTTTCTTTATGATATTTATTATACATAAGTTAGGGGGTAAAATTGTAAGCGATTACTAAAATGGAGGTGATGCAATGAAAAAATTTTGGAAGGTTAAACTTCATGATCGTATCAACATTTTTGCAATTGGCCTTATTTTGCTCATTGTCCTTTTATGCAGCTTGTTGTATTTTCAGATTTTATCAACGACGGTTGAAAAGCAACTAAGCAAGAGGGCTTTACATGTAGCGACAACGATCGCCTTAATGCCTGAAATTCAAAATGCTTTTTATACGGAAGATCCTTCAGGGGTTATTCAGCCAATTGTAGAAAAGATTCGCGTTCAAATTGATGCAGAGTACATTGTTGTTGGAAATAAGGAAGGGATTCGCTATTCCCATCCACTTCCTGAAAGAATTGGGAAGAAGATGGTGGGTGGAGATAATGAAAAAGCGCTAAAGGATGGAAAGTCATATGTTTCAAAGGCAACTGGTTCTCTTGGCCCTTCGTTACGAGGCAAGGTACCTGTCATTGGAAAGAATGGAGAGATAATTGGTGTCGTTTCTGTTGGTTTTCTCATTGAAGATATACATGATTTAGTCTTTGGGTACGCTAAGCCAGTCATTAGGATTGCCCTCATTGCTTTAGTCATTGGAACAGTCGGATCACTTCTGCTTGCGAAAAGAATTAAAAGACTCATGTTTGGGCTTGAACCAGAAGAAATTGCAGCGTTGCTTATGCAGCGTAATGCCGTATTGGAATCTGTTAGAGAAGGAATTATGGTCATTAATAATGAAGGGCATATCTTAATCATGAATCAAGCTGCATATGAGATTTTGTCCTTAGATAAGCAAAAACAGGTAATTGGAGAATCAATTGATACGATTATGCCAAATACTTCACTTTTAGAAGTATTAAAAACAGGTAAAAAGCAATTAGATAGACAAATAGAATATAAGGATAAGGAAATTATTGCAAATCGTTTGCCAGTTATGCTCGGTAATGACGTAATCGGAGTTGTTTCCAGCTTTCGCTTGAAATCTGAAATTGATCAATTAACGGAAGAGCTATCACAGGTAAAACGTTATACGGAAGCATTGCGGGCACAAACACATGAGTTTAATAATCTTCTTTATACTATTTCAGGTTTAATTCAACTTGGGTCATCTGATGAAGCACTTGAACTTATTCATCATGAAAAGGAGAATCACAAAGACTTTGTTCAATTTTTAATGAAAAAAATCAAAGATCCTTGGCTCGGAGGAATTATTTTAGGTTTCTATAATCGTGCAAAGGAATTAAAAATATCATTTCAATTTGATAGAGAAAGCAGCTTAGAAAAATTTCCTAAGCATATCGACAATAGTTATCTCGTATCCATTTTAGGAAACATCATAACAAATGCTTTTGAAGCAATGGATGAAACTCCATATCGCAATCGTAAGGCGCGATTATTAATAACAGATTTAGGTGAGGACCTATTATTTGAAGTGGAAGATTCAGGTCCAGGGATTGATGACAAGCTAATTCCTTTTATCTTTGAGAAGGGGTTTTCTACAAAGAATGGAGGAAATCGGGGTTTAGGATTATCAAGGGTTAAAGAGCTTGTAAAGGAGATGAATGGCAGCATTTCGATTGAAAAAGGGGATTATGGCGGAGCATTATTCATCGTAACCATACCTAAGGAGGAGAAAACTTTATGAAGATAGAGGTAATGATTGTCGAGGATGATACAAGAATTGCAGAAATTAATAGCCGCTTTACAAAAAAGGTAGAAGGATTTGACGTGATTGCGATTGCTTCATCTGGTAAGCAGGCTCTTGAATTATTAGAGATTATTGAGCCACAGCTGGTGCTACTCGATGTCTATTTACCTGACATAAAGGGAACCGAATTAGCAAAGATGATTCGTAAAACCCATCCTGATATTGATATCATCATGATAACTGCAGCATCAGAAGTAGAGATTGTCGGCCGCTCACTTAGAAGCGGAGTATTTGATTATATTGTCAAGCCAGTGATATTTGAGAGATTTAAAAATAGTCTTGAAAACTATCAAAAAAAGCTTATAAAACTAAACACAAACAAGAATTTATCACAAGAGGAAATTACTGAACTGTTGTTTTACGCTCGAACGGAGGATCATGAACCGTTAACTAAAGAAGTGCCAAAAGGGATAGATCCTCTTACATTAAATAAAATTCTCCACTATCTTCCTTTGATAAATGAAGAAGGAATAACGGCGGAAATCCTAAGCAAAGAGTCAGGAGTAAGCCGGTCTACGGCAAGACGTTATTTAGAATATTTAATATCACAGAAAGAAATTGTTGCTGATTTAGCTTATGGTCATGTAGGTAGACCAGAAAGAAGATATTTTCGTCCGAAACAGAAATAAGCTGCTGTTGTTTAGCTTCTAGTTCAAATTAATTTTTTATGAAATTTATGAACAAAAAGATTTATATAGGTTTTATTGGACTTATGACGATAAGATTCTAAAAAATCGATCATTCTGATACCTTTAAGACGGCGCTTACAAGTGCTGTCTTTTCAATTAGAGAAGATAAATATAGGGGGGATAGAATGAGAAAAAGCTTCTTTTTTGTTATCATAGGTATATTTTTTATAGTGCTAGCAGCATGTGGGAATCAGGAAGCAGGGAGTAAAAATGAGAGCGCTTCCTCGTATCCTAAAAAACCAATTACCATTGTTGCTCCTTCTGGTGCTGGAGGAGGCTGGGATTTAACTGCCCGTTCCTTAGCAAAGATTTTAACGGAGACGAAATTAGTGAATGAAACCATAACAGTTGAAAACAAACCAGGTGGTGGTGGAGCTGTTTATATGGCTGAATTTGCAACACAAGAAAAAAATAATCCGTATAAATTAATGATTAGTTCACCACCAATCTTAATTAATCACGAGAAGAAAGAAGGAAATAGTCCATATGGCTATAAGGATACGACTCCACTTGCACAGCTGACGAGAGACTATGGTGCCATTGTTGTAAGAAAGGATTCTCCTTTTACTGATTTAACCTCAGCATTAGAGGCAATAAAAGCGGATCCTGCCAAAGTAACCGTAGCAGGTGGATCTGCCCCAGGTTCAATGGATCATTTAATAGCTGTATTACCGGCTTTTAAATATGGGATTGATCCAAAAGCTGTTAAGTATGTTTCATATGACGGCGGTGGAGAGGCAGTTGCCGCTTTACTTGGGGGAAATGCAGATATCATAGCTACAGATGCTTCAACGATTGGTGAATATGTGAAATCAGGAAAAGTTAGAGTCTTAGCAGTAAGTTCTACAGAAAGATTAGGTGAAGAATTGGCAGAGGTACCTACCTTTAAAGAAGCGGGAATCGATGCAGAATTTACAATATGGCGCGGTGTTTTTGCAGCTAAAGATATGAAGGAAGTTGAACTGGCTTATTGGGAAAAAACGTTAAAGGAGCTTTCTGAAAATGAAGCTTGGGTGAAGGAATTAGAGACAAACGGCTGGGAAAGTGCCTACAAAAATGCTGCTGATTTTAAAACCTTTTTAGACGATCAAAATGTCGTTGTTCAAGAGTTATTAACAGCTTTAGAAATGGAAAAATAACATTTAGTTGAAGCGGAGGGGGCTTTCTTCCTTCCTCTTCATGGAGGTGAACAGACTACATGAGTAAAACATTTGATCGTTATTCAAGTATTGTCTATTTGATGATCGGCATCTTTTTTATTTCTGAAAGCAGAAATATTTCTGATACAGCTTATGGGAGCAATGTTGGTCCTGATATATTTCCAACTATATTGGGAGCAATCTTGATATTGCTTAGCATCAGGTTATTTTATGAAACTTTCCATTATTTAGATCCTGCTACAGAAAAAGAGGTATTGGATTATAAACCATTTTTCAGCATCTTGATTTCAGCATTATTTTATGCTTTGTTGCTTGAGAGTGTAGGGTTTATCCTTACGACCTTTCTCTTTTTATTGATTTGTTTCCAAGTAATGGATCGGAAACAACTCATCAAATCTGCCGTCATTGCAGCATGCTTTTCTGGCGGTGTTTACTATTTATTTGTAGAAGTTTTGGAAGGCTCTTTACCAGGATGGCCAATTTGGTTATAAAAGCGGGGTGATTACGTTGGATACAGTTCAATTTCTTTTAAATGGATTTTCAGAAGCGTTACAATGGCATAATTTATTATTTGCTTTTGTTGGTGTGTTGATCGGAACAGCTGTTGGCGTGTTGCCCGGGATAGGCCCTATGAGCGGGGTTGCGTTATTAATACCGGTAACTGCAACCTTAACTTCAGGTTTGGATCCGGAATCTGCAGCAGCCAGTTCAATCATCTTATTAGCTGGTGTATATTATGGTGCAATGTACGGTGGTTCGACAACATCGATCTTATTGAATACACCTGGAGAATCATCTTCTGTTGTAACAGCATTGGATGGGTATCAAATGGCAAAGCAGGGGAGAGCAGGTGCTGCTTTATCGATTGCTGCTATTGGATCATTTGTTGCCGGAATCATTGCTCTTATTGGCTTAACTTTATTAGCTGAGCCTTTATCAAGTGTTGCTCTATCCTTTGGCCCAGCAGAGTACTTTTCGTTAATGATTTTAGGGTTGTGTGCTGTGAGCGGACTTGCCGGCAAGTCCAGAACAAAAGCGATGATCATGACGGTGGTCGGGCTATTAATTGCCACAATCGGGATGGATAATGTATCCGGAGTCGCGCGGTTTACTTACGATCATCCCGTCTTATATTCCGGAATTGAATTTTTAACAGTAGCGGTTGGACTTTTTGCACTTGGCGAAGTGTTTAAAACCATTCTTGAAAAAGAAAAAAACGATGGTTCGATTGCAAAGGTCGAAAGGATCCTGCCGACGAAAAAAGACTTAAATAATAGCTCAGGCCCTATCGTAAGGGGTTCATTATTAGGATTTTTTATTGGAATCTTACCAGGTGCTGGGGCAACTCTTGCTTCATTTTTTTCTTATATTATGGAAAAGAAAATCAGTAAACATCCAAGTAAATTTGGTCAGGGAGCGATTGAAGGTGTTGCTGCACCAGAGGCCGCAAACAACGGAGCCTCTGGAGGAGCGATGATTCCATTGCTTACCTTGGGGATTCCAGGGTCTGGTACAACTGCCATTTTAATGGGTGCATTGATTATGTATAATATTCAACCAGGTCCTCTATTTTTTACAGATCATCCTCAGATTGCATGGGGATTGATTGCCAGTATGTTTATAGGCAATGTGATGCTGCTTATTTTAAACCTGCCTCTTGTCAGGGTTTTCGCAAAAATTATTGAGACACCAACGAAATATTTATTGCCGATCATCATCGCAATTTCTATTTTTGGTGTATATGCTGTCCAATTTACTGTATTTGACCTATTGTTATTAATCGGCTGCGGTGTTTCAGGTTATTATCTAACAAAGAATGACTATCCCGTCGCACCACTTGTTTTAGGATTGGTTCTAGGGCCAATGATTGAAAACAATATGAGAAGGGCATTAACCACTTCTAATGGCGATTTCATGATTTTCCTTGAACAGCCTCTCTCATTATTTTTTATCCTAGCCGCTCTTTTATGGATGACCATTCCAATTGTGTTAAAAATAAAAGGTAGAAATGTAATCATTAATGAAGGAGCTTAATAGGTAATAAAAGAATGAAAAGCATCCTAGCTAAAGAGCGCATGATAAAAAAAGACATTATCACTTTAGGTAATGTCTTTTTTGTGTGGGAAAAAATAATAAATTATGAAACTATTTCCCTATCTCTGCGTATTAATAAATGACTACATAAATTGGAGGTTAGTTACAGTGGAACAAGAAACAATTCAAAGGAAAAAACCATCAATATTTGGAATGATTTTTAGTCCTGGAGAACAGTTAGAGAGAATTCGCGAAAGGCCGGTTATCTGGCTGCCACTAATTTTATTGACATTAGTTATGACCATTATAGCAGTATTTTCAGCATTAAATATTGATTATTCCGCTATGCCTGGAATGGAAATGTCTGCTGAAGAGGAGCAAATGGCTAAAATTTTTGGTGTTGTGGGAGCAGGATTAGTTGGATTTTTTGGGACGCCAATTGGTTACCTTTTTTTTGGACTCATTTTTTGGGCGATAGCTAAGGTTGCAAAATCAGATGCTACATTTAAGCAGATGTTCTCTTTAATGATATTTACCAGTATTATTACTACAATTGGACAAATATTGAATCAGCTTATTATTTTTGCTATTGATGGAGATCCGCTGATTATGCTGACAAGTTTAAACAGTCTTGTAGGTGCAGATGGTGTATTAGGAGCTGTACTTAGCACATTTGAAGTATTCAGTATTTGGTATTATATCGTTTTAGGTATGGGTTTAGTGAAAGTAGCAAAGCTTTCTAAGCCGGCAGCGGTGATTATCACAATTGTGTTCTTCGTATTAGGAATTATCATTGCAGCTATAGGGGGAGCATTTGAAGGGATGACACAGTTCTAATGAAGAAAAAAATCTGGATTTCAATTGGTGTTGGCCTCATTATCCTTATTTTAATAGGATTAAATGTATTCGCTGCTTTAAGGAAAGAAAATCCTGTTGTAGACACTATAAATCTGGAAAAACGGGAAATCACCGAAAAGGTTATGGTTCCGGGAACACTTTCATTAAGTCAAGAGGACTTTATCTACTTGGATCCAGAAAAGGGTGAAGTGTCCGAGATTCTAGTTAAGTCAGGAGATAGACTTGAAAAAGGAACCCCCTTATTAATATATGAAAATGAACAGCTCCAATTAGAAAAAGAGCAAAACACACTTTCAATTGAATCAGCTTATTTAAGAATTAACCAAATCAAAGACCAAATTGATAATTTGGAAGAAAAGGAAGAAGACTTAGCGAAACAAGTTGGTGAACAGGAAGCAGAAGAACAGGTTGAAGCAGAGAAGGATCAATTAGAAACAGATTTAAAGGTAGCTGATATTGAAGCTAGACAGCTCCTTCTTCAAAAAGAAACCCTTAATAAGAAGTTAAGTCAGCTGGACGTCAAAAGTGAAATCGCAGGAACCGTGCTATCTATCGATGAAGAGGCGGTTGCAGGGATCTCACAAACACCAATGATCCATATTGGAAATACGGATGAATATGTTGTTAAAGGGGTTATTTCAGAATACGATGCATTAAAAATATCAGAAAACCAAGCAGTTGTTCTAAGATCAGACGTTATTCCTGATAAAGAATGGAAGGGAATTGTAACAAAAGTGAGTCTATTACCTGAACAAACTGAAAATGGAATTGGCAATGAAGACTCAGCTGTCCAATATCCAATAGAAGTTTCCATTAATGCAAAGGATTTTGCAGCAAAACCTGGATTTAAGCTGATAATGGAAATTGAAATGAACAAACGGATCGTTGAAGCTGTTCCTCTTGAAGCGGTTAAACAGGACGGAGAGGACTATTATGTATATGTCGTCGAAGATGGAAAAGCTATTCGCAAGAAGGTAATAACCGGAGCTACTAGTGATGAATTTATGGAGATTACATCTGGTTTGAAAAATGGAGATGCCGTAATCATTAATCCGCCAGATCATCTTCAGAATGGGATGGAAGTGACGACGAAATGATCGAGCTTTCAGCTATCACCAAAAGCTATAAAGTTGGAAATGAAACATTAGAAGTTTTAAAAGATATCAATCTTTCCATTGGTGATGGAGAATTTGTCGCTATTATGGGCCCTTCAGGGTCTGGAAAATCTACGTTAATGAATGTAATAGGATGTTTAGATAATCCTACTTCAGGTACATATTTATTAAAGAACGAAGATATTTCTTCATATAAGGATGAGGAGCTTGCAAAGGTTCGAAACCTTTCCATCGGATTCGTTTTTCAGCAGTTTCAATTATTGCCGCGTTTGACAGCATTAAAGAATGTTGAGCTTCCTATGATTTATGCAGGGGTAAAGAAAAAGGATAGAGAAGAACGAGCAAGCCGAGCACTGGAAAAAGTAGGATTAGCTGATAGGATGAATCATTTACCGAATGAGCTTTCAGGTGGTCAAAAACAACGTGTAGCGATAGCGAGAGCCATTGTTAATGAGCCGAACATTATTTTGGCCGATGAACCAACAGGTGCACTTGATAGTAAAACAAGCATTTCGATTATGGAGCAATTTACAGCATTAAATAAAGAAGGCACAACAGTAATTCTAGTTACACATGAACAGGAAGTTGCTGATTATGCTAAGAGAATCATTACGGTTAGGGATGGAACGATTCTCTCAGATGATGAGAGGAGATTTTAAAGCATGAGTTTAGTAGAGAATATAAAAATGGCCTTAAGCTCTGTCCTTGCTCATAAATTGAGGTCGGTTCTTACAATGCTGGGAATCATTATTGGAGTCGCCTCGGTTATTTTGGTCGTTGCTATTGGTCAGGGTGGGGAACAATTACTTAAAACATCGATTACAGGTCCAGGAAATACGATTGAAGTATATTATGAACCTAGTGAAGAAGAGCTAATGTCAAATCCAAATGCTTATATGAATGCAGCCTTCACACAGGATGATGTCGATGCTTTAAGCAATATACCAGAGGTAAAGAAGGTAGTTGCATCATCTACTGAATTATTTTCTACCAGGTATCGCGAAGAAACAATGGATACAAGTGTATACGGGGTAAATCATGCGTATATCGAAGTAAATCAATTAAACATCCAGTCAGGCAGACATCTTGTTGAAGCAGACTTTATTGGAGGGACACGTGTTGGTGTCATAAGTGATGAGCTAAGGAAAGAATTATTTGCTAATGACGATCCAATAGGTGAAGTGATCTGGATAAAAGGCCAGCCTATTGAAATTGTTGGAGTATTGGAAAAACCAACAGGTCTTTTCGCTTTTGGAGCGATGGAAATTTACATGCCATGGAATACATTTCGTTCATCCTTCGGAATAAATGAATATAATCAAATGACGCTTCAAGCGACTGATTCTGACGTGATCAAGGAAGCTGGGGAAAAAGCGACACGTATATTAAATACCGCTCATAACACAGAAGAGTCTTACAAGGTATTTAATATGGAAGAAATGGCGGCTGGAATTGGGCAGATAACGACTATTATGACGTTAATTATTGGCTCAATCGCAGGAATATCCCTCATTGTTGGCGGGATTGGTGTAATGAATATCATGCTTGTTTCCGTTACAGAGCGAACAAGGGAAATCGGTATTAGAAAAGCTTTAGGTGCAACAAAACGGCAGATATTAACCCAGTTTCTAATTGAATCTGTCACCTTAACATTAATTGGCGGAATCATTGGAATTATTCTAGGTGCTGTTGCTGCAAATATCGTTTCGGTGTTTGCTGGATGGCCGCCGCTTATCTCATGGCAGGTAGTTGTTGGCGGATTAATATTCTCGATGTTAATTGGTGTAGTGTTTGGCATGCTCCCAGCAAATAAAGCAGCGCGCTTAAGTCCAATTGAGTCACTTAGATATGAATAAGATCGTACATCTCCTTTTGGATCAACTGCTATTCCTAAAAGCAGCTGGTTTTGAAAGGAGATTTTTTAATTTTACAGAAGGTATGAGTTATTGTATTTAGCAAAGGACGTGTACTCTACTTATCTAGTCAATTAGAAATATAAGAAATTTGCTATTTGTGATTGGAAGATGATAGTTTTTGATAAAATATGATTGATTTTGACTGAACACAACAGTATAATGAATGTGTAAGGGAGGTTGTATTCGCTTACAAAAAATGGAGGTGTGATTCGTGTTAACTCCTGAACGACATCGAATCATTTTAGATGTTCTGAAAGAAAAAAAATCAGTCAAGATTCAAGAGCTAGTTGAGCTAACAAACTCTTCTGAATCAACAATAAGACGTGATTTAACACAATTAGAAGAGGAAAAATATTTAAAAAGAATCCATGGGGGTGCAGCACTACTCCAAGGTAAACTGAGGGAACAGAATATTATTGAAAAATCAGCCAAAAACCTTCATGAAAAGAAAAGGATTGCACAAGAAGCTGCTTCTTTAGTTGAAGAAGGTGATTGTTTATATTTAGATGCGGGGACTACGACTCTACAAATGGTTGAATATCTTCCAAATGGCAAGGAAATTGTGGTTGTAACGAATGGACTTACCCTTATAGAACCGCTTATGAATAAAGGGGTAAAAACTTACTTGATTGGCGGATTTATAAAACCTCTAACAGGCGCCATGATTGGTCGGGGAGCTATGACAGCACTTGAACATTACCGATTTGATAAATGCTTTTTAGGTGTTAATGGCATTCATATAGAACTTGGGTACACAACACCAGACCCAGAGGAGGCTGCCATAAAAATGACTGCGCTCCAGTTATCAAGAGAAAAATATGTTCTCGCTGATCATACGAAGTTTGGCGAGATTGCTTTTTCAAAAATAGCAGAGCTGGTTGACGCGAAAATAATTACTGATGATATTGACGAAGACATCCTGAACTCCTATGGGAAAAATACAGCAATAAAGGTCGTGAATGAATGATTTATACTGTGACATTAAATCCATCTGTTGATTACATCGTAGAAGTTGACCAATTTGAAATAGGATCATTAAACCGCACAGTTGCGGATACAAAATTTCCTGGAGGAAAAGGGATCAATGTATCCAGGGTCATGCAACGATTAGGGGTGGAAACAGAAGCTTTGGGATTTATCGGCGGTTTTACAGGCAAATTTGTAGAAGATTTTTTACGTGCTGAAAACATCCAAACAAATTTCGTAAAGGTTTCCGGTGATTCAAGGATTAACATTAAATTAAAAACAGAAGTAGAGACAGAAATAAATGGGCTCGGTCCAAGTATTACGGATGAGCAGCTGGCAGAATTCTTTGCAGTATTTGAAAAAATGACTGAAGAAGATACTGTTGTATTGGCAGGCAGTATTCCAGGGACATTACCAGCATCGATTTATAAAGAGATCATCTCTTTATGTAAAGATAAACAGATCAAAGTTGTTGCTGATGTATCTGGTGAAGCTTTAAAAGAAGTCATCTCTGAAAATCCGTATCTTATAAAACCAAATCATCATGAGCTTGGCGAATTGTTTCAGACAGACATCCAAACGGTAGAAGAAGCTCTCAAATATGGAAAGAAATTGGTTGAGCAAGGTGTAAAGCATGTTATTGTTTCACTTGCAGAAAAAGGAGCCTTGCTTATTACCGAAAGGACAAGTCTTATAGCGAATGTACCAAAAGGAAAGGTTCTTAATTCCGTAGGTGCAGGAGATTCAGTTGTTGGCGGTTTCTTAAGTGCCCTGCAAAAAAATTACTCAATGGAAGAAGCATTTAAAATTGGTGTAGCTGCAGGAAGTGCTACAGCATTCTCAATGGAGCTTTGTACAAAAGAAAAAATAGAAGAGTTATTACCAAAGGTTGAAGTCATGAAGGGATAGAGGGGGAAGAACAATGAGAATTACAGAACTTTTGACAAAAGAAACGATTAAGCTTGACCTCCAATCAACATCAAAAGCAAATGTAATCGGTGAACTAGTTGATGTTTTAGATAAGGCAGGCAAGCTTTCCGATAAAGCAGGCTACGAAGGTGCAGTGTTGGCTCGTGAACAACAGAGCACAACAGGGATTGGCGATGGCATTGCCATCCCGCATGCAAAGACAAATGCCGTTTTGCACCCAGCCATTGTGTTTGGACGTTCAAAGGCAGGAGTTGATTATGAAGCACTTGATGGGCAGCCAAGCTATTTATTTTTTATGATTGCTGCATCAGAAGGTGCAAACAATACCCATTTAGAAGCGTTATCCAAGCTTTCTTCCATTCTTATGAAGCAAGAAGTGAGAGACCGATTATTAGCAGCAAATACAGCTGACGAAGTATTGAACATTATTGATCAATTTGATGAAAAAGATGAAGAAGTAGAAGAAAACACATCAAGTTCTGGGAAAATTTTAGCAGTTACAGCTTGTCCGACTGGTATTGCACATACGTATATGGCTGCTGATGCGTTAAAGGAAAAAGCAAAAGAAATGAATGTCTCAATCAAGGTTGAAACAAACGGTTCTGGCGGTGCGAAGAATGTATTAACAGATGCTGAAATTCAAGAAGCAACCGCGATTATTGTTGCAGCCGATAAGCAGGTAGAAATGGATCGTTTTAAAGGGAAGCATGTCATCATCGTACCAGTAGCAGACGGGATTCGTAAGCCTAAAGAATTAATTGAGCGTGCGTTAAAACAAGATGCGGCGATCTATCAAGGCAGCGGTGAGTCAAGAAAAGAAGATCGCGGCGGAGAAAGAACAGGTATTTATAAGCATTTAATGAACGGTGTTTCAAACATGCTGCCGTTTGTTGTCGGTGGTGGTATTTTAATTGCGATTTCCTTTATGTTTGGTATCCATGCATCAGATCCAACTCATGAATCGTATAACGCTTTTGCGGAAGCATTAAGTACGATTGGCGGCGGAAATGCATTTGGGCTAATGGTTCCGGTATTAGCAGGATTTATTGCGTTAAGTATTGCGGATCGTCCCGGATTGGCTCCAGGTATGGTTGGCGGGTTTATGGCTGCACAAGGTGGAGCAGGGTTTTTAGGTGGTTTAATTGCAGGATTCTTAGCGGGATATATTGTTGTTCTGCTTAAAAAATTATTATCAGGTCTACCTTCATCATTGGAAGGTATTAAACCGGTGCTCTTATATCCAGTGCTTAGTATTTTCGGTGTTGGAATGATTATGTTTTTTGTTGTAAATAAACCAGTTAGTGCCTTAAACGTACAAATTAGTGAATTTTTAGGCGGGTTAGGTACAGGTAACTTAGTCCTTCTTGGGTTGATTCTCGGTGGAATGATGGCCATTGATATGGGTGGCCCAATTAATAAAGCTGCCTTTACATTCGGGATTGCTATGATCGATTCTGGTAATTTTGCACCACATGCAGCTGTCATGGCTGGTGGAATGGTACCTCCATTAGGTATTGCCCTTGCAACAACATTCTTCCGCAGCAAATTTACACAACGTGAACGTGAAGCAGGTATTACTTGCTATATTATGGGTGCTTCCTTTATTACTGAAGGTGCAATCCCATTTGCGGCTGCAGATCCTGGCCGTGTTATTCCTTCAATTGTTACAGGCTCTGCAGTTGCTGGTGCATTAGCAATGTTCTTTGGAAATGGTTTACGAGCTCCACACGGCGGTGCATTCGTTATTCCGTTAGTAGAAGGCAATCCTCTGCTTTATTTGCTGGCAATTGTCATTGGGGCTATTGTCACAGCTATTATGCTCGGATTATTAAAAAAACGAGTAAGTGAATAAAGTCTTATTACAAACTGATTAAAATGAAGGTATCTCTTCATTTTAGTCAGTTTTTTCTTTTTGTAAAGCATTTAGTTGCATTCTTTTCTAAAAATAATCCACTTTTACAATAAACTGAAATTTTAATCTTATTTCTTACCATTTAGTTTCCCTTGGAGAATAATAGAAAAAAGAATAAAGGATTTTTTAATTTTTTAGCAAATAAAATTGTATATAGGTATAATGGAAATAGAGCATTGAAATTAGGAGGTTCATCATGTCGCAAACAGAAACAGAGGCGTCAAAATCAAAGATCTGGGAATGGATAAAAGCAATTGTTTTAGCTATAGGGCTGGCAATGATTATACGTTTCTTTTTATTTGAGCCATATCTTGTAGAAGGCTCTTCAATGGACCCAACCTTAAAGGATGGAGATCGTCTTTTCGTCAATAAAACCTTGCAATTTATTGGCGAAATAGAAAAAGGGGATATAGTTATCATTGAAGGTAAAGAAGAAGATATACGCTATGTTAAACGAATTATCGGTTTACCAGGAGATAAAATCAGTGCAGAAAATGGAAAGGTTTATGTCAATGGGAAAGTAATAGCCGAGCCCTATTTAGAGAGTAACAAAGAAGAAGCACAGCAAATGGGGATGCTCCTAACAAATGATTTTGAAGAGATAGAGGTTCCAGAAGGCAGCTATTTTGTTATGGGTGATAACCGTTTAAATAGCATGGATAGCCGCAATGGACTTGGCTTGATAGAGTCGGATCGAATATTGGGTAAATCAGAGTTTATCTTCTTTCCATTTGGTCATATAAGTAAAACAGAATAAAATGAAAAAAGGTCAGAACCTACCAAAATCACAAATAATTTGACTTTCTGTTATATCAAAGTCATTGATTGTGCTTGTCGTGTCTGGCCTTTTAATTTTGAAATCTTCTCTTTGCTTTTTTCCTAAATTTGTAACCCTTTTGTATGTAAAACGTCTACATAATCATAACGGAAAATTATACAAAGGGTGTGGCAGGATGAAGAAGCTATGGTTGATGGTCGTAACGATTCTTATAATAGGGCTAATATACGGATGCAGTAGTTCCAGTGAAGAAAGTAAACAGGCTGACAAAGCTGCAGGAGAACTGGCAGATAAAGACAGCACTCCTCAAGCATTAGGGGGAAAGACGGAAATCGCTAATGAGGATGCTATCCAGAACTCAAATGACAAAACAGAGGTAGAAGGAAAGGAACAACAAAATTCAGAAACACTTAATCAGAGTGACCGAATGGTTATCTATACAGCAAACCTTTCGATTGAAGTAAACAGCTATCAAAAGACATTGGAGTTGATCCAACAGAAGCTTGCGTCAGCTAATGGTTACATTGTTGAATCTAATTCGTATACAACAGGAGAACATGAAAGGATAGAAGGTACAATTACAGTGCGAATCCCTCAGGAGCAATTTCAGTCCTTTTTACAAGCTGTTGAGAAGGGGAGTACGGAGGTGATTGATCGTTCTATTTCAGGTCAGGATGTTACCGAAGAATTTGTGGACCTCGAAGCCCGTTTAAAATCAAAACAAGTCGTTGAAGTCCGTTTGCTTGATTTTATGAAAAGGGCTGAAAAAACTGATGATTTGCTAAAGATATCAAGTGATTTGGCCGCAGTGCAGGAAGAAATTGAACAAATTAAAGGGAGAATGAACTACTTAAACAATAAGGTGGACCTTGCTACGGTTACGATTCATTTGGTTGAGGATAGGGTGAACGTTCCTGGTTTAGAAAATAAAGAGTTAAACACTTGGGAAAAAACGCAGGAACAATTTATGAACAGTGTCAATTTTTTATTGCAAGCTTGCTCTGCATTTATCATCTTCCTTGTTGGCAGTTTGCCGATATTAGTTGTCTTAGGCGGCATCCTGTTTATCTTGATTTTAATGATCCGGAAAAGACGTAAGCAAAATGAGGGAAAACCACCTGGCCAATCAAATGATTAAATGGCCAGCAGTGTTAGGAGAAGCATGATTAGAAATACGGTACCAATAATCAAAAGTACACTTACTAATATCGACATCTGTTTATTTTCTGGAAGATAGCGGGGCAGGAGTTTTTTTGAAAAGATGTTAATTATGATATATAGAAAAATAACACCAATTATAAAGGTTGCACCTTTTGATTGAAAACCAAGGAAGGCGAAATATAGTCCTGCCAAAACAAGTAATAAACAATATTCAATTAATGTATATAACTTCATGAATTTAGAACTCCTTTTTCCTATTGAAAGACAATTTTATCATAAAATCTGCTAAAAGTTTAGAAATGTCACCTAAGTGTATTTATAAACTTAGTATAAAACTGGAAAGGACTTATTTAATGCGTATCGAAATAGTAAAGGAGTCCACTTTTAAATGCTAGCGAACTTATATTACTTTGTAAAAAATACAGCTATTTTTAGGTAAGGGTGAAAAGATGACGTATTTGCCAGATGAATTTGTCAAAACGATAAAATCGGTCCATAAAGAGAATGGACAAACGTGGTTGAATCATTTTGAACAGCTAATCAAACATTGTGAAGAAAAATGGGAGCTTAAGATCCAGCCACCCTATGAGTTATCTTATAATTTTGTAGCACCTGCAGTTAGAGTAGATGGAAGCAAAGTTGTCGTTAAATTAGTGGTACCTGGTGATGAGGGATTTCAAAATGAAGTGGAGGCCCTTAAACATTTCAACGGTCAAGGAATTATCCGCCTTCTTTATGAGGAAGCTGAAAAAGGCATTATGATCTTAGAGCATGTATCGCCAGGTGATAAGCTGGCTTCTATTGAAAATGATGATGAGGCAACATTGATCATGGCACAGGTTATGAAAAAATTATGGAAATCCCCGCCGAATAACACAAGCATTCAGACACTTTTCCAACGGGAAAAGGACTTTCAGAACATACGTCTTAATCATAAGGATGGTGTGGGGCCTATTACGAAAACAATGCTGATGGAAGCGGAAGAGATTTTTTCAAGGCTGACCAGTACAATGAAAGATTTATACCTTCTTCACGGTGATTTCCATCACTACAATGTTTTATCGGTAAATCAAAAAGACTGGATTGTCATTGATCCAAAGGGATTAATAGGTGAACGAGAATATGATGTCATTCAATTTCTGTTAAATAAATTACCGGATGACCAAGTAGAACAACTGATTGAAAAAAGGATAAATATTTTAGTAGAGCATTTACATCTAAATAAAGAGAGAATTTTATTATGGGGTTATTGTCATTCAATTTTAAGCTTATATTGGGATATTGAAGACTTTGGTGTGCCAAATGAAAAGACCTTTGAAGTCATCACAAGCTTTAAAAATTTGTATAGTAAAATATATGGAGTTTAAGAAAGGGCTGATGATTAGTTTCAGCCCTTTTAATCTGAAGTATCAGGGTATCTTTAATTATGATAGAAACTTAGAGGAGTGGTTTGATGGGCCAACATTTTATTAGAATGTCAGAGGGGAAAAACAGCCATTGGCGTTATTTTTGGTCACTCTTGGTTATTTTAGCCTTTATGTTTGTTATCGGAACGATTGCATACTTAATTGCTGTTTTAATAACAGCGTTTATAAACCCGAGCATTGTTGATGTAGAAGAGATGATGATTACCGATCCATTGGTGGATTTTTATCTATATCATATCGTCAATATTTCGGCTGTTTTTGGAATGTGGCTTGCAGCACGCACTATTTTAAAAAGAAAACTGATTTCCTTTATCACACCATATGATAAGGTAAATTGGACGAAGATTTTATATGGATTTTTGATTGCTTTTTCATTATTCGCGCTGTTTGCTCTATTAGACTACGCCATTTTTCCAAATGATTATATGTTAAATGATTTTGAAGGTTCTAGATTTGCATGGCTGGTAGTTGCTTCAATCCTGTTAGTTCCTATTCAAACAACCTCAGAGGAATTATTTTTTAGAGGGTTTTTGTTGCAATGGGCAGGTAAATTAACAAAGAACCCGATTATTTTAATGCTCATCATTGGAGGCATCTTTGGAAGCTTGCACTTTTCAAATCCTGAAATGGAGCACGGGGCATTTTGGGTTGCGATTGATTATTTAGCAATGGGCTTCATTTGGACTTATATTTCCATAAAAACAAATAGTTCAGAGTTTTCCATTGGTGCCCATGCCGCAAATAACATGTTTTTATGTATTTTTCTAACGATGGAGGATACGGTAGTTGGAAATATTCCTTCTTTATTTGTCGTAACAAATGTTAATGCAATGCTGTCGGCGCTTACAACTGTTACAACCGGTTTGATTTTCTTATACATTGTGATGCGGAAGCATCGGATGGGAAACTAGATAGTGAGGAATTACAAACAATAATAGGCAGCTATTTTGTTTTATAAACTAGTAAAAAACGTTGAATATATGAAAAGTTGTTGATACAGAACGTATAAAAAAAACCCTTTCGGTGTTATAATTGTTTAGATGTTAAAGTATTGGAGGATATTTCATGATTCAAGTTACAAATGTCAGCTTACGGTATGGTGATCGCAAGCTTTTTGAAGATGTTAATATTAAATTCACTCCGGGAAATTGCTACGGATTAATTGGTGCGAATGGTGCTGGAAAATCTACTTTTTTAAAAATACTTTCCGGTGAAATCGAACCGCAAACAGGTGATGTCAGTATGGCGCCTGGCGAGCGTTTGGCGGTGTTAAAGCAAAATCACTTTGAATATGAAGAGCATGAAGTTCTTAAGGTTGTTATTATGGGACATAAACGCCTTTATGAAGTTATGCAGGAAAAAGATGCCATTTATATGAAAGCTGATTTTACCGATGAAGATGGCATGAAGGCGGCAGAATTAGAAGGTGAATTCGCTGAATTAAATGGTTGGGAAGCGGAAAGTGAAGCAGCTATATTGTTAAAAGGACTTGGAATTTCTGAGGAGCTTCATACGAAGAAAATGGCTGATCTAACCGGCGGGGAAAAGGTAAAGGTTCTGTTGGCACAAGCCCTTTTTGGACAGCCTGATGTTCTCCTTCTGGACGAGCCTACGAACCACCTTGATATTCATGCGATCGCATGGCTTGAGGAATTTTTAATAAACTTTGAAAATACGGTTATTGTTGTTTCACATGACCGCCACTTTTTAAATAAGGTTTGTACACATATTGCTGATTTAGACTTTTCAAAAATTAAAATTTATGTCGGAAACTATGATTTCTGGTATGAATCAAGTCAATTAGCTCTTAAATTAGCGCAGGAAGCAAATAAGAAAAAAGAAGAGAAAATAAAAGAGCTTCAAAACTTCATTGCCAGATTTAGTGCAAATGCTTCAAAATCAAAGCAAGCGACTTCACGTAAAAAATTATTGGATAAAATTACGTTAGATGATATTCAACCATCTTCTCGCCGTTATCCATATGTGAACTTTACACCAGAACGTGAAATCGGTAATGATGTTCTCCGTGTAGAAGGCTTATCGAAAACAATTGATGGTGTAAAGGTATTAGATAACATCAGCTTTATTATGAATAGAGAAGATAAAATTGCCTTAGTTGGCCGTGATGAAATTGCGATTACGACTTTATTTAAAATTTTAGCAGGAGAGATTGAGCCTGACAGTGGTACATTTAAATGGGGTGTTACAACAACACAAGCTTATTTTCCTAAAGATAACAGTGAGTATTTCACTGGCGATGAGCAAAATCTCGTTGACTGGCTCCGCCAATTTTCTCCGAACGACCAAAGTGAAAGCTTTTTACGCGGTTTCTTAGGACGGATGCTTTTCTCAGGAGAGGAAGTTATGAAGAAGCCGAGTGTATTGTCAGGAGGAGAAAAGGTTCGCTGCATGCTTTCGAAAATGATGTTAAGCGGTGCGAACGTTCTTTTATTAGATGAACCAACAAACCACTTAGACCTTGAATCGATTACGGCGCTTAACAATGGCTTAATTGCATATAAAGGTGCGATGATTTTCACTTCACATGACCATCAATTTGTGCAAACAATTGCGAATCGGATTATCGAAATTACTTCGAACGGTATCGTTGATAAGCAAATGACCTATGATGAGTTTTTAGAAGATGATAATGTACAGAAGCAAGTAAAGGAATTGTACGCGTAAAAGAGTAGATTTAAAAAAGAGATGGCTTACATAGACATTAGTCTGGTGGGCCATCTCTTTTTGTGCTGATTGTACAACATCAAGCTTTGCGGAATGGGATTATTGGATTATTAGTAATTTGTAAAATTAAACAAATAATTCCATATTGATGATAAAATAGAAATACTGGTACATAAAGTTAGGCAATAGACTTACCATCACGGATATAGAATAAAGCAGTGCGTGTTAGAGGGGTTGATAATGATGAAGTGGTATGCAATTGGTTTGTTAGCTGTTGTGCTTGTTAGTTCAGGCTGTGGAAAAAAAGATGACACAGCAACATCAGTTATAGAATCTGAAAATGAAACATTGAAAAAACTGGAGCAGGGTGAACCGGTTATGAAAGGGCAAGTGGTCGATCCTGGATCCAGTATTAAGTTAACCATGAAGCATGATATAACTTTAGATTTGTCTGGGACAAAGGTTTTGAAGCAAGAAAATGCGATGATTATTCGAATGTTAGATGAGGTGCTATTTAATTATGATCAAGCAGAATTTTACGAAAAAGCAGAAGCTAGTTTAAGAGAATTAGATCATGTTTTTGCTGCATTGCCTAGTAATACCACAATAATCATCGAAGCTCATTTGGATGATCGTGCAGATAATGAATTTAACCTTCAGCTTACAAAAAAACGAGCTAATCGTTTATTACATCGTTTTAATGAAAACGAGAAATTATCTCATCTAAGCTTTTCAGCTGTTGGAGCCGGAGAAGATAAGCCGATTGTCCCCAATGATGGCAATGCTGAAAATCATCAGTTGAATCGGCGTATCGACTTTGTCATAAAATTCTCATTATAAAGATTCAAGCGCTGTTTTTATCCATTGGTGATCAAGGTGTTCTCCAATAAAAACAAGTGTGTTTTTCATTTTTATTTTTTCTTTAAGGTATAGCGGCATCCCGTAGGAGTATTGAAAAAGATAGCTTTCCTTTGAATGTGTAAAAGATAGATAGCCTTTTATCCGATAGATTGTATCAGGCATGTTCTTTAAAAACTGTTCAAATTTTTTCATATCTATTGGCCGTGAAAAGGTATGGACATATGTGCGCATATGCAATGTTTCGAGAACATGTGTTTTTTCATGTTCTTTTTTACTGGATTTTTGAATAGGCTTTAGCTGTGTTAGAGGGACATCGGCATATTCTGTCATCAACAGCTTCGCCGTTTTATTTAACGCTTGAATTTCAGAAATAAGCGTTGCCTTTTCATCCTCTGACAGCTGATCAATTTTGTTTAATAGAACAATATCTGCATGCTGAACTTGTTCCGCTAAAAGCTTGCGAATTTGTATGCTAAGTTTTGAGCGGTCCTTCCATCTTTTTGCGTCAATTAATGTAATAATAGCCTTTATTGCTAGCTTTTCAGCAAATAGAGGGGACATGCAAGCATCTAAAACCTCAATTGGATGGGCGACACCTGTTGTTTCTATATAGATGGCGTCTAGCTCATATTCTCTTAGCATGTTTTCAAGCTGAACTTCAAGCTGTCCCTGAATGGTACAGCATACACAGCCGTTTAAAAGCTCCTTTAATGGTATTTCCTCTTGGACGACGTTAGAATCGATCGAAACCTCACCAAGCTCATTCATGATAACGGCGATTTTTCGTTCAAGCTGCTTTTCTTGAACAAGAATATTTTGTAATAACGTTGTTTTTCCAGCTCCAAGAAAACCGGATAATATATAGACCTCTACAGGCTTCATGATGTTTCCCTCATTTCAATATCAATAAGAAAGAGGGCCTGACGTAAGTAAATTATGTCTGACCCTTTTTTTAAATGTTCTAAGAAAGTGTCCAGCTCCAGGCGCCATCGGCGAAGCACAGGACGTGCAAGTGCAGTCAATGCGACAGGATGTCGCGTTTTTGACTGCCTCTAGGGTCTAGTCAAATAGGAATTGAAGGGAAAGAACACCTTCTATTCCTATTCGCCTTATGCTTGTCGCCGAATGCTAAGCACCTTGCGCTTTTCTTATTTTGTTATTATTTGTTTAAAATGCCCATGTTCCGTTTCGGAAGATAGCTTCTGTCGTTCCATCTTCTAATATTCCATCAATATCCATATCTGCAGAGCCGATCATAAAGTCGACATGGGTAATACTGGAGTTAACGCCAACCTTCTCAAGCTCTTCACGAGACATTTTTTTTCCGCCTTCAACACAGAAAGCATAACCATTACCAATTGCTAAATGGTTTGAGGCATTTTCATCAAATAATGTATTGTAAAACAATACGCCAGATTGAGAAATAGGTGAATCATGTGCAACTAATGCGATCTCGCCTAAATAGTGTGAGCCTTCATCTGTTTCAACTAATTGCTTTAATACGTCTTCACCTTTTTCAGCTTTCACATCAACGATACGGCCATTTTCAAAGGTGAGTGAAAAATCATCAATAAGATTTCCGCTGTAGCTAAGCGGCTTCGTGCTTTTAACAACACCATTTACTCCGTTTCGCAAAGGGACAGTGAACACTTCCTCTGTAGGCATATTTGCCATAAAGAAATTCCCCCGCTCATTTTCGCTGCCTGCGCCAACCCATGTATGTGTGTCATGAAGTTCAATGGTTAGATCAGTTCCTGCGGCTTTATAATGAAGCATTTTATATTTTTTACTATTTAAATAGTCTACCTTGTTATGTAAATTAAGATTATGTTCCTCCCAAGCTTTTACTGGGTCTGGCTGGTCAATTCGAGTTGTTCGGAAGATGGCTTCCCAAAGCAGTTCCACTTGTTTATCTTCTCTTTCATCAGGAAAGACTTTTGCTGCCCACTCCTTTGAAGCAGCACCAATAACTGTCCAGCTAGCTTTGTCAGCTTGTAAATAGTTGCGATATTTAGTTAAAGCCATCCCGGCTGCCTTTGTGGAAGCTGCAATTCTTTTTGGGTCAATTCCACTTAATAGGTCAGGATTAGATGAAATGATCGACATAAAGGCACCGTCATTTTCAGCTAATGTTTCTAACCCGCGCGCTTTCCATTCTGGATAGTCGCTTAATGCATCCTCTGATGCTAGTTCAAAGCGAGTTCTTGTCACCACATCATCATGCCATTCAACATATACATTTCGTGCGCCGGCTTCATAAGCCTTTTTAACGACGAGACGGACAAAATCAGCAACCTCTGTTGAAGCGTTTATGACTAAATTTTGATTATGTTGAATATTAACCCCCACACGAACTGCTAGTTCCGCATATTTTTCTAACTTTTGTTGAAAATTAGACATTGCTCTAACCTCCTTGTTATTATGATCAATTTATAAAAGCCTCCAAATTAGGAAGTTTTACCTTTTTATTTTAACAACCCATTAAGGGAATGAAAAGCTAAAGCCATTTCTAAGCCAAATTGCTTTATGTGTTGATAGAAAATTATTACAATGAAACTATTGAGGTGATGATGTGTACTTTCTAGATGAACAATTTATTAAAACATCTGCGCAAAAGGAATTACTTGAGAAAACAGATAAGCTAGCAAAAGAATTTGCTTTAACTGCTGACAAATATGATCGGGAGGGTGCTTTTCCTTTTCGGCATTTTAGACGCTTAAAAGAAGAAGGCTATTTAAAGCTAACAATCCCAAAACAGTATGGCGGAGATGGTGCATCTTTATATGAATTCTTAATGGTACAGGAAAAAATTGCTCAAGGTGATGCAGCAACTGCTTTATCCCTAGGGTGGCATTTAAGTTTATTGATGGATGTGCATATAACGAAAAAATGGGAAAAAACAACTTATGAAAGAATTTGTAAAGAAATTATTTCAGATCATAAGCTCATAAACAGTGCGGCAACAGAACCAAATTCCGGCAGCCCTGCAAGAGGTGGGAAGCCGGAGACAACCGCTTTGAAAAAAGGCAATAAATGGGTGATTAATGGGAAAAAGATATTTACATCTTTGGCACCTGCACTAGACTATTTTATTGTTCCTGCAACAATAGAAGAAACTGGAGAAATTGGCGATTTCCTCATTCCAAGAACAGAATGTGGAGTATCAATTGAGGATACGTGGGACACAGTAGGTATGCGTGGAACAAGAAGTGATGATTTGATTTTAAATACTGTTGAAGTTCCATTTGAAGCATTAGTTGAGCGAAAGCGGAAAAAGGTTAGACCTTCTGCTCAGGGCTGGCTGCTTCATATTCCTGCATGCTATATCGGGATCGCGATTGCTGCTAGAAATGAAGCTGTAGAGTTCGCAAAAACATATCAGCCGACAAGCCTCACACACCCTATTAAAGAGGTTCCCGAGGTTAGAAGGAAGGTTGCGGAAATTGATTTAAAACTGACAACTGCTAGAACTTTTATGTATGCTGTTGCAGATAAGTGGGATACTGACCCAACAAATCGTGCAAATTTAGCTTATGACTTAGCAGCAGTAAAAACAGTTGTAACAAATACTGCTGTTGAGGTTGTTGATTTGGCAATGAGAGTTGTTGGCGGGCAAAGCTTATTTATGTCAAATTCGTTACAAAGACATTATCGTGATGTACGTGCCGGGTTACATAACCCGCCTTCAGATGATATAACATCAAAAATATTTGCTGATCGAGCGTTTCGAAGCTAAGGTGTTGGTGGGTTAACTAAAAATAATTAAAGAGGCTGTCTCTAAAAAAGTAGGAAGACCTGAGACAGCCTTATTATGTATTTATGTCGTGAGTCCTGATATGCTTATACACCTGTTGCGATCGTAAGTAAATACATTACACCGCTCCCAAACATTAAGGTGCCAATTTCATAGATATTGATAATTGCACCAATTATTCCTTTTTTTGTAAGTGTGACGATCAGTGAGTAGATAAACCCAATCAAAAGAATTCCAATAAAGATTTGAAAAGCAATAAGATTGCCGCAAGCAGGAAACTAAACGGAATTAAATTCAATAAAGTGATTGTTTACTATAATGTTCCATGATAAAGACACGCCTTTCAAATTAATCTCCTTGGACTTGGACCATTTCATTATTATCTGTGGGCCTTGATGGCATATTCGCAAGTGAAACACTCATCCCTCCCATGATAATGCCTGCTAATGTTAAGCTAATGATAATTCTTCTGCTTAAATCTTTCACAAATTTACCTCCCTAAGTTTTCAAATATAAGACGAAATCGAAAATGGAAAAGTTTCATTACTTATAGAATCTCTTAAAAAAAGAAAAAGAGATCTAGAAAGTGAAATTTCGTTTAACAAGTAAGCCACACATAATGTATTCAATAATTATAGAAATGATGCAAATAAATTTTGTAAAATTTTTGTAAAAAATATAATGTTTTATTTAAGAGGGTGTACTAGATTAAGACAGAAAACCAACGAAAAAAGCTCATGAGAGAATGTATCGAATTCTCTCATGAGCTTTATTAATAGTAGGTTTGTTGTTATACTATTTAGCAGTTTTCAATAATTTGCTAATGACTGTTAACGATCTGCCTGTACCAATTGCAACACATTCCAAAGGATTTGGAGCTATATGAACAGGAACAACGATTTCTTGACTTAACCATTCCTGAATCCCTTTCATTAAAGCTCCGCCACCTGATAAGATGACACCGCGATCAACGATGTCACCACTGAGTTCAGGAGGGCAGTCCTCAAGAGTAGCTCGGATCGCTTCTAAAATATGCAGTAAGGATTCCTTCATTGCTTCTTGCATTTCATAAGAAGAAACTGAAATGGTCTTTGGCAATCCCGTAACTAAATCTCGGCCGCGAATGTCCATTGTTTCCTTTTCGTGCTCAACTAATGCGTAGCCAATTTCCATCTTCATTTGTTCAGCCGTACGTTCACCTATTAATAGATTATAATTTTTACGAATGTATTGAATAATATCTTCGTCTAATTGGTCACCGGCAATACGAATGGAATGAACTGATACAACCCCGCCAAAGGAGATAATCGCAACTTCAGTTGTCCCGCCGCCAATATCGACAACAACATTTGCGATCGGTTCATCTACAGGCAGGTCGGCCCCAATCGCTGCTGCTACAGGCTCTTCAATTAAATGAACTTGCTTTGCGCCAGAGCTTTTGATCGCATCTTGAATCGCTCTTCTTTCAACAGATGTTGCTCCAGAAGGTGTACAAACAACTACAGTAGGTTTTCTCATAGAAATTCCCAGTTTACGTGAGGCAATTTTCATAATATGTCTCAACATATCTGTGGTAATATCATAATCAGCAATAACCCCATCTTTAAGAGGTCTTACTGCAACAATCTTACCAGGTGTTTTTCCGATCATACTTTTCGCCTCTGAACCAACGGCTAAAACCTTCTTTGTCGTTGTATCAATGGCAACAACAGATGGTTCATTAAGAACGATTCCTTTATTTTTGCTATAAACCAATATATTTGCGGTACCTAAATCTATCCCAATTTCAGTATTTGATAACATAATTTAAAAAAACCTCTTTCCTTCCATACTTTTATTATAATATTTGTAGAAGTTTGTTGTTTTTTGGGGGTTATCATCATTTTGAAAATATATCGTCATGAATTTGTTATATTACCGAAATAAAATTGATTTTGCAAAAGAGATAAAATTCGATTTTAACAGAATTCGAAATGGAACGATTTAAACATGATATACTTAAAATAGTAAAGGAAAGAGAATGTATTAGAGCTAGGGTGATTAAATGTTACAGCAAGCTGAAAAACGATTAAAGGAATACTTTGGATATACTTCTTTCCGAAAGGGACAAAAAGAGATAATAGAGAGTGTCTTAAAGGGAAAGGATACATTAGCGATCATGCCGACAGGTGGAGGAAAATCAATTTGTTATCAAGTGCCGGCATTACTTATGGATGGTATGACCATTGTGATATCGCCATTAATCTCGTTAATGAAGGATCAAGTTGATGCGTTAACAAGCATTGGTATTTCATCAACATTTATCAATAGCAGTTTAACAGCAAAAGAAGTAAAAGAAAGAATAGCGGAGATAGAAGAGGGAGCGTATAAAATCCTCTATATTGCCCCTGAGCGTCTTGAAGTAGAATCTTTTCGTACGTTTCTTTTAACGATGAATGTCTCAATGGTTGCAGTTGATGAGGCTCATTGTATTTCTCAATGGGGCCATGATTTTCGACCAAGCTATCGCAGCATAAAAAGGATGATTACTGCTTTTGTGAAAAAACCGCTTATATTGGCGCTGACAGCGACAGCAACAAAGGAAGTAACCGAAGATATATGTGAGCTTTTAAATATCCCCGCTTCATCTACGTATGTAACAGGTTTTGCACGGGATAATTTAACCTTTAATGTGATTAAGGGTGAAAATAAACGTGATTATATTATGCGATATGTGAAGGCAAATCGTGATCAGGCAGGTATTATTTATGCTGCTACAAGAAAAGAAGTAGACGATTTATCGCAATTCTTAAAAAAGAATGGTATAAAAGCGGGAAAATACCATGCCGGATTAGCAGAACATGAACGTGCAGAGCAGCAGGATCAATTTCTTTTTGATCAGCTTGATGTTATGGTGGCAACAAATGCATTTGGAATGGGAATCAATAAATCCAATGTCCGATTTGTCATTCATCACAATTTGCCAAAAAATATTGAAGCGTATTATCAGGAAGCGGGTCGTGCAGGACGGGATGGAGAAAAAAGTGAATGTGCGATTTTGTTTGCCGCTCAAGATATTCAATTGCAGAAATTTTTAATCGAGCAGTCAACATTAAGTCCTGATAAAAAAGTACATGAATATCAAAAGCTTCAACAGATGGTGGATCTTTGTCATACTGAAAAATGTCTGCAAACTTATATCATTGAATACTTCGGAGAAACGACTCCACATGCTCCTTGTGGGCGATGCATGAATTGTACAGATACCCGTTCTAAAATCGATGTGACGAGAGAAGCATTAATGATTTTTTCATGTGTCAAGCGAATGGGTGAGAGATTTGGGAAAACCCTTGTAGCACAAGTTTTAAAAGGGTCAAATAATAAGCGAATTAACCAGTTTGGTTTTCACAAACTATCAACCTACAGTTTGATGAAGGAAAAAACAGAAAAACAAATTGTCGATTTAATCGATTTTTTAATAGCAGAAGGATACCTATCACTCACAAATGATAAGTATCCAGTTTTAATGTTAAGCAACAAAGCAAGAGAAGTTATCGTCGATAAGCAGCAGATATTTAAGAAAGAACTAGTGAAAATCAAATCGATTGAGGTAAACGATGATTTATTTGAAAGACTTAAGCTGGTTAGACGTGAATTGTCTGTACAGCTGGGAGTACCCCCTTATATTATTTTCTCAGATAGTAGTTTACGAGATATGAGCTCTAAGTGCCCAACAACTGAGAATGAGTTTTTGCAAGTAAAAGGTGTAGCCAAAACAAAATTAGAGCATTATGGTGAAAAATTCATATCCGCTATATGTGAGTTCATGAACGTTGAGAGAACCAGTTCGGATCAGTTGCAAGGACGGGTAGCTGCTGACTACATTGTAAGTGATAAAACCGCTAGCCATCTCATTAGCTATCAATTATTTCAAGACGGTAAATCGATAAAGGAGATTAGTGAATCACGTGGTTTATCGGTCATTACTGTGCAAAACCATTTAATTCGGGCAGTTGAAGAAGGGAATCCGATAGAGTGGTCTGAAATAATGACAGAAGCACAAGAAGCATTAATCGCTGAAAAAATAATCGAGCTGGGCACAGATATGCTTAAACCATTAAAAGAGGCTCTTCCAGAAGATATTGATTATTTTCAAATAAAAGCTGCAGTTTGTAAATTGAAGCTAAAAAGCCTTAAATAATTTTATGAAAAAACCGTTCACTTTTCAAAAATTGAACGGTTTTTTCTGTCCTATTACGCAGAATGACTATTTTCACCTAATTGTTTATTGACTCTAACTCTCTTTAATCCATACTTTAATATGCTTGGGACAAAGCTAATAATAAAAAGCAAGCGAATAAATTGCAGGGAGCTGACAACAGCGGGATCTGCCCCAATTGTTGATGCCGTTAACACCATCTCGACAAGACCGCCTGGTGCCAGTGAGAGCATCGCTGTTGCTAGGTCCAAATCAGTTAACAAGGTGAACAAATAGCCTAAACAAAAACTTGTTCCAATTAACAAAATCGTACCCGCAAAATATAATCCGCAATACTTACCACCCTTTTTCAAATCGGTAAAGGTGATCATCAATCCAAACCCAATTCCAATCGTTAATTGTGCAAAGACTAAAAATAAATCATTGAAGTTAGGGAAAGAAATGCCGCTTATATTGAGTAATGCAGTCGTTAGCAGGGGACCAATAACAAAGGCAGCAGGTACTTTTGATCTTATTAACCAGCCGACAAAACCTGCCAATAAAAACCATCCATAAGATAAAAACCCGCCTTCATTGGTAATCGTTTGTATTGGCTGCATTCCTGACTGTGGCTCAAACATATGAAGTATGGCAAAAGGAACAAAAAAGACCACTGTTAAAAGCCTGACAGTTTGAAAAATTGTTACTAAAGATGAATTAGCTTGAAGTGATTCACTCGCTGCAACCATTTCTGATAACCCGCCAGGTATTGAAGCAAATATACTTGTATTTTTATCAATATTTACAATCTTGCTTATCAGCAGGGCATTTATGATACTAATGATGATCAATATGATTGTTGTAGCTAAGAATGGAAGCACATATGGTCCAACTGTGAGAAAGGTTTCCTTTGTGAAAGAAAGGCCAAATGAAATACCTAAAATGATAAAGGAACCATTTTTTAATACAATGGGTTGAATTAAATTTTTTTGATTAACGAAGATCGATCTCCAGATGATCAAAAAGGACATTGGTCCTAAAATCCATGCAAGAGGCACATGACATATATGGAAAAGAAAACCGCCGCATATACCTAACACGTATGGAAAGAGGATATTGTATATCTTGTTATGCATTTCACTCCCCCTTTTATTTGCTGTTGATTTTATTTTACCATTAATTCAAGAATATTTGGAAAAAGTATGGCTGACGTTTAGCGGTAGGCATTTACTCTTATGCTCTATAAAAAATAATGAAATTGTGGTACGATTTTCTCGTTAAGATCTTTTGAGTGAGTAAACGTTATCTAAATGTTTAACAACAGCACGTTTATAGTTTGCGGAGGTAGACGAATGAAAAAGGAATATGCAGTAATCGGACTTGGGCGATTCGGCGGTAGTATTTGTAGGGCTCTTAGTGAAGAGGGCTTAGAAGTAATGGCAATCGATATTGATGAGGATAAGGTTAATGAGTTTGCAAATGTTGCTTCACATGCAGTAGTTGGTGATACGACTGATGAAACGGTATTAAAAAGTTTAGGCATCCGCAATTTTGACCATGTAATAGTGGCGATTGGAGATAATATTCAAGCAAGTATTCTAACCACATTAATACTCAAGGAATTAGGTGTTCGGGATATTACGGTAAAAGCAACGAATGACTATCATGAAAAGGTTCTTTCTAAAATAGGGGCAGATCGCATTGTTCACCCTGAACGTGATATGGGGAGAAGAATTGCCCATAAAATTGTTTCCAACAATGTATTGGACTATTTGGAGCTTTCTGAAGAGCATAGTATCGTAGAGATCGTTGCAAATGAACGGATTCATGGTAATTCAATAATGGATTTGGATATACGTGCAAAATACGGGATCAATATTGTTGCGGTAAAACGGAATAAAGACATTATTGTATCACCCCAAGCTAATGAGGTCATTCGGAAAAATGATATTATGATTGTTATTGGCGCAGATACAGACATCAACCGTTTTGAGAAACGGTTAATGGGTGATTAACAGAAAGACCTTGTACTGACTGTTTATTGTTATAGAAAAGGGCTGTCTCAAACTGAGACAGCCCTTTTAAATATTACGAATAGTTAATTATACCTCCATGATGATCGGCAGGATCATTGGACGACGTTTCGTTTTTTCATAAAGAAACGGAGCAAGTGTATCGGTAATTTCGTTTTTAATTTCTGACCATTGACTCGTTCGACGTTCCATAATTTTTGATAAATGCTTCGTAATTAGTGATTGAGCATCATTAATTAAGTCACCGGATTCGCGCATATAAACAAATCCACGAGAAATGATATCTGGACCAGCTGCAATTTTGAAGTCTTTCATGTTAATGCTGACAACGACAATGACAAGTCCTTCTTCAGAAAGAATTCTTCGATCACGAAGAACAATATTTCCAATATCACCAATACCGCTGCCATCAATATAAACGGAGCCTGATGGAATTTTACCTGCAATCCCTACTTCATTGTCGCCAATTGCCAATACCTCACCATTATCCATAATAAAACAGTTTTCTGGTTCGACTCCACAGTCTACAGCATGCTTTGCGTGCATTTTTTGCATGCGATATTCCCCATGGATTGGCATAAAGTATTTTGGTTTCATTAAGCGAAGCATAAGTTTTTGCTCTTCTTGACCGCCATGTCCTGATGTATGAATATCATTAAATGGACCATGGATGACTTCTGCACCAGCACGGAAGAGCTGATTAATTGTTTTACTAACACTTAATGTGTTCCCTGGGATCGGTGAAGACGAGAAGACTACATTATCACCAGGGATAATTTGTATTTGACGGTGTGTACCGTTAGCAATCCGTGAAAGTGCTGCCATTGGTTCTCCTTGACTTCCGGTACATAGAATTGTGACTCGGTGTGCTGGCATGCGATTGATTTCATGTGCATCAACAAATGTATCTTTAGGACAGCTAATGTATCCTAAATCTTGTCCAATTTGAATGGCCGCTTCCATACTTCTACCAAACACCGCAATTTTGCGATTATTTGTAACTGCCGCCTCAACAACTTGCTGCAGGCGGTGAATATTTGATGCAAATGTTGCAAAAATAATTCGGCCATCCACCTTGCGGAAAATTTCATGAATGCTCTCGCCGACACGTCTTTCTGACATAGTAAAATTAGGAATCTCACTATTCGTACTATCGGAAAGTAAACAAAGGACGCCATCACGTCCAATCTCAGCCATTTTCGTTAAGTTTGCTGGCTCTCCGACTGGTGTGAAGTCAAATTTAAAGTCACCGGTATGTACAATATTCCCTGGAGGTGTTTTGACGACAATTCCATATGAATCAGGGATGCTATGTGTTGTTCTAAAGAACGTAACTGATGTCTTTCTAAATTTAATAATGTCATCTTCTTTAATCTCAATTAATTTTGTTTGACGTAATAAACCGTGCTCTTCTAGTTTGTTTCTCAATAACCCTAATGCAAGTTTCCCGCCATAAATCGGAATATTTACTTGGCGAAGTAAATAAGGAATGCCTCCAATATGGTCTTCGTGTCCGTGCGTAATAAATAGTCCTTTAATTTTTTCTTCGTTTTTTTGTAAATATGTGTAATCGGGAATGACGTAATCAATTCCAAGCAGCTCGTCCTCCGGGAACTTTATTCCTGCGTCAATTAGGACGATTTCATCCTGGAATTGAACACCGTACGTGTTTTTGCCAATTTCACCGAGTCCGCCTAAGGCAAACACGGCAACTTGGTCATTTTTTACAAATTTCATAACGATCAAATCTCCAATACTTTGTAATTTTCACTTTGTTTTTCATATTCTAAATATGCTCCATCTATAGGCGTAATATATTCTATATTATAAGAACGGTCTTTTAGCTTAGAGCGTACTTCCCCTTCAGATGTTGCTTCAATATAAAGAGTGTTTGTTCTTTCTCGAACAGGAACCTCTGAAATTTCATCTTGATAGTACACTTTGAAAATCATTTACCAAATCTCTCCTTAACTTCCGTATGTTAGACTAACTTTTTCTATTATATGCGATATTTACTTACAAGCCAAGCCTAGAGGGGAATGTGTCGAATCTTCTTTTCATTTGCGACACAATTCTTCCAATATACCCTTTTATTTTTAATATTTGTACTCAGATACATGGAAAAATGATAAGACTAGGCAATCATTTTGCGTTTTAAGAGATGTTTCCATTGTCTTTTTAATGATCGTTTAATTCTTTTTAACATGTAAGCTTTCCTCCTTCTTTTTTGAATAACTGGCAAATAACGCCCTTTATACTTGAAATAATTCGATGAGATCCGACCAATATATACTTTTTCAAAGGTAGTATATGTAGAATGAATAAATCACTTACATGGGTATTCGTGGAAATTAATAAATCTTGCTAGGTGTCCTTAACTCGGCTAATATGGTAAAGTTTAAGTTGTTAGTTAATTTTTATAGTTATTAGAGTAAGGAGCTTGATGATGAGCGAAAAAGTTATTTTTTTTGATATTGATGGGACGATTCTAGATCATAATAAGGAAATTCCCAAAACGACTAGAGAAACAATACAAAAACTTAAAAGTGAGGGCCATCATGTTGCGATTGCTACAGGACGTGCGCCTTTTATGTTTGAAGATTTGCGCAAAGAATTAAATATTCATTCATTTGTTAGTTTTAATGGACAATATGTTGTGTTTGAAGGTGAAGTCATATACGAAAACCCAATAAAAAAGGAAACGTTAGAAAATCTTTTACAATTTGCTGACAAAGAAAATCATCCGCTTGTATTTATGAGTGCTGAAAATATGATGTCCACAACAGGCGAACATCCTCTAATAGAAGAAAGTATGGGTAGTTTGAAATTTACACAGCCTGAAAAAAATCGTAATTATTATCTTGAACGAAATATTTATCAAACGCTATTGTTTTGTGAAATCGGAGAAGAGGAACGCTACACGAAACAATATTCAGAGCTAAAGCTTATTCGCTGGCATGACGTTTCAACAGATATTTTGCCTGCAAATGGTTCAAAAGCTGAGGGGATTAAACAATTAGCGAAAAGATTGAATATCCCGAGAGAAAATATTTATGCTTTTGGCGATGGGTTAAATGATCTGGAAATGATCGAATTTGTAGGGACAGGAGTAGCAATGGGGAATGCGGTGCCATCCTTAAAGGAAATTGCTGATTTTATCACGAAGCCGGTTGATGAAGACGGCATTCAATTTGGCTGTGAACAACTGGGATTATTAAAATAAAAGAGGATAGCCCTTCTTATTTTTTATTAATAATAAAAAGCGCCTAGGCTCAACTTAGTTGGGTTTAGGCGCTTGTGCTTTTGTTCCACTTTAAGAAAGTATAAAACTTTGTACTTGGTTTTAGTGTCTAGCTCCAGCGCCTAGCCCCTCTAGGGTCTAGCCACTCATGAATTGAAGGCAAAGAACGCCTTCTATTCATGAGTGGCTTATTTGCCCTAGGCTGATCAAGGCGCTTGCACTTTTCTTATTAACGATCAATTGCAATTGCATTTTCTGGTTCTTGGAAAGGATTTGCTTTGTTGATGTGATCGTAGAACATAATACCATTTAAATGATCTATTTCGTGCTGAAAGACAATGGCTAATAGTCCTTTTAAACGAATATCAACTTGTTCACCTTCCAGGTTAGTTGCTTTAACCCGGATTCGAGCATAGCGGGGAACTATTCCAGGGACAGCACGATCAACCGATAGACAACCTTCACCACTTGTTAAATAACTTTTTTCTAAAGAGTGGCTTACAATTTTCGGATTGAACAGCGCATAGCTGTGCTGTTCTCCTTTTTCATCAACGACATGGATTGCGATCATCCGTTTCGAAATATTTATTTGTGGTGCAGCAAGGCCAATTCCAGGTCGCAGCCCATATTTTTCGGATTTTTCCGGATCTTGACTGTTTTTTACATAATCAAGCATCTTTACTAATGTTTCTTTATCTTTTTCTGAGGCAGGGATAGGTACTTCCTCTGCAACTTTTCTTAGTGTTGGATGACCTTCTCTAATTATATCTTCCATTGTAATCATGTTGTACACTCCTTTTAACAAACCAACTAATATTTTATTTTAACAAAACCAGTACATTAAAATCTTAAAATGGCCGTACTAGTGGATGTAACCTATATGTACTAAATTATTTCGGATATATAAGATTATATAAAAAGATCTGAAAAACGAAAAGAACATTAGCTTTATTAAATTGTATTATAAAATCAGTGATTAACAAAAAATATATGTCGACTCTCAAAAAATCATTCTTACCTAGAAGTAGTCCAATTTGATACTGGTATAAATGCTAGATACATTCATAAGATATAGTATTGCTCATATGAATAAGATTGTAAAAATTTGCAATTCGCATTATAGTAGAAATTGGTTGAACGTTAGGGGGAATATCATTGTTTTACTTTATTAAAAATACTTTTATACGTTTAGGTTTAGTAACATCGATTCTATTAATCTTACTTTCAGGTTGTTTTGGTCCTACACCTGAAAAAAATATTTACACAACATTAGAAAAGGTGGTCGAATTAGAAGAGCCGTTTCAAAAGCAGCAGCAACCGCTTCTAGAGCTTGAGAAGAAAGAATCCGATTTATATAATCAAATCATGAACCTCGGAATGAAAGAGTTTGAAAAAATTGTAGCTTTATCCAAAGAAGCTTACACTCTTGTAGAACAACGAGAAACGAAAATAGAGGCTGAACAAAAGAGTATAACATCCTCCAAAAAAGAATTTCAGGCTATAGCCAAGGAAATTGAAAAAATAGATGATGAAAATTTGCAAGAACAGGCAAATGAATTAAAAGCAATAATGGAAGAACGCTACAGCACATACGAAAGCTTATATGAAACGTATAAGGCCTCAATTTCTCTTGATAAAGAGCTTTATACGATGCTTCAACAAGAGAACTTAACACTAGAAGAGCTGGAAGCGCATGTAAAAAAAATTAATGATTCCTATAAAAAAGTTATGGAGCAAAATGAAAAATTTAATCAATTAACTGAGCAATATAATAAAATAAAACTTGAATTTTATAAAAATGCTGAGTTAAATGTTGAAGAAAACAAAGAATAATTTTCCTAAAGAGTCTGTCTCATGTCCATATGGTTTGAGTCAGGCTTATTTTAATTTGGAACAATCATACAACGAATAGAAAAATAAAATTAAACATAAAATTAAATCTTAATTGTTTTGTTTTTACTTAAAGAAAAACTGTATCAATAATTATTGGTACAGTTTTTTCTTTTGTAATAATACAGTTGAGGTGAAGGAGGGGAATTCAAACGGAAGTTTTTTAATATTCTTTTTAAAAACCTTATACAAACTGATTGACGGACCTAAATCCATTGGTGTAAACTTGTTATGAATTAAAAGGGTTGTATTAGTTGACTATTAATAAAAACTGATACAGAATAAACCAAAGAAGCTTTTTAAACCACATGATAATAGAGAAAGTTATAGGCGATCTCTAGTGGTAAATAGTTAAGTAGGTTTGAATTCAAAAAAATGTGTCATCTCTCTCGATTTAGGGTAACCTAATGCTGTGCATTATGGAATTCTCTTACTAAATACTAATTTAGTTGAGGTTTGACAAGCATGCAGACTGAAAGCATTAGGACAGACAGTCAATGAATGTCCAATGAAGCTGCAAGCTTATATTACCTGAACAATCACTCTTAAAAAGGAAAGGAAGAGGTTATAAATGGCTGCAAAAACAAAAAGCGCTGTTGTAGACAGTAAAAAACAGTTTGAAGCGATTGCTAAGCAGTTTGAAACACTCCAAATTTTAAATGAAGAGGGTAAAGTCGTAAATGAAGCGGCTATGCCTGATCTTTCTGATGAGCAGTTAAAAGAACTTATGCGCCGTATGGTTTATACACGTATTTTAGACCAACGTTCAATTTCATTGAATCGCCAAGGACGCTTAGGCTTTTATGCTCCAACAGCAGGTCAAGAAGCTTCTCAACTAGCATCTCAATTTGCATTAGAAAAAGAAGACTGGATTCTTCCTGGATATCGCGATGTTCCTCAAATTATATGGCACGGACTGCCATTATATCAAGCATTCTTATTCTCCCGCGGACATTTCCATGGCAACCAAATGCCTGAAGATGTTAATGCTCTTTCACCGCAGATTATTATTGGTGCGCAATACATTCAAACAGCAGGTGTTGCTCTAGGATTGAAAAAGAAAGGGAAACAAGCTGTTGCGATTACATACACAGGTGATGGCGGAGCATCTCAAGGTGATTTCTATGAAGGAATTAACTTTGCTGGTGCATACAAGGCTCCTGCAATTTTCGTTGTTCAAAATAACCGTTATGCAATCTCAACACCTGTTGAAAAACAATCTGCTGCACAAACAATTGCACAAAAAGCAGTTGCTGCAGGTATCGTAGGTGTTCAAGTAGACGGTATGGATCCATTAGCGGTTTATGCAGCTGTTCGTGATGCTCGTGAGCGTGCCCTAAATGGTGAGGGTCCTACATTAATTGAAACATTAACATTCCGTTATGGTCCACACACTATGGCAGGGGATGACCCAACTCGTTATCGTACAAAAGAAACTGAAAACGAGTGGGAAGCGAAGGATCCATTAGTACGTTTCCGTAAATTCCTAGAAGATAAAGGCATCTGGAATGAAGAGGAAGAAAATAATACAATTGAACAAGCAAAAGAAGATATTAAAGAAGCGATTCAAAAAGCTGATAAATATCCAAAACAAAAGGTAACGGACTTGATGGAAATCATGTACGAAGAAATGCCTTATAACTTAAAAGAGCAATATGAAATTTACAAAGCAAAGGAGTCGAAATAAGCCATGGCACAAATGACAATGATTCAAGCCATCACTGATGCGATGCGCACAGAGCTAAAAAATGACGAAAACGTCCTTGTATTCGGAGAAGACGTTGGCGTAAACGGTGGCGTATTCCGTGCTACAGAAGGACTTCAAAAAGAATTCGGTGAAGATCGTGTTTTTGACACTCCGCTTGCGGAATCAGGAATCGGTGGTCTTGCAGTTGGTTTTGGTTTAACTGGTTTCCGTCCTGTTATGGAAATTCAATTCTTTGGTTTCGTTTATGAGGTAATGGATTCTTTAAATGGTCAATTAGCTCGTATGCGCTATCGTTCTGGCGGACGTTGGACAGCTCCTGTTACAATTCGTTCTCCATTTGGCGGATTCGTACATACTCCTGAGCTTCATGCTGATAGCTTGGAAGGTTTAGTAGCTCAACAACCAGGACTAAAAGTTGTAATTCCATCAACACCTTATGATGCAAAAGGACTGTTAATTTCAGCTATTCGTGATAACGATCCTGTTGTATTTTTAGAGCATATGAAATTATACCGTTCATTCCGTCAGGAAGTTCCTGAAGAAGAATATACGATTGAAATTGGTAAGGCTGACGTGAAGCGCGAAGGTACTGACCTTTCTATTATCACTTACGGTGCAATGGTTCATGAGTCATTAAAAGCTGCTGAAGAACTAGAGAAAGACGGCGTATCTGTTGAGGTTGTTGACCTGCGTACAATCAGCCCGCTAGATATCGAGACGATCATTGCTTCTGTTGAAAAAACAGGCCGTGCAATTGTAGTCCAAGAAGCACAAAAACAAGCGGGTATAGCTGCAAATGTTGTTGCTGAAATTACTGAGCGCGCAATCCTTAGCCTAGAAGCTCCAGTTCTTCGTGTTACTGCACCAGATACAGTATATGCATTTACTGAAGCTGAAAATGTATGGCTGCCTATTTATAAAGATATTATTGAAACTGCTAAAAAAGCAGTGAATTTCTAATACTAAACTGTACGTTTTTAATTTATATCATTGGCTTACGTTATAGACATTGACGTTAAGCCCGATTTTTCTTGCATATTTTTAAAATCATAAGGAGGTAGAATGATTTGGCATTCGAATTTAAACTGCCTGATATTGGTGAAGGTATCCATGAAGGTGAAATTGTTAAATGGTTCGTTAAACCAGGTGACAAGGTTGAAGAAGATGATGTCTTAGCAGAAGTACAAAATGATAAAGCAGTTGTTGAAATCCCATCACCTGTTAAGGGTACTGTTACAGAGGTGAACGTTGAGGAAGGAACGGTAGCAACTGTTGGACAAACTATCATAACATTTGATGCTCCTGGATATGAAAACTTGAAGTTTAAAGGCGACCATGGTGATGATGCACCTAAAGCAGAAGAAAAAACAGAAGCACAGGTTCAGGCAACAGCTGAAGCTGGACAAGAAGTAAAGAAAGAAGAAGCACCAGTACAGCAAGAAGTTGACGTTGATCCAAATAAACGAGTTATTGCTATGCCTTCTGTACGCAAATATGCTCGTGAAAAAGATGTGGATATTCGTCAAGTTTCTGGCAGCGGCAAAAACGGCCGGGTTTTAAAAGAAGATGTAGACTCATTCCTTCAAGGCGGCGGTGTGTCTGAGGCAGCACCAGCAAAAGCAGAAGAGGCTCCAGCTGTTAAAGAAGAAAAACAAGCGAAGCCAGTTGCAGTTCCTGAAGGTGATTTCCCAGAAACTCGTGAAAAAATGAGCCCAATCCGTAAAGCAATCGCAAAAGCGATGGTTAACTCTAAACATACAGCTCCACACGTAACATTAATGGATGAAGTAGATGTAACAAACTTAGTTGCTCATAGAAAACAATTCAAAAATGTTGCAGCCGAGCAGGGTATTAAGTTAACATATTTACCGTACGTAGTGAAAGCTCTTACCTCTGCGTTGAAAAAGTATCCAGTGCTTAATACTTCACTTGATGATAAAACAGAAGAAGTTGTTCAAAAGCATTATTACAATATTGGTATTGCTGCTGATACTGAAAAAGGTCTGCTTGTACCGGTAGTAAAACATGCTGAACGCAAATCTGTATTTGAAATCTCAGATGAAATTAATGGACTTGCTACAAAAGCGCGTGAAGGTAAATTAGCTCCTAATGAAATGAAAGGTGCTTCTTGCACAATCACAAACATTGGATCTGCAGGTGGACAATGGTTTACACCAGTTATTAACCACCCAGAGGTTGCTATTTTAGGTATTGGACGTATTGCAGAAAAACCTGTAGTGCGTGATGGAGAGATTGTAGTAGCTCCGGTACTTGCTTTATCATTAAGCTTCGACCACAGAATGATCGATGGTGCTACTGCACAAAATGCTCTTAACCACATCAAGCGTTTACTTAATGATCCACAATTAATTTTAATGGAGGCGTAATCGATGGTAGTTGGAGATTTCCCAATTGAAACAGATACTCTTGTCATCGGAGCAGGCCCAGGCGGATACGTTGCAGCGATCCGCGCTGCTCAATTAGGACAAAAGGTAACAGTTGTTGAAAAAGCGACATTAGGAGGAGTTTGCTTAAACGTTGGTTGTATTCCTTCTAAAGCATTAATTGCTGCTGGTCATCGTTATGAAACTGCTAAACATTCCGAGGATATGGGAATCAAAGCTGATAACGTAACAGTAGATTTTTCTAAGGTTCAAGAATTTAAGCAAGGTGTTGTGAAAAAGCTGACAGGCGGTGTTGCTGGTTTACTTAAAGGTAATAAAGTTGACGTCGTTTACGGTGAAGCTTACTTTGTTGATAATGAAACAGTTAAAGTAATGGATGAAACATCTTCGCAAACTTACAAATTTAAAAATGTTATTATCGCAACAGGTTCACGTCCAGTTGAAATCCCTGCGTTTAAATATTCAAAACGTGTTATTGACTCAACAGGGGCTTTAAACCTTCCTGAAATTCCTAAGAAACTTGCTGTAATCGGCGGCGGGGTTATCGGAATCGAGCTTGGAAGTGCCTATGCAAACTTTGGTACCGAAGTTACTTTCATTGAAGCAGCAGATGATATCTTAGTTGGTTTTGAAAAACAAATGAGCGCTCTTGTTAAACGCGGTCTTAAGAAAAAAGGGGCTGAAATTCACACTAATGCTTCAGCTAAAAGTGTTGAAGAAAGCGAAACTGGCGTAAAAGTAACATTTGAAGTAAAAGGTGAAGAAAAAACAATTGAAGCTGATTACCTACTAGTATCAGTTGGCCGCCGTCCAAATACTGATGAGCTTGGATTAGAGCAAGTTGGTGTAGAAATGACGGAAAGAGGCATTATCAAAATTGATAAGCAATGCCGCACAAATATTCCAAACATCTATGCGATTGGAGATATTGTTGAGGGTCCACAATTAGCACATAAAGCTTCTTACGAAGGGAAAATTGCTGCAGAAGCCATTGCTGGAGAAAAAGCTGAAATTGATTATTTAGGTATTCCAGCTGTTGTATTCTCTGAGCCAGAGCTTGCATCTGTTGGTTATACAGAAGCAGAAGCAAAAGAGGATGGAATCGAAGTGGTTGCTGCTAAATTCCCGTTTGCTGCAAATGGACGTGCATTATCATTAAATGACACGGACGGATTCCTAAAACTTATCACACGCAAAGAAGATGGATTAGTAATTGGCGGACAAATCGCTGGTCCAAGTGCTTCTGACATGATCTCTGAATTAAGCTTAGCAATCGAAGCTGGTATGACTGCTGAAGATATTGCGATGACAATTCATGCTCACCCTACATTAGGTGAAATCACAATGGAAGCTGCAGAAGTAGCGATTGGTTCTCCAATTCATATCGTAAAATAAATGAAAAAGAGGCGACTCAATTTTATGAGGACGCCTCTTTTTGGATTTTTCTTTCATATGTTCGTTTTTAAGCAGTTGTCTCCAATTAAAGCGCAACTTTTCTTACCTTTTTAAAAAAAGCTGTCTTAAAAGGACAGGGTTATTTGTGACAGCTTCTTAGAGTAGAATAAGTGTGATTACTTGTTTGTTGATAGTGCCTTGGAAATAGGCTTCATTATTTCTTCCTTTGTTAGAAGGGCTCCTTCTATATGAACGATCACTTTATCCTCTTCAATGACAAGGAGAGAAGGATAGATGTCTACCTCAAAGTCATCATAATTACTATTTTCTGAGATGACCTTCATATTTTTAAAATCCTCAGGAAACTCTTTCTTAATATCTAATAATGCATCATAGTAGACTGCTTCACGATCAATATTTTCGTCATCCGAGAAAAATAATAGCTGCTTTTCTCTAGTCATTTCTTCATCGGGTTTAGTTTGTGAATATAAGACACCTTCACATGAAGAAAGGATAAAAACTGGAATGATGAAGGCAATGAGTATTGATCTTGTCATCCCTGCCCACCTCTTTATTATGGATAAAATAGGTCTAATTTAGTATGTACTCACAGAAACTTTAAGACTATTCCTCTTTCAATTCTGTTAAATTAAACCTATTTTATCATAAATATTGAAGTTTCTTCCTCTTGTCATCTATTTGTTACATAATTGAAAAATAAACCGTTTATCCTAGTTTTACATGTAATATACCCACTTTTTCTTTAGGTCAAATCGCTCTTTCTTTTGTGAAAGATGTAAGTTTCATTTTTGTTTGCATAAACTTTTTATAGGTTTAGGTAAGGGGAGAAGGGGTATGAAGTTAACATTTGGGATGGTTTATTGTTGCCAGCTTCTTTTATGGAGTGGTTATAGTTTAGTAGGCTGGCTATCTAAGAAGGATAGTGTGATAGCAAAGGCCTTTTTGCTCCTTGTATTTTTCTACTTAGCATATTTGATTGCCTATACATGTTTGAAAACTAAGAAAGCAGCATTCCTCATCTCTTTAGCCAGCCTCATCATTTTTATGCTGGGAAAGCAAGTATATTTATTATTATTTGTTTAATCGAATGTTCTCAACAATTTCAAAGTAGCAAGTTAACAAGCAAAATATATGGATTGTTATATGAAAAAATTCTTCTACAGATTGAACTGAAGAGCAGTCTGTTGAAGAATTTTTTCAATTACTTGATTATCAATTAAATGATGAATATTATTAACGAAAAAAATAAATGTGTTATACAATTTAGCACTTGACGAATCAATTGTGACATATTATTATATAAATAACAAATCGTTAACCGCTTTCAAAGAATAAGAGACTTTGAGAGTAATAAATTTCATGATTGAAAAGGGGTATGGAGATGGGAACAATCGTTTGTCAACACTGCAACTCTACAATCGGTCATATTGAAGTAGAAAAAGTGACAACATTGTATGGAAAATGCAGTCATCATGATTGCAAAAAAGAAGAGAGTAAATTAAAAGTCAAATAAAGGGGTTTATTATATAGGATAAAATAAGGGGGTAAAAAGCATGCGATTTTCAAGTTGCATGCTTTATTTTTTGTGTGTGAATGAATGCCATATGAAAGTAAGAAAAGCGCAAGGCGATTGCGCTTTTCTGTTTATCGTATTGCCCTATGTTCTTTTATGACTCTGACCGTTTGTAAAGAAGGATCTTCAGGTCCTTGTACAGGTAATCCAACTTCAAGGTTTTTCGTAATATAAGTTAAATTATCTTCTGTGATGATTTCGCCTGGAATAAAAATCGGGATTCCTGGAGGATACACCATAATAAATTCAGCTATTATTCTTCCTGCCGATTCTTGTAATGGAACAACTTCAGTTTCCGCATAGAATGCATCGCGCGGTGTTAATGCCAATACGGGGATATCAGGTAATAAAATACGGGCTTTTGCTCCTTGCTCTTTATGTTGTAATTTAAATTGAGCTGAAAGATCCTCAAGGGCAGTGATGAGTGTATCAACATCTTCCTTTGTATCTCCTGGAGTTATGATGCACAAAATATTATATAAATCAGATAATTCGACTTCAATATTGTATTTTTCACGAAGCCATTTTTCTACATCATATCCTGTTAAGCCTAATTCATAAACAGGGATAATTAATTTTGTCGGATCATAATCAAAAGTTGCTTTTGTTCCAAGAATTTCTTTCCCAATACAAGAAATATGATCGATTGCATTAATTTTTTTTCTTGTATAATTAGCTAATTCGATCGTTTTTTCAATTAACTCACGTCCTCTTGTAGCAAGCTGCTTTCGGGCTACATCTAAGGATGCTAACAACAAATAAGATGTTGATGTAGTTGTCATCATGCTTAAAATAGATTGGACGCGCTGGGGCGAAACTAATCCCTCTCTTACGTTCAGTACAGAGCTTTGCGTCATGGAACCGCCCAGTTTATGAACACTTGTTGCAGCCATATCAGCTCCAGCCTGCATGGCACTTAAAGGTAAATCCTCATGAAAATGAATATGAACACCATGTGCCTCATCAACTAATACAGGAACATGGTAGGAATGAGCAATTTCTACGATTCGTTTTAGATCAGCTGAAATACCGAAGTAAGTAGGGTTTATAACAAGTACCCCTTTTGCATCAGGGTGTTGTTCAAGCGCTTTTTCTACTGCATCTGTAGTGATTCCATGGGAGATTCCGAGATTCTTGTCAATTTCAGGATGGATAAAAATGGGTGTGGCACCTGAAAATACAATAGCAGACATAACAGATTTATGAACATTACGCGGGACAATTATTTTATCTCCAGGTCCACAAACAGCCATCACCATCGTCATGATGGCACCGCTTGTACCTTGAACAGAAAAGAATGTATAATCTGCCCCAAACGCTTCTGCTGCCAATTCTTGAGCTCTTTTAATCATTCCTTTTGGTGCATGAAGGTCATCAAGTGGACCAATATTAATTAAGTCTATTGAAAGGGCATTTTCACCGATGAAATTTCGAAATTCAGGAGCAATTCCCATCCCTTTTTTATGACCAGGAATATGGAATTGAATCGGATTTTTTTTAGCATGTTCGATTAAACCTGTAAACAATGGAGTTTCATTTTGCAACAAAGTTATTCCCACCTTCTTTATTTATCAATCGTTTCATGTTTGTCTAAATACCGTCTTTATAGATAAAGGTCACAGTTAACTTTCTACATATAGAAAGCTAGCTGCTGACCTTTTACTGTATATATATTGGTTAAAAGACTCAGATAGATTATGTCGAAAATTGTATCTTTATAAAAACAAATGAATTATACCTTTATCAATAGTGACAGTCAATAAAAATAACATGTTATTTTTTCAACAATTTAAACCGTCCCATATACAATCTCTATATCATTCAGAAGAATGGCGGAAAAGTGTTTTCCCTTCGTTAAATGGCCATTACTTTTTAATGTTCTCATGAACAATCCCATTCATTCGTGAAGGATTTACTTAGATTATCTAGAATAAAACCTAAGTAGGAGGTATAAAGATGAACTGGAATACAAGGATAACAAAGCTTTTAGGAATACAATATCCCATCATACAAGGAGGACTGGCTTATTTGGCCTATTCTGATCTGGCTGCTGCTGTATCCAATGCTGGTGGATTAGGACAAATTACAGCTATGTCCTTAGGAACAGCAGATGCTTTAAGAAATGAAATTAGAAAACTTAAAGATAAAACGTCAAAGCCATTTGGTGTGAATTTTGCAATAGGACAGCATGGACACGGATATGAGGAATTAGTAGAGGTTGCGATTGATGAAAGTGTCCCTGTCATCTCAATGACAGGGGGAAACCCGGCGCCCATATTTCATATGCTAAAAGATGTTGATGTTAAAAAGCTCGTATTGGTAGCGGCGAAACGTCAAGCATTGAAAGCGGAAGAACTTGGTGCTGATGCCGTAATGGTTGTGGGACAGGAAGGAGGCGGCCACTTAGGAAGAAGTGACGTGGGGACAATGGTTTTAATTCCCCAGGTGGTAGATGTAGTCTCTATCCCTGTTATTGCTTCGGGAGGCATTGGTGATGGCAGAGGGTTAATGGCAGCGTTAAGCCTTGGTGCTGAAGGGATAGAGATGGGGACACGGTTTATTGCAACAAAAGAATGTGTTCATGCCCATCAAGTATATAAACAAGCACTGCTAGAAAGTGATGAGAATGACACCGTCGTGATTAAGAGATCACTTGGAGCACCTGCAAGAGCGATTGCGAATAAGTGGACAGAACAAATACTTGAAATCGAAAAAAATTCAGGGGGTTATGAAGAATTAAAGGATTATATTAGCGGTGTTGCTAACAAAAGATATATATATGATGGTAAGATAGATGAAGGCTTTGCATGGGCTGGACAAGTTATGGGGCTGATCTCGGACATACCATCTGCATATGACCTAATCGCAAGAATGATTTCAGAAGCGGAAGCTATTAGGAAAGAATGGGCATAGGGCTATTATTTCGCTTCTTTAAAGAGAGTGAGGAAAAATACATCATGGATTATCAATATCCGATCTCCTTGGACTGGAGTACACAAGAAATAGTTGATGTAATTAAATTTTTTGAATGCATTGAACATGCTTATGAAAAAGGAATTGAACGCGAACAATTAATGGCAGCATACCGTAGGTTCAAGGAAATTGTCCCAAGTAAAGCGGAGGAAAAGACGCTATGTAATGAGTTTGAAGAGGTTAGCAGGTATTCCTCATATCGAGTCATGAAAAAAGCAATGGCTTCGGATGATGTTACGATTGTAAAAATGTAATACGAAAAATGTCCATGTTTAGATATGGACATTTTTATGTTCAAAAGAAAGCTTATATAAAGGAATAAGTGTTTGAAACGTTTCTCTTATCACTTTTACTAATTGATCTCCATCTTGTAAAATAGGCCGATCTGCATTGATATGACGTCCGATAAGGAATTCGGCTTTTTTTACATCCCTAAAGCGTTCGAGGGAGCTTTTTAAGTCAATTTCTCCTAGTGGTTTCGCATCTTTCTTTGTATGGTCTAAAGATACATAGAAATCATTACGAATGGAAGAAATGGTGTTGATATTATTTAAGAAAACTTCCGCGATGTTCTCTTTATTCGGTAATTCATAAATGAATGCGAGCCAGATAAAGAGGTGGTCGTCAAATAAACCGACTTGAAAATGCGGATGCTGCTTATATCCGCGTTTATTTGCTGCGATTGCTAACCATGTATCCTTAGGCGGATTTTTTGTTCTTCTTGCATGTTTCGCAATATGAAGATACATTTCAGTTTGTAATGATACCGATAATTCTTCGGTTAATACTTGTCCAATCTCAAGGAATTTAGGTTGAATCCTGGTGCGTATTGCTTCCATTCTCTCCTCAAGACCATCTATTGTAAACGTTTGGAAGTCCTCGGCAGTAAAACCATTAAAATTCATTGAAATAATTCCTCCTTAGCTGTCTTAAATGGATATGCATATCGTATCACAATGGAGTGCTTTCTATAAACTAAGATGTTTTATTTTAAACATTTAGTGGTAAGAAATAGGTAAATACACAATTTTCTTCTGGCAGTTCCAACTTTTTTTGGCTTCACATATTATATAAAAAAATCATTAAACACATTGATTGAATCTTTGAAATCATTTCATGATACCTAAATAAAATGAAAAGAGATAAAACGAAAGGGGCGGTAGAAAGATGAAACAAATTGTGAAAACCAGTGGTCAGAAAATCATTAACAATCGTATTGGGGTGTTAAGGCTTGAATTAGATTATGAGTTAGCCACCCTTTATGAAGCCATGCAAAATGAAGATACAAAGAAGAAAATAGAATGTAAACAAAGGCTTGAAAAGTTGCGAAAAGAGTGGATGAAGCTCCAAGCATAGCAGGAGATTCTAAGATCTGCAAACGAACCTCGTTAGGGTTCGTTTTTATCTGCTCGGGCGATAATTGATCAAACTTGCTTTCCTTTAAATCAATACAGTATCCTTATCATAGTGAATGATTTAATACATAGAAATGAGGTTGCTTTATGACGAATTGGAAGGACATTGATCAAAAGGCAAAAAAATGGGTTCAAGAAGCGGGAGAAAAAATACGTCAATCCTTTGAGTCCACACTTTCCATCCAATACAAATCAAACCCCAATGATTTAGTAACAAATATGGACAAGGAAATTGAACAATATTTAATTGGGAAAATTCAAGACACATACCCGGATCACCGAATATTAGGCGAGGAAGGGTATGGTGATGAGGTAACTTCTCTTGATGGGGTTGTATGGATTATTGACCCAATAGACGGTACGATGAATTTTGTTCATCAGCAGCGGAATTTTGCTATATCTGTTGGTATATACGGTGACGGTGTAGGATATATCGGCTTAATTTATGATGTGGTACATAATGAACTTTATCATGCTTTTAAAGGTGAAGGAGCTTATATGAATGACCTGCCTTTGCCTAAATTGGATGAGGTCAAGCTAGAAGAATCCGTAATAAGTGTAAATTCAACATGGTTGATTGAGAATCCACGAATTGATTATAACCGCTTAACCCCGATCGTAAAAAAAGCTCGCGGTACCCGTTCATATGGTTCTGCCGCTTTAGAATGTGCATATGTAGCTTCAGGCCGTTTGGATGCATATATGACAATGAGGCTTGCTCCTTGGGATTTTGCAGCAGGCATCATCCTGATTGAAGAAGTTGGCGGCACTACGTCAACGATGAACGGGGAAAAACTTGATTTGTTATCGAAAAATTCTTTCTTCGTTGGTGAAAAAAACCTTCATCAGCATATTTTAAAGGAGTATCTCCATAATTGAAGGAACTTTCATCGCGAACATTGGAAGTAGAAGATGTTGAGTTTCTTAAAGAAATCATAACTGCCAGTCCAGAATGGCAGCAGGAAGAATGTAAAGCTGAAGAATTGGATTTTTATTTAAATTCCTATAAGATGTATAATGGTGATTGGAAAATATGGAATTTAGGTGAAATGCAGGTAGGAGTTTCCTATGTCTTGGAATGGTCTCCTGCTAACGAAAAACCTTGGATCGGCACGATTTTAATACATCAAGCTTCACGCTCACAAGGATTGGGTAGAAGGATTTTAACGGAGATAGGGCTTGAACTAAAGCATAAAGGTCATAAAGTTTTATTTGCTGCATGTCCAATTAAGCAAGATTCATGGCTTCAATTTCTTGGAAAATGTGAATTTGAGCAGTTTAAAGTAGAAAAAGATGAAACCACGTCTAAAGAGTATATGATCACTTTAAAGCCTTTATCATAAGCTGCAAAAAAATAGAATATGTCCAGTTATTCCAGAAGGGAAAGGTGAAAAAGCACTTTCCCTTCTGGAATATTTGTCTAATGCCGTAAAAGGTGGTTTTTGGTTATCGTTATAAAATACCTTTTTCCCTCATTCTTTTTTTCAAAATAAAGCCAGTTGCCATTACAGCATTTAAACCAACTATTGCAAGCAGGATTCCAAGAATACTACGTTCCCCAATAGCAATTCCGATGCTTATCATACAAGCCGCCGCTAAAAAAGCAAATACTAGAAAAATCCACTTTCCAAGTCTCATTTATTCTGACATCTCCCAACATGCAAAAAAAATTATTTTCCTACTTCCTTTAGTTTACTTAAAATCATTCCGCTTTTCTAGATTGTTTATGGTATAATATCGAAGGTGATTTTCAAATTAATTAGGATGTTCAATCAGAATACTACAAGAATTTATGGCAAATCCTTTAGTATAGCCTATTTGAATATACATTTTAGGAGATGAAATTGTGAAACTTCGTAACGATATCCGTAACATAGCTATAATTGCTCACGTAGACCATGGTAAAACAACCCTGGTTGACCAGCTCTTACATCAATCAGGAACGTTCCGTACTAACGAACAAGTGGCTGAACGTGCAATGGATTCCAATGATTTAGAGCGTGAACGCGGGATTACAATCTTAGCTAAAAATACAGCAATCAATTATAAAGACACTCGAATTAATATTATGGATACGCCTGGTCACGCAGACTTCGGCGGAGAAGTAGAACGTATTATGAAAATGGTTGACGGCGTTTTACTTGTCGTGGATGCATATGAAGGCTGTATGCCGCAAACTCGATTTGTGTTAAAGAAGGCATTGGAGCAAAATTTAACACCAATCGTAGTTGTTAACAAAATTGACCGAGACTTTGCACGTCCTTCTGAAGTCGTTGATGAGGTATTAGATTTATTTATTGAGCTTGATGCAAATGAAGATCAGCTTGAATTCCCAGTTGTGTTTGCAAGTGCAATTAATGGAACTGCAAGCACGAGTCCTGACCCGGCTGATCAAGAAGAAAATATGGCAGCTCTATTTGATGCCATTGTTGAACATATTCCGGCTCCGGTTGATAACCGGGAAGAGCCGCTGCAATTCCAGGTAGCCCTGCTTGATTATAATGATTATGTTGGCCGTATTGGAATTGGCCGAGTATTTCGTGGAACAATGAAGGTTGGACAACAAGTTGCGCTAATGAAGGTGGACGGATCCGTTAAAAACTTCCGTGTATCAAAAATCTTTGGTTTTCAAGGCTTAAAGCGGGTAGAAATTCAAGAGGCTGTTGCAGGTGATCTTGTAGCTGTTTCTGGAATGGAAGATATTAACGTTGGTGAAACAGTATGTCCTGTGGAACATCAGGAAGCTCTGCCAATTCTTCGGATTGATGAGCCAACTTTACAAATGACATTTGCTGTAAATAATAGCCCATTTGCCGGAAGAGAAGGAAAATTTGTTACTGCTCGTAAAATTGAGGAGCGCTTATTAGCTCAATTACAAACAGATGTAAGCTTGCGAGTGGATCCTACTGATTCTCCGGATGCATGGGTTGTGTCAGGCCGCGGAGAACTGCATCTTTCCATCTTAATCGAAAACATGCGACGTGAAGGCTATGAATTACAGGTTTCAAAACCAGAGGTTATTGTAAAAGAAATAGATGGTGTAAGATGTGAGCCGGTTGAACGAGTACAGATCGATGTCCCAGAGGAACATACTGGATCTGTTATGGAATCAATTGGCGCACGTAAAGGTGAAATGCTGGATATGATCAATAATGGTAATGGTCAAGTACGATTGATCTTTAATGTACCTGCTCGTGGCTTAATTGGATACTCAACAGAGTTTATGTCATTAACTCGCGGTTTCGGTATAATCAATCATACATTTGATAGTTATCAACCAATGCAGCCTGGTAAGGTTGGAGGCCGCCGTCAAGGTGTCCTTGTCTCAATGGAAAATGGAAAATCTACAACCTACGGTATACAAGGTGTTGAAGATCGTGGAGTCATTTTCGTTGAAGCAGGTGTAGATGTATATGAAGGTATGATTGTTGGTGAACACACTCGAGAAAATGATCTGGTTGTCAATATTTGCAAAATGAAACAACAAACCAATATCCGCTCTGCAACAAAGGATCAAACAAGCACCATGAAAAAACCGCGCATTATGTCATTAGAAGAAGCTCTTGAATATTTGAATGATGATGAGTATTGTGAATTAACTCCGGAATCAATCAGACTTAGAAAGAAAATTTTGGACAAAAATGAACGGGAAAAAGCAGCGAAAAAGAAAAAATTAGCTGGGATCTAAAAAATAGAAACACCATTATCGTTTTAATGCATTAGAAAGAAAATAAAGCAGGCTGATTCAATATGATTCAGCCTCTTTCTATCATTATTTGTATAAGGAGGAGGAAAAAATGGATATCACCGAAAGGTTGTCGTTTTTTCCAAGCTTATATAACGTTATTGAGCATCCAAAATTAGGAATGTGGATGCTGTATCTCACCATACTCGCATTATCTATCGTTGTTTATAAGCTCGGATTTGCGAAAAAACTACCTATCATAAAATCAGCGATTATATATCTCTTTTTAGCATTTGGATGTACCGTATTAACGTTCTTAGGAATATTTTTGCCGGTTGCGGAAGGGTTAGTAGTTGCTGCTCTTATATTAATCATTTATAAAATTAGGCTCCATCAATCCAAGAAACAAGAAGCTGAAAACATGAAATAAGGCTGTCTTAAAAAGGCTGACCTCTTCACTCAATATATAGAATTTCAAAATTTCGATATATTGTGTTTAAGGGAACAGACGCTTTTTAGACAGCCTTTTCATTTATCATAATCTTAACAGAAGGTGAATTTTTCAGAATGGTTTACCAGGAATCTTCAGACTTTTTGTCCTGATATAAGCGAAACTTCCCAGTTGCTATACGGGCATTTGTTTTTTCTCCGATTCGCTCATTGCATGGTTTGCACATGTATGTATGAATAGGGCGGTTTCTTAGACGCTTTGCCATTAACGTTTCATCATCAATCATTTCAACTTTATCACAAATAACACATTTTACTCTCATCATGCACCTCTAACAAAAAATATAGCAGGATAAAATCCGCTAATTATTAGTATATCACGTATTCATCAAAAAACCTTATTTCTACTTCATGCATATGTTGAAAAATGATTATAGCGAAAAAGCCTGTTAATAGTTGGATCAATTTTGAAAAAAAGGTATGATATGAGTATAAACGAAGAAAGGGAGGCTTGAGATGGCAAATAAGGTTGAAACAGCACTAATTGATCCTTTGTATGATTGTTTACAGAAAGAACGATTTGTAACAATAGCAACGATTGATCATGAAACAGGTTCTCCAAATGTCAGCGCGATCTCCTGGGTTTTTGCTCCGGATAGAGATCGAGTGTTTTTCGCTATCGATCAACGTTCAAGAATTGTTGAAAATATTAAAAAACATCCTGCCATTGTTTTGAGTCTAATTGCAAATGAATCGATCTATTCCATAAACGGAAATGCACATTTAAAAGAGGAGAGACTTGACCATGTACCACTCAAGCTAGCATTAATTGAACTAACGATTTCTGAGGTTCGAGATGCTATGTTTTATGGATCTAAAATAGCAACAGAACCGCAATATGAAAAAACATATGATGAAAAAGCTGCCGCTAAGCTAGATAAACAAGTATTAGATGCAATGAAAAGCAAAGCATAAAAAAGATGGACTGCCCAGAATACTGATGAACACCCTAAGAATAAGCACAGTTAACACCGATATTTGATTCTTTTCTTAGCTATTCACATCATATTGGTCAGTCCACTTTCATTCATTTGGCTAATTTAAGATTTGCTGCAGATCCCAGACACCCTGAAACCGAAAGTATGCTGTGAAAAGAAACAAAAAATATTAATGATTAATGTTATTTTTTCAAATGATTATTAGACTGTTTTTCTTGGTTCTTTTCTAACATTTCTTCTTCATTTTGATTTAATTGATCATTATTTTGATTTGTTGGTTGTTTTTGTTGATTATCAAGGATTTCAGTTGGAACCTCAGGAACGACACGTCCAACAATTGCTGCTAATTCATCCAGGATACCAGCGATTGGGCGTCCTTCCTGAATTTCACGTCCCATTTCTCGAAGTCTTGCATTAGTGTCAGCATCTGCAATAACAATTGCATTGGCACCATATGGGTCATGCATTAAGCTTTCTGCAACAGTGTATTTAATTGATTCAACTTTATTGCGATCAAGATTTGAATTTACGTCAATCCCAACGACAGCAAAATTGCCTAAAACAACAGCGGTTGCATCATTTACCTGTGGTACTTTGCTGGCAAGTTCAACCAAATGATTTGAAATTTGTTGCCCGGTTTTTCGGTCTACCGTTTCGTCAACACTGTTTTTCACATGAATCGGTGTACCTTTATTGCTTTCATTATCGGTTTCAGGTGCACCTTGATTAACTGCACATCCAGTAAGTACAAAACCTGTTATCAAGAAAACAGCAAATAAATATCGCATAAAATCACTCCTTAAAAGTTAGGATCACATATATGAAGGTCCATGAAATGTAGGTTTTTTCTTTGCTTTTTAATTTTATTGTCTAATAAACCTTCTATCTTTATTCATTCTTTCATATATTTTAGCAACGCTTCATTCACAGCTTGACTTTTTTCACTACCTATTTGTTTCACTCCATTAAAAAATTGCAACGGAGTAGGAGGCGGAGGTTTGAGGAAGATTTATGTACTAGACACAAATGTATTGTTGCAAGATCCGAATTCCATTTTTTCTTTTGAAGAAAATGAAGTAGTCATTCCGGCAGTTGTTTTAGAGGAAGTGGATTCAAAAAAACGCTATATGGACGAAATAGGCCGTAATGCAAGACAAGTATCAAAACTTATTGATCAATTAAGAGAATCTGGGAAATTGCATGAAAAAATTCCTTTGCCAAATGGAGGGTCATTAAGAATTGAATTGAATCATCGATCATTCCATCAGCTTCAAGAAATCTTTGTTGAAAAAACAAATGATAATCGCATTTTAGCTGTTGCAAAAAATTTATCATTAGAGGAGCAAACAAAGGAAAATGGCCGAGCTGTTATTTTAGTTAGCAAGGATACATTAGTTCGTGTTAAAGCAGATGCAATCGGGTTAATCGCAGAAGATTTTCTTAGTGATCGAGTAGTTGAAATTGATCATATATATACGGGGTTCCTTGATTTGTATATAAGTGGTGAAAATCTTAATCGTTTTTACGAAAAAAATGAACTTGTTCTTTCTGAATTAACGAATCATCCTTTTTATCCAAATCAATTTGTTGTAATGAAGGACGCTTTAGGCGGTTCCTCATCAGCAATTGGCAAAGTCGATCAATCTGGAAAAAAAATCCAGCGTCTTGTTTTTGACCATGATCACATTTGGGGAATCCGTCCTAGAAATGTGCAGCAAACGATGGCATTGGAGCTTCTCCTTCGAACCGATATTCCATTGGTTACGTTAATCGGTAAGGCAGGTACGGGGAAAACATTGCTTGCCCTTGCAGCGGGACTGATGCAAACGGAAGATTTAGGTATTTATAAAAAATTATTAGTTGCCAGGCCAATTGTACCTGTTGGAAAAGATTTAGGGTTTTTACCAGGTGAAAAAGAGGAGAAGTTAAGGCCATGGATGCAGCCGATCTATGATAATTTAGAATACTTATTTAATACGAAAAAACCGGGAGAACTTGATGCGATTTTAGCTGGAATGGGTTCGATTGAAGTGGAAGCACTAACCTATATTAGAGGCAGAAGCATTCCCGAGCAAATTATTCTGATTGATGAAGCACAAAATTTAACGAAACACGAGGTTAAAACAATTTTAACTCGTGTAGGAGAAAGAAGTAAAATTGTGTTAATGGGAGACCCGGAACAAATTGACCATCCATATTTAGATGAATATAATAATGGTCTTACGTATGTCGTTGAAAAATTTAAGGATCAGCCAATCGCAGGTCATGTCAGACTTGTTAAAGGAGAGCGCTCCGGTTTGGCGCAACTAGCAGCCGATCTTCTATAATCCTGTAAGGATTGTTCATGTAATGGCAAAAGGGCGGTTTATCCGCCCTTATGAATGTAATCATCAAATAACATTAATTTCCTTTACATGCTTGATTGGCTCGGAAGCATTTGATCCATCGCCGAAATAAACATGAATTGGTCCATCTTCTTTTAATGGCTTACCTTTTATACTAAATCCTAATATAATGTCAAATGCTTCCTCAATCGGTACCGATAAAGGTCCGCTATCTGTCATAAATTGTACGCTTGATGCTCCAGCCTGGATTCCTGCATTTTCTAGAAATGGCTTTAAAGGAATCCCGAAAGTTCCATTTAACACTTTTTGTTTTTCATATTTTTGTTCGGATTTTAAGGTAGGAGGGTAGATGGCCCCTTCACGTATTTCTCTTTCCCAATGCTTTGATACAGACTTTGTATACTCTTCAAGTTCATCTTTTATTTCTTGCTCTTGAATAAAATAGGTGGTTAAATCAACCTTTCTGTCATCGAAAATCCATACTCCTGGATCCAGTGTGATCTGATAGTCCACCTTGCCTTTAATCATAACGATTGTTTCCATTATATACACCCCTTACCACGCAAGTATAAGCTTTAATAATTAATTTGTCACTTGTTATGACAATGAAATTTCAAAGTTCATCTAGATTGATGCAATTTTAGAAGATTAAATGGTTTGTCCTTGCTTTTTAAACGATTTGGATTTAATATTAATACATAGAATAGGGTAATCGCTCGGAAACGGAGGGATTAAATTGGCGTCTGAGATTGCTGTTGATCATCGAGAAAAGGCACTTGCGGTTTTAAAGGCAGATGCTGATAAGATCATGAAATTGATTAAGGTCCAAATGGATAATTTAACGATGCCTCAATGTCCTCTTTATGAAGAGGTTTTAGATACTCAAATGTTTGGCTTATCTAGGGAAATAGACTTCGCTGTAAGGCTGGGATTAATTGAGGAACGTGAAGGAAAAGAGCTGCTCGATTCACTGGAGCGAGAGTTGTCTGCATTACATGATGCATTTACAGCCAAATAAAGATTCAAAACTCAAACTAACATCAAGTAAGTTTGAGTTTTTTTATTTTACGTGAAATCATTGTTTAAAAAAGTACTTTTAAACGGTGAAAGATTAAGTAGGTTACAGTGCCATCAGATTAAAAGCACTAATTGTTGAATTTAACAAGCGAGTTTCACAACGCCTTTTAAATAAAGCGAGTAGAAAAGAAATATGGATGAAATATATTTGTAATGTTAATTATTCCTGATAAATGTTATGTTTTTAAAGGAATTTCATTTTTACAAAGCGAAGATATAGTAAAATAAAAACAACATAGAATAAACCCCATGATTAGATAAGGAAGAGATAATGATGATTAAAAAAATTCTAAAATCCTATGATTATTCATTAATATTAGCAATTATATTATTGTGTGCTTTTGGACTTGTTATGGTCTATAGTTCAAGCATGATAACAGCTGTTGCTCGTTACGGATTTGAGCCGGATCATTTTTATCAACGACAAAAACTGGCTCTGCTTGCTGGTGGATTGGCATTTATTGCCATGATGATTTTTCCATATAGAGCATTCTTAAACAGCAATATTTTAAAGCTTATTGTCTTTGGATCAATTGGCTTATTGGGATCTTTATTTTTTATCGGTCATGTTGCAGGTGGTGCACAAAGCTGGATAAGACTTGGGGGAATGAATCTTCAACCAGGTGAATTTGTCAAGCTTAGTGTCATTATTTATTTAGCAGCAGTTTATGATAAAAAACAATCATACATAGATGAGTTTGGCAGAGGGGTTTTGCCTCCGCTTATATTTACAGGGGTCATTTGCTTTTTTGTTTTAATACAGCCTGATTTTGGTACAACGTTTATTATAGCAATGATTGCTGTATGCATGATCATTTCTTCTGGGATGGCCGTTAAGAGTATAGGTAAACTTATTTCTCTTGTTTTATTATTCGGTGTGCTAATGTCTCCTTACATCATTTGGAAAGGTATTTTTAGTAAGGAGCAACTAAGTCGTTTTGTTGGAGTAGCTGATCCATTTGCCCATGAAGGTGGAGCAGGGTATCAATTGGTTAATTCCTTCTATGCTATTGGTTCAGGTGGACTTACAGGATTAGGATTGGGGCAAAGTGTACAAAAGTACGGATATTTGCCAGAATCACATACAGATTTTATTATGGCAGTCATTGCTGAGGAGCTAGGAATATTTGGTGTATTATTCGTATTGATTCTTCTTTCTTTTATTGTATTGAAAGGTTTTTCAATTGCTAGGAAATGTCAAGATCCTTTCGGTACATTGCTTGCAGTTGGTATTTCTAGTATGATCGCGATTCAAGCGCTGATTAATTTAGGGGGGCTTACAGGGTTAATTCCTATTACCGGTGTTCCACTGCCGTTTATCAGTTATGGCGGTTCTTCGATCCTTCTATTACTTATTTCAATGGGATTGTTAGTCAATGTTTCAATGTTTACTAATTATCGTGAGACTTATCAAAAACCAGTTCCGCAAACAACCCAACCTGCTGCCGTGGTCAAGCCAATCCAACAAAAACGCAATTCTTCTATACGTTAAAGCAAAAAAATATTATGTTGCATTTTTGGTTAATGTGTTATACTATTTTTTTAAAAAATGATGATGTTTTTGCATTGTCTTTAGGGGGATTAAAATGGCACTTAGAAAGATTCAAAAACTATTAGTAGCAAACAGAGGAGAAATTGCCATTCGCGTTTTTCGTGCCTGTACGGAATTAAATATTCGTACAGTTGCAATTTATTCCAAAGAAGATTCAGGCTCCTACCATCGCTATAAGGCTGATGAAGCTTATCTGGTAGGAGAAGGAAAAAAGCCGATTGATGCTTATTTAGATATTGAGGGCATCATTGAAATTGCAAAAAAGAATCACGTAGATGCGATTCATCCAGGGTATGGCTTCCTATCAGAAAATATCCATTTTTCAAGACGGTGTGAAGAGGAAGGAATTATTTTTGTCGGTCCTGAATCCAAGCATTTGGATATGTTTGGTGATAAAGTAAAGGCACGTACACAGGCTGAATTAGCTGGTATTCCAGTTATTCCTGGCAGTGACGGTCCTGTTTCGAGCCTGGAGGAAGTCATTCAATTTGGAGAAACTTATGGGTATCCTTTTATTATTAAAGCCGCTCTTGGCGGGGGCGGAAGAGGCATGAGAATCGTCCGCAGTGAAGCAGGTTTAAAGGAATCCTATGAACGTGCAAAATCCGAAGCGAAGGCTGCTTTTGGAAATGACGAAGTTTATGTCGAGAAATTTATTGAAAATCCAAAGCATATTGAAGTTCAAATTTTTGGGGATAATGAAGGAACGATTGTTCACCTCTATGAAAGAGATTGCTCTGTTCAAAGACGACATCAGAAGGTAGTAGAGGTTGCCCCAAGCGTATCGCTTGGAGAAGACTTAAGAATGGAAATTTGTGAAGCAGCAGTAAAATTAATGAGAAATGTTCAGTACTTAAATGCCGGAACCGTAGAATTTTTAGTATCTGGGAATGAGTTTTATTTCATTGAAGTAAATCCGCGTGTTCAAGTTGAGCATACTATTACAGAAATGATTACTGGCATTGACATTGTCCAAACACAAATAATGGTGGCACAAGGTTTTTCTCTTTCCAGCAAAGAGGTAGGAATTACTTCCCAAGAACAAATAAAAATCAATGGCTATGCGATTCAATCACGTGTAACAACTGAGGATCCACTAAATAATTTTATGCCTGATACCGGAAAGATTATGGCCTATCGTTCAGGCGGAGGCTTTGGTGTTCGATTAGACGCAGGAAACGGATTCCAAGGGGCCGTTATCACACCGCACTATGATTCATTACTAGTAAAGCTTTCTACACATGCGCTAACATTTGAACAAGCTGCAGCCAAAATGGTCAGAAATTTAAGGGAATTTCGAATTCGTGGAATTAAAACGAATATCCCGTTTTTAGAAAATGTCGTAAAGCATGAAGATTTTTTATCTGGTCAATATAATACATCGTTTATTGATTCCACACCGGAGTTATTTGTGTTTCCGAAACGTAAGGACCGTGGAACGAAAATGCTTACGTATATAGGAAATGTTACAGTGAATGGATTTCCCGGAATCGGTGAGAAGAAGAAACCGGTATTTGATAAGCCTATCATTCCGAAGGTAAAATACTCCGAGACGTTTCCAAATGGGACAAAGCAAATTTTAACTGAGCATGGTGCTGATGGTCTTGTTAATTGGATTAAGGATCAAAAACAAGTCCTTTTAACCGACACAACATTTAGGGATGGTCATCAATCGTTATTAGCTACAAGAGTGCGTACGGCAGATTTAAAGCATATTGCCGAGCCGACTGCACGATTAATGCCTGATCTTTTTTCTTTAGAAATGTGGGGTGGTGCAACCTTTGATGTTGCCTATCGCTTCCTAAAAGAAGATCCATGGGAACGTCTTTTAACCATTCGTGAAAAGGTGCCGAATGTATTATTACAAATGCTATTGCGTGCATCAAATGCGGTAGGATATAAAAATTACCCTGATAATGTGATAAAAGAGTTTGTTGAAAAATCTGCATATGCAGGTATTGATGTATTCCGGATTTTTGACAGCCTAAACTGGGTAAAAGGTATGACATTAGCCATTGATGCAGTTCGTGAAACTGGGAAAATTGCTGAAGCGGCAATCTGTTACACCGGAGATATTCTTGATCCAGCCAGACAAAAATATGATCTTAATTATTACAAGGATTTAGCAATGGAGCTTGAAAAATCAGGAGCCCACATCCTAGCGATTAAAGATATGGCGGGACTGCTGAAACCGCAAGCTGCCTATAACTTAATTTCAACACTTAAAGAGTCTGTTAATATACCTATTCATCTTCATACACATGATACAAGCGGAAATGGGATAATTACTTATGCAAGAGCAATTGAAGCTGGTGTTGACATCGTGGATGTCGCGGTTAGCTCAATGGCCGGACTAACTTCTCAGCCTAGTGCGAATTCGCTTTATTATGCATTAGAAGGAGTAGGACGCCAGCCAAAAGTTGATATCAATTCACTTGAGAAGCTTTCCCAATATTGGGAAGGTGTTAGAAAATATTATGCTGCTTTTGAAAGCGGTATGAACTCGCCACATACTGAAATCTATATGCATGAAATGCCGGGAGGACAATATAGTAACCTTCAACAACAGGCAAAAGCTGTAGGGCTAGGGGAAAAATGGAATGAAGTAAAAGAAATGTACAGACGGGTAAATGATCTTTTTGGGGACATTGTGAAGGTAACGCCGTCTTCAAAAGTAGTAGGAGATATGGCTTTATTTATGGTGCAAAATAACCTCACAGAAGATGATATCTTTGAAAAAGGGGAAAGTATCGATTTTCCAGACTCTGTTATTGAATTATTTGAAGGTTATTTAGGACAGCCGCATGGCGGATTCCCGAAAGAGTTACAGCGGATTATTTTAAAAGGTCGTAAGCCATTAACTGAGCGTCCTGGAGAACGGTTGGAGCCAGTGAATTTCCAAGCTATGAAGGAGGAGCTCTTCCATAGTCTAGGAAGACCGGTAACAAGCTTTGAAGCAATTGCGAATGCTCTTTATCCGAAAGTGTTCTCTGAATATATCAAAACTTTTGAAGCGTATGGAGATATTTCCGTATTGGATACACCAACCTTTTTATATGGTATGAGATTAGGAGAAGAAATAGAGGTTGAGATTGAGCAAGGGAAAACCCTTATTGTTAAGCTTGTTTCAATTGGTGAACCGCAAGCTGACGGAACAAGAATTATTTATTTTGAATTAAATGGACAGCCGCGTGAAGTCGTTATTAAGGATGAAAGTATTAAATCGACTGTTGTATCAAAGGTAAAAGCGGAAGTAGGAAATGAGGAGCAGATTGGTGCCACAATGCCTGGAACTGTTATAAAAGTCCTTGTTGAAAAAGGAGAAAAGGTTAATAAAGGTGACCATCTAATTATTACGGAAGCTATGAAAATGGAAACTACTGTCCAAGCACCGTTCGCAGGGACTGTAAATGCGATTCATGTCTCAAATGGTGAAGGTATACAAACGGGTGATTTATTAATTGAAATTATAAAAGGATAAAAAGGCTGTCTCAAAAGGGTCATCTCCCACCAAACACTAAATATGTGGAACTATTTGAAATTCCAGTTCCTATATAAGTGTTAGAGAGATGACCCTTTAGTTTTGAGACAACCCTTTTTGAAATTGTAAGTATAACTTTTTCTACTTAATTTTTGTGTCTAGCTCCTGGTGAATGCTTAGTTTTTTGCGTTTTTCTTAATATGCCATGAATGAATCAGAACCGCTTACTCTCCAGCATTTATTTTGCTTCTGCTTACTAGCAGAAGGAAGTAACTCAAAAGCCCGAATAAACATGAAATGATTAAGGCGTGGGCTAATGAAATGTAAAGGTTTAAGCCCGTTACAACTATAAGAGCACCTGTAGTAACCTGCAGAGATATAAGAATAAAAGCAATGACCCAACCCCAATAAATAATTTTTTGATGTTTATGGTGTTTAATAGCCTGCCAAGTCGCATATGCGATCCAAACAAAAATTAATCCTGCAGCGAAACGATGCCCCATTTGAATCCATTCATGTAATGTTGCCGGCAACCCGCCAGTCCGGTTGCTGCATAAGGGCCATTTTGGACAAGCAAGACTTGCTTCTTTATGCCGAACATAAGCCCCTGTATAAACAACCAAATAAGAGTAGACAATAATACCGATCATATGAAACTTCATTTGCTTATCAATAATCAGTTTCTTTGCATCAAACTTTTTATCTACCTCAAAGATTAACAATGTTAAAAGTAGTACAGACGCAAAGGATATAAGTGATATACCGAAATGAAGAGCAAGAACTGCATCTGATTGACCCCACTTAACAGCAGCAGCACCAATTAATGCTTGTAAAACTAAGAAAAAAATCGATAGTAAACTTAAGAATTTTGTCTCTCTAATATGACCAATTTTTTTCCATGACCATATAGAAAGGATTAAAACTGTGATTCCTGCAAGTCCACTAACTAACCGATGACTTAATTCTACGACTAGCTCAAAGGTAATTTCACTTGGTACCAACTCGCCATGACATAATGGCCAAGAAGTTCCACATCCTGCACCTGACTCGGTTTTCGTCACTAAGGCTCCACCAATTAGAACAAACAGCATAATAACTGTCGTCAATACGGCAAACCATTTAAGAGCACGTTGCAAAATGTTCACCTACTTATATAGTTAAATGATAAAAAATATTTTGGTAAATACTCATCGATAGTACACAATGTAATAGAAAAAGACAATAAATTAGCTGAAAAGTTCACAAAACTATAAGATATAAGCAAAAGCGGGAGCTCATTGTCAAGCCTTTACAAGCTTAAAACGATCCGGAATAAAGGACGCTTTTTGTCTTCAATTCCGTAAAACTTTTCTACTATAAAATTTATAACAACATTTATAGTGTTTTATACAAAAAAGGTTGAATATTCATGCGGAGTTTGCTAGAAATAAAAGGGGATAAATTTGAAGTATTGTCATTTTTTGAAATAGCACTGTTTAATTTGCCTGTTGATTTAACGTCTCAGCTGTTTCGGTTCCTCAACTACAATCAACTTAATGAATTAAGCTTTAATGTGAAATGGCAAAAGAAAAGCGGAATTCGTTATTTATCAAGAAATGCTTGTCGATCTATGATAAAATAAGAGGGCTTGTTTTTAAGTGGAAATCTATAGGTTTTTTTCAAAAAATGTCCTTTCACAATTTCGACAAAATTACTTCATGAATTGTTCACAATTTCTTGTGGAATTATGATTTAATAACAAGTAGACCGTTTTTAATTTGTCGATTTTTTAGTATCATAGGATATAGAAAATTACTAGGTTGGAACCGCCTTCATCATGAGTGAAATTGAATGGGCATACATGAATGAAGAGAATTAGCATAATGATAAGAAAGTTAGGAGGTACAGAGTTGGCAAATACGAAAGTTTTGGACGATGCTGCTGTCAAGCATCATTCAAACGATGTGCATGAAACAACGCTTTGGCAGGATTTCCTTTCTTTAATAAAAGTAGGTATTGTCAATTCTAACGCAATCACAACATTTACCGGTATATGGCTAGCACTCTATTTTAGTGGAAAAGGGTTTCTAGCTAATATAGATATTGTCTTGTTTACATTAATTGGTTCATCATTAGTCATAGCAGGATCTTGTGCCATTAATAACTATTATGATCGTGATATTGACCATTTGATGGAACGAACAAAGGAGAGGCCGACTGTTACCGGAAAAGTAAATCCGCTTCAAGCATTGTGGATTGGAATTTTTCTATTAACAATCGGGTTTGTCTTTATGTTAATGACAACATTCACTGCAACAATCATCTCATTAATTGGAGTTGTTACATATATTTTCCTTTATACGATGTGGTCTAAAAGGCTGTATACAATAAACACTGTAATAGGAAGTATTTCCGGTGCCGTTCCGCCGTTAATTGGGTGGGCAGCAGTTGATGCTAATCTAAGCGTAATGGCATGGGTGCTGTTTTTAATCATGTTTATCTGGCAGCCGCCGCACTTTTTAGCACTGGCTATGCGCAGAACAGAGGAATACCGAGCTGCCAATATTCCAATGCTCCCAGTTGTCCATGGCTTTGATGTAACAAAACGTCAAATCATGGTATGGATTGCTTGCTTACTTCCGCTGCCATTTTATCTTTACGAATTGGGTATCGGGTTTTTAATCTTGGCAACAGTGTTAAATATTGGGTGGATTGCTATAGGAATGAAAGGCTTTGGAAATAAGGAAACTGAGATGAAATGGGCAACCAAGATGTTTGTTTATTCCATCAATTACTTAACAATTATGTTTGTATCAATGGTGCTCTTTACCATTGTTTAATTGCGAAATTCTTTCTTTAAAGAATTTATTTATAAAAAGAGTTCCTGAATGAAATACTGATAGGACTTTAAAAATTTTGAAAGAGGGGTTTGATTTAGCTATGAAAAAATGGCTGACAAAATGGCGTCTGTTTTCATTATTTGCTATTATGACGCTAGTTTTAGCCGGCTGTGGTGAACCGTTTCTTTCCACGCTAGAGCCTGCTGGTGAGGTAGCGGATATGCAGTACGACCTGATGGTGCTGAGCACGCTTATCATGGTAGTGGTCATTGCAGTCGTAACAGTAATCTTCATTTTTGTTGTTGTGAAATTTCGCAGAAAAAAAGGTGAAGAGAATAAAATTCCTGTTCAAGTTGAAGGGAATCATAAGCTAGAAATCATTTGGACTGTTATTCCTATTCTTTTACTTCTTGTCTTATCAATTCCTGTTGTTACTGCAACTTTTAAACTTGCAGAAGTTGATGCGATTGATGATGAGAATCGTAAACCAGAGGATGCGATCGTCGTAAACGTACGAGCTAATCTATACTGGTGGGAATTTGAATATCCAGACTATGGAGTTGTTACAAGTCAAGACTTAGTTGTTCCAACTGATGAGAAGGTTTACTTTAACTTGATTTCTTCTGATGTTAAGCATTCATTCTGGATTCCATCAATTGGTGGTAAGATGGATACAAACACAGAAAACGTAAACAAAATGTGGTTAACGTTTGATTCAGACAGAGCAGATCAAGCAGGAGAATATTTCTATGGAAAATGTGCAGAGCTTTGCGGACCATCACATGGTTTAATGGACTTTAAAGTGAAAGCATTGTCCAGAGACGATTTTGACCAATGGATCTCTGACATGAAAGGTGCCAAAGCAGTAGCTGCAACTGATTTAGCTAAACAAGGTGAGCAATTATTTGAAGAAAAAGGTTGTATTGCATGTCACGCAGTATCTCCAGCTGATGAGCGTCCGGCTGCAGCAAGAACTGCACCTAACTTAGGTTCATTCGGTGAACGTGCGAGAGTTGCTGGTATCCTGCCGCATAACGAAGAAAACGTTCGTAATTGGTTAAAGGATCCAGAAAGCTATAAGCCTGGTAACAAAATGACTGGAACATACCCAGAATTATCTGATCAAGAGCTAGATGCTCTAACTGAATACTTAATGGGACTTAAAGTCTCAAGCAATTAATTTCTTAAAGGGAGGTAACACTGTGAGCACGTTAACTCAGAAAAAAGGGGTCTTATGGGACTACTTAACGACAGTTGACCATAAGAAAATCGCCATCCTTTACCTGATAGCCGGTGGCTTCTTCTTCCTTGTTGGTGGATTAGAAGCATTGCTGATCCGCATTCAGCTAGCTGTTCCAAACAATGATTTTGTTAGTGCAGGCCTTTACAATGAGGTACTTACAATGCACGGAACGACAATGATATTCCTAGCTGCAATGCCTTTATTATTCGCACTAATGAATGCGGTTGTACCATTACAAATTGGTGCACGCGACGTAGCGTTCCCATTTTTAAACTCTTTAGGTTTTTGGTTATTCTTCTTCGGAGGATTATTCCTAAACTTAAGTTGGTTTTTAGGCGGGGCACCTGACGCAGGGTGGACTTCTTATGCTTCATTAGCATTAAACTCCCCAGGCCATGGTGTAGATTTTTATTTACTTGGATTACAGGTTTCAGGTTTAGGTACACTGATTGCGGGAATTAACTTCCTAGCTACGATCATCAATATGCGTGCACCGGGTATGACTTACATGCGTATGCCATTATTCACATGGACAACATTTGTAGCATCTGCACTTATTTTATTTGCTTTCCCTGCATTAACTGTAGGTTTAGCGCTGCTTATGTTTGACCGCTTATTCGGAACAGCATTTTTTGATCCTGCATTAGGTGGTAATACGATTATTTGGGAGCATCTTTTCTGGATCTTCGGACATCCTGAGGTTTATATCTTGATCTTACCTGCATTTGGTATTTTCTCAGATATTCTTCCTGTATTCTCAAGAAAACGTCTGTTTGGATACTCTTCAATGGTATTCGCAACCGTTTTAATCGGTTTCTTAGGATTCATGGTATGGGCTCACCACATGTTTACAACTGGATTGGGTCCAATTGCAAACGCAATCTTTGCCGTTGCAACAATGGCAATTGCTGTCCCTACTGGTATTAAGATTTTCAACTGGCTATTTACCATTTGGGGCGGTTCAGTAAAATTCACATCACCTATGATTTGGTCTGTAGCGTTTATTCCTTCCTTCGTAATTGGTGGGGTTACAGGTGTTATGTTGGCAGCAGCAGCAGCTGACTATCAATACCATGATAGCTATTTCGTCGTAGCTCACTTCCACTATGTTATCGTTGGTGGGGTTGTATTCGCATTATTTGCAGGGGCTATTTATTGGTGGCCAACAATGTTTGGAAAATTGTTAAATGAAGCAATGAATAAAATTACGTTCGTGCTTTTCTTTATTGGATTCCATTTAACATTCTTTATTCAACATTTCTTAGGTTTAATGGGTATGCCGCGCCGTATATTTACCTTCTTACCTGGGCAAGGTTTAGATACAGGTAACTTTGTAAGTACCGTAGGTGCATTCTTTATGGCTGCTGCAACCATTCTTTTCCTTATTAACATTGTGTATACAGCTGTGAAAGGGGAAAGAGTTGGCAGGGATCCATGGGGAGATGGACGCACACTTGAGTGGGCCATTTCATCGCCTCCGCCAGAGTATAACTTTAAGCAAACTCCACTTGTTCGTGGACTTGATGCACTCTGGATTGAGAAAATGGAAGGCAATAAAGAAATGACGCCAGCTGAACCACTTGGTGACATTCATATGCCAAATAGTTCAATTTTACCTTTTATTATGTCGTTTGGATTATTCATCGTATCTTTCGGTTTACTTTACCGCGAAGATCATGGTTGGGCATTACCAGCGATTATAATCGGGTTCATTATTACATTTGCAGCAATGTTCTTACGCTCTGTTATTGATGATCACGGTTATCATATTCATAAAGAAGATTTACTAAAAGAGGATAAAGGAGGGAGAGCATAATGGCAAATGTTGAAGAAAAATTAACAGCAGAAAATTTTCCCGCATCGCCTGAAAAAGCTACCCTCGAAGGTAAAAATAAATTTACTGGCTTTTGGTTGTTTTTAGGTGGAGAGACTGTTTTATTTGCTAGTCTCTTTGCCACTTTCTTAGCACTAAGAGAGTCAACAGCAGGTGGAGCGACAACTCAAGAACTATTTGAGATACCTCTTACATTTGTGGCAACTATGCTGCTTTTAACATCAAGTTTAACAAGTGTTTACGCGATGTATCATATGAAGAACTTTAACTTTGGTAAAATGCAATTGTGGTTAATCATCACTGTTCTTTTAGGTCTAGGTTTCCTTATTTTAGAAATTTATGAGTTTAATCACTATGTTCATCATTATGAATTTACCATTACAAGCAGTGCACTTGGTTCTGCATTTTACACACTAGTAGGAACTCATGGTTTGCACGTTGCTTTCGGTCTTTTGTGGATCACTACTTTAATCGTTCGTAATGCAAAACGTGGATTAAGCTTATACAATGCGCCTAAATATTACGTAGCAAGTCTTTACTGGCATTTCATTGATGTTGTTTGGGTGTTCATCTTTACGGTTGTATACTTAATGGGAATGGTGGGATAAACTGATGGCAAATAATCATAATTCAGCAAACCCAAAAGTAGACTTGGAATATCGTCGTAAGAAAAATGCAGAGGATATGAAACACCAGGTTATTACATTCGCAATGATGATTTTTTTAACAGTTGTTGCGTTTATTGCGATTGGATATGATGGGATAGGCGAATGGTTTAAAGTTCCATTTATTATTACATTAGCGGTTATTCAAGTAATATTCCAATTATATTACTTCATGCATATGAGTCACAAAGGTCATGAAACAGCAGCATTATTTTTATACTCTGGTGTCGGAGTAGCTGCTTTAACAATCTTAACCTTTGTTACGATTATCTGGTGGTAGATATTATGAAAAAGGGCAATTGGCTTTTGATGCTGATTGTCCTTTTATCTTTTCTTTTACGTGGTGACCATTGTTTGTCATAGAACGTTCATTGATACGGGATAAACAGATGTGTATAATTGGTTTGAAGGACTAGCTTAAGGAGCTGATTTGGAAATGAGCTTTGGAATATTTGGATTTCGTGCGTTATGGAGTCCTTATTTTTTAGTCGTTATGATATTAATAACTCTTTTGTATTTTTTAATTATTGGACCATGGCGTTCGAAATTTTCAGAAAGTACTCCTGTCTCCACAAAACAGAAATTATTATTTATTAGTAGTATCGTGGCATTATATATTAGCAAAGGCAGTCCAGTTGATTTACTTGGACATATTATGTTTAGTGCCCACATGACGCAAATGGCTATTTTGTATTTAGTTGTTCCACCATTATTAATTCTTGGTATTCCGGTTTGGTTGTGGAAAGCAATCATTTATCGTCCGGTTATTAAGCCATTAATGAAGGTGTTTACAAATCCAATTATTGCTCTAATTCTTTTTAACGGTGTATTTTCACTTTATCATGTTCCATTAGTATTTGATTTTGTGAAAACAGACCCTGTTTACCATGCAGCAATAACAACGATTATCTTTTTTGCAGCCTTGTTTATGTGGTTTCCATTACTTAATACATTGCCTGAGTGGAAATCGCTTACAGGTATTAAAAAGGTTGGCTACATCTTTGCCGATGGTGTTTTGCTTACTCCTGCCTGTGCATTGATTATTTTTGCAACAGACCCAATGTATGCGACCTACTCAGAGCCTCAAGCATGGATAAATGCTCTGGCATTATGTGTACCTGCTGATATGTTGTCAGGCTTGAATTTAACTGGCCCTGAAATGTTTAATACGTTACCGCTTCTTGAGGATCAACAACTAGGCGGCGTTCTAATGAAAATCATCCAAGAAATTGTTTACGGTACTATTCTCGCCTATATCTTTTTCCAATGGGCTCGTAAAGAACGTCAAAAAGATGAAATTGATATGAAAAAGGATTTTTCTCCTGAACCAGTAAAATAAGGTCATGGTGACGCAGCTCTTTCTGGCAAGGCAGTAAGGGAAAGGGATTTGAAATTGCGTCACCACATACATAAAATCGGTATTGTTTCTGTTTCGATAACATAAAGGAAGGAATAAAAATGAATACTTCATTACCTATTTTGCCTACTATTAGTACGACTTTTATAGTATTAAGTGCAATGACTGTAGCTATTGGCTGGTACTTAATTAAACAACGAAAAATTGATGCCCATAGGAAAGCGATGACGGTTGCAGCGATTTTTGCCGTTCTGTTTTTCCTAATCTATGCTTCTAGAACGATATTTATTGGAAATACTGCTTTTGGCGGACCGGAAAATATTGAAATTTATTATACAGTCTTTTTGATTTTTCATATTACATTAGCAACAGTAGGAGCTATATTAGGAATTGTTACTTTGGTTACAGGTTATAAAAAAAATTACGAACGACATCGTAAATTAGGACCGATAACGAGTATTATCTGGTTTTTTTCAGGAATTACGGGTGTTGCGGTATATTTATTGTTGTATGTGTTTTATAGCGGTGGTGAAACAACATCAGTTATTAAAGCAATATTAGGGTTTTAAACATATTTACAAGGTGGTTTAGAATAAACTGTTCTAAACCACCTTTTTTATTTATTTGTATATGTTTGATCTATGCTTGGAAAGTCCGTTGTATTTATTAAAAATTCAAAGGGGGGAGAATGGTTTGATCGAAATTTTAACGAATCGGCTAATGATAATACCATGTTCTCTCGACATTGCTAAATCATTAGTGTTTCATCGAAAGGAGCTGGATAAACGGTCGCCAATTGAATTCCCTTATAGTTGGCCATCATCTTTTGTAAAGGGCTTCCTTCCTTTTTACATTGAATGCTTAGAAAACAAGCAGCCAGAAAAAGAGTGTGGATTATGGTTAATTATTCTTTATGAAGAAAAGAAAATAATTGGTGATATTTTATTGTTAGGAAAGCCTTCAAAGGAAGGTGATGTTGAACTATGTTATCATGTAGAGGATAAGGATGTAGATGAATCGCTCGCATTTGAAGCAGTCGATGCCTTTATTGATTGGTTAACCTATCAAAAATTTGTTAAAAGGATTGTTATGGAGTGTGATGTTAGGCAAGATCAATCAATAAGACTTTTCGAAAAATTAGGGATGATCTGTACGAAAAAAGATGGCCGCTTTTTAAAATGGGAGATTCAAAAGAAAGATTTAGAATGAAACATTAAGCGGTGGAATGAGGGCTTGTTCCCCTTTCCACCGAAAGGGAGTGAATAAACGTGATTCGGGAAATTACAAATGAGGATTATCAGGATGTCATCGCATTATCAGAATATGCTTTTCAATATAAGGTTGCTGATCATGAAATGACTGAGGTAAAAAGAAAGTTAGATATGCAGTATATTCTAGGAGATTTCGAGGAAAATAAGCTTATTGCAAAGCTTCATGTATACCCTTTACAAGTGAAACTAAAAAACCAAGTGTTTAAAATGGGAGGGGTTGCCTCGGTAGCAACATGGCCAGAGGCAAGAAGGAACCGGAAAGTTGCAAGCTTACTAAATGAAAGTTTACATTGGATGAATAATGAAGGGTATGATATTTCATATTTGCATCCTTTTTCTGTTCCATTTTACCGAAAATTTGGCTGGGAAATGATTTGCTCGGAAAAATCTTATACCATATCGAAAGAAGATTTAATTTTTATACATAGTTCCAACGGATCCTTTATCCGAAAGACAAAGGAAGAGGCACTTTCTTCTTTAATGAATATATACGAGTTCTTTTCTGAAAAATATAATGGTCTGTTAATCCGAGATCAAAGCTGGTGGCAAGATGTTGTACTAAAGAAAGCTGAGCATGCTATTATACATGTGAATGATCAAAGACAAGAAGACGGTTATATGCTTTATACAGTGAAGGATCGCGAATTAATTGTTCATGAAGTTGTTGTATTAAATGAATCGACGAAAAAGGATTTTTGGAACTTTATTTGTCAGCATGACTCAATGGTATCGTCAGTAAAATGGAAAACACATGAAGAAGATCGGATGACATTGTTTATCCCAAACCCTAGGGTTAAAACAGAAATTCACCCTTATTTTATGGGGAGAATTGTTAATATCATAAGGTTTTTTGAAAAATATCCGTTTTATATTCAAGGTGAGGATCCGCTAATTTTGCATCTATCTGATCCGATATGTACATGGAATAATGGTACGTTCTTTTTACAAGGGAATTCGATTAAAACATTTCAAAAAGAAAAGGGTTCATGCACAAATCCGCCTAAAAAGGGATTAATCATAAATATTGGAACATTAACATCCATTTTACTTGGACATTCTGATCCACAAAAACTCTTTGAAATAGGTATGATTCAAGGTGAAGAACAGCAAGTGATCTTACTTAAAGAAATGCTGCCATCTCAAGGGACATCAGTATTATTTGACTTTTTTTAAAAAAGACTGCAAAAGAGTCAATTCAAAACAAAAGGTCGGAACCCTTCGAACACAATATAGTGGATCTAATATTAGAAACTCCATCTATTCGTGTTTAGGGGCCTGACCCTTTTTAACTTGCAATTATAGAGCTTTTTGTAATGCCTCAGAAACTTGCTTTAATACAGTTTTGCTAGTGTTAACAACACTTGCTGGGAAGTTTTCTCCTTCACCATACTCAACACCGTGTGGGTAGTAATATCTACCTAAAAGTGGTGTAATTAATTTGATGACTGCATGACGTCCGCCGACATCACCTTCTACAGCGTACCCTTGGATACGCAGATAATAAATCTCCCCTTTTGTTTCGATTTTGCGATCATATGTAACACGCTCATAATCCCATTGACCCGCTAAAACAAGGCCATGATCTTCCATGATTTCAGTTAGACGAGATAAATCAAGTGTTACACCTTCAATACCTGTACCTTCCATTCTCATATGTATGTCCCTCCTAAAGCCTTTTCACCATAATATATTATAGCTTAATTATCTTAAAAAGTTAAAGTGAAAATATTGTTTGCTTAGCTTAATCATGTACCATACCTTACATTGTGTAAACGCATAACAAAAAATGCACCTTAAAGAATCAAGCATCTTTTTTAATAATAGTACGAATGAATGCAACATGCAATGCAAAGTTATCAACTTTAATGGCAGGGCTTATTTTTATAGAGTTAAAACTTCCTTTATGGGTAAAACTATTCGATGAAGGAGGGTGTACAATGACTAAAACAATACAACGTTTAGTGATGCTTTTTTATTAATTGGGCTATTTTCATTCCCGCAAAACGTTTTTGGCCAAACGACTACTCATACTGTTAGAAGCGGGGATACTCTATGGCTTATTTCACAGCGTTATCAGGTTGGCTTATCAGAAATTATAAATGCCAATCCACAGTTTAAAAATCCTAATTTAATTTATCCGGGTCAAAAGGTGAACATTCCACAAATAAGTGGAACAAAATCAATTGAACAGCAGGTGATCTCACTAACAAATGCTGAAAGACAGAAGGCGGGATTACCTCCATTAAGAGGAAATTGGGAATTATCACGAGTAGCTCGCTATAAATCTGTTGATATGAGAGACCGAAATTACTTCAGTCATACTTCACCTACATATGGGTCGCCATTTACGATGATGAAAAACTTTGGGATCTCTTACAGAACAGCAGCAGAAAATATTGCTGCTGGGCAGCGAACTCCTGAGGCAGTCGTAAAAGCGTGGATGCAGAGCCCGGGGCATCGTGCCAATATATTGAAGCGTGATGTTACAGAAATTGGTGTTGGGTATGCAAAAGGCGGTTCATATGGTCACTATTGGACACAGATGTTTATCGGAAGGTAATATAGTTTTATGTCACAATGTTATTCGGTAGACACCTTTTTTGCAGGTGTCTATTTTTTATCCACCAGATCATAAATATTTAGTATAATATAATAAGAAACCCATATTAAGATGGAGAACTTACGAATTCTTTATATTAGAAAAATCGATAAACATATACTATACTACGTTTAACAGACTATTTGGTCGGGAACAATAGTATTAATATATACACTACAAATAACTAGTATATCAATCGTCACATTTCATATAATGATAGAAAGCAGAGCTGTAAAGGAGGGGATTAAACTGCGTATTTTGATCCGAACGGTCGTCATTTTTTTAATCATCTTTTTAAGTTACACCCTATTTATCTATTTTGGCCAATATACTCCATCTGAGCAACATGAGGAAGAAAATGTTCAGATTTCGAATGAAGAATTATTAAAGGAAGAGTCTGAGAAAAAAGTTCAAACAGCTAAGCTGCCTGATGAGGGGATATTGTCCTTAATGAATAAATCCTCAGAAGAAATCACAGCTCTTTTTGGAGAACCAGACCGGATTGACCCTTCTGCGTATGATTATGATTGGTGGATTTATCAAGTGTCTGATAAGCAATACTTGCAAATCGGAATATTAGGTCAGCGGGTTGTAACTGTATATGCCATCGGTAGTGATGTCAACGCAGAGCCATTTAAAATTGGACAACCTGTCCAGGAAGTATTCAAAATTGCACCTGTTTCCCCAAGTATTTCATTAGAATATGAAGGAAATTCATACCGATTTGAATTTTCTGAGGAAGATATGAATACAAGACCTACTGTTAAGCTAGAAGATGTTTATGTGCAATTATATATTGATAAGTTTGATGGAATATTATCAAGTATACGTGTGTTGGATGCCGAAACATTCATAAAGCAGCGTTCATATGAAGTAACATATCGCGGAGAACTCATTGAAGCTGACGAAATTAGTGAAGCAAAATGGGAAAAAATAGAGAATGGGGCAGAACAACAAATTTTGTCGATAACAAATGTCATTCGTGCCCGTCATAATGTGCCCGCTGTTAAGTGGGACGATTCGACATCAGAGGTTGCCTTTTTACACAGTCAGGATATGAAGGTTAATGATTATTTCTCACATGAATCCCCAACTGAAGGAACATTAGTTGACCGGCTTGCCGATCTAGATGTGATATATGAAATGGCTGGTGAAAATATTGCCGCACAATATGTAGATGGGATAGCAGCTTCAGAGGGCTGGTTGAATAGCAAGGGACACCGTGAAACATTATTAAATGAAGAATTTACTCATTTAGGTGTAGGTGTTGATGGTTTGTATTACACGCAAAATTTTATTAAAAAATGAAAACAGCTTGAAAATTAAAAAGGGTCTGATGTCTCCAATTAACCAATATATGAATTATAGGCATCCATATATTGTACTTGGGAGATGCGACCCTTTTATTTTGGGTAAACTTCTATATGTATAGTTGTACCTTTTTTGGCAATTTAACTCCGGTTTATAATAAAAAAGCTTGCAGTACTATGTGCTATTAGTGTTCCATCGTCTCGGAAAACTTTTCCTTCTGTTACAACTGTTTTATTTCCCTTATGAATAATGTTGGTTTTGCATGTTAATTCTTTTCCAACACCAGGGGCTACATAATTAATTTTTATTTCTGTGGTTACAGCAGTCTTGTTTGGAGGCAATACGTGATGAACAAGCCCCCCCATAGCTGAATCTAACAGAGTGGCAGTAATACCGCCATGGACAATTTGTAATGAATTTTGGATAATCGGAGTATTTGGGATTTTTATGGTGAAATGATTATCTTTAAATTCACCTTCCGCATGAAGGAGTGCACCGATATAAGAGCCCTTTTCATGAAATTGTTTCCTTTTTAACCCGCTGAGTAAAAGCTGAAGGACATATTGATCCTCATCATCTGCCTCTTGTAAAATCTCTTTCGTCAATTGCAATAGCTCTTCTTTTGTCATGGCTAACCCTCTCCTTTTGCTAGTGATATTTTACCAAAATATTCAATGTAGGAGCAATGATTAATTTAGTATCAAATTAAATAAAAAATGGGCGAACATTCATGTTTCTTTTTCGATAAGATATGATAGGTAAAAGCATTGAGGTGAAGATAATGGCATCGAAAAAAACACATCAATCTGTTCAACAATTTAAGGAATTTGTCAAACAGCATCCTAAGCTCGTACAAGAAGTAAGAAAAGGAAACAAAGAATGGCAGGAAGTGTTTGAGGATTGGTACTTACTTGGTGAAAATGATGAAGTTTGGAAGCAATACCGGGAAGATCATATAGAAGAGGAACAAACAGCGAAAAAAAAAACCGACATTATGTCTCAAGTGCTTGCGGCAGTAAAAAATATGGATATTAATACAGTTAACCATCATATTTCAAATATGAGCAATACAATATCAACAATACAAGGATTGTTTGATCAATTTGGATTATCAAAGGGTTCAAGACAGAGTTCATCTAATGGTAATCAACATCCTTTTTCATTTAGAAAGGATTGATCACTAATTGTGACTTCTGTAGGAGTGGTTAAATGAGAAAAGAAGTACAAGAACATATTCGCGCAAATAAAGAACGGCAAAAATTTTTAAGAGAGCAGCCAATCTGGTTCCGAAAACTTTCAAGAAATCCCACTGATTTAGAGTCATTAGAACTAAATATGATGAATTACTATCAAAAAACAATCCCCCACAAAGTTCAGCAATTTTCAAATTCAGTACAAATGGCCTCGATGATGATTGCAATGTTTCACTCGATGAGGCAACAAGACTAAACGACTTTTTATAAGTCGTTTTTGTCAATTTTTAACGACTCATGATTTTAATCTTTATGGTAAACAATACTAAAAAGGAGGCGAAACAATGAAGAGATTATTAGCTCTTTTTGTGATCATACTTTGTTTGTCAGGTTGTACAGAGGACAAGCCAAGGCCAGAAGGTTCCGTAAATGTAATCCCGATTCAAATTGCAGATGTATCAAAGGATGCTATTGAAGTTGTAAGCCAAAAAAGTCAATCACCTTTCACCATAAAACATCATGTGAGGAATAGGGCTGTTTATGTGGAATGTTATATTCCGAATTTTATATTTAAAGAAGCAGGCGGAAAAAAAGTAGCAGGTGAAGGTCATCTTACCGTCTATGTAGATGGTAAAAAAGTTGATGATATGAATACGGCAGCTTTTGTAGTAAGAGGGCTTGAACAGGGAAATCATATTATAACAGTTGAGGTTGTTCATAATGATTCCTCTAGTTATAATCTGAAAAAAACGTGGGAAGTCACCATCCAATAAACCAAACTCAAAGGGCAGATGTTTTTCATTTTTTAGCAAACGTGGTAAAATGAATGACGGAGGTGCAAATACTCTATGTTTGCTACTATGGAAAGCATGTTACTGCTTGATCAAGCAGATCATCTTGCGGAATTAGTGCTTCAATCTGAACCGGCTGAAGCATATCGCCGCAGTTATTATAGATTAAAAAATGATAAAAACGCGCAACAGCTTATTTCTCAATTTACAAAAACAAAGGATTTATATGAAGATGTCCAGCGTTTTGGTAAATATCATCCTGATTATCGAAAGATATCAAAGGAAATGAGAGATATAAAAAGAGAGCTCGATTTAAATGAGAGTGTAGCTACTTTTAAAAAAGCTGAAAATGAATTGCAAGCTTTACTTGATGAAATCAGTGTTCAAGTTGGTCAAGCCGTTTCTGAACATATTAAAGTTCCGACCGGAAATCCATTTTTTGATACAGGTTCAAGTTGCGGCGGAGGTTGTGGTTCAGGCGGAAGCTGCGGTTGCAAGGTTTCTTAAGAGGTTGTCTCAAACTAAAGAGTTAGACCCAAAAACACAATATAGGACGAAAGTTTCCTTATATTGATATTTGTTGAAGGGGATCAGCTCTTTTGAGACAGCCTCTCATTTTATGGTTAAATTTGTTTTACTAAAAATTTTTTTGATGAAATATTGTGAGAAGTGAAAATTTTTGCTAGACTTTGTATGATTGATTAGTTAGAAATTTATTTCGTCTTTTTCACTGAGTCTGGTTACAGACTTCCGACATCATTGAAAAGCGCAAGCGTTTTTCTTATTTATAAGGGAGAATCATTATGTTTGAAAAGCGACAAGGTATCGTTGTTTGGCTTCACTCATTAAAACATATAAAGATGCTTAGAAAATTCGGAAACGTCCACTATGTTTCAAAAAGGCTGAAATATGTTGTTCTATATTGCAATATGGAAATGGCGGAACAAACTGTACAAAAGCTTACATCCTATTCGTTCGTTAAACATGCAGAGCCTTCTTATAAGCCTTACTTAAAATTAGAATATGAATCCAAGGTGGATAAGGCGAAGGAATATGATTATAAGATTGGTTTATAATCTGTGACTATTATATGGTAAAAAGCAGACCATTGGATAACTAAAGGTCTGCTTTTATTAAAATTAACAGAATGCCAATCAATGAGCTATTGTAATGGCGGGATATAATGATTCAGTCTCAGGATCCCAATTAGATACTGATAATATAGGTCCAGTTCATTAAACATTGTAGATGGCTTAACAGTAATTTGAATAATCTCCTTATTTAAAAAGGAAGCTATCTCTTCAAACAACTCATATCGTTTATTTTGCGTGAAGTTAGGGTTTGGAATTCCTTCTCGGCATATATAAAGCGCTTGAAAATTCCCTGGATCAGTAGGCCGCATAACTACAACTAAAGAAGTAACTTCACGTTCATTTACTTTTGTATGTAAGGCAATCAGTTTCGATACACGGTGTTTATTTGCTTTGGCATTTTCAATAAGTTCATAAATATCTGAGTAGCCTTCACCCATTTCTATAAATCGTTGAATCATTGTCCTTCCCCCTAACAAGTAAAATTTTTTTGTTTATTTAAATGTCCGACACATTACTATATCATGAAGAGAAATAAATGAGAAGAATAGAGAAAATTTTTAAGGAATAAATAAAAAAACCCTGCAAATATTCTCTGCAGGGTCCTTCAATACCTTTTAACGATAAAAGGTTGAAGGCAAAGGGAGAGGAGAAACCGGAGGAAGAACTTATGGGGAAACGTAAGTCTTCTCCGCGGTTGGCAACAACATCAACGAATCGATGTTGTTACTATTCATTATCACCAATTGGTTTTTCCATATACATAAATGTTAAAATTTTTCTTTTTCGATTCAAAGAGGTTACATATTGTATCCTATTAAATGCGTATGGTAGGATAAAGCTTGGATATATTTTAACCTAATAAAGTTTTTCTATTTTATGATGTTAATTTAAAAAGTAGTGGTGAAAGAAATGAGAGTAGTATCAGGTCAATATAAAGGCAGGCCATTAAAAGCAGTTCCCGGTGTTACGACGAGACCTACAACAGATAAAGTGAAGGAAGCCATTTTCAATATGGTTGGCCCATATTTTGAAGGAGGAATTGCCCTTGATTTGTTTGCTGGAAGCGGAGGCTTGGGCATTGAGGCCATTAGCCGCGGTATCGAGCGCTGCATTTTCGTAGATCGTGAACATAAGGCGATTCAAACGATACATAAAAATCTTGAGGCATGTCATGCTGAAGATGCCGCTGAAGTATATCGAAATGATGCAGAGCGGGCATTAAAAGCGATTATAAAACGTGAGCTTCGATTTGATTTAATCTTTTTAGATCCGCCGTATAAGCAACAAAAATTGAAAGCGCTTATCAGCTCGATTGGAGAAAATTTTTTGTTGCAGAAAAATGGATTTATTATTACGGAACATGCCGCAGATGTACAATTACCTGAGGGGATTTCTCAATTTTCTTTAATGAAAAATGAAACTTACGGCATGACCAAAATATCCATTTACGGATATAAGAGTCGTTTAGAGGAGGAATAAATGATGGGAAGCATAGCAGTATGTCCAGGAAGCTTCGATCCAATTACATACGGACATTTGGATATTATTAAAAGAGGTGCAAAGGTATTTGATCAAGTATATGTTTGTGTATTAAACAATTCCTCAAAACAGCCCTTATTTTCAGTGGAAGAGCGTTGTGAATTAATTAGGGAAGTAACAAAGGAACTCCCAAATGTGATTGTTGAGTCATATAAAGGACTGCTTATCGATTATGCTCGTGAAAAGCAAGCGAAATCCATTTTAAGAGGTCTTCGTGCAGTATCCGATTTTGAATATGAGATGCAAATTACCTCTATGAACAGAGTGCTTGACGATCAAATTGAAACTTTTTTCATGATGACAAATAATCAATATTCATTTTTAAGTTCCAGCATTGTAAAAGAGGTTGCTAAATTTAAAGGGAATATTGCGGAGCTAGTGCCTGAAGCAGTTGAAAAGGCATTGAAAAGTAAATTTAACGAATAAGGGGTGAGGGGAATCCTCACCTTTATTTGTTATCATGTTGTCTTCGTAAACACATTCCGCTTACCGTATAAATAAATATAAACAAACAATGAAATAATGGTGATAAGCGGGCCAATATGAATCGTAACTTCCCAATAATCTTTTGCCCAATCAGGACTATGTTCCATTAAGAAGACAGGCAGTGAATTTGAGTGTTCGGCTTTTAAATCTAAATACAGGGGCTTAAATAAAAAGAATGCGATAATAGATGAGTAGATTCCCTGTAAAATTCGTGCAATAAAAAAGGGCTGAAAACGAATATCTGTCTCTGCTAAAATACTTGCTACCTGTGCCTGGATTGATAAGCCGCCAAAGGCTAAAATAAAGCTTGCAATCATCACCTTATCTAATAAATCCGCGGCTGCTTTACTGACGAGCTGATTCCCAAGCGTAATTTCAAAGATTCCGGTAATAAGAGGCACACTTAAACTTGTAGCAAGATGTAATAGCGATAGTAGTCCTGAAAAAACAGCTGCTAACCATGCGGTGACATGAACCAGCGCTAAAATCTGATTAAAAACAGAAAAAAGAATGATAAAGCCTCCGATCATAAGCAATGTTTGGATCGACGATATTACTGCATCACCCAGCATTTTTCCTAAAGGACGTGTTTCGTTGATCCTTGTTACATGCAATTCTTTAAAGGCAAGTTTTAGTGAAGGCAATAATTTGTATTTTTTTCCTCTCTCAAATTGTTTTTCTGATCCTCCATAAAATCTCATCGTTAATCCTACACATAAATTACCTAAGTAATGGGCGGAAGCTAATAAAAATCCAAGTGACGGTTCACCGAAAAAGCCAACAGCAACTGCACCGAAAATAAATAAGGGATTTGAAGAGCTGGTAAATGAAACTAAACGTTCTGCTTGTATGGAAGTAATTTGCTTTTCTTGTCGTATTCTAGCTGTCAGCTTTGCTCCAGCCGGATTCCCTGAGGCCATTCCCATTGCCCAAACAAAGCCTCCCACACCAGGTACCCGAAATATCGGCCGCATTAACGGTTCAAGCAAAACACCGATAAACTTCACAACTCCAAATCCTATTAGTAATTCTGATACAATAAAAAAAGGCAATAAAGATGGGAATACAACCTCCCACCAAATCTTTAATCCTCTAGTTGATGCAACAAGTGATTGTTCTGGATTGAGGATAATGGCAACCGTTAGCCCGCCGATAAAAATAGCGATAAAAATGGTTTTCAGGTTTGAAAGACTCAAAATGATGCCCCCTAAAATCTGAATGCATTTGTACGGTAGTAAATATGTGAAAGAATTCTATGTTTGTCGTACAACCTCTTTATTTCAATATACGAGAATAGGTGTGCATTTTAGACCATAAGAATGTCGTATATCTTATTTAGAAAAGAATTTTGGATGAATCCGCTCATTTAATCATAACTTAATATAAAAAAATTTTTTCTTGAAGGAACTTTCCTTCAACCAAAAGGAGGGCATCCCCTTGACGAAGGAGCCAAAAATCGGTCTAGCGCTTGGGTCAGGTGGAGCAAGAGGGTTTGCGCATTTGGGGGTATTGAAGGTTTTACGAGATTCAGGGATTCAGGTTGATTTAATCGCTGGAAGCAGCATGGGGGCACTTGTTGGATGTTTTTATGCTTCTGGATTAAGTATAGAAAGAATGTATCAATTTGCCTTAGCTTTCAAACGAAAGTATTATTTAGATTTTACGGTTCCGAAAATGGGCTTTATTGCAGGTAACCGGGTAAAGGAATTGATCCGTTTATTTACACATCGTAAGACGTTCTCAGAATTAGACATTCCGGTTGCGGTAGTCGCAACAGACTTATATGATGGTAGTAAGGTTATTTTTAAGGATGGTCCTGTGGCAGATGCTGTCAGAGCAAGTATTGCAATCCCTGGTATTTTTGTGCCTGAAAAAATAAATGGTAAACTATTAGTTGATGGAGGTGTTGTCGATCGGGTTCCTGTTTCAGTCGTAAAAGAAATGGGCGCAGACATCATCATTGCAGTTGATGTATCACATGTAAAACGAAATGAAGAGATTACGTCAATATTTGATGTCATCATGCAAAGTCTTGATATAATGCAAGATGAGCTAGTACACCATCGGGAAATAGCTTCAGATATAATGATTCGGCCGTATGTAGAACAATATAGCTCCCGCGCTTTTACGAATATTAAAGAAATAATTGAAATAGGTGAGAAGGAAGCCTTGCAGCATGTTGAAAAAATACATACACTTATTGCAAAGTGGAAGGAGACTAATTTTTGTGAAGAGTAAGACTTTTATACGTTCCATTATTTTGCTAGCAATGATTGTACTTATCATGACCTTTATAAAGCTTCCTTATTATGTGACACAGCCAGGAATGGCTTCAGAGCTGGAACCGATTATCGAGGTTGAAAACGGATATAAGGATGAAGAGGGGAGTTTTTCTTTAACAACTGTCCGCTTTGGTAGGGCAAATCCGATTACTTATATATGGGCCAAGCTGAATGATTTTTATTATATTCACCCGCTAGAGGAGATTAAAAGAGAAGAAGAGTCAGATGAAGAATATTTTAAAAGGCAATTACATATGATGGAGGCTTCACAGGAAGCAGCGATTTCTGTTGCTTACAAAAAAGCAAATAAGCCGGTGCATTATTCATTCAATGGGATCTATGTTGACGGAATTATCGATGATATGCCGGCAGCAGAGGTTCTTAAGGTTGGGGATCGTATATTTAAAGTAGATCAGCAGGAGTTTCAAACAGCTGAACAATTTATTGAATATGTAGCGCAAAAGAAAGCTGGGGAGGAAATATCGATTACCTTTGAACGAGATGAAGAACAAAAACAAGAGAAGATAAAGCTTGCAGCTTTTAAAGATGAGCCTACTAAAGTTGGGATTGGAATTTCTTTAGTAACAGATCGCAAACTAGAGGTAGAGCCTAATATAAAACTCGATACAGAGGAAATAGGCGGCCCTTCTGCCGGATTAATGATGTCACTGGAAATATATAATCAGTTAACAAAAGGTGATTTAACAAAAGGCTATGAAATTGCAGGGACTGGAACAATTAATACGGAAGGGGAAGTAGGACCAATCGGAGGGATTTCTCAAAAGATTGTTGCTGCTGATCATGCTGGAATTGATATTTTCTTTGCACCTAATGAAAAGGATAGCCCTGCATCGAATTACAAAGAGGCGGTAAAAGCAGGAGAAAAAATCAATACAGATATGAAGATCATTCCGATCGATACGTTTGATGAAGCGGTCGAATATCTAATAAATCTTAAAGAGAAAGGATAGTCTTTATTATCCCTTCTCTTTTAATATCATTTAAAGTCTAATGGGCGGGGTTGCATATTCTTCCTTTAAAAGCTTGGAGCGAAGTGGTTCAGAAAATATCATGTTATATGCAGCTGATGCCCTAATATCAATCTCTAACAATGGATGCTGAAATGTTGAAAGTTTCGAAACGATCGGTAGTTCGATTTGTTTTTTTACAGCATTCAAATATTCCTGTCCCTTTATTGACATACCTAATAGCCTAATATATGGGGCTGTCTCACCTTCGTTGATAGAGCTAATCTGCTGTTTAGTCGTTCTCGTTAAAATATGGGTACATAGTCTTTGAAGCCTTGTCCATGTATATCGTTTTGTTTTGAGTTGTTCCATGAAATGCTGAAAGCTTTCTGAGGATTGAATGATTTTTTTGATTCTGTTTTCCAGCCCTTCTTCTGCTTCGTAAATGGTAAGCAGCTCCTCCGAACTCATTGTTATCAAGGTGTATTTTAAGAAGTCAAAATAATGTTCCCAATTATGTAACAATCCAAAATGACTTTTATATTGATTCATTATTTGAAGCGTCTCATTTGGGACATAATTCGTAATAGACCCTTCTTTTGAAAATATAGCTTTTCTAATACTAGTTGCACTTGCAATTGAAGGAGAAACAAAGTTTTGTTCATGATAACCTGCAGCAGTCCGTTTAATTGTGTATGGTTTTATTTTGGCTTGCTGTCGGTTAATGGCTTTCACATAATAATAACCAAGGATATTATTTGGCAACGACAAGTCAAGTATGTCTTGTCCATTGGATATCTCCTGGAAGGCAAGTGTTAAGGCTGAAGGATAACTCACACCAGTTTTCATATATTTTTTGATAAAGTGATTATATTGTTCTTTGTGATGCAAAAGAAATTCATTCGCTTCTAAAAAAGGGTAGATTTCCCCAGACTCACTTCCAAAACAAAGTGATCGACAATGTAATGCTTCTAATATCGAAACCGCACCACTCGCAAATGTCTCTGCCTTTTGTGTTGCAAAAGCATAAGGAAGCTCAACCACTATATCAATGCCACTATGCAATGCCATTTTCGCCCTTTCCCACTTCGAAACAATAGCAGGTTCTCCTCTTTGCAAAAAGTTTCCGCTCATCACTGCAATTACAATATCCGCATTTGTTTTTTTTATGGATTGTATTAAGTGATAATAATGACCATTATGAAAAGGATTATATTCAACAACTAGACCTAAAGCGTGCACAAGATCACCACTTTTTTTATAGTATCGATTTTCATTATACAGCAAAGAATGATTGAACTTAAACTTAATATCATAATAGCTTGAAATGACTTTACAGGATGTTTAAAATAAGACATGTTAATAAGAAATCGTAAGGCGCTTAGCATTCGGCGACAATCATAAGGCGAATAGGAATAGAAGGTGTTCTTTACCTTCAATTCCTATTTGACTAGACCCTAGAGGCAGTTAACTACGCAACATCCTGTCGCATTAACTGCACTTGCACGTCCTGTGCTTCGCCGATGGCGCCTGGAACTAGACGCTAAAACTAAGTACAAAAAGTTATGCTTACTTACATTGTTAAAAAAGCATTTTTCATCAATACTAACACTGTAAAGAAAAAATATTGACAAATATTATTACGAAGGCTATAATTACCTTTGTTGCCTTGAGGTGATAACATGTTGAAATGGACAATTAGTCAACTACATCAATTGCAAAGCAAGGGATTGAGGATTGATGAAGAAATTGATTTAAGTGAACTGATCACAAGTCATAAAGATATTCGTGATCTTTCTCTAGTAAACGTAAACGGAAGAGCGGATATTAGCTCGACCAAGGTAACGTTTCATTTGTCAATTTCAGGTTCAATGGTTCTGCCTTGTTCTCGAACATTAGTGGATGTTCAGTATCCATTTTCAATTGATACAACTGAAACAATTTTATTAAAACCAGCAGATTATGATACGGATGAGGATTTTTATCTTGCTGAAGGTGAAATGGTTGATTTAACACCTGTTATTAAAGAATTAATCCTATTAGAAATTCCGATACAGGTATTCTGTGATGATGGTACAAATGAAGAAGGCGTTGCTCCGCAATCAGGGAAAGACTGGCAAGTTATTTCTGAAGAAGAACAGAAAGACAAGGTTGACCCGCGTTTGGCCGGTTTGGCAAAATTCTTCGAAAATGAGGATAGCTAAATTAAATTAGCTTATAACAAAATCGAAACCGACTTTCATCGGTTTGAATGCAACGCTCTTTAAGGAGGTGGGAATAATGGCTGTACCTTTTAGAAGAACTTCTAAAACAAGAAAAAGACTACGTCGTACGCATTTTAAATTACAAGTACCTGGTATGGTAGAATGCCCAAATTGCGGTGAAAGCAAACTTGCTCACCGTGTATGTAAAGCATGTGGAACATACAAAGGAAAAGACGTTGTGAACAAATAATTATTTGTTACAGCTAATAAAAGCGTGAGGATCAATGATCTTCACGCTTTTATTTTTTAGAAAAATTACTCTAAAACAGGCTTAATACGGAGTAATTCAAGAATAAATCAATCCTTAGTGTGCCGAAAACCTTGTTGAAAAAAAGTTTCATATCATAAGTTTACCTTTATATGTGTTACATCATTATGTTTATTTGAAAAAGACTGACACCATAGTATTTTTTTGCTTTATCAAGGCAATCTGAGCATTTTTGCTTTTTCTTTTACAAGTAATAGATTGTATTTAGTCTATCTATTCTAGTAGTTGCATATGTATAGAAAAAAAGTGACTATTGGAGGGATTATAGATGACTACTACGCGTCAAGATGCTTGGACACATGATGAGGATTTATTATTAGCGGAGGTTGTGCTAAGACATATCCGCGAAGGTGCAACACAGCTTGCGGCATTTGAGGAAGTAGGCAGAAAGTTATCGAGAACAGCTGCTGCCTGCGGGTTTCGCTGGAATTCTCATGTCCGTAAACAGTATAAGACGGGGATTGAGGTTGCGAAAAAACAGAGAAAAGAACTGAGAACCCTTCCTCAGCAAAAGGAAGAGCCAGTGGAGAAGCAGAATGTAAAAGAAGTAAACAATACGCAAACTGGACAATCAAAAAATACCATTAAAGAACTTATTTCATTTCTTCAGCAATACGAGGAAGCTCCATCTGTCCAAGAAATTCAACAAGAAAATCAACATTTAAAAGGGAAAATACGTGAATTAGAAGAAAAAGTAGCAACTCTTCAACAAGAAAAGGAAACACTGACAAATCATTTAGCCGTTATTGAAGAGGATTATCATGCATTGATTGAAATTATGGATCGTGCGAGAAAAATGGTCATTCTTCAAGAGGACGAGAGAAATAGAAAAGTAAAATTCCAAATGGATAAAAACGGAAATTTAGAGAGAGTAGAGAAATAATTGAGAGGGGGCTGATGCATGTCAGCCCTCTGTCTATTCGGTAGGATCACTTTTATTATTGTTGTTGTTCCGTTACCCCAGCAGGATACCATACTAATGGATTTTCACCCTTATCACGTTCCATATCATATTTAACTGGCTCAAACCCCATTTTTGACCAAAAATCCCCAGATTTTACCCGCGGGTTCGTTTTAATAGGCAAATTAAATGATTTTGCATATTCAACAAGTGCTCTGCCATAGCCATTCCCTTGATAACCAGGTAAAACCTCAAGCTTCCAAAGCTCTAAATAATCCTGCTTCGGACTAAAATATTGATCAAATTTTTTGTCCACACGGTAAAGACTCATTCGTGCAACAAGCTTATCGCCAAAATAAATCCCATAAAAAGGTGAGTCGCTGTCGTTTTCAATCATATTTGATTGAAGATCCTCAAGCATGGAAAGCTCTTGAATGCCATACTCTCTAAATTTCTTAAATTCCTCCAAGGTTTTATAATTAACTAACAATCTTTCAACTTTAAACATGATTTATTCCCCCTTGATGCAAATCAAATATTAAGAATATTTTAATTTAACATGAAAATAAGCTACTATATATTATAGCATGATACTTATCATTAATGCAGCTTAATAAGTTAATCGCTTTCAACTATTTGAGAGCTTTACGAATGGGAATTACATTTTCAATCATTAGGCAAAGTTCTAGTAAATTCAACGGTTATTTTGATATGATTATGCTAATGATACGTAAAAAATGGCAATTTACTGAAAATGGGAAATACACATAGATACTAGTAAGATAAATGTAGGTGGTTAAGGTGGAAATTGGAATTATTGGCGGTGGTTCAATCGGTCTGCTTTATAGCTTTTATCTAAGTAAGAACCATGTAATTACCCTTTATACAAAGCGAAAAGAACAAGCAGATCTAATTAATCAAAATGGCTTATCAATGCTAAAAGATGGTACACATGTTAAAACGTCTATAAAAGCCGATTTTTCAAGCAACTATAAAGAACAGTTGTTAATTGTAACAGTTAAACAATATGATATTGAGCAGGTTATTTCACTCTTGAAAAACCAATCACCACGAACTGTCTTATTTCTTCAAAATGGGATGGGGCATATAACATATTTGTCATCATTAACTGAGCATCAAATTCTGTTAGGGATTGCTGAACACGGGGCATTACGTGCAGATGATAACACAGTGCATCATACTGGAGTGGGAGTCACGAAAATCTCTCCTTATAGTCAGAAAAATAAATGTCATTTCATTTTTGATCAATTATTAAGGGAACAAGATCCTTCCTTTCCAATCGAAATAAAAGTTGATTGGAAAAAAATGCTTTCAGAGAAGTTGGTTGTTAACGCAACAATAAATCCACTAACTGCTGTTTTACATGTGAAAAATGGTTTATTAATAGAGAACCGCCATTATAAAAAAATACTGCATGAACTTTTTCTTGAAGTTGTCCATATATTGGGGTTGGAGAAAGAAAAATATCTATGGGATCATGTACAATCGATTTGTAAAAACACCTCTGAAAATAGCTCCTCGATGTTGAAAGATGTTCAAAGTGGACGACAGACAGAAATTGATTCTATTTTAGGCTATTTAATAAATCAAGCGGTCAATACCAACAAATCATACCCACACATTACTTTTCTTTATCATGCCATAAAAGGAATGGAGAGCGTTAGGTGACATGATGATGGATTTCTTTATATGGATCATTTCAATTGCTTTTGCACTTCCTATCGTTTGCTTTATTTTTTTACTCTTCACCTTGCGACTAATCGTAAAAAATAAAAAGAAATCGATCCTTTTGACTTTCGATATATCAACGATTTTCTTTATTATGTCTGTTCATTTTCTGTTGTTAACCCTATTTGGACGTTCTTTTCTACTGTATATAATAGTAGGGATTTTCAGCCTATCTTTACTTGTTTATTATATGGAGAATAAACGGACACAATCATCAATTGCAAGAACGTCAAAAAAGGTTTGGCGAATGTCATTTTTGTTTTTCTTTGTCAGTTACATCGTTTTAACCATATATGGTATAGCGGCTGGAATCATTCAGAATGCTTTTATCCCATCTTAACAGACACCAAGTCCCGGCTGTTGATAGTCTTTTTTCTAAGTGGATTACTTAAGTAATGTCTTTTTGTAATATAGAAGTGGATACAAGATGTTTTTAAGCAAAGTTTTTTTGTTTCAGCACTATAAATGCTATACTCAACCTTGGTATATCATAAATCTAGAAAGGAAGTTACATATATGGAGATTTTTGAACTCTCCCTGCGCTCTTCAAATCAATTTATGAACGACTTCAATGAGCAGAAGTTAAAGCAAGACAAATTCTTCGATTATAACATCCATACTAATGAGGTTTTTCAACATAGAGCTGCGGACTTAAAAAATCGTTCCTTTCAGCGTGAAGAGTTATCAGCTTATTTAAAGCGGTACGCAAAGCGATTTTCAGGAAATCTTGAGAAAACGTTAGAAAATATCGAGCGATTAAAGCACCCTGAAAGTGTAGTGGTTATTGGCGGTCAACAAGCTGGTCTCTTAACAGGCCCATTGTATACGATACATAAGATTATTTCGATACTTGTATTAGCTAAAAATGAAGAAAAGAAGCTGGGTATTCCTGTTATTCCAGTGTTCTGGATTGCTGGAGAAGATCATGATTTTGCGGAAATTAACCATGTTTTTGCTGCAAAGAACCATCTTCCCAAAAAAATGGCTATTAAAGATTCTCCACTTAAAAAGCAACCGGTCTCTGACTTGCCATTAAACAAGCAAAAAACAGTGGAGTGGATCGAACAAGTATTTGAAGCATTTGGAGAAACGGACCATTCAAATCATTTATTAGAGCAACTAATTAGTATGATTCAGAACTCAGCGACATATGTTGAATTCTTTGAGCATGCCATTATGGAGTTATTTAAACATGAAGGTTTAGTTCTTGTTAATTCAGGCGACCCGGGTCTTCGTCAACTTGAAAAAGCCTGTTTTCTGTCGATTGTTGATCAAAATCGCAGTTTGTATGATGCTGTAAAAATACAACAGGAGGAAATGCATGCACATCATTATCGCTCAATTATTGAAATGCCTGAGAACAGCGCAAATCTTTTTTATCATCATGAGGGAGAGCGTTTTTTAATTGAACGAAAAAATGATGAAGAATTTTTTGTTTCTGAAATTGGCTTATCTTTATCAAAGGCAGAATTGATCGATTTAATAAATACTTATCCACAAAAACTAAGTAATAATGTCGTTACAAGACCTATCATGCAGGAACATTTATTTCCTACACTTGCCTTTATCGCGGGCCCTGGTGAAGTAACCTATTGGGCTGAGCTAAAGCGAGTCTTTTCAATCATGGAAATCAAAATGCCTCCTGTTTTACCGAGATTAACGATCACTCTTTTAGAACGATCGATTGAAAGAAATATGACAGAAGCCAATATCTCGCTAGAAGATGTACTGCAAAATGGTGTGGGAAAATTAATTGATGATTTTCTACAATCAGTATCACCAGTGGATATGACTCCACTAGTTGAAGAGGCAAAACAAAAAATTTCAGGTATTCATGAAGGTTTAATTGAGGCTGCATTAAAAATTGATAAAAGCCTAGAACCGTTATTGAAAAAGAATGGACTATTTATTCAGGAACAACTCGACTTTTTACATCGTACTGTTGAGAAACGTAAACAACAACAGCATGAGGTACAGATTTCTAAATTTAAAGCAATGGAGTTATCGTTGCTCCCAAATTTGCAGCCCCAAGAGAGAATTTGGAATATATATTACTATTTAAATAAATTCGGGCCGGAATTTGTAGGAGAATTGCTAAACTTGTCATATTCTTTTAATGGTAAACATAAAATTGTCAAAATTTAAATAAAAGTTTTTTGAAAATCCTGTTTATACAGGGTTTTTTTTTTATGAAAACATCTGTAAAATAGGAAGTGGAGATAAGTGGGGGAAAGTGGTGAGATGAGGAGAGAAAGTGGGGGCAACGAGCATGTTTATGGGAGAATACCATCACACCATCGATTTAAAAGGCAGAATGATTGTCCCTTCTAAGTTCAGAGAAGGACTTGGAGAGACATTTGTCCTAACAAGAGGCTTAGATCAATGCTTGTTTGGATATCCGATGAGTGAATGGAAGCAGATTGAAGAAAAATTAAAAGCCCTCCCGCTAACAAAAAAAGATGCTCGTGCATTTACCCGTTTCTTCTTTTCAGGTGCGACCGAATGTGAATTGGACAAGCAAGGTCGTGTTAATATTGCTACACCTCTCTTGCAGTATGCAAAACTTGAGAAAGAGTGTGTTGTTATCGGCGTTTCAAATCGAATTGAGTTATGGAGCAAGTCCATTTGGGAAAATTATGTTGCTGAACAAGAGGATTCATTTGAAGAAATTGCTGAAAATATGATTGATTTTGATATATAATTCTCTCTTAAGCAAAAAATGAATAGTAAAGTGGACAAGCAGATCAAAAAAAGATTTGAAAAGGTGGTACAACTTATGTTTGAACATACAACGGTCTTGTTAAAGGAAACGGTCGATGGCTTACAAGTTAAGCCAGATGGTACATATGTGGATTGTACATTAGGCGGTGCTGGACATAGCAGCTATTTGTTATCAAAATTATCGAAAGCTGGTCGGTTGTTTGCGTTTGACCAGGATGATGTGGCATTAGCGAATGCAGAAAAAAAGTTGGAACAGTATAAGAGTCAGGTAACCTTAATAAAAAGCAATTTCCGTTACCTCACTGAAAAACTCGCAGAACATGGCGTTGAAAAAGTAGATGGAATTATTTTTGACCTCGGTGTATCTTCACCACAACTGGATACACCTGAAAGAGGATTTAGCTACCATCACGATGCGCCATTAGATATGAGGATGGATCAACAATCTGATCGATCAGCCTATGATGTTGTAAATAAGTGGTCATATGAGGAGCTAGTAAAGATCTTTTTCAAATATGGTGAAGAAAAATTTTCAAAGCAGATTGCACGAAAAATTGAAGCATATAGAGATAATCAACCAATTTGTACCACAGGAGAGTTAGTAGAAATTATTAAGGAAGCAATACCTGCTCCAGCTAGGAGAAAAGGTGGACATCCAGCTAAGCGGATTTTTCAGGCGATTCGAATTGCAGTTAATGATGAATTGAAGGTTTTTGAGGAAGCAATTGAGCAGTCAATTGACTTATTAAAACCAAATGGCAGAGTAAGTGTCATTACCTTTCATTCGTTAGAAGATCGCATTTGTAAATCTGCTTTTAAAGAGGCAGCAACACCGCCTGAACTCCCTCGTAATTTGCCATTTATACCGGAAGGCTATGAACCAAAAGTAAAAATAATAACTAGAAAGCCTATAATTCCATCAGAAAAAGAGCTTGAGGAAAACAACCGGGCAAGGTCAGCTAAATTAAGAATTGCGGAGAAAATGTAACAAGTATAGATTGCCATTAGAAAATAAAAGGAGGTTACAAACATGAGCAATTTAGCGATGAAATTAGAACAACAAAGGCAGGAGCAACAACAGCAGCAACGCGTACAAGAACCAATTATTATTAAGAGAAGAGCTTCGGTAACACCTGGAGAAAAATTCCTTATCGCCTTATTTATCGGCCTTCTCGTATTTGGCGCAGTAACGATTATTACAAAAAGCTACACTGTCTATCAAACCAATATTGAAATTCAAAAAACAGAAGCTAAAATTGAAAAGCAGACGAAGCTGAATAGTGACCTCCATGTACAAGTTGAGGAATTAAGCACATACGAACGCATCTGGGAAAAGGCAAAAGAACTAGGTTTAACTTTAGATCAAAACAATGTAAAGAGTGTTCAGAACTAATTAACTAACAGATGATATAGAGAGCTGAGCTACACATGTTTAGGTGGTGTAGCCAGCTTTTTTATATCCCCCTTAAAACACATACTCCATTCTTAACGGGGAAAAACCCCACTGATGGAAGTCTATGATAAAATAAAAAATGAATGAGGAGGTAGGCATGAAGATAACAAATAAAAACTTAAATATGAATAGAGGAGCAGCGATTTTGTCTTTACTATTTGCTCTTCTTTTTTTAGTCATATTTATCCGTTTTTTTTACATTCAAGCAACAGGAACAGTTCATGGTGAAGCCTTGGCTGCAAGAGCGGAGGAACTTTATGAAGAACAACGACCGATTGAAGCCACTCGGGGAAAAATCCTGGATCATAGCGGAGAGGTTATAGCAGAGGATAAAACCTCCTATAAACTTATTGCGATATTAGATGAAAAAGTAACAACAAATCCTAAAAAACCACAGCATGTTGTTGATGTTGATGAAACTGCTCAAAAGCTTGCCCCACTACTTGATATGAAAGTTAGTGAAGTAAAATCGATCCTTTCTAAAGAAGATTTGTTCCAAGTTGAATTTGGTTCAGCCGGCCGGGATCTTAGTCAAACACTTAAAGAAAAAATTGAAGAATTAGAGCTTCCTGGTATTACGTTTATCCCTGATAAACAACGTTTCTATCCAAATGGTGTGTTTGCTTCCCATTTAATTGGCTATGCTCAAACTCAAGAGGAGACGAAAGAAACTGTTGGCATGATGGGTCTGGAAAAAACGCTTGAGAAATATTTGCATGAAGAAGATGGCTATGTGAAATTTGAGAAAGACAATTATAATTGGAAGCTCCCAAATAGTGATGATGAAATTGTTGCACCACAAAATGGCAATGATGTTTATTTAACAATTGACCAGAAAATCCAAACCTTTCTTGAGGATGCAATGAATCAAGTTGTTGATGAGTTTTCACCTGAGAAGATAATCGCTGTTGTTGCAGACCCGAAAACAGGTAAAATATTGGCTATGGGACAGCGTCCAAGCTTTGATCCTAATATCAGAGATATTTCGTCATATACAAATGACGTGATTTCTTATCCATTTGAACCAGGATCAACGATGAAAATCTTTACACTTGCAGCTGCAATCGAAGAAGGAGTATACAATGGTAATGCCTATTTTCAGTCAGGGAAATATGCGATTGAAGGGCCGGATATTTCTGACCATAATGGGTCGGGATGGGGACCGATTACATACAATGAAGGGGTACAACGCTCCTCAAATGTTGGTTTTTCATTAATTGCAGATAAGCTATTAGGCACTGATCGATTATATCAATATTTAAATAAGTTTGGTTTCCTTGCAAAAACAGGAATCGATCTTCCAAATGAGGCCAATAGCAACATTAACTTTAAAACACATCGTGACCGAGTGACAACTGCATTCGGACAAGCATCAGCTGTTACACCGATTCAACAAATCCAAGCAGCAACAGCTATTGCAAATAATGGGAAAATGATGAAACCATATGTGATCGATAAAATTGTCGATACCGATAACAATGAAATCGTAAAACAGACAAAACCAAAGGTTGTTGGTCAGCCGATATCCGAAAAAACAGCAACGGAAGTGTTAAATATTTTAAAAACGGTTGTTAGCTCTGAAAACGGTACAGGTAAACCATTCCGAATTGAAGGTTATGAAGTTGCTGGTAAAACAGGAACAGCCCAAATTTATTCACCTGAAAAAGGGCGCTATTTATCTGGTAATGATAATCATGTCTTTTCCTTTCTTGGGATGGCGCCAAAGGATGATCCAGAGTTGATTGTTTATGTCGCTGTTCAAAAGCCTAAATTGGAAGGAAAAGCAGGATCTGTGCCAACGTCAATGATTTTTAATACGGTGATGAAAAATAGTCTTCAGTATTTGCAAATAGAACCAACCGAAGAAACGGATACGACAAATAGTGAGGACGAAGCAGATAATGGAATGACACTACCTTCACTAGTCGGAATGAAGACTACAGAGGCTGCAAATAAATTGAAAGAACTAGGATTGGAGCCAATCCTTCTTGGAAGCGGAGAGAACATAACAGCACAATACCCTGAAGCTGAAACATCAGTTATTGTGAATGAAAAAGTGTTTCTTCAAGTCTCTGAAAATGTGAAAATGCCAAATATTGCAGGCTGGTCAAAACGGGATGTCATGAAGATAGCTAATCTATTAGGTTTATCCGTTGAGACGGAAGGCTCCGGTTATGTTGTCGAGCAAAGTATTAAAAAGGATAGTTCGCTGAAAAAAGGAGATGTATTATCAGTCACCTTAGGAGCAACGGAAAAGAAAGAAACAACGGAAGAGAACGAAACAACGGAAGAGAACGAAACAACTGAAGAAAGTGAAACGGAATAAAGAATCAGAGGCTGTCTCAAAAGGGGTTGTCCCTTTGGTCAGCCTCTTTTTATCCCAATCTAAACGGGCAGTAAAACCCCAAAATAAAGATTCGATATAAGCTAATAAGATAAGTAGGGGATAACTGCCCGTAAAGATCCGATAAGTCCAGCTAACCAACAATGGGAGATGGCCGAATTCGCCACGTCCTGTGGCAAAGGCGGCACTTGTACATCCTGTACTTCGAGAAAACTCCCACTGTTGGAAGTCTCGCTTTATCCGATTCCAGAACTAAAAACACTCCTGTAAAAAGTTCTATCTAACCATGTACAAGCATATATTTGAACGAGCCTAGACAAGGGGGAGTAAAGGATATGCGGGTATCAAATGTAACGGTTAGAAAGCGGCTTGCTTTAACGTTGCTATTCGGTTTTTTCATTTTCTTAGTGATTGATATACGTCTAGGGTACGTTCAATTTTTTCTTGGGGATACTTTAACATCTGGTGCTAAGGATTTATGGAGCAGAAATATTCCTTTTGAACCTGAGCGTGGGGAAATTTTAGATCGCAACGGTGTAAAATTGGCAACTAACATGAGTGCTCCTACTATATATGTAGTACCAAGACAAATTGAAAATCCTGCAGAAACCGCAAAACAATTGGCAGCTGTATTAAATATGTCAGAGGAAAAAGCGTATAAACATGTTACTGAAAATGAATCAATCGTCAGGATCAATCCAGAAGGCCGAAAAATTTCACATGCTAAAGCAAATGAAGTAAGGGATTTGAATTTAAAAGGAATTTATATTGCTGAGGATTCAAAACGTTACTATCCATTCGGAAGCTATTTATCACATGTTCTCGGTTTTGCCGGAATTGATAACCAAGGATTATTAGGTCTAGAGGCTTACTATGATGAGCAGCTAAAGGGTGAAAAAGGATATGTAAAGTTTTTTTCTGATGCGAAAGGACAAAGAATGCCTGATGAAGCAGATGATTACACACCTCCTGAAGATGGGAATAATTTAAAATTAACGATTGATTCTCGAGTTCAAACAATTATTGAACGTGAATTGGATAATGTACAAGCAACCTATAATCCAGACGGTATTATTGCGATTGCGATGAATCCTAATAATGGTGAAATTTTAGCAATGTCCAGCAGACCTGATTTCGATCCTGCTAATTTTAGAGAGGTTGACCCGACCGTGTACAACCGCAATTTACCTGTTTGGAGTACGTACGAGCCAGGATCGACCTTTAAGATCATTACATTAGCAGCAGCGTTAGAAGAAAATAAGGTGAATTTAACGAAAGATACATTTAATGATAGCGGTTCGGTAGAGGTAGACGGAGCTAGGCTTCGATGCTGGAAAAGAGGAGGACATGGTCATCAAACTTTTTTAGAAGTTGTACAAAACTCATGTAACCCTGGTTTTGTGGAACTTGGTGAACGACTTGGTGAAGAAACTCTTTTTAAATATATTAAGGATTTTGGCTTTGGTCAAAAAACAGGGATCGACCTCCAAGGTGAAGGAAGAGGGATTTTGTTTAACCCTGAGAGAGTTGGACCTGTTGAGCTCGCCACAACAGCGTTTGGTCAGGGTGTCTCTGTCACACCGATCCAACAGGTGGCTGCTGTTTCTGCTGCAGTTAATGGAGGAATATTATATACTCCTTATATTGCAAAGGAATGGGTAGACCCTGTAACAAACGAGGTGATCAGTAGACAGACACCTGTAGCAAAAAAACGGGTCATCTCTGAAGAAACATCGAAGGAAATCCGTTATGCACTTGAAAGTGTCGTTGCACTTGGAACAGGACGTAATGCATATGTTGACGGCTATCGCGTAGGCGGAAAAACCGGTACAGCCCAAAAGGTTAAAGATGGTCGTTACATGGAAAACAATCATATCGTTTCATTTATCGGATTTGCTCCAGCGGATGATCCCCAAGTGGTAGTTTATGTTGCGGTTGATAATCCTAAAGGAACCGTCCAATTTGGTGGAACCGTCGCTGCTCCAATTGTAGGCAATATCATGCGTGATGTCTTGCCAGAACTAGGTGTAAAGCCTAGAAAAAACCAAATTGAAAAGGAATATAAATGGCTGGACACAAAATTAGTCGAAATCCCGAATATTTTAGGGCTGACTAAACAAGAGTTAACAGAGCAGTTTGTAAACTTGAAGCTAGATGTTGCTGGTGAAGGAGATGTTGTTGTGCAGCAATCCCCAGAAGCAGGTGTAAAAGTAAAAGAGGGCTCGACAATACGGGTCTATTTAGGCGAAAGCGATAAAAAGGAGAGCGAAGTAAACGAGTAATCCTTTAGAAAGCATGGCAATTGCGTTTTAGAAAGCAAGATTGTCAGGCTTTCTTTCTGTTTAATAGGCGGGACAAAAAATTCAAAAAAATAAAACATTTAAATTTTAACTACCTTTTTCAAAAGAAAATGAAACGAAGGATAGCTCTTTTTATTTAAGTAAGATAAAATAATAACGGAGCATGATGAAGCAGGGTATAGGCTTTTAAAAACAACAACTGCTGTTTTTAAATTTCAACCTGAACCTTTATGAAAGTAGGAAAGAAACGTGAAATTAAAAGAGTTACTTACATATTTGCATGAGACTTCTATTGAAGTAAAAGACAATCCCATTATTACATCGATTGAGATGGATTCAAGAGAAGTTAAGGATGGCAGTTTATTTATTTGTATAAAAGGTTATACAGTTGATGGCCATGACTATGCAAAGAAGGCACAGGAAAGTGGGGCTGCGGCAATTTTGGCCGAAAGGCAGCTGGAAGGGTTAGCAATTCCTGTAATTGTAGTAAAGGATACAAAACGGGCAATGGCGGTGCTGGCAGATATCTTTTATGGTCAGCCGACTCATGATTTACACTTAATTGGAGTAACCGGGACGAATGGGAAAACAACAACAACACATATCATTGAAAAGATCTTAAATGAGGCTAATAAAACAACCGGTTTGATTGGTACGATGTACATAAAAATAGCAGAGGAATTGAAAAGTGTAAGAAATACTACTCCTGAAAGTTTGACACTACAAAAGACATTCCAGGAGATGAAGGATAAAGAAGTTTCCCATGCTGTTATGGAGGTTTCCTCCCATGCCCTTCATTTAGGGAGAATACATGGTTGTGATTTCAATGTTGCTGTTTTTACAAACCTTTCACAGGATCATTTAGATTATCATAAAACGATGGAAGCATATAAATATGCAAAAGGGCTTTTATTTGCTCAATTAGGAAATCGTTATGATCATGATCATATTAAAATTGCCGTTTTAAATGCAGATGAAGAAGCTTCAGAAGAATTCAAGAAAATGACAGCAGCTAAAATCATCACGTATGGCATTGATAATAATGCTGATATAATGGCTAAAGAAATAAAAATGACCTCAAAAGGAACTGAATTTGAATTAATAACACCTGTCGGCACGAAAAAAGTAATCATTAAGATGCTCGGAAAATTTAGTGTTTATAATGTTTTGGCCGCTGTATCTGCTAGTTTAGCATCAGGTGTTGAATTAACTACGATTATTAAAGCAATAGAGAAAATTGAGGGAGTCAGAGGACGCTTTGAACTTGTAACAGGCGGTCAGGATTATACTGTAATTGTCGACTATGCCCATACTCCTGATAGTTTAGAAAATGTTCTTCAAACAATAAAGCAATTTGCTGAAGGCAAGGTGTATTGTATAGTAGGCTGCGGCGGTGATCGAGATAAAACGAAAAGACCGCTAATGGCAAAAATTGCAGTAAAATATAGTGACGAACCAATTTTTACATCAGATAACCCAAGAAGTGAAGACCCAATGATGATTCTTAAAGACATGGAAGCAGGGGTGACTGGAGAGCATTATCAATTGATTTCAAATCGGGAAGAAGCGATTTTCTTCGCAATTGATAAAGCGAAAAAAGGTGATGTCATCTTAATCGCCGGGAAAGGCCATGAAACATACCAGATTATCGGTAATCAAACATTTGATTTTGATGACAAGGAAGTTGCTTTACAAGCCATTAATAAAAGCAAGTAAATATTCAAATAAGAAAAGAAACATTATATTGATCTGTAATATTGTAGGGAAAATACAAAAGCAATGAAACAAAACTAGTCTATGCTTGAAATGGGGACCGGAATGTAAGATAAATAGGTGTCGTTTCGTCCCCATTTCCATCATAGGATAGGTACAAAGGATAGAAAGAGAAGTTGATAAAATGAATGACATACAGTTAAATACACATATTAATGCATACTGCTTATATGATCGTTTCAATGTTCAAATGGGCGAGATTTTGACCGGAACGAAGAAAGAAGGGAGGGAATATACATGCTAGAGCAGGTAATTTTAATAACGCTCGTCATGGGATTTTTAATAAGTGTACTGCTTTCTCCAATCATTATTCCTTTCCTAAGGAGATTAAAATTTGGTCAGAGCATAAGGGAGGAAGGTCCTAAATCACATCAAAAAAAATCGGGAACGCCAACGATGGGAGGAGTTATGATCATCTTTTCGATCATCATAACAACCATTGTGATGACAGGAAAATTTTCTCAATTAAGTGTTGAAATGTATTTGCTATTGTTTGTAACAGTTGGCTATGGATTACTAGGGTTTCTAGATGACTTTATAAAGGTCGTTATGAAAAGAAACCTTGGATTAACATCAAGACAAAAATTACTCGGCCAAGTTATCATTGCCGTTATCTTTTACCTAGTCTTTACCCAATATGGGTTTTCAACAGAAATTGCTATTCCAGGTACTGCTTTATCCTTCGATTTAGGATGGGGTTATGTTGTACTTGTCATTTTCATGCTTGTCGGGGGATCAAATGCAGTAAACCTGACAGATGGTTTAGATGGATTATTATCAGGTACTGCTGCTGTTGCCTTTGGTGCTTTTGCTGTTCTTGCCTGGAATCAATCTCAATATGACGTTGCAATTTTTTCAGTAGCTGTTGTAGGGGCAGTATTAGGATTTTTAGTATTTAATGCGCATCCGGCAAAAGTATTTATGGGTGATACTGGTTCACTAGCCCTAGGTGGAGCAATTGTTACAATTGCGATTTTAACAAAACTGGAAATTCTACTTGTTTTAATCGGAGGAGTATTTGTTATTGAGACGCTATCAGTGATCATTCAAGTACTTTCATTTAAAACAACTGGAAAAAGAGTATTTAAAATGAGCCCGCTTCATCATCATTATGAATTAGTTGGCTGGTCTGAGTGGCGGGTTGTTGTTACATTCTGGACAATAGGGTTTGTTTTTGCAGTGCTTGGAATCTATATTGAGGTGTGGATGTAAGTGAAAAAGATTAGTGATTATATACATAAAGAGATTTTAGTTATAGGATTGGCAAAAAGCGGCTTAGCAGCCACTAAATTGTTGCATCAGCTTGGAGCTAAGGTAACAGTTAATGATTTAAAAGCAACGGAAACGGATGAAGCTGTTCAAGAATTAAAAGAACTCGGGATAAAGGTTGTTTGCGGGGGACATCCACTTTCATTACTTGAAGAAAACACAGTAGATTTAGTTGTGAAAAATCCTGGCATCCCATATTCAAATCCATTGATTTCTCTGGCTGAAGAGCTCAATCTCCCAATTATTACAGAGGTTGAATTAGCCTATAAAGTATCTGAAGCTGACATTATCGCAATTACTGGTTCAAACGGGAAAACTACGACAACAACATTAATATATGAAATGCTTAAGGAAGATCAACAGCAACCATTAATTGCAGGAAACATCGGAACGGTTGCTTGTGAGGTTGCACAGAAGGCTACAAAAGATAATGTCATTGTGATGGAATTATCATCTTTCCAACTATTAGGAACGATCGAGTTTAAGCCTGCAGTTGCAATCATATTAAATATTTTTGATGCACATTTAGATTATCATGGAACGAAGAAAGAGTATGTCTACGCAAAGGGAAAAATTTATGAGAACCAAGCGGAATCTGATGTTTCGATTATTAATTTTGATGATCGGGAAGTTTGTGAGCGTTCAGAAAAATCGAATGGGAAAAAACTCTATTTCTCTACAACAACTGAACTAGATGGCGGCACCTATATAAAAGAAAACTGCATTTGGTTTAAGGGTGAAAAAATCATTTCTTTGGCTGATATCGTATTACCTGGTATTCACAACCTTGAAAATATCCTTGCTGCTGTTTCTGCAGTTAAAACAAGGGGTGTAGCAAACGAATCCATCCATAAAGTTCTGACATCCTTTACAGGTGTTAAACATCGACTTCAATATGTTGAAACGATAAACAGCCGTCGTTTTTATAATGATTCAAAAGCAACCAATATTTTAGCAACGAGTAAAGCTCTTCAAGCATTTTCCGGACCAACTATTTTGCTGGCTGGAGGACTTGATCGCGGAAATGAATTTGATGAATTAAAGCCATATTTGGAAAATGTAAAAGCAATGATTTTATTCGGTCAAACAGCTCCAAAATTAGAGAGGATTGCAATCGAAAGTGGAATAGAAGTTGTCAAACGTGTCGATAATGTGGAACAAGCGGTAAAAACGGCGTTTGAAATCTCCGAAGAAAATGATGTTATTCTTTTATCACCGGCCTGTGCAAGCTGGGATCAATATAAAACTTTTGAACAAAGAGGAGACATTTTTATACATGCCGTGCATAAGCTTAAGTAAGGGCTTGTACGATTTTTTCTAGATTTTTTTAAAGGCGCACTCTGCGCTTTTTGTCTTGCCAAAGCCCTTAAATAAATTGGTACTGGGGTGTTCGGCGTTGACAGCAAAAAGGTCTACACCAGACTTTATTTTAGTGATCCTTACGTTGCTCCTTTTAACAGTTGGTCTCATTATGGTATACAGTGCTAGTGCGGTGTGGGCGACGTATAAATTCGATGATTCTTTCTTTTTTGCTAAGCGGCAGCTCCTATTTGCTGGCGTAGGTGTTATCGCTATGTTCTTTTTAATGAATGTTGATTATTGGACATGGAGATCATGGGCAAAAATGTTAATCATCATTTGCTTTTTCCTTTTAATCGCCGTATTAATTCCTGGAATAGGCATGGAAAGAAACGGCTCAAGAAGCTGGATTGGGGTCGGAGCTTTTTCAATTCAGCCTTCAGAATTTATGAAGTTGGCCATGATCGCTTTTTTAGCAAAGTTTCTATCTGAAAACCAGAAGAAGATTACTTCGTTTAAAAAGGGTCTGGTACCTTCTTTAGGTATTGTTTTTTCGGCATTTGGCATTATTATGATGCAGCCTGATTTAGGTACAGGGACAGTAATGGTTGGGACTTGTATTGTGATGATTTTTGTATCGGGTGCTAGAATCACTCATTTTGTATGGCTTGGTCTCTTAGGTGTAGCGGGATTTGTAGCATTAGTTTTATCTGCTCCATACCGCATTAAGCGGATTACTTCGTTTTTAGATCCCTGGGAAGACCCGTTAGGGAGCGGGTTCCAAATTATTCAGTCTCTTTATGCTATAGGCCCTGGAGGATTATTTGGATTAGGGCTCGGACAGAGCAGACAAAAGTTTTTTTACCTGCCAGAGCCGCAAACAGACTTTATTTTCGCCATCCTGGCTGAAGAGTTAGGTTTTATCGGCGGATCATTTGTCCTTTTGCTTTTCGGTTTACTGCTGTGGCGAGGAGTGAGGATTGCGCTAGGTGCTCCTGATTTATATGGCAGTTTTTTAGCAATCGGAATCATTACAATGGTTGCGATTCAGGTCATGATTAATGTTGGAGTTGTCACAGGTCTCATGCCAGTTACAGGAATTACCTTGCCATTTTTAAGCTATGGGGGCTCATCGCTGACCTTAATGTTAATGGCGATCGGTGTCCTATTAAATGTTAGCAGGTATTCAAAATATTAAAGTTTTATCAAAAGGTTATTTATCCTGATAATGATATAATGAGGCTGACGATAGGGAAGCGATAGACTTTAGGCTTTAATCTTTGCCTTAAGTGAGTACCTTACTAGTCAGCCTTCGTCACGTTTACATATGAAGAAGCGACAATTGTACTTAGTCGATATGCTTAACAATTGATAAAATGGGGGAATTAGAATGAGGATCGTCGTTAGCGGCGGAGGAACGGGAGGGCATATTTACCCTGCCCTTGCGTTAATAAAAGAAATTAAAAAACATCATTCACATGTTGAATTTTTATATATTGGCACGAATAATGGATTAGAAAATAACATTGTAAAGCGGGAAGGGATCGATTTTAAAGCCATTGAAATTACAGGCTTTAAACGAAAACTATCATTCGAAAATGTTAAAACAGTCACTCGATTTTTAAAAGGTGTTAAAGTAAGTAAAAAATACTTGAGAGATTTTAAACCTGATGTTGTAATCGGAACGGGCGGTTATGTTTGCGGACCAGTCGTCTATGCAGCTTCAAAGCTGAACATTCCTACCATCATTCATGAACAAAATAGTTTGCCTGGCATTACTAATAAATTTTTATCCCGTTATGTTGACAAAGTCGCCATTTGTTTTGAAGATGCAAGAAAGTATTTTCCTGAGCATAAAGTAGTTTTAACTGGAAACCCCCGGGCATCTGAGGTTTTAGGTCAAGATGCTGAAAAGGGGAGACGTTCTTTAGGGCTTAAAGCATTTAAGAAAACAGTCTTAATTTTTGGAGGCAGTCGTGGTGCAAAGGCAATTAATGAAGCTGTCTTGGAAATGATTCCGACTTTACATGATAAACCATACCAGGTTGTTTATGTAACAGGAGAGGTCCATTATGATAAAGTCATGAAGGAAATGGATGCATTGGGTGACTCTTCCCATGTTGTTATTAAACCATTTATTCATAATATGCCAGAGGTATTGGCGTGTGTTGATTTAATTGTTTCCAGAGCGGGAGCAACATCACTTGCGGAGATAACTGCATTAGGGATCCCAAGCATATTAATTCCAAGTCCCTATGTTACAGCAAATCACCAAGAAAAAAATGCTAGATCTTTAAGTGATCATGATGCGGCAATTATGCTTCGTGAACAAGAACTTAACGGAAGGTTATTGTTATCACATATTGATGATATCTTATTAAACGAGGCGAAATTAGATCAGATGAAGAATGCCTCAAAAAAGCTTGGTATCCCAGATGCAGCTTCAAGGTTATATCAAGTGATGAAGAATCTTTCAAGGAAATAAAGGCAAGCTTAAGGAGGTTATTATGAACACATTATATAAAGAATTGGCGGATGCGAATATAGGCAAGGTTATTGAAAATGAACCGTTAGCAAAGCATACAACGATGAAAATTGGGGGTCCAGCTGAACTATTTATTGAACCGAATAGCATAGACGATCTGGCAAGAGCTTTCCAAATTATAAAAAAACATGGAGTTAAGTGGAGAGCAATTGGAAGAGGCTCAAATCTCCTTGTTGCGGATAAGGGAATTAAAGGCGTTGTCATAAAGCTCGGTTCGGGAATGGATGATTTTGAGTTAGCTGGGGAGACCCTTACTGTGGGCGGAGGTTGTTCCGTTATTAAGCTCGCAACGCTCATAAGTAAAAAAGGCTTTTCAGGTTTAGAGTTTTCAAGCGGGATTCCGGGTTCTATCGGAGGAGCAGTATATATGAATGCTGGTGCACATGGATCCGATATGTCAAAAATATTAAAGAAAGCACATATCTTGTTTGAAGACGGTACGATGGAATGGTTAACGAATGAGGAGATGGAATTCTCCTACAGAACCTCTATCTTGCAAGAAAAAAGACCAGGTATTTGTATAGAAGCGGTATTAAACTTGCAAAAAGGTAAAAAAGAAGATATTGTAGCGGTTATGCAAAAAAATAAGGATTATCGTAGAGAAACTCAGCCTTGGAATTACCCATGTGCTGGAAGTATTTTTCGTAATCCTCTTCCAAAATATGCGGGACAGTTAGTTGAAGAAGCTGGATTAAAAGGGTATCAAATTGGCGGTGCTAAAATATCTGAAATGCATGGGAACTTTATTGTGAATGCTGGAGGGGCAACGGCACAAGATGTATTAGATCTTATTTCATTCACAAAAAAGACGGTTTTGGATAAGTACGGGATTACATTGGAAACAGAAGTCGAAATAATCGGCCTAAATTAAACAAACATCACCATTATTTCCTTTTCCTGTGTTATAATGACAATATAAAAATTGTTCATGAAATGATGGAAATGGCTCAATTTTTCTGCTCTTTTATAAATAATGGTTTTCGGTTAACAAATGGGCTGTCTCAGAAAGGGTCTGACCCTTTGGTTTTTGAGGCAGTCCTATTTTATCATTAAATCGTTAAACTAGGACAAGTCATCAGAAATTAACAATGAACACTCTTCGTTTGTTTTCGAAAAAAAATAACCTGCTCTTATAAAAGTTGTTTTTTTTCGTAATCATATGAGTGCTTTTTGTGTGTTCGAATTAATTTTAGGGAAAAAATGAATTCTTTAAATGAAATGAGAGTTTGCCTAGTGACTGATAGTGTGGGGTGAACAGGATTGGAGAAAAAAGTTGTTTCGTTAGAGGATCGTATACCAAAATTACAGCAACAGAGAAAACAGAAAACGAACCGGAGACTAATTTCTTTTTTATCCGTTTTCTTCCTGCTTATTTTGCTGGTAATTTACTTTCAATCTCCTTTAAGTAAAGTAGCAAGTATTTCAGTTGAAGGAAATAAAACGGTTGAGTCAAAAAAAATCATTGAACTAAGTGGAATTACGACTTCATCAGAATTTTGGAGCGTCAACTCGAAACAAGTAAAAACATCTGTAAAAAGTCTTTTGCAAATTAAAGATGTACAAGTTGAAAAGAAATTGCCGAACCATATTGTTTTACAAGTAGAAGAGCATGAGAGTATTGCCTATATTGAGCGTGACGGTTCCCATTTTCCAATTCTTGAAAATGGCAAGGTATTAAAGGATAAACAGGTTAAAGCACCCGCAGATGCTCCTGTTTTAATCAATTGGGAAAATGACAATGCAATTGAGGTTATGATAGATGAACTAAAAAAGCTGCCGCCAGGTATCTTAAACTCGATCTCTGAAATCCATCATACACCGAAAAAGACTGATCCGTGGTTGATCCATCTATATATGAATGATGGTTATGAAGTCCTCGCTTCTGTTCGTACTTTTTCTAAAAAAATGGACTCTTATCCTGAAATTGTCAGTCAGCTTGATGAAAATAGCCGGGGGATTATTCATCTGGAAGTAGGCTCCTATTTTGAATCATATGAACCTTTAAATGAAGAGGAGGAGGAGAATGAAGTCGAGAATGAAACTGAGGGGTAGATATGTTATTTTATCCCTTGTCCTCCTTGTAGTAGGTTTTTTAATTTCCTATTCATATCAGCTTACAAAAGAAAAAAATCAAGAGCATGTAATATCAGCTGAACAATGGCAAAAAGAGTACGAAATAAGATCCCAGCTCATCAATAACGAAGAAATTAATCGTGAATTACAGAAAGAATTATATGAAAAGCAAGATCAAGTAAAAAAAATAGAGGAATCTCTAAAGGATCAAAAACAAGTTTATTATAATCTTGTTGAAGATGTAGAGAAGTTTCGTATGTATGTTGGTGACCTCCCGGTTGTTGGCGAGGGCGTGGAAGTGACATTGGAGGATGCATCCTATATTCCGGATGGCGAAAATGTTAATAATTATATTGTTCATGAAAGCCATATATTTAATGTTATAAACGAACTGTATATTTCGGGGGCTGATGCGATATCAATTAATGGTCAAAGGTTATCAAGTGATTCCTATATTTATTGTAACGGACCTGTTATAACCGTGGATGGAAATCAATTCCCGGCACCATTCGTTATCTCGGCTATCGGTGATCCCGATGTTTTAATCCCTGCGCTCAATATTGCTGGAGGTATTCTTGATCAACTTGTATATGATAATATTGTTGTTACTGTTGAGAAAAAAGACGAAATCAAAATGAAGCCTTTGTTACAAGAGGACAAGACCTCTTCATAAAATGCGCTAAAAGCCTAGTTAAGAATTTTGGAACAGTCAGGTGGTTGAATTGAAGCAAACGAGCTGGAAAAATGGATTTAGTTTTTCTCTTTTAACAATGATATTTGGTCTAATGCTTGCGATCCAATTTCGAACAATACAAGAGCCTGTTGTGAGAGATACAAGGGATATGTGGCAGCTGAGAGAAGACTTGAAAAAGGAACAGCAGCTTCAGGTTGAACTGCTATCTGAAATTAGGAAATACAATGAGATCATTGAAACTTATGAGGCTGAAAAGAATCAGAATCCTGAAGCAGCTTTAAAGGAAACATTAAATGTTCTCGAAAAAGAGGCAGGCCTTACTGAAGTTACAGGACCAGGTATCATCATTACTATCGACAGTTTATTTTCTGAGGAATTGCTTGGACAACCACTGCAAAGCATTTCTCCTGATTTGTTAAAACGGCTTATAAATGAATTAAATTCATATGATGCCGAAGAAATTTCGATTCAAGGCAGACGTTTAATTAATTCCAGTGTCATTAGAGATATTAACGGCCAGACAAAAATGGATAATTACAGTTTAAATACGTATCCAATCGAAATTAAAGTAATCTCAGAAGATGCCGATAAACTATATAATAGAATGAGTGCGTCAACAACTGACGAAGATTTTGCCATTGATAACCTAAGTCTAACTGTTTCAAAGCCTTTAGAAAACATCACTATTCCTGCTTATGAAGATACAATTCGAGTGAAAAATATGAAGCCATTAGAAACAAAAGAAGGGGGAAAATAACATGTGGCTTCCAATTCTAGGTCTAATACTAGGTGTGTTTTTAGGTTTGGTATCTGAGCTTCGGATTCCCCCTGAATATTCAAATTACTTATCAATAGCGATATTAGCTGCCTTTGATACTCTGTTAGGAGGTATTCGAGCACATCTGCAGGATATATATGATGAAGTTGTCTTTGTTTCAGGCTTTTTCTTTAACATCATTTTAGCTGCAAGTTTAGCTTTTCTCGGTGTACATCTTGGTGTAGACTTATATTTAGTAGCGGTATTTGCCTTTGGGGTTAGATTATTTCAAAATATTGCTGTCATTAGAAGAATCCTAATATCAAAATGGTCTATTTCCAGAGAAAAACTGAAAAAAAATTGAATATTTAAAAGGGAATATTAAGTATTTGACGAATAAACCTAATATGGTGAAAAACAAGTAAATAGTTAAAAAATCATTTTGTTACAAATATGTAAAACTAGATTCATTGTCATGTTGTTCTTAAACGAATAAAATAGAAAGTATTGATAGATGGGGAGGTGCCTTAGAATGAACAGCAATGAATTATTCGTAAGTCTTGACATCGGTACATCCAGTGTTAAAGTAATTATTGGTGAAATGACGAATGATACTTTAAACATTATTGGTGTAGGTAATGTAAAATCAGAAGGATTAAGAAAAGGATCTATAGTTGATATAGATGAAACCGTTCATTCTATAAAAAAAGCTGTTGAACAAGCCGAAAGAATGGTAGGGATCTCCTTAAAAAGAGTTGTTGTCGGTGTTACTGGTAACCATGTACACTTACAAGATTGCCATGGTGTAGTAGCAGTTTCAAGCGAAAATAGGGAGATTTCCAATGAGGATGTTAGAAGAGTTATTGAGGCAGCTCAGGTTGTATCAATTCCACCAGAACGGGAAATTATTGATGTCATCCCAAGACAATTTATTGTTGATGGATTAGATGAAATCAACGACCCTAGAGGAATGCTTGGAGTTCGTCTGGAAATGGAAGGTTCCATCATTACTGGATCGAAGACGATATTACATAATTTGCTGCGTTGTGTAGAGCGTGCAGGCTTAGAAATAACGGATATTTGTTTGCAACCGCAGGCTGCAGGGTCTGTAGCACTGTCTAAGGATGAGAAAAACCTGGGTGTAGCTTTAGTTGACATCGGCGGGGGATCTACAACAATCGCGGTATTTGAACAGAATCATTTAGTGGCAACCAGTGTTCTTCCAGTAGGAGGAGAAAATATTACAAAGGACATTTCAATCGGCCTGCGTACAACTACAGATGAAGCTGAGCGCATTAAAGTCAAATATGGACATGCTTATTATGATCATGCATCAGAAGACGAAGTATTTGAAGTTGCCATCATTGGTTCAGATCAAAAGAGATCTTTTAATCAATTAGAAATAGCTGATATTATTGAAGCAAGACTTGAAGAAATTTACGATATGATTCTTTATGAATTAAAACGGCTTGGTGTCCGTGAACTGCCAGGCGGGTTTGTTCTAACTGGTGGAACTGTTAGGATGCCGGGAGTTCTTGAATTAGGACAAGCAGTCCTTCAAAACAGTGTAAGAATCGCAAGCCCGGATTACATTGGAGTAAGAGAACCTCAATATATGACGGGAGTAGGCTTAATTCAATTTGCGCATAAAAATGCCAAAATTCAAGGCAGAAAGATAGGTTCAAATGTTTCAGTAAATACTGTGGAGGTAGCCGCTGCTAAGGAACCACAGCCACAGCAACAACGTTCAAATCATAAGCAACAACCAGAGGAGAAAAAGGTTAATAAAGTAAAGAAGTTCTTTGGCTACTTCTTTGAATAGTTCACATCAATTAGTCATTTGATGGATTAGGAGGATTTCGCATGTTGGAGTTTGATACAAATATTGACGGCTTAGCTACCATAAAAGTAATCGGGGTAGGTGGCGGTGGTAATAACGCTGTCAATCGAATGATAGAGCATGGAGTTCAAGGTGTTGAATTTATTGCTGTTAATACCGATGCCCAAGCATTAAATTTATCTAAAGCAGAAGTTAAAATGCAAATTGGATCAAAGCTTACCCGTGGATTGGGAGCAGGTGCAAACCCTGAGGTTGGAAAAAAGGCTGCTGAAGAAAGCAGAGAGCAGATTGAAGAAGCATTGCGAGGCGCGGATATGGTATTCGTTACTGCAGGTATGGGAGGCGGAACGGGTACTGGGGCTGCTCCGGTTATCGCACAAATTTCAAAGGATCTCGGTGCATTAACGGTTGGGGTGGTTACAAGACCATTTACTTTCGAAGGCCGTAAACGTGCTATGCAAGCTGCTGGCGGGATTTCTTCAATGAAGGAATCTGTCGATACGCTTATTGTCATCCCAAATGATCGCCTACTTGAAATCGTCGACAAAAACACACCGATGCTTGAAGCATTCAGAGAAGCAGATAATGTATTACGTCAAGGGGTTCAAGGGATCTCTGACTTGATCGCTACACCTGGTTTAATTAACCTTGATTTCGCTGATGTGAAGACGATCATGTCAAATAAAGGTTCAGCTTTGATGGGGATTGGTGTTGCAACTGGCGAAAATCGTGCAGCTGAGGCAGCAAAGAAAGCTATTTCAAGTCCGTTGCTTGAAAAATCAATCGATGGTGCTCAAGGTGTTTTAATGAACATTACTGGTGGTACAAACTTGAGTTTATATGAAGTTCAAGAAGCTGCTGATATTGTGGCCACAGCATCAGATCAAGATGTAAACATGATTTTCGGTTCTGTTATTAACGAAAATCTTAAAGATGAAATTGTTGTTACTGTCATTGCGACTGGATTTACTGAACAAGAGGTTAATCCGCTAAGCCAACAGCCTCGCCAATTTAACACTGGCAATACGGCAAAGGCTATGCCAAAACGTGAAATGAAGCGGGAAGAACCAGTTCAAGAAACCTCATCTCGCAATAATGTTCAACAAGTCGATGATGCATTAGATATCCCGACATTCTTAAGAAATCGAAACAAACGTCGATAAAAAATTATCATGTAAGAAAAAAGAGTGCAGATCATACGATTTATGCACTCTTTTTTATTTATCTTTACTGGTTTAAAACCTCATTGATAGAAGTCTCACTAACCATCAATGGGATAAAGCCCCCAATAATGGAAGACTCACTTTATCCCATCTTAACGGGCAGTAAACAAGTAAATCTAAGAATAATAAGTAGTGGATAACTGCCCGTAAAGATCCGATAAGTCTCGCTAACCATCAATGGGATAAAGCCCCCAATAATGGAAGTCTCACTTTAACCCTTTCTTTAATAGTGAACGTTACTATTCTACTTGTAAGGCCTCTTACAATTCGTTTTTTTCTTCTAAAAACTCGACAAAAATTCTAATAATCTATCAAAAATTCTTACATTTTCTCGGCAGTAAGTGACAGACTTCCTATCAATGAAGATTTATACTAGTGGCTATAGGTCATCATCTATTTCAGTTAATAATGGGCTAAGTAATAGGATGAAGAGGATAGATTTCACTTTATCCCAATCTTAACGGGCAGTAAACTTCCACTTTAAGATTGAGGTAAGCTAAGAAGATAAATGGGGGATGAAGAATATTCCGCACTTTTGAGAAGCCTCGCTTTATACCAGAGGGGAAGGAGTAGAGAATGTCTATTTACTTAGACGTTATTTGGTTTTTAAACTTTTCCTTTGATTTGTTTCTGCTTCTTTTAACAGCTATTGCATTGAAAAGGAAAATTTTTAAGCTGCGAATTATTCTTGCAGCCCTTTTAGGTTCAAGCATAGTCCTGATGATGTTTTCACCATTTGCGTTTATGGCGACACATCCGCTAGGAAAAATGGTCATTTCCATGATGATGGTGGTCATAGCCTTTGGTTTTAAACGGTTTCGCTTTTTTTTTCAAAGCTTGCTAACCTTTTATTTTGTAACATTTTTGGTTGGTGGTGGTATGATTGGCGCCCATTATTTTTTACAAGCAGAAATGGAATATTTAGATGGGCTATTCATGACAAATTCTTCAGGTTTTGGACATCCAATAAGCTGGCTGTTCGTACTAATCGGTTTCCCGATTATGTGGTTGTTTTCAAGGAATCGCCTTGAGGGTCTTGAAGCCAAAAAGATTCATTTCGACCAAATGGTAACTGTTACGATAAGTGTAGATTCAACCCAGTTTACGTTAAACGGTCTGGTTGATAGCGGGAACCAGCTTTATGATCCAATCACAAGAAGCCCGGTTATGATTATTGATACGTTAAAGGCTAAGGACTATCTACCAGATCAGCTTGTAAATCAAGCCCTTCAGCAGGATGTCATGAAATCATTAAGTGAGAGCGGTAATGAAGGTCATCCTTGGGAACATCGTGTCCGAATTATTCCTTATCGCGTTGTAGGTAGTGAAAATCAGTTTTTATTAGGCTTTAAACCTGATGAAGTGTGGATCGAGACAAAAAATGAAAAAATTAAGGTACATAAAACAATTGTTGGCTTAAACCGTACAACCTTGTCTTCCGAAAATGAATATGAATGTATAGTCCATCCGAAAATGCTACAGGGTCAACCAATTGAGCATGTATCTTAATGCATATCCTTGTTTTATAGACTAAAGTTGATATTCAGCAAAAATTTGGTTACTTCTATTTTACTCTGTTTCTTTTATTTTAGAAGGGGGAGGAACATGAAAAAACTTAAATTACACCTTACTTACTTATGGTATAAACTATTAATCAAGCTAGGAATCAAAACTGATGAGGTATATTACATCGGAGGCAGTGAAGCATTGCCCCCACCCCTCTCAAAGGAAGAAGAAGAACTTTTGCTACAAAAGCTGCCTTCTGGAGATCAGGCAGCCAGATCAATCCTAATTGAACGAAACTTACGTCTTGTGGTCTATATTGCCCGCAAATTTGAAAATACTGGTATTAATATTGAAGATTTGATAAGCATTGGAACCATCGGTTTAATAAAAGCGGTTAATACCTTTAATCCAGAAAAGAAGATCAAGCTTGCTACATATGCTTCAAGATGTATCGAAAATGAAATTCTCATGTATTTGCGAAGAAACAATAAATTGCGCTCAGAGGTATCCTTTGATGAACCGTTAAATATTGATTGGGATGGAAACGAATTGCTTTTATCCGATGTGTTAGGCACCGAAGACGACATTATAACAAAGGATCTTGAAGCAAATGTGGATCGTAAATTATTAATGAAAGCTCTGCAGCAGTTAAATGACCGCGAAAAACAAATTATGGAGCTTCGCTTTGGTCTACAGGGCGGAGAAGAAAAGACGCAAAAAGATGTTGCTGATATGCTTGGCATTTCCCAATCCTATATTTCTAGGCTTGAAAAGAGAATTATTAAAAGATTACAAAAAGAATTTAATAAAATGGTTTAAAAAATTTTTTTCATTTAAAAATCCCTTATTTTATCAAATAAAATGAGCATATCATTCCTTCCTGACATGATTAGCTTGTGCATATTTTTTCCACTCAAGGAGATACTTAACACTGTACAGCAGCTCCTGTTAGGAGGGAAAGATGTGACAAGAAATAAAGTCGAAATTTGTGGAGTAGACACCTCAAAACTTCCAGTTCTTAAAAACGAGAAAATGAGAGAGCTATTTAAACAAATGCAAAATGGAGACTTATCAGCAAGAGAAGAGCTGGTGAACGGCAACTTAAGATTGGTACTCAGTGTAATCCAGCGTTTTAACAACAGAGGAGAATTTGTTGACGATTTGTTTCAAGTTGGCTGTATTGGATTAATGAAATCAATCGATAATTTTGACTTAGGCCAGAATGTCAAATTTTCAACATATGCTGTACCAATGATTATCGGAGAAATTCGTAGATATTTAAGGGATAATAATCCTATTCGTGTCTCCCGGTCACTTCGAGATATTGCTTATAAGGCTCTCCAGGTTAGAGAACGTCTTATGAGTGAAACATCAAGGGAACCGACTGCTGAAGAAATCTCAAGAGTACTGGAAGTTCCGCATGAAGAGATTGTTTTTGCTCTTGATGCCATTCAGGATCCTGTTTCATTATTTGAACCCATTTATAATGATGGAGGAGACCCAATTTTTGTTATGGACCAATTAAGCGATGAGAAAAATCGCGATATCCAATGGATTGAAGAATTGGCCTTAAAAGAAGGAATGAGACGTCTTAATAGTCGAGAAAAACTAATTCTCAGGAAACGATTTTTTCAAGGGAAAACGCAAATGGAGGTCGCTGAAGAAATCGGTATTTCCCAAGCACAAGTATCTCGATTAGAAAAAGCCGCAATTAAACAAATGAATAAAAATATTCAAAACTAAGGCTGCTCAATATGAGTAGTCTTTTTCATTATAAATGAAAAAATATTTCTATTCGATTGAATAGTTTATCCTCCACACTACATAGATATGTAATAGAGTGTCGTTATAAGGGACAGGAGGCGTTATGATGTATATTTCAGAATTTCAGTCAAAAGATGTTGTAAATGTGTCCGATGGGAAAAAGCTTGGAAATATCGATGATTTTGATATCAATGTGACAAATGGGAAAATTCAAGCGATTATTATTAATGGTCATGGGAAAATGTTAGGTTTTTTTGGAAAAGACGAGGAATTCGTCATTCCATGGCGAAATATAGTGAAGATAGGGGAAGATGTTATTCTAGTAAGAATAAATCGACAAATTGAGGGAGTAGATGAATAATTTGTCATTCAAACTAACCCTAATCGATAAGATGTGGTAAAATAAGTGCGAAACAATGTTTTTAAATATCGTAAATAAAGGATTGAATGATAATGGCAGCAGAACCTTTTCAACAAAAAGATACAGCATTTTTATCACTGCCCCAGTGGGATAATCTTATAAAAGGTCTCACCGTTGGATTTACCATAAAATCTGGCGGCGTCAGCAGTGATGCATACTCAACTTTAAATCTTGGATTGCATGTGCAGGACCAGCCGGAAAAGGTTGTCCAAAACAGAGAGATTTTAGCATCAAAACTCTCCTTTCCAACAAAGAATTGGGTATTTGCTGAACAAATTCACTCCACTCATATTGAAAAAGTATCCATACAGGATCGTGGAAGAGGCTTAACAGCATATAAAGATGGTCTTTCAGGCTCTGATGGATTATATACTAAAGATGATGGGGTAATGCTGTCATTATGTTTTGCCGATTGTGTCCCGCTTTATTTTATAGCCCCCGAAAAACATTTAATTGGTCTTGCCCATGCCGGCTGGAAGGGAACCGTAAATGATATTGGCGGAGAAATGGTTAGAAAATGGATCAATGAAGAAGATGCCGATCCCAAGAACATTAAAGTGGCGATTGGACCTGCAATTGGTCATTGCTGCTACATAGTGGATGATAAGGTGATTTCTGCATTTAACAAAATTGTTATCAAGAAGTATTCTGTTCCATATCGCTCAGTTTCCGATGGACAATATACATTAGATTTAAAACAGCTTAACAAATACTTGCTTCTTGAATCTGGAGTAAAGGAAGAAAACATTACGATTTCACAGCAATGTACAAGCTGTGAAAATGACCTGTTTTTCTCACACCGGCGTGATGCCGGAAAAACAGGACGAATGTTAAGCTTTATCGGCATTAATAAGGAGGCTTAACTTAAGTCATGAACGTTCAGGAAAATTATCTAACAATCAGGGAAAACATCAAAAGGATATGTAATTGTATTGGACGAAACCCGGAAGACATTAAAGTCATCGCAGTGACGAAGTATGTAAGCATTGAACGGGCAAAAGAAGCAATTGCTGCAGGTGTCCATCATTTGGGTGAAAACCGCGATGAAGGACTTCAGGCAAAATTTCAGGAAATTAAAGATACAGCAATTTGGCATTTTATTGGTACCCTGCAAACGAGAAAGGTGAAAAGCATTATTGATAAGGTAGAATACATCCATTCATTGGATCGTCTTTCCCTTGCAAAAGAAATTGATAAACGTGCAACAAAGCCGATCAAGTGCTTTATTCAAGTAAATGTTTCTGGAGAAGAATCAAAGCATGGCTGTTCACCTGAAGAGGTCATCGATTTTGTAAAGGGATTGGAAGCTTATCAAAACATTAAGGTTGTTGGCTTAATGACGATGGCACCCTTTACAGATGATCAACAACTAATTCGTACATGCTTTAAAAGGCTAAAAATGATCCAGCAAGAGGTACAAGCATTAAAGATTTCTACTGCACCTTGCCATGAACTGTCTATGGGAATGTCCAATGATTATGAAATTGCAATTGAAGAAGGGGCAACTTTTATTCGTATTGGTACATCACTTGTTGGTAATGAAAACGGAGGTGTTTAAGATGTCACTTAAAAATAGATTTAAAAGTTTTTTTGCATTGGAAGATGAAGAGTATGAATATGTTGAGAGTGAGGAACAACAGCAGCAGCCTGAATACGAGGAGCAGCCGCAAATTCCTCATAAATCTCAGTCGCATGCGCCAAAACAAAATGTTGTAAGTTTGCAAAGTGTGCAAAAATCCTCTAAAGTTATTCTATGTGAACCAAGGGTCTATGCGGAGGCACAAGAAATAGCCGATCAGCTAAAAAATCGTCGGGCCGTTGTTGTTAACCTTCAAAGTATTCAGCGGGATCAAGCGAAGCGAATCGTTGACTTTTTAAGTGGTACTGTTTATGCAATCGGCGGTGATATTCAGCGGATCGGGATGAATATCTTTTTATGTACACCTGATAATGTAGATGTCTCAGGATCGATTTCTGAGCTGGTATCAGACGAAGAACATCAAAGGTGGTAATCACGAATGGACATTTTATATAGTGTAATCAGAACATTACTAACGTTTTACTCGTATGCAATTATTGTATACATATTACTTTCTTGGTTCCCGGGTGCTAGAGAATCTGGTTTTGGGCAATTTTTAGCTAAAATATGTGAACCATATTTAGAACCATTTCGCAAAATAATACCTCCATTAGGAATGATTGATATTTCTCCAATAGTGGCCATTTTAGCATTGCGTTTTGCTGAATACGGAGTTGCATCACTCTTTACAATGATTGGCTAGGGACAACGTTTTCGTCCCTCTTTTTGTTTTAGATCATCTTTATGTCTTATACGAATGAGCTTACTGGAGTTGTGATGATGGACCATATTTATCAGCATTTTCGGGGTGAAGAACGCCATTTTATCGATCAAGTTTTGGAATGGAGGGAAAGCGTTCTTGATCATTATCACCCGAAGCTAACCGACTTTTTAGATCCAAGAGAGCAAGAAATTGTTGCTTCTGTAATTGGTGAAAATTCAGATGTGAAAGTTTCATTTTCAGGGGGCAGTGATGATACAGAACGGAAACGAGCGTTATTGTATCCGGATTATTTCCAGCCGGAACTTGAGGACTTTAAGTTAACCGTATTTGAGGTGCAGTATCCTAGTAAATTTATTACCCTGCAACATAGGCAAGTTCTTGGTTCACTAATGAGTCTTGGCTTAAAGCGTTCAAAATTTGGCGATATCCGTTTTTCTGAATCAATTGTCCAATTTGTTAGTGCAAGTGAAGTGGCAGATTATATAAAAGCGAATTTTCAAGAGGTAGGCCGTGCAAAAATCAGCTTGAAAGTAATCTCAATGAACGAATTCATTCCTCATGTTGAAGACGTTCACGAGCTAGTCACGACGGTTTCATCATTACGTCTCGATGTTGTATGCTCAGCAATCTACAATCTCTCACGTCAAAAAATACAACCGTTGATTGCAAATGGATTGGTGAAAGTGAATTGGAAAACTGTTGATTCCGTATCTTTTGAATGCCGTTTAGGTGATACACTGTCTGTTCGCGGATATGGGCGCAGCAAATTGCTGGCTATTGAAGGGAAAACAAAGAAGGATAAGTGGAGGATCGTTGTACATAAACAAAAATAATTTTAAGGTTTTAGCAGGATTTTCAACAAAGCTGTCGAAATATGATTTATAATGTTGTCAATGATTAACTATTTAACTACATATTGGAGGTGGCATCCATGCCTTTAACACCATTAGATATCCATAATAAGGAGTTTAGTAAAGGATTTCGTGGATATGATGAAGACGAAGTAAATGAATTCTTGGATCAAGTGATAAAAGATTATGAAATGATTATCCGCGAAAAGAAAGAACTTGAATCTCGCGTATCAGAGCTAACTGAAAAATTAGGTCACTTTACAAATATTGAAGAGACATTGAATAAATCGATCATTATTGCTCAAGAAGCAGGTGAAGACGTAAAGCGGAATGCCCAAAAAGAATCCAAGCTCATCATTAAAGAGGCAGAAAAAAACGCTGACCGAATTATTAATGAAGCATTAGCTAAATCTCGAAAAATCGCCATGGAAATTGAAGAACTTAAAAAACAATCAAAAGTTTTTCGAACTCGTTTTCAAATGCTAATTGAAGCACAGCTTGATCTTCTAAAAAATGATGATTGGGATCATTTATTGGAATATGAAGTTGAGCCAATTTTCGGTGAAGCAGAAGAAATGAAAAGCTAGACTTGACTTTTTGAATTTTATTCGCATATAATACGGAAACGTAGACTATTTTAAAAATCAATAATCTTTACAAAACGTTATATCAAACGGTGAAAGGGATAGTATTCCTTTATAACCTTATTTAGCGAATCGAGGATGGTGGAAGCTCGATATAAGGCAAAGGATGAAGATCACCCTTGAGTTCCATGCTGAACATCTTTAGATCAATAAGCAATGGCGAATCATTCACGTTACGAATGTAGAGTGGATTAATAGCATAGGCCATTAATCTAATAGGGTGGTACCGCGAGATAAACCTTCTCGTCCCTTGTGGGATGAGAAGGTTTTTTGTGTTTTGTGATAACTTTTAATCATGAATGCAGGAGGAATGAACATGGATTATAAAGATACCTTGCTTATGCCAAAAACTGAATTTCCAATGCGAGGAAATCTCCCGAACAGAGAACCAATCATGCAAGAAAAATGGGAGAAAATGAATATTTACGAAAAAGTACAGGAACGTACGAAAGATCGGCCTTTATTTGTTTTACATGATGGCCCCCCTTACGCAAATGGCGATATTCATATGGGGCATGCTTTAAACAAAATTTTAAAGGATTTTATCGTTCGCTATAAATCAATGAGCGGTTTTTGTGCTCCATATGTTCCTGGATGGGATACACATGGTCTTCCAATTGAAACAGCTCTTACGAAAAACAAAAAAGTAAATCGAAAAGAAATGACTGTTGCTGAGTTCCGTAAGCTTTGTGAAGAATATGCTTGGGAGCAGATCAATGGACAGCGCGAGCAATTCAAACGTTTAGGTGTGCGCGGTGATTGGGATAATCCTTATGTTACATTAAAGCCCGAATATGAAGCCCAGCAAATCAAAGTATTCGGAGAGATGGCCAAAAAAGGCTATATCTATAAAGGGCTAAAACCAGTATACTGGTCACCTTCAAGTGAATCTGCTCTTGCCGAGGCCGAAATTGAATACGCTGATAAGCGCTCACCATCTATTTATGTCGCATTCCCTGTCAAGGATGGTAAAGGTGTATTAACAAATGATGAAAAAATCGTCATCTGGACGACAACTCCTTGGACTATTCCAGCAAACCTAGGAATTTCCGTTCATCCTGAATTAGAATATAGTGTTATTGCTGTAGACGGCGAGAAATACGTTGTTGCTTCTGCATTAGTAGAATCTGTAGTAAATACAATTGGTTGGGAGAATTATCAGGTAGATCGAACTTTAAAAGGCGCTGAGCTTGACCGTATCGTTGCTAAGCATCCAATCTATGATCGGGATTCTCTTGTTATGCTTGGTGAACATGTTACAAGTGATGGCGGTACAGGTTGTGTTCATACAGCTCCAGGTCATGGTGAAGATGACTTTATCATCGGGCAGCAATATGGCTTAGATGTATTATGTCCTGTTGATGAAAAAGGGTATATGACGAAAGAAGCAGTTGGTTTTGAAGGATTATTCTATGATGAAGCCAACAAGCCAATTACCGAAAAATTGCAAGAGGTTGGAGCATTATTAAAGCTTCAATTTATTACACACTCCTATCCGCATGATTGGAGAACGAAAAAGCCGACAATCTTCCGTGCAACTGCACAATGGTTTGCATCGATTAAAGATTTCCGTGAGGATTTATTAACAGCTGTGAAGGAAACAAAATGGGTGCCGGCATGGGGAGAAACAAGACTATATAATATGGTACGGGATCGCGGAGACTGGTGTATTTCACGTCAGCGCGCATGGGGTGTGCCAATTCCGGTCTTTTATGCTGAAAATGGAGATCCAATTATTACGGATGAAACGATTGAACATGTTTCGAATTTATTCCGTGAATTTGGTTCAAATGTTTGGTTTGAACGGGAAGCTAAAGATCTACTTCCAGATGGCTTTACCCATGAAGGAAGTCCAAACGGTATATTTACAAAAGAAAATGATATCATGGATGTTTGGTTTGATTCAGGCTCTTCACACCAAGCTGTTTTATTTGAAAGAGAGGATCTGCAAAGACCTGCTGATTTATATCTAGAGGGTTCTGACCAATATCGCGGCTGGTTTAACTCTTCCTTATCAACCGCTGTTGCTGTAACAGGTAAAGCACCATATAAAGGTGTATTAAGTCACGGCTTTGCTCTTGATGGCGAAGGACGTAAAATGAGTAAATCACTAGGAAATGTTGTTGTGCCTGCAAAAGTCATGAAACAACTTGGCGGAGATATTCTGCGTTTATGGGTTGCATCTGTTGACTATCAAGCAGATGTTAGGGTATCAGATGCAATTTTAAAACAAGTAGCTGAAGTGTATCGTAAAATCCGTAACACATTCCGTTTCTTGATCGGTAATCTTGCTGATTTTGATCCAGCTCAAGATACCGTAAGCCTTGAAGGGCTTCGAGATGTTGACCGCTACATGCTTGTTAAGCTTAATAAGCTGACAAAACGTGTAAAAGATGCTTATGACCAATATGAATTTGCGGCAATTTACCATGCTGTTCATAACTTCTGTACCATTGAATTAAGTTCATTTTATTTAGATTTCGCAAAAGATGTTCTCTATATCGAGTCTAAAGATAATCAAGAGCGTCGTGCTATTCAAACCGTTTTATATGAAACATTGCTTTCATTAGTAAAATTAGTTGCCCCAATTCTTCCGCATACGGCTGATGAAGTTTGGGAGCATATTGATTCTGTAACAGAAGAAAGTGTTCAATTAGTTGATATGCCAGAGGTTAAGCAATATCCTCAAGAAGAGGAGCTGGAAGCGAAATGGGATGCATTTCTGTCATTACGTGATGATGTTTTAAAGGCATTAGAGGTTTCTCGTAATGAAAAAGTGATTGGTAAATCGCTAACTGCAAGTATTTCGCTTTATCCAAATGCTAAAGCGAAAGCATTACTTGATTCAGTTGATGAAGATTTAAAGCAGTTATTTATCGTTTCAGGCTTTGAAATTGCTGGCGATTACGATGCTGCTCCTGAAAAAGCACAGGTATTTGAAACAGTTAAAATCGTGATTACACAAGCCGAAGGTGAAACGTGTGAACGCTGCTGGATTGTTACTCCTGAAGTAGGTTCAGTAGCTGAACATCCGACACTTTGTCAGCGTTGTGCTGGTATTGTGAAGGATCATTATTAATTAATTTGTATTTGTGAGGGACTGACCCCAGAAGAGTGTAGTGCTAATTATTTTAGTCTACCCTTTTTAGGGGGCAGTTTTTTGCTTTTTACTTAATATGTGCCTATTTTTTAAAAATATGGTTTAACGGACAAAAAGTGTGGGGTAAAAATTAGCATTGATAATAAAGCTGTTATTATACCTTAACATCCATTTCAACTAGAGGAAAATTCTTAACAGGGTGAGGTTGTATTTATCAGGTTAAACTATTTGTACAACATGAGAAGGATAAGGAGTTGTCCATCTTGAATAAATTTTTTGGAATCCGTTATGAATTGCAAGTGATGAGAGAAGAACTGCGAGCACGATTATTTGAGCACAGTTTGTTTGATGCTGCTTGTGATGATCATCAAGGGAAAGATCAGACTTTGATGCATCATATAAAAGAGGAACTTCAAGATGTAGAACGTGCCTTAATGAAGATCGATAAAGGAATTTATGGGTACTGCGAAGAAACGGGTGAAGAAATTCCATTTGAAAAATTAAGGATACTCCCAACAGCTAGAACAAAATATGATTTCTTTTTCCAGGAATTGTATGAGCGTAAATCTCTCCCACAATTTGATTATACGCCATATGAAACATATATGAGCGGCAGTGAATATTAACAAATTTTACTCCCGGATATAAATGACTTAAATTTTCTTCAATTAAAAGGAGGAGTTTAAGTCTTTCTTTTTGCGTTTAACGAAATGTTGTTTCAGGTGCTGGTGCAGTCTTTACTAGTGCTTTAAACATTATTATATGGTACAATTCAAAAGGACAAAAACGCAAAATGAAGAGAAAAAGCAAGAAGTTGGGGGGACAGTTGTGTTTTATTATCTTATTGCAGCAATTATAATTGTAATTGACCAAATAACAAAATGGCTAATTGTTAAAAAGATGGAGCTTGGCGAAAGCATTACGGTTATTGAGAACTTTTTATATATTACATCACATCGTAACCGGGGAGCTGCCTGGGGAATCTTGCAAGGACAAATGTGGTTCTTTTATATTATAACAACGATCGTCATTATTGGGATTGTTTATTATATTCAAAAATATATGAAGAAAAATAAGGTAATGGGCGTTGCGCTTGGATTAATGCTGGGCGGTGCAATTGGTAATTTCATTGACCGTTTATTCCGTAAAGAAGTTGTCGATTTTATTAATACATATATCTTTACCTATGACTTCCCAATTTTTAATGTGGCTGATTCATCATTATGTATTGGAGTTGTCTTGTTATTTATTCATATGTTGTTTTTTGAAGGGAAACAAGAGAAGGAGCAGGCATAAATGGACATCGTTGAATTACTAGTAAGTGAAGAGCATCAAAATGAACGAATTGATAAGTACTTATCATCCTATAATGAAGAATGGTCTCGTACTCAAGTGCAGCTCTGGATAAAAGAAGGTGCTGTGAAAGTAAATGAGCAAACAGTTAAAACCAATTATAAATGTCAGCTTCATGATAAAATTGTCATTGAAATACCAGAGCCAGAGCCTTTAGACGTTGTTGCTGAAGAAATGGATCTTGATATTTATTATGAAGACCAGGATGTTCTAGTCGTGAATAAACCGAAAGGGATGGTTGTTCATCCTGCTCCGGGACATATGAGCGGTACGCTTGTGAATGGTTTAATGGCTCATTGTCAAGATCTTTCCGGTATTAATGGTGTGTTAAGACCAGGAATTGTTCACCGAATTGACAAGGACACGTCAGGGCTATTAATGGTGGCAAAAAATGATATGGCACATGAATCATTAGTCGAACAGCTTGTCAATAAAACGGTAACAAGAAGATATAAAGCAATCGTTCACGGCAGCATCCCCCATGATCACGGAACAATCAACGCTCCGATTGGCCGTGATAAAATGGACCGACAAAGTATGACCGTCACAAATGAAAGCAGTAAAGAAGCGGTTACTCATTTTCACGTATTAGAACGATTTGAAAACTATACATTTGTAGAATGTCAGCTTGAAACTGGGAGAACCCATCAAATTCGCGTACACATGAAATATATTGGGTATCCATTAGTCGGGGATCCAAAATATGGTCCGAAAAAGACTCTTTCTATTAATGGACAGGCATTACATGCTGGCATTTTAGGTTTCGAGCATCCGCGTACGAAGGAGTATCTTGAATTTGAAGCACCGCTTCCAGAGCAATTTGAAGATGTATTAAATCAATTAAGAAATAATCGTTGACACATTTCTACATGTTTGTCATAATAAATTTAACTTAATCAGAACCTTTAACACAGTCCCGTGAGGCTGAGAAGGAAAACGGAAAAGTTGACTATGCTTAGGCTTAAACATAGCGCAACTATCTCTTCGTATACCCTCTCACAAAACGGTGAGAGGGTTTTTTCGTTTCTATAAGGTTTGTTTCTAAAGACTTACGTAACGAAAGGAGATTGTAAAATGCCGCAAAAAGCTGTTGTTTTAGATGAACAAGCAATTCGCAGAGCGTTAACAAGAATTGCACATGAAATCATTGAACGAAATAAAGGAATTGAAAATAGCGTTTTAGTAGGGATTAAAACACGAGGCATTTATTTAGCGAAAAGGCTCGCGGACCGCATTGAACAAATTGAGGGAAAGAAAATCCATATCGGTGAGCTTGATATCACTCTTTATCGTGATGACTTATCAAAAAAGACAGATGATCTAGAGCCCCTTGTAAAGGGTTCCGATATTCCTGTTGATGTAACAAATCAAAAAGTTATACTAGTTGATGACGTATTATATACAGGAAGAACAGTAAGAGCAGCAATGGACGCTCTCGTTGATATCGGCAGACCAGCTAATATTCAGCTAGCTGTGCTGGTTGACAGAGGTCATCGTGAACTGCCAATAAGAGCTGATTATGTTGGAAAAAACATTCCGACCTCAAGCTCTGAAAAAATTATGGTTGAGCTCCGTGAAGCAGATAACCAAGATCAAGTGACAATCCACGAAAATTAAATAAACACCCTTTTAAAGATGGTCCAGAGAGGCTTCAAGGGGTACTTAAAGACCTAGGATGCTTTTTAAGCGAGAATAGGATCTCTATGCACCTCTTTGCCCAAAAGCAAAGAGGTTTTTTGTTATACTATCAGAATTTATATATTTTCTTAACATAGCTTGCGTTTCTGAATCCAGCTCCAGCGCCTATCGCCTATCAAACTTCAGATCATCTCCCTACGATAAGTCAACATCGGTTCGCTTCGCTTACCGTGTTTCCTTTATCTCAGTCGATGCTCCTCCAGTTTGTACGGCGATGACCAAGGCGCTTGCGCTTTTGTTCAAAACGATCATTCCTTCACACATTATAACTAACACGAACATTCATCATACTGGAGGTATTTAGATGAAAGAGGAACAAATTATCCTTGATGTTAAAGATACACCGAAACCAATGACTTGGCTCGCATTAAGTTTTCAACATTTATTTGCGATGTTTGGAGCAACGATCCTAGTACCATATCTTGTCGAATTAGATCCGGCTGTTGCGTTGATCTCCAGCGGATTGGGAACAATTGCTTTTCTGCTAATAACAAAAGGTCAAGTTCCTGCATATCTAGGTTCATCCTTTGCATTCATTACTCCAATTATAGTAGCAAAGGCTGCAGGCGGTGTTGGAGCGGCAATGGTAGGGAGCTTCCTAGCAGGTTTAGTTTATGGTATTGTTGCATTAATCATAAAAGCTACAGGTCATAAATGGATTATGAAAATCCTTCCTCCGGTTGTTGTGGGACCCGTTATTATCGTAATCGGCTTAGGGTTAGCTGGTACAGCAGTAGACATGGCAACAAATGATCCTGCAGGTGAATATAGCTTACAATACTTTTCAGTAGCATTAGTAACATTATTAATCACAATCTTATGCTCGATCTTTTTAAAAGGATTTTTTAATCTCATCCCGGTACTTATTGGAATTGCTGGAGGTTACCTTTATTCCTTAGCAATCGGTATCATCGATTTTTCGAAGGTTACTGAAGCAAAATGGGTACAAGCGCCAGACTTCGTAATACCATTTATTGATTACACACCTTCTGTATCTCTGGAAATCATATTATTAATGGTTCCTGTAGTTGTCGTTACGATCTCAGAGCATATCGGACATCAATTGGTACTAGGAAATGTCGTTGGCCGAGATTATGTTGAAAAGCCTGGTCTGCATCGCTCAATATTTGGTGATGGGCTGGCAACAATGCTTGCAGCGCTGATAGGCGGGCCGCCCAATACGACTTATGGAGAAAATATCGGGGTCCTTGCGATTACAAGAGTTTACAGCGTATATGTAATCGCCGGTGCAGCGGTATTTGCGATATTGTTTGGATTCATCGGAAAAATATCTGCCTTTATCAGCACGATCCCAACACCGGTAATGGGTGGTGTATCGATCCTTCTCTTCGGGATCATCGCTTCATCAGGACTTAGAATGATGATTGATAGCAAGCTTAACTTAGGAAGCAAACGAAATCTCATTATTTCTTCTGTCATACTAGTCATTGGGATTGGTGAAGCAACTCTTAAGTTTGAAAACTTTGATTTACATGGAATGGCTTTAGCAGCTATCATCGGAATCATTTTAAATCTAGCTCTTCCTTATGATAAAGAACATACTAATCATAAAACAGCATAATTTGCTTAGATCTTTTAATCCAAGTCCAGAGAGGCTTAAAAGGGTGTAAGGCAAAGACAGGGTATATGAATACCTGAATTTTGCGCTACCTTTCTACACCCTGATGATAAGTATCAGGGTATTTTTTTAAGAAAAAAGGAGTGGTTAAGGTATGAAAAACCTGCTGACAATGAATCAGCTAACAAATGAGGAAATTTACTCGATACTTGAGGATGCTCAAAACTACCGATTAGGGAAAGGCTGGAACCCGACAAGCATGTTATTTGTCTCAAATCTCTTCTTTGAACCAAGTACAAGAACTAGATTTAGCTTTGAAGTAGCCGAAAAGAAACTTGGCCTTCAGGTTTTAAACTTTACCGCAGAGCATTCAAGTGTTCAAAAAGGTGAAACGTTATATGATACCGTCAAAACGTTACAATCTATTGGTGCAAATGCAGTGGTCATTAGACATCAAGAGGATCATTTTTTTGAGGATTTGATCGGTAATGTATCGATTCCAATTATAAATGCCGGTGATGGCTGTGGTCATCATCCGACACAATCACTCCTTGATTTATTAACGATTAAACAAGAATTTGGACAGTTTCAAGACTTGACCGTATCCATTCTAGGTGATATTCGCCATAGCCGTGTTGCTAGATCAAACGCAGAAGTATTAACAAGACTAGGAGCAAAGGTATTGTTCTCAGGTCCAACAGAGTGGCAGGATCCTTTAAATCCGCACGGCACTTATGTAGAGATCGATGAAGCAATCACAAAATCAGATGTGGTGATGCTGCTTCGAATTCAGCATGAAAGACATCATCAAAAGGCAAGTGCGGATGATTACTTACAGCAATATGGTTTGACAAAGGGAAGAGAAAAACAAATGAAAAAGGACGCAATCATTATGCATCCAGCCCCTGTAAATCGCGGAGTAGAGATAGACGATGCGTTAATTGAATGTGATCGATCCAGAATCTTTAAACAGATGGAAAATGGAGTTTTCGTTAGAATGGCTGTATTGAAAAGAGCTTTACAACAAATTGAGCATAATCAGGAGGTAAACGGAAATGTTATTTATTCTTAAGAATGGATTTATTTTAGATGAGCTTGGTGAGTTGCAAAAAGCAGATGTGAAAATAGAAAACGGGATTGTAAAAGAAATTGGAAATGATCTTACGACAGATAGCTATGAAGTCTTGAATGTAGATGGACAGTTTGTATCAACAGGCTTTATCGATTTACATGTTCATTTAAGAGAGCCGGGCGGTGAGCATAAGGAGACAATTGAAACTGGTACAAAGAGTGCGGCAAAGGGTGGTTTTACAACCATAGCACCAATGCCAAATACACGCCCAGTTCCTGATACAAAGGAGCAAATGGAGTGGCTGCAAAATCGAATTAAGGAGACGGCAGTTGTAAAGGTTCTTCCATATGCATCAATCACTACAAGACAGCTTGGAGAAGAGTTGACGAACTTTAAAGCTTTAAAAGAAGCAGGGGCTTTTGCCTTTACTGATGATGGTGTTGGGGTGCAATCAGCAGGTAAGATGTTGGAAGCAATGAAACAGGCGGCTTCAATCGGAGCATCTATTGTCGCGCACTGTGAAGAAAACACCTTGATTAATAAAGGAGCTGTTCATGAAGGCAAGTTTTCAAAAGAGCACGGGATTAATGGGATTCCTTCTGTATGTGAATCTGTTCATATCGCAAGAGATATTTTGCTTGCAGAAGCTGCAGGCTGTCACTACCATGTATGTCATATTAGTACGAAGGAATCTGTCCGTGTGGTGAGAGACGCAAAACGTGCTGGAATTCAAGTAACTGCTGAAGTATCACCACATCATCTCTTATTATGTGAAGAAGATATTCCAGGTCTGGATCCTAATTTCAAAATGAATCCGCCATTAAGAGGGAAGGCTGATCAGGAAGCATTAATCGAAGGGCTGCTTGATGGAACAATTGATTTTATCGCAACTGATCATGCACCACATACAAGTGAAGAAAAAGCGGAGGGCATGCAGTTAGCACCATTTGGAATCGTCGGATTAGAAACGGCCTTCCCATTACTATATACAAATTTTGTCCTAACAAATAAACTAACATTAAAACAACTCGTTGATTTCTTGACGATTAAACCAGCACAGGCTTTTGGATTACCTGGTGGTCAGCTAAAAGTCGGAGAAGCAGCTGACATAACGGTTATCGATTTAGAAATGGAAGAGAAAATTGATCCAGAAAACTTCTTATCAAAAGGAAAGAACACACCATTTACAGGCTGGGCATGTAAAGGTTGGCCAACATTAACAATTGTAGATGGAAATATTGTTTGGAAACTAGGAGGCATCACAATATGAAAAGACAACTTATCTTAGAAGATGGAACAGTATTTTTAGGTGAAGCATTTGGCAGTGATGAAGAAAAATTCGGAGAAGTCGTATTTAACACAGGTATGACAGGTTATCAAGAAATTTTATCAGATCCATCATACTGTTGGCAAATTGTAACATTAACTTATCCATTAATCGGCAACTACGGAATTAATCGAGACGATTTTGAAACAATCACTCCTTTTATCAATGGTTTTGTTGTAAAAGAATATTGCGATTATCCTTCTAACTGGAGAAGTGAGTATACAATCGATGAATATTTTAAAATGAAAAATATACCTGGAATTGCAGGAATAGATACTCGAAAGTTAACAAGAATTATTAGAATGCATGGGACTTTGAAAGGTGCTATTTGTTCGGCTGATGCAAATCCCGAGGAAGTTATTAAAAAACTAAAAGACACTGAATTCCCAAGGAACCAAGTGCAAGTTGTATCAACTAAAACACCTTATCCTAGTCCAGGTAGAGGTCCTCGTATAGTTTTAGTTGATTATGGGATGAAACATGGCATTCTTAGAGAATTTAATAAACGAAATTGCGATATCACTGTGGTTCCACATTCGGTAACAGCTAAGGAAGTTTTACAACTAAAACCTGACGGAATTATGCTTTCAAACGGCCCTGGAGATCCAAAGGATGTTCCAGAAGCAATCGAAATGATTAAAGGTATTATTGGGAAGATTCCTTTCTTTGGTATTTGCCTAGGTCATCAGTTATTTGCTTTAGCTTGCGGTGCTGATACTGAAAAAATGAAGTTCGGACATCGGGGTTCAAACCATCCAGTTAAGGAACTTAGCACTGGCAAGGTTGATATTACATCACAAAACCATAGTTATACAGTTACAGTAGAGTCAATCAAAAATACTGAATTAGAAATTACACATGTAGCTCTAAATGATGGAACAATAGAGGGCTTAAAACATAAACATGCATCAGCATTTTCAGTACAATATCATCCTGAGGCTTCACCTGGTCCAGAAGATGCAAACGGGTTATTTGATCAATTTTTAGACATGATAGAAGTTAATAAGAAAGAAGGGGTTTTATAATGCCAAAACGTACAGACATCAATAAAATTCTTGTTATCGGTTCAGGTCCAATTGTGATTGGTCAAGCAGCAGAATTTGATTATGCGGGAACACAAGCATGTATCGCACTAAAAGAAGAGGGCTACGAGGTTGTTCTTGTTAACTCAAATCCGGCAACAATTATGACAGATACAGAAATTGCAGACAAAGTTTATATCGAACCCCTTACATTGGAATTTTTAAGCAATATCATTCGAAAAGAACGACCAGATGCATTAGTTCCAACATTAGGTGGTCAAACAGGACTTAACCTTGCAGTTGAGCTTGCTGAATCTGGTGTGTTAGAAGAATGCGGTGTTGAAATTCTTGGAACAAAATTATCTGCTATTAAACAGGCAGAGGACCGCGATCTCTTCAGAACATTAATGAATGAGTTAAACGAGCCGGTTCCGGAAAGTGAAATCATTCATAATCTTGAAGAAGCCTATGCTTTTGTTGAACAAATCGGCTATCCAGTGATCGTAAGACCTGCTTACACATTAGGCGGAACCGGCGGCGGGATTTGTCATAACGAGGAAGAGTTAGTTGAAATCGTTACAAGCGGCTTAAAAAACAGCCCAGTGACACAATGTTTACTTGAGAAAAGTATTGCTGGATTTAAAGAAATTGAATATGAAGTCATGCGTGATTCTAACGATCATGCGATTGTTGTATGTAATATGGAAAACTTTGACCCTGTTGGCGTCCACACTGGTGATTCCATTGTTTTCGCCCCAAGCCAAACGTTAAGTGATCGTGAATACCAAATGCTGCGAAATGTTTCCCTAAAGATTATTCGTGCATTGAAAATTGAAGGCGGATGTAATGTTCAGCTTGCCCTAGATCCGGATAGCTTTAACTACTATATTATTGAAGTAAATCCACGTGTAAGCCGTTCATCTGCGTTGGCTTCGAAGGCAACAGGTTATCCAATTGCTAAACTTGCGGCAAAAATTGCAGTTGGGTTAACACTTGATGAAATGGAAAACCCTGTAACAGGCAAAACATATGCTTGCTTTGAGCCTGCACTAGATTACATTGTGTCAAAAATCCCGCGCTGGCCGTTTGATAAATTCGAATCAGCTAATCGTCACCTAGGTACGCAAATGAAAGCAACTGGTGAAGTCATGGCGATCGGCCGCACTCTTGAAGAATCATTACTAAAAGCGGTTCGTTCACTTGAGTCAGATGTGGACTATCTGAATTTAAATGATGCAGAGAGCATAACGGATGAATTAATTGAAAAGAGAATTCGCAAAGCTGGCGATGAGCGTTTATTCTATATAGCTGAAGCGTTTAGAAGAGGAGTAACAAAAGAACAAATTCATGAGTGGAGCAAAATTGACTTGTTCTTCTTGATGAAAATTGAAAAAATCATTTCTTTTGAAAAGAATATCAAGGAAAATCCTTACGAGTTAACAACATTACAAAAAGCAAAAGAAATGGGATTTGCCGATTCCGTTATTGCTAACTTATGGAACACGAATGATCGTGAAGTGTATGAGCTTCGCAAACAAGCAAATATCATCCCAGTGTACAAAATGGTTGATACTTGTGCTGCAGAATTTGAATCTGCAACACCTTACTTCTATGGAACGTTTGAAGACGAAAATGAATCCATTGTATCGGATAGAGAAAGTGTTGTTGTATTAGGGTCAGGTCCAATCCGAATTGGACAAGGGGTTGAATTTGATTATGCAACTGTTCATTCAGTATGGGCAATAAAAGAAGCAGGTTATGAAGCGATTATCGTGAACAACAATCCTGAAACAGTTTCAACAGATTTTAGTATTTCAGACAAGCTTTATTTCGAACCTTTAACAATCGAAGATGTTATGCACATCATTGATTTAGAAAAGCCAAAAGGTGTTGTCGTACAATTTGGCGGTCAAACGGCGATTAACCTTGCAAGTGACTTAGAGGCTAGAGGGGTTAAAATTCTTGGAACAACTTTAGAAGATCTGGACCGTGCAGAAGATCGCGATAAATTTGAACAAACACTTGAATCATTGGAGATTCCGCAGCCGCTTGGGAAAACAGCTACATCTGTGGAACAGGCTGTAAAAATTGCTGGGAAAATTGGCTACCCAGTCTTAGTTCGCCCATCATACGTACTGGGCGGCCGTGCAATGGAGATTGTTTATCAAGAGGCAGAATTGCTGCATTACATGCATAATGCGGTAAAAATCAACCCTCAGCATCCAGTATTAATCGATAAATATTTAACAGGTAAGGAAATTGAGGTTGATGCCATTTCCGATGGTGAAACGGTTCTAATCCCTGGAATCATGGAGCATATTGAGCGAGCTGGCGTACACTCTGGTGACTCAATTGCAGTTTATCCGCCACAATCGTTAACTGAGGAAATTAAGAATAAGATTATCGACTATACAATAAAACTTGCTAAAGGTTTAAACATTGTAGGGCTTTTAAACATTCAATTCGTTTTATCTAAAGGTGAAGTGTATGTACTTGAGGTAAACCCTCGTTCAAGCCGTACCGTTCCATTCCTTAGCAAAATTACTGGTGTGCCAATGGCGAACCTTGCAACAAAAGTAATCCTTGGTGCAAAGCTGAACAGCTTAGGATATGAAACAGGTCTACATCCTGAAAGTGAAGGTGTATATGTAAAGGCTCCTGTCTTTTCATTCGCAAAGCTTCGCAATGTCGACATTACGTTAGGACCAGAAATGAAATCAACCGGTGAAGTAATGGGGAAAGATATTACCTTAGAAAAAGCACTTTACAAAGCACTAGTCGCATCAGGAATTCAAATTAAAAATCATGGTTCAGTCCTTCTGACAATCGCTGATAAAGATAAAGAGGAAGGGTTAGAAATCGCAAAGAGATTCCATCAAATTGGCTATCAAATTCTTGCAACAAGCGGAACAGCAGACTATTTAACATCATTTAATATTCCAGCTAAAGTTGTAAACAAAATTGGAACAGATGAACCAAATCTACTTGATGTAATCCGCAAAGGTGAAGCGCAATTTGTGATTAATACACTGACAAAAGGCAAACAACCAGCTAGAGACGGCTTTAAAATCCGCCGTGAATCAGTTGAAAATGGCATCCCATGCTTAACATCACTAGATACGGCTGTTGCGATTTTACGTGTACTTGAATCTATGACATTCTCTACTGATACAATGCCAAAGATTAAAAAACAGCTTGAGGTGAGCTTAACGTGATTAAACAAGAGCTGATGGTCGTGACAAAGCATGAGAAAATTGCCGAACAAATTTTTCAGCTGACCCTTCAAGGTGAGCTTGTAGCAGAAATGGGTAATCCTGGTCAATTCGTTCACCTCAAAGTAACGGAAGGATCTACACCACTTTTAAGAAGACCGATCAGCATTTCTGAAATCAATAAAGAACAACAAACATTTACAATGATTTACAGAGCAGAAGGAGCTGGTACACAGCTCCTTTCAAAAAAGAAACCTGATGACATTGTTGATGTATTAGGTCCATTAGGCAATGGTTTTCCAATAGATGTCATAGACAGTGGACAAGCAGCGCTATTAGTTGGCGGAGGCATTGGTGTTCCTCCTTTACTTGAATTATCAAGGCAATTTGTTGCAAAAGGGGTTTCCGTTAAGCATGTATTAGGCTTTCAAACAAAAGCTGCAGTTTTTCTTGAAAAAGAATTTTCAGAACTTGGACAAACAATCATCTCAACTGATGATGGCTCATATGGCTATCAAGGATTTGTAACAGATGCAATTAAAGACTATGACTTACAATTTGATACGATGTTTACTTGCGGACCAACGCCAATGCTTAAAGCACTTGAAAGATTTTATGGACATAAACCATTATTTTTATCACTGGAAGAAAGAATGGGGTGCGGCATTGGTGCTTGTTTCGCATGCGTATGTCACACTGGTGATGATCCAACTGGTACAAGCTATAAAAAAGTATGTAGTGATGGTCCTGTGTTTAAGGCCGGAGAGGTGGTTTTATAATCATGTTGCAAGTTAACTTACCTGGTTTAAACCTTAAGAATCCAATCATGCCAGCATCCGGCTGCTTCGGCTTTGGAAGAGAATATAGCAAGCTTTATGATTTAAGCCAACTGGGGTCTATTATGATTAAAGCAAGCACTCAGGAACCGCGCTTTGGGAATCCGACACCTCGTGTTGCGGAAACAGAAGCAGGTATGTTAAACGCCATCGGACTTCAAAATCCCGGGGTAGAAAAAGTGGTTTCGGAAGAGCTTGTATGGCTTGAGCAATTTGATTTGCCGATTATTGCAAATGTTGCTGGGTCACAAATTGATGACTATGTATACGTTGCTGAAAAAATCAGCCAGTCAAAAAATGTTCATGCTCTTGAATTAAATATTTCCTGCCCGAATGTTAAAACAGGGGGGATAGCGTTCGGTACAATTCCGGAGGTTGCTGCTGAGTTAACGAGAGCCGTAAAAGCTGTTTCAGCTGTTCCTGTCTATGTTAAGCTTTCACCTAATGTGGCAAACATCGTTGATATGGCAAAAGCCATTGAACAGGCCGGTGCTGACGGTTTAACAATGATCAATACGCTGATCGGAATGAGAATAGATATAAAAACAGGTAGACCTGTTATTGCTAATAAAACAGGGGGCTTGTCAGGGCCAGCGATTAAGCCGGTTGCGATTAGAATGGTTTATGAAGTAAGTCAAGCTGTCAACATTCCAATTATCGGAATGGGCGGTGTTCAAACTGTAGATGATGTCATTGAATTTTTATATGCTGGTGCAAGCGCGGTTGCTGTTGGAACGGCTAACTTTGTTAACCCGTTTGTATGCCCGGAAATCATCAATCAGCTCCCTAATAGATTAAAAGAGCTAGGCTTTGAGCATGTGACAGAATGTATCGGAAGGAGCTGGAAATCATGAGCTTAAGACCGCTAATAATTGCACTTGATTTCAAGGACCGTTCAGAGGTCGAGGAGTTTTTGAATCATTTTCATGATGAAAAGCTATTTGTAAAAGTAGGCATGGAGCTATTCTATCAGGAAGGTCCCCAGATCATCTCATATTTAAAGCAACGCGGACATGATATTTTCTTGGATTTAAAGCTGCATGATATACCAAATACAGTAAAACAGGCGATGCAAGGCTTGGCAAAACTTGATGTTGACCTAGTTAATGTCCATGCCGCAGGCGGAAAAAAGATGATGGAAGCGGCAATTGCAGGGTTGGATGCTGGAACACCAGCAGGGAAACAGCGTCCTGCATGTATTGCCGTCACACAACTAACAAGTACATCACAAGAGATGGTCGATAAAGAATTGTTAATAAATGAAAACATAGAGAATATTGTACTTCATTATGCAAAAATGGCAAAAGAAAGCGGACTAGATGGTGTTGTTTGCTCAACACATGAGGTCGAAATACTTAATGAAAAACTTGGCAGATCCTTCATGACAGTAACACCTGGAATTCGTATGAAAGAGGATTCTGCAGATGATCAAACAAGAATCGCAACTCCAGATCTTGCGCGTCGATTAGGTTCTACTGCCATCGTTGTTGGAAGAAGTATAACAAAGCAGCCAAATCCATATGAAGCTTATTTGAACGTTAAAAAATTATGGGAGGAATAGGATAATGAAACAAACAATTGCAAAACAATTATTAGAAATCAAGGCGGTCTTTCTCCAACCAAACGATCCATTTACATGGTCAAGCGGAATGAAATCGCCTATTTACTGTGATAACCGTCTCACACTATCCTTTCCTGAAATTCGTAAACAAATAGCTGAAGGACTTACAGGATTAATTAACGAGCATTTTTCCGAGGTAGAAGTGATTGCAGGAACGGCTACTGCAGGCATTCCACATGCAGCATGGGTGAGCGATCTATTAAATCTGCCTATGTGTTATGTGCGTAGCAAGGCAAAGGGACATGGTAAAGGTAACCAAATAGAAGGACAAGTAAAGGAAAATCAAAAAGTTGTGGTTGTAGAGGATCTAATTTCAACTGGGGGAAGTGCAATTACTGCAGTTGAAGCGCTTCGTGCTGCCGGCTGTGAAGTACTTGGCATTGTATCCATCTTTACTTATGGTCTCTCTGTTGGTTCAGAACGCCTAGCTGAAGCAAATGTCGAAGCAAAGTCATTATGTGACTATGAAACACTAATTGAAGTGGCTGTTAAAGAAGGCTATGTTGGTGAACAAGACCTTAACAAGCTAAAAATGTGGAGAGAAAATCCTGCTTCAGAAGCTTGGTTACAAAATTAATTGTTAAGCTGTGTTATTGGTAAGAGACTGTCTCTAAAGGCTAGAATACCCTTTAGTTGACTAGTCTCTTTTTTTGCAAACTAATAACAAGCTTATTGCTGGCTTCTATAATCGAAATTTGATAGCTTTATTTTTAAGAAATAAATAATAACTAATGGGGTGGAAAAAGTGAGCATAAATTTACATGACTGGTTTTCAAAGGGGATTACTTTTGAACGATATTCGAATCAGATGACAATCAATAAAGAAGAAATGCTTTCTATCTATGATCGCTTTACGTTAAATGAAGACGATCTTGCTTTTTTAGAAAAGCTACAAGGAAAACAACTTAAAGTGATTGCCTTGACTGAGGATTGGTGCGGAGATGCACTTGTTAATAATCCAATCCTTATGAAAATAGCAGAAGCTTCAAATATGGAAGTACGTTTTTTACTAAGGGATCAAAATCTAGAGTTGATGGACCAATATTTAACAAATGGAACATCCAGAGCGATCCCTATCTATATATTTATTGATCAAAACGGTGAGGAAAAAGCAGTTTGGGGACCAAGAGCTCAAAAAATTCAAAAGTTGGTAGATCAAGAAAGAGGAGCATTGCCAGAAAATGATGCACCGGATTTTAAAGAAAAACAAATGGAGATGTATAGCAAATTCAGAAACGCTTATTTAAATGATGAGTCAATATGGGAGACAATCTCATATAGCATCATAACCCAACTTAAAGGAAAGGATCTCCATCATTAATATTTTAAAGAAGCAGGGTAGTTTATCAAACCCTGCTTCTTTTGGTTGGAGATAACTTTTTTGAAGAACATTAAATATTCTCAGATTGGTTAAGATTCAGGCAAAAAATAGTAATGAACAAAGTACGCTTTTTTGTTTTTTGTATATATATAACCTATACTTTCATGAGTAAACAAGAGAAGTTAAATTTGTCTAAATTGTTAAGGAATTTGAGGGAATGATAAAAAAATATGAATTAATTAATCCGATGGAAAAAGTCGGGTTGACTTTTGCAAGAATTGTGTTAAAATTTTGAATCAATAGCATAGTTCTTATCAAGAGTGGTGAAGGGATCTGGCCCTTTGAAGCCCGGCAACCTGCTGTAAGAGCAAGGTGCTAATTCCAGCCAAATCTATACGAATTTGGGAGGATAAGTGTAGATCGTCCTTAAAAGTCTTCTGCTCGGGAGGCTTTTTAAAAACTAGATTTATATAGTAAGGAGAGTTCAAAGGAAAAATAGCCGATGATTGGCAATACTTAATGATTGTCATAATAAAAATTTCGTGTATAATTCATACTATATTGGTTGGTCTTCGAATTTAATTCCGACTATTAATGTGTGAATAAAGGGTTTTGAAACTGAAGTATTTAGTTACAAAGAAAGAGGTGAATAATATGCTAACTTATGAGAATTGGGTTGAAGTAAGCAACGAGAATTTTGAAGTTGACGACACCTATAAAGGTGCACTAAATGTTTTAAATTGGGCATATGACCACTATGGAGAAGAAATTATTTATGCTTGCAGTTTTGGTATTGAAGGAATTGTTTTAATCGATTTAATTTCTAAAGTAAAACCGGATGCGAAAATTGTTTTTTTAGATACAGATGTTCATTTTAAGGAAACATATGAGCTAATTGATAAGGTAAAGGAAAAGTATCCCCTCCTTAATATTGAATTAAAAAAGCCAAAGCTTACATTAGAAGAACAAGCTCAAGAATTTGGTGATAAGCTTTGGGAAACAGATCCGAATAAATGCTGCAATATCCGTAAAATTATCCCTTTAAATGGGACATTACAAGGAGCAACAGCATGGATTTCTGGTCTTAGACGTGAACAATCAGAAACAAGAAAACATGTTAATTTTATTAACAAGGATGAACGCTTCCATTCAGTAAAGGTTTGCCCGCTTATTCATTGGACGTGGAAGGATGTATGGAGATACGTTCATAAAAACGATTTAATCTATAATCCATTACATGACAGGGGATATCCAAGCATCGGTTGTTTTCATTGCACAAAGCCTGCTTTTGATGAAAATGATTTAAGATCTGGCAGATGGACTGGGCAAATGAAAACAGAATGCGGCCTCCATCAGTAGGGGGTTATAAACGATGTTAGAGATCATTGCTATCGTTATCAGCCTCTTTTTTGCAATGAACATTGGTGCAAGCGGTGCTGCTGCATCAATGGGAATTGCATATGGTTCTGGTGCGATTTTACGTCCAAGGAACGCGCTGATCCTATGTGGGATAGGTGTTATCTTGGGTGCTGTTATTGGCGGGGGAGAGGTTGTTAAAACGATAAGTTCAGGAATTATACCAACATCACTTATCACAATAAAAATTGTTGTCATCATTCTTTTTTCCGCTACCTTTTCACTGTTTTTAGCTAATATATTAGGAATCCCACTTTCTACTAGTGAGGTCACAGTTGGGGCAGTTGTTGGTGTAGGTATTGCTTATCGAGTATTATTTGTAAACAATCTGCTATGGATTGTCTTATTTTGGGTCATTATTCCAATCATTGCGTTTTTAATTGCATATATCTTTATTAAGGTGTTACATTATTTTCATTTAGAGGCTAAATTTTCGTTTCAAGGGAAGATTATTACGTATCTTCTAATCATGGCAGGTTTCTTTGAAGCTTTTTCAGCTGGTATGAATAATGTAGCGAATGCAGTTGGACCATTAGTCAGTGCACAAATTCTTTCTGTTTCAAAGGGGACATTGATTGGCGGTATATTCGTTGCGCTAGGTGCACTTATTTTAGGAAAAAGAGTGCTTGAAACAAATGGAAAGAAAATTACGAGCTTTACAAAAATTGAGGGGATATTAATTTCTGGAACTGGCGCCACATTGGTAATTATTGCTTCAATTTTTGGCATGCCTGTCCCGCTAACTCAGATTACAACCTCCTCGATTTTGGGAATAGGCATCGCAAAATCGGGTACAAATGTGTTTCAGCAAAAAATTGTGAAAAACATGTTAATGGTATGGTTGATTTCGCCACTTATATCACTAACAATGTCTTATTTCCTAGTGAAGTTATTTATTGAAAGTGATTTATATACAATCTTTGTGTTAGGCAGTCTCTTGCTTGCAACAATTGGTGCATTAAGCTTAATGAAAGCAAGCAAACAAGAACGGCGTACAGTGCATGAAGAAGGTGGAGGGATTTAATCCCTATAAAAGTTTCAATTATAGAATTGGAGGACATGAAAATGAGCTTACTTCCACACGGAGGAACATTAATTCAAAAACAATCTTTAGGAGCAGATGTATCGCACATCAAGAAGGAAATTGAACTTGATGCGACTTCTTTAAGTGACTTAGAGTTAATCGCGATAGGTGCATACAGCCCAATTGAAGGCTTTTTAACGCAAGAGGATTATGAATCTGTTGTTGAAAACATGAAACTAAAAAATGGGTATGTATGGAGTATTCCAATTACGTTACCAGTTTCTGAAGAAAAAGCTGAGTCGCTTGAAATCGGTGAAGAAGTACGACTTGTAGCAGGTAATGTAACATATGGCACAATTAAAATTGCAGACATTTATACTCCTGATAAACAAAAAGAGGCTATCAATGTTTATCGTACAGATGAACTGGCTCACCCAGGTGTGAGAAAAATGTTTGAACGCGGCAATGTATATGTTGGTGGCGAAATTACGCTTGTTAAGCGTCCAGAAAAGAAATTTGCGGAATTTTATTTTGATCCGAATGAAACAAGAGCAATGTTTGCGGAATTAAACTGGAAAACAATCGTTGGTTTCCAAACTCGTAATCCGGTACACCGTGCACATGAATACATCCAAAAAACGGCTTTAGAAACAGTTGATGGACTATTCCTAAATCCATTAGTTGGGGAAACAAAATCGGATGATATTCCAGCACATATCCGTATGGAAAGCTATCAAGTATTATTGAAAAACTATTATCCGCAAGACCGTGTTCGCTTAGCAGTTTTCCCTGCTGCAATGCGCTATGCTGGACCTCGTGAAGCCATTTTCCACGCAATGGTTCGCAAAAACTATGGCTGCACACATTTCATTGTTGGAAGAGACCATGCTGGTGTTGGTGATTATTATGGTACGTACGATGCACAAAAAATATTCTCTAATTTTACAGCTGATGAATTAGGGATTACACCTTTATTCTTTGAGCACAGCTTCTATTGCACGAAATGTGAGGCAATGGCATCTTCAAAAACATGTCCGCATGGTAAAGAAGATCGCGTGATTTTATCAGGTACAAAAGTTCGTGAGATGCTTCGCAACGGGGAACTTCCTCCAAGCACATTTAGCCGTAAAGAAGTTGTTGAAGTGTTAATTAAAGGTATGAAAGAAACTGTAAATTCATAGGAGGTCACCTAGGATGGCATCGAAAAACGTCGTGTGGCATGATGCATCTGTCACAAAAGAAGAAAGAAGAAAGAAAAATAATTATCAAAGCTATGTACTATGGTTTACAGGTCTTTCAGGATCAGGGAAATCAACATTAGCTAACGCACTTGCAAGACATTTATTTAATGAAAACATTCAAACCTATGTTCTTGATGGGGATAATATCAGACATGGGTTAAATAAAGATTTGGGCTTTACAGATGAGGATCGTAAAGAAAACATTCGCCGTATTGGTGAAGTGTCAAAGTTATTTGTTGATAGCGGTCAGATCGTATTAACTGCCTTTATTTCTCCGTTCCGCGAGGATAGACAACAAGTTAGAGACATTCTTGATGAAAATGAATTTTTTGAAGTGTATGTGAAATGCTCATTAGATGAATGTGAAATTCGTGATCCGAAAGGTTTATATAAAAAAGCTAGAAACAATGAAATTAAACACTTCACAGGTATTGATTCACCATATGAGGAACCTGAAAATCCTGCTATTATTGTAGATACAGAAAAACAGACTGTTGAGGAATCTGTTAAACAAATTGTAGATTTTCTTTTTGAAAAGAGATTAATTAACCAAAACCTTTCCTAATATGGGCCGTTTAATTAAACAAGCCTGCCAAGCTTTAATTGGAACATGATATACTAGATGAAAAAAGAAAGGGGGAGACAGGATGGCTAAGGTTAATGTAGTTGGAGATCAATTTGTATTTGGTCGCGGTATAGGAAAAGCTGAAGCCTTAGCCATTCATAAGATCCCCTTTGAATCAATCAATTACCCTGCAAAGCATTATTTTACTGATCCAAGTATTATAATCGTTGGTAAAGTTGTCGGTTTATGGGATAAACTTAGATGGTATGAGGATATGTTAATAAAAATTACTCGAATCGAGGCACTATTGTTATGAAACAAGCTGTATTATATGTTTGTCATGGTAGTCGTGTACCAAAAGCTCGTGAAGAGGCGATGCAATTTATTGAAAAGGTAAAACCGCAGGTAGAGGCGGATATTCAGGAAGTATGTTTTTTGGAATTAGCTGAACCTTCAATTGAGGTTGGATTTACAACATGTGTTGAAAAAGGAGCAACTCATATTGCGGTTATTCCATTGCTTTTATTAACAGCTGCTCATGCTAAATTGGACATTCCAGAAGAGATAAAACATGTGAAGACTAAGTATCCTGATGTTTCTGTAACGTATGGAAGGCCAATCGGTGTCGATGGAAGACTGGCAAATATGTTAGTCGACAAAATGACGGAAAAGGCTGATATTAAAGCATCTTCGGTTGCGGTACTCGTAGGAAGAGGAAGCAGTGATATGGATGTTGTTCGGGATTTAAATCAAATTTCAATGCTGCTTAATCATCAAACAACTGTAAAAGATGTTTTTACTTGCTTTCTAACGGCTGCTGAACCGAGCTTTGACCAAATGATAGAAGATATTTATCATACAAATGAACAGTCAATTTTTGTTATTCCTTATTTGATTTTTACAGGATTATTAAAAAGGGAAATTGACCAAAAGATTAAAAAGTATGATTGGAAAGAACGCAGCATCGAGATTTGTTCATATCTTGGACCGCACCCAGTACTGCTGGAACTTTTTTTAGAACGTATAAATGAAGCGATTGTTAATAAAAATGGCGAATTCAATTTTGATGAAGGAATAATGCTATGATTCCACTTCACATTGATGTCAAGGGAAAGCAGATTCTTATCGTTGGCGGAGGCAAAATTGCTTTTCGAAGACTTTTACTTTTTTTACATGAAGGTGCTAACATTACCTTGATTAGTCCTGAAGTAATCCCTGAAATAGAGGAGTACGCCAGACAGAACAAACTGCACTGGATCAAAAAAGAGATCGAACAAGCAGATTTAGAGCAGGTATTTTTGATTATTGCCGCAACCAATGATCCGTCAATTAATGAATGGATCGCTGAACAAGCTGGGGTAAATCAACTTGTAAATGTCGTTAGCAAAGCTGAAAAAGGAAATGTAATTGTTCCGGAATCGGTAAAAAAAGGCAGATTAACTCTGTCTGTATCTACGAATGGGGCAAGCCCAAAGCTGGCAAAACAAATTTGTGAACAGCTATCAGAGCAATTTGATGATCGCTTCATAAATGAATTAGATAAAATGTATGAATTACGTAAAAATCATAAACAAAATAGGTAGGAACAATGGATGAACTTTTAGAAGTTCATCCATTTTTTTGCCCTTGTAAATAATGACTGTTGATTTTTAGGCGTTTTGAAACAGCTAGACATAATTGAAAATTAGTAAACTAGTTTTTAAAAGTTTCAAGAAAATTTATAGGTATTTTTACCTATTTTAGACATAGTTCGCTATAATCATTGGCAAATTGTGCTAAACTAATTTTGGGCACTTTTATGAAAGATTACTAGTGTTCAAGATACATATATTAGTAAATGATAAGTAGTAAGGAGGAAGTATGAATAAGGTACTATTACCTACTGTTTGTGTTGCGGTTTTGTCTACAGTCGCCTTTGAAGAAACGGTATTTGCTGATCAGAAAAATTCCGGCGAAAATGCGCTTCATTCTGAAACTAAATATGTAAATATTAAAAGTGGCTTTCTCAACTTAAGAGAAACACCATCAACAAATGCAACTGTTCTGGCAACTTTAATCAAGGGAACAGAAGTAACGGTCTATTCAGAAGCAAATGGCTGGTCAAAAGTCAAGGCAGCAGGAAAAGAAGGGTATGTAAGATCAAGTTATTTATCATTGGGAAATCAAAGTGTGAGCCCAGCTAAAACTGAATCAGCCAAGATCACAAAAAAATATGTCAATGTAAAAAGCAGCTCGCTAAATTTACGCAGTAATCCGTCTACAAGCTCTCAAGTGATTACATCATTGAAAAAGGGAATGGAAGTAACAGTCTACTCAGAAGCAAACGGCTGGTCAAAGGTCAAGGCAGCAGGAAAGGAAGGGTATGTAAGCTCCCGTTACTTGACATCGAAAAATTCAGAAGCAAACCCGGTTAAGACAGAAACATCAAAAACCATTTCAAAATATGTTAACGTAAAAAGCGGCTCACTAAATTTACGCAGTAATCCATCAACAAGCTCCCAAGTGATTACATCATTAAAAAAGGGAATGGACGTAACAGTCTACTCAGAAGCAAACGGCTGGTCAAAGGTCAAGGCAGCAGGAAAGGAAGGGTATGTAAGCTCCCGTTATTTGACATCGAAAAATTCAGAAGCAAACCCGGTTAAGACAGAAACATCAAAGACTATTTCAAAATATGTTAATGTAAAAAGCGGGGCGCTAAATATGCGAAAAGCCCCTTCTTTAAATGCTTCCATTATTATTAAGCTTGCTAAAGGAAAGGAAGTTAAGGTGCTGGAGGAAAATAAGGGCTGGTCAAAGGTGGAAGCATTTGGTCAAACAGGCTATGTGAGCAGTCAGTACCTATCTTCCTTAAATCCAAACGAACCCGAAAATGCTCAACAACAAACAAACTATGAAACGATGTATGTCGATGTAAGTGTAAATTCAAATTTAAATGTAAGGAAATCACCAGCAACTAGTGCGACAGTGATTAGTAAATTAAAAAAGGGGACTGAGGTGCTTGTTTCTGCAAAACAAGCAGGCTGGTCTAAAATAAAAGCCGGAAATATAGAAGGATATGTAAGTTCACAATATCTTACACCAAAAAAATCTAGTGAGAATAAGGCTATTGATCAGGAACAAACAACAGAAACAAAATATGTCAAAGTAGAACTTGGTTCAAGTTTAAATATGCGCAATCGTGCATCTACTAATTCATCTATTATGGTGAAGCTTCCACGAGGGTTAGAAGTCACTGTATTTTCTGAAGCAAATGGTTGGTCAAAGATTAAAGCATACGGAAAGATCGGGTATGTAAGTTCGCAATACCTTTCATCAAATAAAGAAGGTGAAAAACAAGAAGAAAGCAGTTCTGATCTGCATGAAAACACGCAAGACAAAGTGAGTGAAAAATATGTCAATGTTATGTTCGGCTCCTCATTGAATATGCGATCAGCAGCATCTACCAACTCTTCCATTATCACAAAACTTGCTAGAGGTACAGTAGTAACCGTGTATTCGGAAGAAAATAATTGGGCAAGGGTTTCTGCAAACGGGAAGACTGGTTATGTAAGCTTACAATATTTGTCGACAACTAAACCATATCAGCCAAATACATCCAATGAAGAGGTAGAAAAAATATCTGAACAGTATGATATAACGTTAAGTGATTTGACCTTAGCTCAAATGGCTGCTAATCCCCAAACAGATAAAAAATACAATACATATATAAGAGAAGATGCATTAACACTGATCAATTCTACAACCGCTAAAGTAAAGGGATCTTCTTGGAATGTAAGAGGCGGAGCTGGAACATCATTTTGGGTAGTTGGAAAAGTAAATGGCGGGGATCGATTGAACATCATTTCAAAGGTTAAGGGCACGGATGGCTATGACTGGTACCAAGTTGACTATAACAAAACATGGGTGAATGCAAGCCCAGAAGATGTTCACTATTATTTAAACCCTAATAATTTTTTAAGTTCTACTGTTGACTCTTTGCAATTTCTTAAACTATCAGTACCTGCTAATCTAGTTGCTTCTGAAGTGAATGAACGAATACTTGCCGGCAAAGGAAGTTTGGAAGGATTAGCTTCTGCTTTTATTACTGCAGGCGAAACCTATCATGTAAATGAAATCTATTTGATTTCACATGCCTTATTAGAAACAGGGAATGGAACTTCCCAGCTTTCAAAAGGTGTAAAAGTTAATGGTAAAACTGTTTATAACATGTATGGAATCGGCGCATATGATGGTTCAGCCATTAGCAGCGGGGCACAATATGCCTATCAAGCCGGCTGGTTTACAAAAGAGGCAGCAATCATTGGAGGCGCAAAGTTTATCGCAAATGGCTATATAAATAAAGGACAGGATACTCTTTATAAAATGCGCTGGAATCCAAGCTCCAGTATAATATATGGGTATGCCTCCAACCAATATGCCACAGACATTAGCTGGGCAGCAAAGCAAGTTAATCAAATTTACAATTTATATAAGTTGATAGATTCGTATAAACTCGTATTTGATATTCCTGCATATAAATATGAATAGATAAAGAAAAAAGCAACTGGATGAGTAGCAGTTGCTTTTTTCTTTACGTCTGACCTTTGGAATGACTTTGGAAATAAGAGTTATCCTTTTCGTAATCGGAATACTAAATCCTCATCAGGTGTCACATATACTGTTTGCTGATTTTCATATATCACATATCCCGGCTTTGCACCACTAGGCTTTTTGACGTATCTGATGGCTGTATAATCAACTGGGACTGAGCTTGAATTTTTCGCTTTACTAAAATAGGCAGCTAGGTTCGCAGCTTCCAAAATCGTTTCATCTGTTGGATATTTACTTCGAATGACAACATGTGAGCCCGGAATGTCTTTTGTATGGAACCAAATATCATCCCGTGCAGCTAATTTGTTTGTTAAGTATTCATTTTGCTTATTGTTTTTACCAACTAAAATTTCAGTTCCATCACTTGAAAGATAAAGCTCCAAACTCGGCTTTAGCGATTTTTTCTTTTTAGGATTTCGCGATTGCCTTTGTTTTACATAACCTCCTTCCATTAATTCTTCACGAATTTCTTCTAAATCCTTTGGTGAAGCGGACTCAATTTGCTGAATTAACCTTTCGAAATATTCGATTTCGTTGCGGGCAATTTTTATTTGCTCTTGAACAACTTCAACAGAATTTTTTGCTTTTTGGTATTTTGAGAAATACTTTTGAGCATTTTCTGATGGTGTTTTTTGAACGTCTAACGGAATCGTAATTGTTGGGCTGTTTTCATCATAATAATTGATTACTTCAGCCGTTTTATCTCCCTTTTTCAGGGCATATAAATTTGCTGTTAATAGTTCACCATAAACTCGAAATTGATTTGCTTTTTCCGCTTGGTCAAGAGTAGTTTGTAATTTCTTGATTTTATTTTCATTTTTTTTCTTTTCATTCACAATAAATCGTTCTAAATCGTTTCCTTGCTGCTTTACACGATCCCGTTCCGCCTTCCCATAATAATAGCGATCCAGTAATTCTGAAATTGTCGGGAACAATTTGCTCTCATTGGATTCCAAATGTGAAAGATCTATGATATAGAATAGTTCGCGATTTAGTTGGTAAAAAATCTGAGGTTGAATTTGATGTTTTCTAAGTTCTTCTACCATCGATAAGAATACTTTCGGGATGGTTGTACGATTGACCAACCCCGCCCGATAAATCACTTCCTTTGCAAATAAAGGAGAGATACCAGCAAACTGCTGTACAATCTGACTATCAATTTTACCGGAATTAAAGTCTAGCTTTTTCAATACGATTTCTTCATCTGCGTTAAATGGATTTAATTTTCCCTGACTCGGCGGTAATACGTACTCATTACCTGGTAACACCGTTCGATGTCGATTAACAGCAGGAGAGATATGCTTCACACTATCTAAGATCATATTCCGTTCTTTATCAATGAGAACAATATTGCTATGTCTCCCCATTATTTCAACCATTATCCGCTTTTCTGTCAAATCTCCAAGCTCATTGCGACTTTTTATATCGATCATAATGATTCTTTCCATTTCAAGCTGCTCTATATTTTCGATCACCCCGCCTTCTAGATGCTTTCGCAAAAGCATACAGAACATCGGGGGCTCACTAGGATTTTCATAGCTCTCATTTGTTAAATGAATTCTTGCATAGCTGGGATGGGCGGAAAGAAACAAACGATGATTTTTTCCTCCTGCCCTAACTTGAAAGATGAGGTCATATTTATAGGGCTGATGAATTTTTGTCACTTTTCCATTAATAAGTGCTTCCTTTAATTCTTTCGTTACGGCATATGTAAATAACCCATCGAATGACATAGTATAAACTCCTTCTGACAACGTGCATCGTTCGAATACGAATGAGCGTGTATCTAACAAAATTTTATGTTTTTAATTATAGCATGTTTTTGGACGAGTCTGAATAAGTTGTGTTATAGCGGTAAAAGAGCGACTGAACTCTAAAGCTGCCATGGCATCTCAAAATGCTAAAACCATTAGAGCAAGACTTATAGCGTAATAATGCGGTATATCAAAGGCAAAATTTTTTTGTTTAAGGGGTGTGTAGAGGATTCATGAAGTGGCATGAAATGAGATCAGAAGAGGTAATGAATTCAATTGATACGGATAGTGATTTAGGACTCACTAGTAAGGAGGTTCAAAAAAGAGAACAGAAATTTGGTTACAATGAATTAAAAGAGGCTGACCGCCCTTCGGCTATTATCGTATTTTTAAGTCAATTTAAGGATTTTATGGTTTTAGTATTATTAGCAGCAACACTAATCTCCGGGTTATTAGGAGAATACATTGATGCAATTGCAATCATTGCTATTGTCATTGTCAATGGCGTACTAGGTTTTTTTCAAGAAAGAAAGGCGGAAAGGTCGCTTGAAGCCTTAAAAGAGCTTTCCGCACCCCAGGTAATGGCCTTAAGAGACGGAGAGTGGATGAGAATTCTCTCTAAGGAACTTGTTCCTGGTGATGTTGTAAAATTTACAAGCGGTGACAGAATCGGTGCGGATATGCGCTTAATCGAAGCGAAAAGCTTGGAGGTAGAGGAATCCGCTCTGACAGGTGAGTCCCTTCCTGTCCAAAAATCAACTCAGCCCATTGCCGGCAAGGAAGTCGGGATTGGTGACTTAACAAACATGGTCTTTATGGGGACTCTTGTCACAAGAGGATCCGGAGTAGGAATTGTTGTAGGTACAGGGATGAATACGGCTATGGGCCAAATAGCCGATCTTCTGCAAAATGCTGAAACAATGGAAACACCTTTGCAGCGCCGCTTAGAACAATTAGGAAAAATCTTAATTGTTGTTGCTCTTTTCTTAACTGTCCTTGTTGTAGGCATTGGTGTACTTCAGGGGCATGATCTTTACAATATGTTTTTAGCTGGGGTATCTTTAGCTGTCGCAGCGATTCCTGAAGGTTTGCCAGCGATTGTAACAGTCGCCCTTTCACTTGGTGTTCAGCGAATGATTAAGCAAAAATCAATAGTACGAAAATTGCCAGCTGTAGAAACATTGGGCTGTGCGTCTGTTATTTGTTCTGATAAAACAGGAACGATGACACAAAATAAAATGACGGTTACACATGTTTGGTCTGGAGAAAGACAATGGAATGTAAGTGGTACTGGCTATCATCCGCATGGAGAGTTCCTCTATCATGACCGAGCAGTGGATGTAGCTAAAACAAAAACCTTGCAGCAAATCTTGACATTTGGTGCTCTGTGTAATAGTGCGTCCATCATTGAGAAAGAAGGAGATTATCGTTTAGATGGTGATCCTACAGAAGGGGCTCTATTAGTAGCTGCAATGAAGGCCGGACTTTATAAGGAAATATTGATGCGAAATTTTGAAGTAATTGAGGAATTTCCATTTGATTCAGCTCGAAAAATGATGAGTGTAATTATTAAAGATAAAGCAGGAAAGCGATTTGTCGTAACAAAGGGAGCACCTGATGTTCTTCTTGGGCTATCGAAGGACATCTTATGGAATGAAAAACAAGAGAGACTAAATCGGGATTACGAGGCAAAGGTAAAAACAGCCATTGAGGCTCTTGCTTCTCAAGCTTTACGTACCATTGCCATTGCTTTCAAACCATTACAAGCAGCTGACAAAATAAATACAAGTTTTGAAGCAGAAAAAGATTTGGTCTTCATTGGTTTACAAGGAATGATTGATCCGCCGCGTCCCGAAGTAAAACAAGCAGTAAAGGAATGTCGGGATGCAGGAATTAAGACGGTTATGATTACTGGCGATCATGTTATTACTGCAAAAGCCATTGCAAAACAATTAAATATTCTTCCTACAAACGGCAGGGTAATGGAAGGAAAGGATTTATCAGCGCTATCTGTTGAAGAGCTTGAGGAAGTTGTTGATGATGTCTATGTATTTGCACGGGTTTCACCTGAGCATAAGCTGAAAATCGTCAAAGCGCTGCAAAATAGAGGTCATATTGTCGCAATGACAGGTGATGGTGTCAATGATGCACCTGCGATTAAAGCAGCCGACATCGGGATTTCAATGGGGATAACAGGGACGGATGTTGCAAAAGAAGCATCCTCGCTTGTCTTAGTTGATGATAATTTTGCAACCATTAAATCAGCAATTAAAGAAGGCAGAAATATTTACGAAAATATTAGGAAATTTATTCGTTACTTGTTAGCTTCCAATGTTGGAGAAATTCTTGTCATGTTATTTGCTATGATCCTTGCTTTACCCTTACCTCTTGTTCCTATTCAAATTCTTTGGGTGAATTTAGTGACAGACGGCCTTCCAGCAATGGCTCTTGGTTTAGATCAACCAGAGGGCGACTTAATGAAACGAAAACCGCGTCATCCAAAAGAAGGGGTATTTGCAAGAGGTCTTGGCTGGAAAGTAGTATCGCGCGGATTTTTAATTGGTATCGCAACATTAGCTGCTTTTATGATCGTGTATTACCGTAATCCAAATGAGCTTGCCTATGCTCAAACCATTGCCTTCGCAACTCTTGTTATGGCCCAGCTGATCCATGTATTCGACTGTCGAAGTGAAAAATCAATCTTTGAACGAAATCCCTTTGAAAATATGTATTTAATCGGAGCGGTTATTTCTTCGATTCTCCTAATGCTTGTTGTAATCTATTATCCACCGTTGCAACCAATCTTCCATACATTACCGATTATGACAAGAGATTGGTTATTAGTTTTAGGATTATCTGCTATCCCAACTTTTTTGCTTGCTGGATCACTTTTAACAAGAAAATCGGCATAGAGTATGATATAATCCTAAAGGGGGTGACCCGAAAAGTCATCCCCTTTGCTTGTTTACTAAAAAACATGATATTTTATTAATAGGTGATTATTAGTGGTTTTGGATAATCAAAGTCACTGGCGCTTTTCTTATAGAAAGTGATGTGGTACATAATGGTAGTAAGTATGACTGGTTTTGGCCATTCAAGCAAAGAAATCGATTCAAGTCTTATTACGGTTGAAATCAAGTCAGTTAACCATCGTTTTTTAGATATTAATCTAAAAATGCCGAAACAGTTCATGAGTATGGAGGATAGGATAAAAAAGCTTATCTCCAAATCTGTGAATAGAGGAAGAGTTGAAGTTTACATCAACTTTGAAGGCGAATCTCTTGCACAGCGGTCTATTCAAATTGACTGGAACTTACTAACGCAATATGTTCAGTCATTGCAGCAATTGAAGGAACGATTTTCTTTTCATGATGAAATTACCTTAAGTCAGATTCTCTCACTTGGTGAGGGAATAGACATTCGAGACGAAGCAACGATAAGTGAAAAAATTGAAACCGTGCTTTTACAAACTGTTGAGGCTGCTGTTAAACAGTTAACAGATATGAGACAAATTGAGGGGCAGCAGCTTGCGATTGATGTAAAAAATCGGCTTGCGGCAATGTCAGAAATCGTGGTGAATCTTGAAAAATTGGCTCCAAAAGTTGTTGATCAATACCGGGAACGAATTGAAAAACGCGTAACAGAGTTTGTCTCTGGAAAGATTGATGAGAATCGAATTTTAACAGAGGTAGCTCTTTTTGCTGATAAAGCGGATATAAGTGAGGAATTAACTAGAATACATAGCCATATCCATCAGTTTCAAGAATCATTACAAGCAGACGGTCCGATTGGCAGAAAGCTTGATTTTCTTGTTCAGGAGCTGAATAGAGAAGCAAACACAATCGGTTCCAAAGCAAATGATGGAAAAATTGCAAAAGATGTTGTCGAATTAAAAAGTATTATTGAAAAAATAAAAGAACAAGTCCAAAATATAGAATAGGTTATTAGACCTTTGATTATAAATGGGCTAATAAGGCAAAAATAGTTTTGTCCTGAAACTAGGGGGAGCATACATATGAGCATTAAACTAATCAATATCGGGTTTGGAAACATCGTTTCGGCAAACCGTATCATTTCGATTGTTAGTCCTGAATCAGCTCCAATTAAACGAATTATTCAAGATGCCAGGGACAGAGGGATGTTAATAGATGCAACATATGGACGCCGTACTAGAGCCGTTGTCATTATGGATAGTGATCATATTATCCTTTCAGCGGTACAGCCGGAAACAGTTGCACAAAGGCTATCTACAAAAGATGAGCTATCAGATGAAGGGTAGGGAGTAGAAATTTGATAAAAGAAAGAGGCTTGTTAATTGTCCTGTCAGGACCTTCTGGTGTAGGAAAAGGAACAGTTAGAAAAGAATTATTTTCACAAGAGGATACTAAATTTGAATATTCCATCTCAATGACAACTAGAAAGCCCCGTGAAGGAGAAGTTGATGGGGTTGATTATTTCTTTAAAACGAGAGAAGAATTTGAGAAGTTAATTGCCCAAAATAAACTATTGGAATGGGCTGAATACGTTGGAAATTATTACGGAACACCGGTTGATTATGTAGAGAAAACATTGAGCGAAGGGAAAGATGTGTTTCTTGAAATAGAAGTACAAGGTGCCCTGCAGGTTCGAAAGGCATTTCCTGAAGGGTTATTTATCTTCCTTAGCCCTCCCAGCTTAAATGAATTAAAAAATCGGATTGTGACAAGAGGAACTGAATCTGAGGAGTTAATCAACAATCGTATGAAAGTAGCTAAAGAGGAAATTGTCATGATGGATGCATATGATTATGTTGTAGAAAATGATAATGTCTTATTAGCTTGCGAACGTATAAAAGCGATCGTAACAGCAGAGCATTGTCGTCGCGAACGTGTTGCTCCGCGCTATAAAAAAATTCTGGAGGTTGAATAATTATGTTATATCCATCTATTGATGTTTTAATGAATAAATTAGATTCTAAATATACGCTTGTAACTGTTGCGGCAAAACGTGCACGGGAAATGCAGGAGCTAAGTGACCAGCAAATAGCAAAGCCTGTATCATATAAATATGTTGGGAAGGCTTTAGAAGAAATTAATGCAGGACTTTTAAATTATCAAAGACCAGAGAAATAAAACTTTAAAAAAATAACAACCTTTTCAGAGGTTGTTATTTTTTTCAGTAAGTGAAAAGTTATTGGTAATATAAGAAGGGAATTCGTTATTAAAGTAGGTGGAGAGAATGGTAGCTGGTAAGAAAATCTTATTATGTGTCAGCGGGGGGATTGCAGTATATAAAGCCTGCATCCTAACAAGCAAATTAGTACAAGCTGGTGCTGAAGTCAAGGTTATTATGACCAATTCTGCGATGGAATTTGTTTCACCGTTAACCTTCCAGGCGCTTTCACGGAATGATGTTTTTTTTGATACATTCGATGAGAAAAATTCTAAGGTTATCGCACATATTGATTTAGCCGACTGGGCAGATATCGTCTTAATTGCTCCTGCAACGGCGAATACAATTGGCAAGCTTGCAAACGGCATTGCTGATGATATGCTGACAACGACATTGCTGGCAACAACTGCAAAAGTATGGATCGCTCCAGCTATGAATGTACATATGTATGATCATCCAGCAGTAAAGAAGAATATTAAAACTCTATTTGATTATGGTTATCAGTTTATTGAGCCTAGTGAAGGCTTCCTAGCTTGTGGTTATGTTGGTAAAGGAAGACTTGAAGAACCGGAGAAAATTATTGCCCTGCTAAATAAACATTTTGCAAAACTCGACTTGGGCATGCCGTTAAAGAATGTAAAGATATTAATAACTGCAGGACCTACAAGGGAAAAAATCGATCCTGTACGGTATTTTACTAATCATTCTTCTGGAAAAATGGGGTATGCAATTGCAGAAGTAGCTGAAATGCTCGGAGCAAATGTTACATTAATTACTGGTCCGACGAATCTTACACCCCCGGAGAATGTTACAACGATTCAAATTGAATCTGCAAAGGAAATGTATGAAAGAGTGATGGCCAACTATCCTCATACAGATGTTGTGATCAAATCGGCTGCTGTTGCAGATTATCGTCCACGCGACACCTATGATCAAAAGCTGAAAAAACAACAGGATGACCTTAAGGTTGAAATGGAGAGAACTACTGATATTTTAAAAGAATTAGGGAAGTTAAAACAACATCAGCTTTTAGTAGGCTTTGCTGCAGAGACCAGCAATATTGATGAATATGCAAAGAAAAAGCTAGAGACAAAAAATTTAGACCTGATTGTCGCAAATAATGTCACCGCTGAGGGAGCAGGATTTGGAACAGATACAAATATTGTGACCATTTATGAGAGAAACCTTGAAAAGCTTGAGCTTCCATTAATGTCAAAGCATGATGTAGCCAAAAAACTTTTAGAAAAAGTCCACATGCTTTTAAGGGAGCAAGGTAAATGAAATATGCAAGTGTCATTGTTGATGTTCCAGCCATGCAAACGGATCGGGCATTTGATTATAAAATACCTGAAGAGTGGCAAGAGCTAGTAACAGCAGGTATTAGAGTCATCGTTCCTTTTGGTCCGCGAAAGGTTCAAGGATTTGTCATTGAGACTAAGGACCACTCAGAATTCAAACGAGTAAAAGCTATTTCCGAACTGTTGGATTTAACACCTTGCTTAACAACTGAGCTCCTTCAACTTGGCCAATGGTTAACCGAGAAAACATTGTGTTTTAAAATTTCTGCATTCCAAGCCATGCTTCCTGCTGCCATGAAGGCGAAATATGGTAAGGTACTAAGAATGGTGACAGAGGATTCATCCAATTTATCGGAAGACATGCAACCGTTTTTTCAAAAAAGTATGCAGGTTGATTTAAAAGAAATCGAACAGGCTGTTCCGCTTAACATCATTAAAAAGGAAATTGCAGCAGGGCATGTTGAGGTTTTTTATAAGGTTAAGCAAAAAGGGAATAAAAAAACTATTAAGTATATTAAACGAAAGGAATCTTTCTCCAGATTATCTCAAATTGTGAATGAAATTCCTGCAAATGCGAAAAAACAAAGTGAAATTATCACCTATTTTCTTGAACATCAAATAAATGAAATACCATTACAAGACTTATTGACTATATTAAATACGTCAGACAGCTCTGTAAAAGCACTAATCAAAAAGGGAATCCTTATTGAAAAACATAAAGAAGTATACCGTGATCCTTTTCAAAATAAAGAATTTAAAAAGACAAGCAGTTTATCATTAAATCTTGAACAACAGCGGGCGATAAAACCAATCCTCAAAACAATTAAAGAGAATCGCCATGATGTCTTTTTAATGTACGGGGTAACAGGAAGCGGGAAAACAGAGGTCTATTTGCAGTCAATCGAAGAGGTGCTTAAAAACGGTAAAGAAGCAATTGTTCTTGTTCCGGAGATTGCCCTAACCCCGCAGATGGTGGATCGATTTAAAGGCCGCTTTGGCTCAAAAGTGGCAGTCCTACACAGCGGCCTTTCTACAGGTGAAAAATATGATGAATGGCGTAAAATTCAGCGGAAAGAAGTTCAACTAGTTGTTGGAGCAAGATCTGCCATTTTTGCTCCATTTGAAAATCTTGGTATGATTATTATCGATGAAGAGCATGAATCAAGTTATAAACAAGAAGAAAATCCTCGCTACCATGCCCGTGATGTTGCCATTTATCGTGGACAGCTTCACAACTGTCCAGTTGTGTTAGGCAGTGCAACTCCAACTCTCGAATCCTTTGCACGAGCAAAAAAGGGTGTTTACAAACTCCTCACCTTAAAAGAGAGAGTAAATAAACGATCAATGCCAAATGTTGAAATTGTTGATATGCGGGAAGAATTAAGAAATGGCAACCGAAGCATGTTTTCAACATCGTTAATTGAAAAATTAACTGATAGGCTGAAAAAAGGAGAACAATCGGTGTTATTTCTTAATCGAAGAGGTTATTCTTCCTTCGTCATGTGCCGTGATTGCGGCTATGTCATTCAATGCCCGCACTGTGATATTTCCCTTACCTATCATCGGCATGGACAACAGCTAAAATGTCATTATTGTGGCTATGAAGAACATATGCCATCAGTTTGTCCAGAGTGCCAAAGCGAGCATATTCGTTTCTTTGGAACGGGAACACAACGTGTCGAGGAGGAACTAGTCAAGGTTTTGCCACAATCACGCATTATTCGAATGGATGTGGATACAACTGGAAGAAAAGGCGCCCATGAAGAGCTATTAACTCAGTTTGGAAATAAAGAGGCAGATATTTTATTGGGAACACAAATGATTGCAAAAGGTCTTGATTTCCCGGATGTAACACTTGTTGGCGTGTTGACTGCTGATACAATGCTTAATCTTCCTGATTTCCGTGCAGCCGAAAAGACTTTTCAGCTATTAACTCAAGTTAGCGGCAGAGCAGGAAGACATGAACTGCCGGGAGAGGTTATTATTCAAACATATGCACCTGAGCATTATAGCATTCAATTAGCAAGCCAGTATGATTATGATTTGTTTTATCAACAAGAAATGCTAGCCAGAAAAAATCATGCCTATCCGCCTTATTATTATCTTGCTCTTCTCACCATTTCACATCCGGAAATAACGAAAGTTGTAGCTGTTACAGAACAAATTGTCAAATTTTTAAGAAGAAACGTTGAAGACGAAACAAAAATACTAGGACCGGTTGCTTCACCTATCCCGCGGATCAAAGATAGATATCGATACCAATGCATGGTAAAATACAAGCGGGAAAAAAACTTATATGGAACATTAAAAAAAATCATTGAACACTATCAACAAGATATGAGTTCAGATCAATTAATGATTTCAATTGATTTAAGCCCTAATACAATGATGTAACGAGGGGGCTAAAAAACGATTTAAAGCTCTTACCGCCTAGTTTTGTGTGCACTATATACATGTACAGTTATGAAATTTTTACTGATTCAAAAAGTACAATGTTTTCCTAGCAAACAATGTGCTTACGCTTTTAAATAGTTTGGAGGAATGTTTTTGGCAGTGAAACCAATTGTTATGTATCCGGCAGAGGTGTTAGAAAAGCCTTGTGAAAAGGTAGTTATTTTTGACCGAAAGCTGACAAAGCTTTTAGCAGATATGTATGATACGATGATTGAAAATGACGGTGTTGGATTGGCTGCACCGCAAGTAGGGATTTCAAAACAAATTGCCATCGTGGATATTGATGATCACCATGGAACAATTGAGTTAATTAACCCGGAAATTCTTGAAGAGCGCGGAGAACAAACAGGCCCTGAAGGATGTTTAAGCTTTCCTGGATTATTTGGTGAAGTTACAAGAGCGAATTATGTAAAGGTAAAAACGTTTACCCGTAAAGGGAAGGTTAAAATTGTTGAAGCTGAAGGCTTTCTTGCTAGGGCCATTCAACATGAAATCGACCATCTTCATGGTGTGTTATTCACATCCAAAGTAGAAAAATATTTAGATGAAAATGATTTGGAAAGTGCGGAAGGATGAATAGGATGACAAGAATTGTATTTATGGGAACACCAGACTTTTCAGTGCCGATTTTACGCAGACTCGTGAAAGAAGGCTATGACATTGTTGGAGTCGTAACCCAGCCAGATAGACCAAAAGGGCGTAAAAAGACATTAACTCCCCCGCCTGTTAAAGTTGAAGCGGAGAAACATCAAATAAAAGTGCTGCAGCCCGAAAAAATTCGGGAGGAATTAGATGATATCCTTTCATTAGAACCTGATCTCATCGTAACTGCAGCTTTTGGACAGTTATTACCAAATGAACTACTAGAAGCTCCAAAATACGGCTGTATAAATGTCCATGCGTCATTATTGCCAGAATTACGAGGTGGTGCACCGATTCATTATTCTATTCTGCAAGGGAAGACTAAAACAGGGATCACGATCATGTATATGGCTGAAAAGCTTGATGCCGGTGATATTTTAACACAGGTTGAAGTAGAAATTGAGGAACGGGATACAGTAGGTACTCTCCATGACAAACTAAGTAAAGCTGGAGAAAACCTCTTATCAGAAACAATTCCGCTATTACTCGCTGGCAAGCTTACTCCGCAAAAGCAAAATGATTCTAAAGCCACATTTGCTTCAAATATTAAACGGGCACAGGAAAAGGTTGATTGGACAAAGTCTGGTGAGGAGATTTATAACCAAATCCGTGGATTAAACCCTTGGCCTGTTGCGTTTACGACACATAACAAGCAAACGATGAAATTGTGGTGGGGTGAAAAAATGCCAAATAAAAATGATTCTGAGCCTGGAACAATTATTGGCATGGACCATGATGGTTTTGTTGTAGCAACAGGCAATCAAACTGCGATAAAAATCACTGAACTGCAACCTGCAGGTAAAAAGAAAATGAGCGGAGAAGATTATTTGAGAGGTGCGACCATTTCCGTTGGGGAAAAGTTAGGCGATGACAATGAAAAAACAACAAACTAATGTCCGTGATGTAGCAGTCGAAACATTACTACAAATTGAAAGAAACCAAGCCTATAGCAACTTGCTTTTAAATACGATGATCAATAAGTATAAAGTTAATGAGAAGGATATCGCTTTATTAACGGAACTTGTTTATGGGACCCTTCAAAGACGTGAAACATTAGACTATTTTTTAGCGGGGTTTTTAAAAAAAGCAAAAAAAATAGAAGCATGGGTACAGATTTTACTACGTATTTCTATATATCAAATGATCTATCTAGATCGTATTCCTGAAAGAGCTGTATTATTTGAAGCAGTTGAAATAGCGAAGAAACGCGGCCATAAAGGGATCGCTTCATTTGTTAATGGTGTGCTTCGATCTGTTCAACGAGAAGGCATCCCAAATCTTGAAGAAATGAAGGATCCAATTGAAAAGCTTTCGATTAAAACAAGCCATCCATTATGGCTCGTGAAAAAATGGGTAAAGCAATTTGGCTATGAAGAAACAGAAAAAATGTGTGAAGAAAATTTACTGCCTCCATCGCAAACAGCTCGTGTGAATCAAACAAAAACAACGGTCGAAGGGCTGTTGGAAGAGTTGCAAAATAAAGGGATCATGATCGAATACGGCGACTTATCTGAAGATGCAATTAAAGGACTGAAAGGTAATCTTGCTTTAACAGATGCATTTAAAGAAGGAAAGCTTACTATTCAAGATGAGAGCTCCATGTTAGTAGCAAGAGTACTGAACCCTCAACCCGGAGAAAAAGTTTTAGATGCTTGTGCGGCACCTGGGGGGAAATCCACACATATTGCTGAACGAATGAAGGGAACAGGAATCGTTCATTCTCTGGATTTACATGAACATAAAGTTAAGCTGATTAAACAGCAAGCAGACCGATTACAATTGCAAAATATTAAAGCAGAAGCTTTAGACAGCAGAAAAGCGGGAGAACGGTTTGAAAAAGAGAGTTTTGATCGTATCTTAGTCGATGCCCCATGCTCAGGATTCGGCGTAATCCGAAGAAAACCTGATATTAAATATACGAAAACTGGTGAAGATGTTAATAGGCTTGCTTCCCTGCAGTACAGTATATTACAAGCTGTTGCCCCTTTATTAAAGAGGAATGGTGTGTTAGTTTATAGTACATGTACAATTGATCATGAAGAAAATAGTGATGTTGTTAAAAAGTTTTTAGATAGTCATCCAGAATTTGAACGTGATCAAAGCATAACAGTTAACCTGCCGAAAAAGCTTCACCCATATATTGAAAATGGTGAGATACAGCTGCTGCCGCATTATTTTGGATCAGACGGTTTTTATATAGCATGTTTACGAAAGAAGGGTTAAAATTGGATCAGATAAAAGCAACAAGAACGAAAAAAGACAGCAAAGAAATAAGCAATAATCCCTCGATTTACTCACTTGAATTGCATGAATTAGAGGAATGGTTAAAAGAGAAGGGGGAAAAATCTTTTCGCGCGAACCAAATCTTTGATTGGCTTTACATCAAACGAGCAGCAAGCTTTGAAGAAATGTCGAACCTTTCTAAGAACTTAAGGGCGTTATTAAGTGAACATTTTACATTAACAATATTAAAAACCCTTATTCAACAAACGTCAAAGGATGGTACGATAAAATTTTTATTTGAATTGCATGACGGCTATTCAATTGAAACGGTATTAATGAGACATGAGTATGGAAACTCGGTTTGCGTTACCACCCAAGTAGGCTGTCGAATCGGCTGTACATTTTGTGCATCAACTCTTGGCGGGCTTAAAAGAAATCTAGAAGCAGGAGAAATCGTTGCTCAGGTCGTAAAAGTACAACAAGCACTTGATGAATTTGACGAACGTGTCAGCCATGTTGTCATTATGGGGATCGGTGAACCATTTGATAATTATGATGAAATGATGTCCTTCTTGAAAATTATCAATCATAATAAAGGGTTAAATATTGGCGCTCGCCATATTACTGTTTCAACAAGTGGTATTATTCCGAAAATTTATAAATTTGCAGATGAAAAGCTGCAAATCAATTTTGCCATTTCGTTACATGCACCAAATACTGAATTGCGTACAAAGTTAATGCCGATTAATAAGGCATACAAACTTCCTGATTTAATGGAAGCTGTAAAATACTATATTAATAAAACCGGAAGAAGGGTCAGCTTTGAATATGGTTTGTTCGGCGGTGAAAACGATCAGGTTGAACATGCAGAAGAATTAGCACGTTTAGTAAAAGGCTTGAAGTGTCACATCAATCTTATTCCTGTTAACTATGTACCTGAACGAAATTATGTTCGTACACCAAAAGAACAAATCAAATTATTTGAAGATACGCTTAAAAAGCATGGCGTAAACGTAACAACAAGAAGAGAACAAGGCCATGACATCGATGCGGCATGCGGACAACTTCGAGCTAAGGAGCGTAAAGAGGAGACGAGGTGATCATGGTGGAAACTTTTTATTTAACTGACAGGGGAAAGGTTAGACAGCACAATGAAGATTGTGTTGGGGTTTTTGAAAACGAGGCAGGGGTGTTAGCCATAGTGGCTGATGGTATGGGAGGTCACCTGGCTGGTGATATAGCAAGCCAAATGACCATCTCAACCTTTAAAGTCTTATGGGAAAAAGTGGAATCTATTGCGAGTCCACAAGATGCTGAGGCATGGTTTACTGAAAAAGTAATGGAAGTGAACAAAGCCGTTTATGAACATTCACTATCAAATCCGGAATGTCAGGGTATGGGCACAACGATCGTTGGAGCGATTGTTACAACAAGCTTCGCTACGGTCGGCCATATTGGTGATAGCCGCTGTTATTTATTAAATAATAGTGGCTATAAACAGGTAACACAAGACCATTCACTCGTAAATGAATTAGTAAGGTCTGGTCAAATAACTAAAGAAGATGCGGAACACCACCCGCGAAAAAATGTCCTGTTGCGGGCTTTAGGTACCGAGCAAACAGTTGAATTAGATGTATCCACGATTGAATTTGAACAAGATGATGTGCTTCTACTATGCTCTGACGGGTTATCGAACAAGGTATCTGAGCAGGAAATGCAGCTTCAGCTTTCAAATAGCCTGCCGCTTGCAGAAAAAGCAAAAACGTTAGTGGAATTAGCAAACGAAAATGGCGGAGAGGATAATATATCTCTTGTGATTGTAAGAAAGACGGCAAATCATGAATTAGGTGAAAAGCCGTGCTAATAGGTAAAAGAATTAGTGGTCGTTATAAAATTCTGGAAGTCATTGGCGGAGGCGGGATGGCAAATGTTTATCTGGCCAAAGACATGATTCTAGAAAGAGAAGTTGCAATGAAAGTGTTGCGATTTGATTTTTCTAACGATGACGAATTTATTAAAAGATTTCGAAGAGAAGCGCAGTCTGCAACAAGCTTAGCCCATCCTAATGTGGTTAGCATATATGATGTCGGTGAAGAAGATGGGATTTATTACATTGTGATGGAGTATGTAAATGGTCAAACGTTAAAACAATACATACAACAATTTGCTCCTATTCATCCGAGAAAAGCAGTAAATATTATGGTACAAATTGTTTCGGCCATTCAACATGCACATGATAATCATATTGTTCATCGAGATATCAAACCGCATAATATTTTAATTGATCACGATGGCAACGTAAAAGTAACCGACTTTGGAATAGCCATGGCACTTAGTTCAACAACAATCACGCAAACAAATTCTGTGCTTGGCTCAATTCACTATTTATCACCAGAACAAGCAAGAGGTGGTTTAGCAAATAAAAAATCGGATATTTATTCGATTGGAATCGTTTTATTTGAGCTGTTAACTGGAAGGCTGCCATTTGATGGTGAAACGGCTATTTCCATCGCCTTAAAGCATTTGCAATCGGAAACACCATCTCCAAAAAGATGGAATCCTGATATCCCGCAAAGCATCGAGAATATTATTTTAAAAGCCACAGCAAAAGATCCCTTTCATCGCTATGATTCAGCTGAAGAAATGGAAAAGGATCTTGAAACTGCGTTTGATGTAAGCAGGTTATCAGAGCCTAAATTCACGATACCTGATGATGAAGAAGCAACAAAGGCAATACCAATTATTACAAATGAAACGATGGAACAGCATAAGGCTGATGATACGATTGTTCACACTCCAACAAATAATCTATCTGACGAACAAAAGCCAGAAGTGAAGCAGGACAATCAGCAAAAGAAGCAAAAGCAGAAAAAAGAAAAGAAACCGAAAAAAAGAAAAAGCAAGCTTGCCACTTTTATTATTACCACTTTTATTGTTTTAATAATAGCAGGTGTTGCTGCTTTTACAATCATTCCCCCTTTGCTGCTGCCAAAGGATATTGAAGTGCCCGATGTATCTGGAGAAACCTATGATGAAGCTGTAAGAATCCTTCAAGAAGAAGGATTTGAAGTAGGGGAGCCAGTACAAATTTCGGATGAGGAAATTGAAGAGGGACATGTTATTAAAACAAATCCTGAAGCTTCTGAAATAACGAAGGAAGGTTCGATGATTACCATTTATGAAAGCACTGGTAAAGAAAAATTTGTGCTTGAGGATTATGTAGGAAGAAACATTGACCGAGTAAAAGCGATTCTTGAAATGAAAGGTTTTTCAAATATTGAAGTAAAAGAGGAGTCAAATGAAATTCAGCCAGCAGGAACAATTTTAGCCCAATTTCCAGAAGTAGGGGATGAAGTTATTCCATCTGAAGACTCGATTGAATTAACGGTAAGCTCAGGACCCAAGCTTGTGAAAATCGAAAACCTTGTTGGGAAAAGTAAAGAACAGGTCGACGAATATATAAGTACAAATGGGTTTTACTCAACTGTAACTGAAAGCTATTCACCTGATATTCCAAAGGGTCATCTTATTTCACAAACTCCTAAAGCTGGAGATGAGGTTGTTCCAAAAGAGACAACACTGCAGCTAGTCTATTCATTAGGGCCGGAACCAGATCCACCAAAAACAGTGGAAGAAATAGTTGAAATTCCATATGAGCCAGAGCATGAGGGGCAACAGCTCGAAGTTTCTATTTATATTGATGACGTGGATCATTCCATTTCGGATTTATATGAAACTTTTAAAATCACAAGTCCGCAAACGAAAAGATTAGTATTAAAAATCGCTCATGGAGATGAAGGATATTACCAAGTATTAATCGACAGTAAAGTGGTGACCTCAAAAATTATCCCGTATCCAACAGACTAATGCCGTTTTATTGCTTTAATTTCGAGGTAAGGCGATTATTTTTGGTATATCAGGATCATTTAAATCACAAACTTTTACTATTGAATTTTTTATTAAATGTAAAAGATTAAACTATGTGCCAAGGAGGTTTTTCATGCCACAAGGGAAAATTGTGAAGGCTCTTAGTGGTTTTTACTATGTGCAGGACAGAGATCGATTGATCCAATGCAGAGGAAGAGGTGTTTTTCGCAAAAATAAAATCACTCCTTTAGTTGGAGATGTGGTGAAATATCAAGCTGAAAATGACCAAGAGGGATATATTCTTGAAGTTTTTGACCGTAAAAATGAACTTGTAAGACCCCCGATTTGTAATGTGGATCAAGCGATCCTCGTTTTCTCAGCGGTTGAACCGGATTTTAGCCCATCATTGCTAGATCGTTTTCTTGTTTTAATAGAAGCAAATGACATTGAACCGATTATTGTCATCAGTAAAACAGATTTAATTCAAACCAAAGATGTAAAAGAGAAAGTATTGTCATATGCAAATGATTATCGAAAAGCAGGCTATATCGTATTGCTCACCTCAACGAGTGAATCAAATGTTAATCAAGAACTGGAACCAATATTGAATGAAAAAATATCCGTTTTTGCAGGACAATCAGGTGTAGGTAAGTCCTCTTTATTAAATGTTTTAAGACCTGATCTTGATCTGAGGACAAATGATATTTCAACACATTTAGGACGGGGACGTCATACGACAAGACATGTTGAGTTAATCGCAGTAGGCTCCGGTTTTGTTGCTGATACACCTGGCTTTAGTTCCTTAGATTTTACAGGTATTGAGGTGGAGGATCTGAGCTATTGTTTCCCTGAAATGAAGGAAAGAAGCAGCGACTGTAAGTTTCGTGGCTGTACACATGTTAAGGAACCGAAGTGTGCGGTCAAAGATGCTGTAGATAGCGGTGAAATACCTAAATACCGTTATGAGCATTATTTAACTTTTGTTGAAGAAATTAAAGATAGAAAGCCGAGGTACTAATTATGATAAAAATTGCACCATCTATTCTTTCGGCAAATTTCGCTAAATTGGGAGAAGAGATTATAGATGTAGAAAAAGGTGGAGCTGATTATATTCATGTCGATGTAATGGATGGACATTTCGTCCCAAATATTACAATCGGACCTTTAATTGTCGAAGCGATCCGCCCTGTTACCCAGCTGCCGTTAGATGTTCATCTGATGATTGAGGATCCTGACAGATATATCGAAGACTTTGTTCGTGCAGGCGCTGATATCATAACAGTACATGTGGAAGCATGCAAACATCTTCACCGGACTATTCAATTAATAAAATCACAGGGGATAAAAGCTGGGGTTGTTTTAAACCCGCATACACCGATTGAGTCTATTCAGCATGTGCTGGAGGATATTGATATGGTTTTACTTATGACGGTAAATCCGGGTTTTGGAGGGCAAGCTTTTATTCCACAGGTTTTGCCTAAAATTAAACAGCTTTCAACTATCATTAAGGATAGACAACTTTCGGTTGAAATCGAGGTTGACGGCGGTATAAATGAAGAGACAGCAAAACGCTGTGTGGACGCAGGTGCTACCGTACTTGTAGCAGGATCAGCCATATACAACCAAACTGACCGCCATCATGCTATTCAAAGTCTAAAAGAAGCCATTCATTCTTAAAATTGATACTTCTATCAAGTGGGATAAAAATCTAACAACCTACCCATCCTAATAAAGTCTAGTTTACTTTACTTTATTGAATGGAGGGGTTTATTATTTACGTTTACATTGATGATGTTGCAATTATTGAACGTGCGTTACAAGCAGCCATCCTTAATAGCACTGATTATGAAGAAATCGATCAATTTGAATCAGTCCTAAAAAAACTTAAAAGTAATCCACCTGGAGCACAACAGGATGGCTTCCGCTATGATTATAACGATAGCTCATTCTATTAATTCTTAAAAGCTATGTTTTGCAGAAGGAACAGAAGGCAATCGGTAATTTGCTGATTCTTTCGAAACTCACTGTGCAGTAAACTTAACCTAAAACAAAAATGGGGCTGTCTCAATGTGTAAAATTGAGACAGCCTTACTTTTTTCATATTTATAAAACGATCTATTAAAGGAGAAACAATGAAAACAATTGCACTTGTTGCCGGGGGACCAAAAGAATACCTCCCAAAATTGACTGACCATCATCACCACCAAGTTACTTGGGTAGGGGTGGACAAAGGTGTTTTTTACATACAGGAATCAGGTTTACCAATATCATATGCTTTTGGAGATTTTGATTCGATATCTAGTCGTGAAAAAGAGGAATTAACAAATAATTTATCAAATCTATCTATGTATTCTGCTGAAAAGGATAAAACCGATACCGAGCTAGCTTTAGATTGGGCGTTACAGCAACATCATGAAAAAATTCTTCTATTTGGAGCAACTGGCGGGAGGATTGACCATTTGCTAGGAAATATCCATCTCCTTTTAAAAGCAATAAACGATAAGAGAAATATTGAAATAATTGATCGCCAAAATCATATCACCCTCTTCACATCTGGAACATATACAATAAAGAAGCACAAGGATTTAAGGTATGTATCTTTTATTCCGATCAGTCATGAAGTAAAAGGTATAACACTTGAAGGATTTAAATATCCATTGAAAAATTGCCATATCACCATAGGGTCAACATTATGTATAAGTAATGAACTCATTCATGATCTAGGTACTTTTTCATTTCAAGACGGCATATTATTAATGATAAGAAGCCGAGATTAAGCCTTGTGGATTCTTAGTGAAATTGGTTCCGCGTCATTTTTTTTCCACAGACTGAATATAATGCTACAGAACTGATTTTCTTTATTGAACCTTGGCGCAGGTAGCACCTTATACAAGTATGTTTAATGATTTGGTTGAGGAGGGAAACAATGAAATTTTATACGATTAAGCTGCCGAAGTTTTTAGGAGGAATTGTTCGAGCGATGCTCGGTTCGTTTAAAAAAGATTAAGAAAAAAGCACCGTCATTTCGGTGCTTTTTTCTTAGCTTATTCGTTTTATATTTAATCCCATCTTAACGGGCAGTAAAACCGACACTTCAAGATTCAAAAGAAGCAATGAAGATAAGTGGAGAATAACTGCCCGTAAAGATCCGATAAGTCTCGCTTACGAACATTGGGGGATGAAAAAAACCCCCAATGTTGGAAGTCTCGCTTTATGAATATGAAACATAGCTGCTTACAAAAGCAAGCTAAGATAAGCTATCATTTCATGTTTTGTAACTTTTTGAGAGAGCTTAATAGCAAAATTAAACTCGCTCAACTTTACCTGATCTTAAAGCGCGAGCAGATACATATACTTTTTTAGGTTTACCGTTAACTAAGATGCGAACTTTTTGAAGGTTTGCGCCCCAAGTACGTTTGTTAGCGTTCATCGCGTGTGAACGTGAATTACCTGAGCGAGTCTTTTTACCAGTAACAACGCATTTACGTGCCATGTTATTCCCTCCTTACTACAAAAAAACCTAACGAATTTTACATGAATCATGTACATAGTCATGAGATACTTTAATAATTTATCACACCTGTTTCAAGAATGCAATACCTCTGCATAAAGCTTTCAAGAATTTTCCCTTGACATCGTAAATGCAGGCTTGGTTGAATATAATAATGAATAAGTGACTACAACTGCTAGTTGTAAAAGTCACTGCTTCTTTTCATTTGAACATGCTTATAGTAAAATGAGGATAGCCAGTGCGAACAATTCCAAAGGGGGAACCGATCGTGTCCATTGAATTAAAAACGAAGTACGGACAAATTGATATATCAAACGAAGTCATTGCAATAGTTGCAGGTGGTGCAGCAATTGACTGCTATGGTATTGTTGGAATGGCATCAAAGAATCAAATAAAAGATGGTCTTACAGAAATTCTTAGAAAAGAAAACTTTAGCAGAGGCGTGATTGTCCGCCAAGAGGATGACTCCATTCACATTGATATGTATATTATCGTCAGCTATGGTACAAAAATTTCTGAAGTCGCACATAACGTTCAAACGAAAGTTAAGTATACGTTAGATCAGACGGTTGGACTTGCAGTTGATTCCGTTAATATTTTTGTTCAAGGTGTTCGTGTAGCGAACCCGTAGTTAGGAGGAAATGACCTGTGTCAATTACAACTATAGATGGTAAGCGTTTTGCTGAGATGATCTTGCAAGGTGCAAACCGCCTGTCTATGAATGCAAAATTGGTCGATGCATTAAACGTTTTCCCAGTTCCTGATGGTGACACTGGAACAAATATGAATTTATCAATGACATCAGGGGCAAAAGAAGTTGAAAACAATCAATCAGATCATATCGGGAAGGTAGGCCATGCACTTTCTAAAGGGTTGCTGATGGGAGCACGAGGAAATTCTGGTGTCATTCTATCACAATTATTTAGAGGTTTCTCAAAATCAATTGAGTCGAAAGCAGAAATCAATAGTATGGAATTTGCATATGCACTTCAGGCAGGTGTAGATACAGCATATAAAGCCGTAATGAAACCTGTAGAGGGTACAATTTTAACAGTTGCAAAGGATGCTGCAAAAGCAGCGGTACTTGCGGCAGAAACCGAGTCTTCCATCGACAAGCTAATGGAAGTAACGTTAAAAGAAGCGGATGCATCATTAAAACGTACTCCTGACCTGCTTCCTGTTCTAAAAGAAGTTGGTGTAGTAGATAGTGGAGGTCAAGGCTTAGTTTTTGTTTATGAAGGGTTTTTAGCTGCTTTAAAAGGAGATAAGCTTTCCACTACAAAAGTGTCAACACCATCAATGGACGAACTCGTAAATGCTGAACATCATAAAAGCGTCCAAAGCCATATTAATACTGAAGACATAGAGTTCGGCTATTGTACTGAATTTATGGTCCGTTTTGAAGAAGGTAAAACACCATTCGACGAAGAAAAATTTAGATCTGACTTAAGTCAATTTGGTGATTCCCTGCTTGTCATCGCCGATGATGAGCTTGCAAAAGTACATATACATGCAGAATATCCAGGTGAAGTTCTTTCATATGGTCAAAAATATGGAAACCTTATAAATATGAAGATCGAAAATATGCGGCAACAGCATAGTAATATTGTTGGAGAAAAAACAAAAGCAGCTCCAAAAGCAGAATCGAAGCAGGAAAAAATGAAATATGGCATCGTCGCTGTTTCAATGGGCAAGGGTATTGCCGATTTATTTAGAAGTATTGGCGCAAATGAAGTCATTGAAGGCGGGCAAACGATGAATCCTAGTACAGAGGATATCGTACAAGCAATTAAAGACGTTCATGCTGAAAATATCATCATTCTTCCAAATAATTCAAATATCGTGATGGCTGCACAACAGGCTGCAACTGTTGCTGAGGAAAATGTTATTGTGATCCCTTCTAAAACAGTGCCACAAGGCATCGCTGCATTACTAGCTTTTAATCCAACAGCAGAACCAAATGATGTATCAGCTGCTATGAATGAGGCATTAAATAGTGTAAAAAGCGGTCAAATCACCTATGCAGTCCGAGATACAAATATTGAAGGTCTTGATATTTCAAAAGGTGATTTCATGGGGATATTGGAGGGTAAGATCGTCATTACAGACAAAACCCAGCTATCAGCTTCGAAAAAGCTTCTAACAGAGATGGTCTCTGATGAGGATGAGATTTTAACGATCATTCAAGGTGAAGATGCGAGCGAAGAAGATCTTGAGCAGCTCGTACAATTTATTGAAGAACAATTTGAAGACATTGAGGTTGAAACTCATAAAGGTGATCAGCCTTTATACTCATTTATCTTTTCAGTAGAATAATGATTAAAAAACTCGGCGATTTGCCGAGTTTTTTTAATACTGAATCGTTCTCCATTTTTTCATTTTAATAAATTACAGGAAAACGAATCTAATACTGCTTAAACGAAAATCTGTTAAACTAATAGTATTGTGTATGGGCAATCATACAAAGAAATCGTACAAGGAGGTAAGCTGTCTTCCATAGAGAGAAGTCCATAAGCTGCATGTAATGGGAGGCAATGTGACCGTGAAAAATAGATTAAAAGACCCTGTATCAGCAATAAGAGGGGTTGGAGATGAAACAAATGACCTCTTAAATGATATGGGAATTTATACAATTCATGACCTGTTAGAATATTTTCCATATAGATACGATGATAATAGTTTAAAAGATCTTGCAGATGTAAAGCATGATGAGCGGGTAACAGTTGAAGGAAAAGTCCATAGCGAGCCTTTGCTTACGTATTTTGGAAAAAAACGGTCCCGTCTAACGTTTCGTTTATTAGTCGGCCGTTACTTAGTTTCTGCCGTTTGTTTTAATCGCCCTTATTTTAAAAATAAATTAGCGATTGATTCCACTGTTACGGTTACCGGAAAATGGGATAAGCATAGGCAAACGATTACTGTTCAGGAATTGGCATTTGGACCAAAGCAAGCAGTAACTGGGATAGAACCTGTGTATTCGATTAAAGGAAAGCTGACAGTTAAAGGGATGAGAAAATTTGTTTCCCTTGCTTTAAAGGAATATTTGAATGATGTAGACGAAGTGATACCTGTTGAGCTATTGCAAAAATATAAGCTGCTAACAAGAAAGGAAGCTTTAAAAGCAATTCATTTACCAGAAGGCCCTGAGCAATTAAAGCAAGCAAGAAGGCGCTTTGTGTATGAAGAATTTCTTCTTTTTCAATTGAAAATGCAAGCATTGCGAAAGGTGCAAAGAGAGCAAGTAAGTGGCATCCCTCATGATTTTTCTGAAAATAAGCATGAACAATTTATTCAAGCTTTACCATTCCCGCTTACAAATGCTCAAACACGTGTGGTCAATGAAATCATCACAGATATGAAGTCACCATATAGAATGAATCGTTTGCTTCAGGGGGATGTGGGATCTGGGAAAACTGTTGTTGCAGCAATAGCCATCTTTGCGGCTATTTTATCAGGCTATCAAGCTGCGCTTATGGTTCCAACCGAGATTTTAGCAGAACAGCATGCAGAATCCTTGCTCTCCCTATTTGAACCATTTGATGTGAATGTCGCATTGTTAACAAGCTCAGTGAAAGGCAAAAAACGCCGTGAACTGCTGGAAAAAGTTAAAAATAATAACATTCAATTACTAATAGGAACCCATGCCTTGATCCAGGACGATATTGAATTTCATAGACTTGGCTTAGTCATTACTGATGAGCAGCACAGATTTGGTGTTGAGCAAAGGAGAATGCTGCGAGAGAAGGGTGAGAATACAGATGTTTTATTTATGACCGCAACTCCGATTCCCCGCACGTTAGCCATAACGGCATTTGGTGAGATGGATGTTTCGGTCATTGATGAACTGCCAGCAGGGAGAAAATCAATTGAAACCTATTGGGTAAAGCCATCTATGCTTGAGCGGATTTTAGCATTTATTGAAAAAGAAGTTTCAAAAGGGCGGCAAGCATATGTCATTTGCCCGCTAATTGAGGAATCAGATAAGCTGGATGTACAAAATGCCCTTGATGTTCATAGTATGCTTACCCATTATTACCATGGACGCTTCAAGGTAGGTCTTATGCATGGCAGACTTACCACAGATGAAAAAGATATGGTTATGAGGAGTTTTAGCAAAAATGAGGTGAATATATTAGTCTCAACAACGGTAGTTGAGGTTGGGGTAAATGTTCCGAATGCCACAACAATGGTGATCTATGATGCGGAGCGTTTTGGCTTGTCCCAGCTTCATCAGCTGCGCGGACGTGTCGGGAGAGGAAGCGAACAGTCCTATTGTATTTTATTAGCTGATCCAAAATCGGAAACTGGAAAAGAAAGAATGACCATTATGACGGAGACGAATGATGGGTTCGTTTTATCTGAAAGAGATTTAGAGTTAAGGGGCCCAGGCGATTTCTTTGGGAAGAAGCAAAGCGGTATGCCGATTTTTAAAGTGGCTGATATGGTTCATGATTATAGGGCGCTGGAGGTTGCAAGGCAGGATGCTGTTGAACTAATCCGTTCAAATGCCTTTTGGATCGAGGATAAATATGAAAGGTTAAGAATGTATTTGCACCAAACAGGTATTTTACAAGGAGAAAAATTAGATTAATAGGTTTAGGGAAAACTATTAGTCATTACTTTATGAGACGTTCATTGAGGCAAGGTAAAGCTCTAATCAATTGGGCGTCTTAAGCATTTAATTATAGCATTTACACCTTCATTTCTTTCTTGCAATCTGTTTTCATTCTCTATATACTACTATTAGTATCTAGTCTTAATAGTTCGGATGGTGTCTTAGAAAATATGAGGAAGAGTAAAAAAGAGAGGCAGCGTTTATTACAAGAAACAATAAGTGAAACACCATTTATAACAGATGAGGAATTGGCAGATAAATTTCAAGTAAGCATTCAAACAATTCGATTAGACCGATTGGAACTATCCATTCCAGAATTAAGGGAACGAATTAAACATGTTGCGGAAAAAAAGCTCGATAATGAAGTGAAATCGTTACAAATAGAGGAAGTTATTGGGGAAATTATCGACCTTCAGCTAGATGAATCGGCGATTTCGATTTTAGAAATAAAAAAAGAGCATGTTTTTAATCGAAATCAAATTGCCCGCGGTCATCACTTGTTTGCACAAGCAAATTCATTAGCTGTTGCTGTAATCAATGATGAATTAGCCTTAACTGCTAAAGCAAATATTCGGTTTACAAGGCAAGTGAAAGAAAATGAGCGTGTGATTGCTAAAGCAAAGGTTGTAAAGGGCGATTCTGAAAAAGGACGTACAATTGTAGAAGTTAACAGTTATGTTGGGAATGAATTGGTATTTTCCGGTGAATTTGACATGTATCGCTCAAATCCAGCACAAAGGTAGGTTACATAAATGAAGCTAGCGATTGATGCAATGGGTGGGGATCATGCCCCTAAATCAGTAGTGGAAGGCGTTATGAAGGCTATTTCTGCTTTTCCTGATTTAGAGGTAACACTCATTGGCCAAGAGGATAAAATGAAGCAGTACTTAACAGATCAAACGAGAATTAACGTTATACATACAGATGAAGTTATTGAAGCGACAGATGAACCAGTACGGGCAGTAAGAAGAAAAAAGAACGCATCAATGGTGCTTATGGCTAACGAAGTAAAGGAAGGCCGGGCTGACGGGTGTATATCTGCAGGTAACACTGGAGCATTAATGACTGCTGGATTATTTATCGTTGGCCGAATCGAAGGGATTGAACGTCCAGCATTGTCACCAACTTTGCCAACCTTGGATGGGAAGGGTTTTTTATTTTTGGATGTCGGTGCAAATGTAGATGCAAAACCAGAGCATTTATTTCAGTATGCACTGATGGGTTCGATCTATGTTGAAAAGGTTCGGGGAATTAATAATCCGCGAATAGGGTTATTGAATGTTGGAACAGAAGATAAAAAAGGAAATGAATTAACAAAACAGACATTTGAGCTTTTAAAAAATTCACAGTTAAATTTTGTTGGCAATGTAGAATCTAGAGATTTAATGGAATCTGTTGCAGATGTTGTTGTAACAGACGGTTTTACAGGTAATATTGCCTTAAAATCAATTGAAGGAACGGCTTTATCCGTCTTTTCAATGATGAAATCTGCGTTAACAAGCAATCTTAAGTCAAAATTAGCTGCTGGAGTTTTAAAGCCTGAATTTAAACAGATAAAACAAAAAATGGATTATTCAGAATATGGCGGTGCCGCACTTTTTGGCTTAAAGGCTCCTGTAATAAAAGCTCATGGCTCATCAGATGCCAATGCCATTTATAACGCAATCCGTCAAACTCGTGAAATGGTGTCGTACAATGTAACAAAAACCATTCATGCCTCACTAATAGGAATTGCAGAGTAAGACCCTAGAGCCGATGGCCCTGGAGCTACACACCAAAATTAAGTAAAAATTATACTTTCTGGTCTTTTAAAAAAACGGAGGGAAGCTTTATGACGAAAATAGCATTTATATTTCCTGGACAAGGGTCGCAATCAGTAGGAATGGGGAAAGAGCTATTTGATCAAGTAGAAGAATCAAAACAAATTTTTGAACAAGCTGATAATCGATTAGGTGAGAAGCTTTCAGAACTTATTTTTGAAGGTCCGCAGGATACATTAACATTAACCTATAATGCACAGCCAGCTTTGCTCACCACGAGCATTGCGATTTTAGAACATTTTAAAAAGAATGGAATTACGGCTGACTTTGTTGCAGGACATAGTCTTGGTGAGTATACAGCACTTGTAGCAGCAGGTGTTTTAAGCTTTGAGGATGCAGTTTATGCTGTAAAAAAACGCGGGGAGTTTATGGATGAGGCTGTACCAGCTGGACAAGGTGCAATGGCTGCAATTTTAGGTATGGCTGCTGAGGATCTTGAGGCTATTACTTCCGAGGTAACGAATACAGGTCATTCTGTTCAATTGGCCAATTTGAATTGTCCTGGGCAAATTGTCATTTCAGGAACAGCTGAAGGGGTGGAACGGGCGTCCGCATTTGCAAAAGAAAAGGGAGCGAAACGTGCCATTCCTCTAGTTGTAAGCGGACCGTTTCATTCAGAATTAATGAAGCCTGCAGCTGATCAGCTGCAAAACGTATTAAGTGAATTAAGCTTTCAGGACGCCGTCATTCCAGTAATTGCGAATGTAACAGCCGATCAAGTGACAAAACAAGAAGAAATCAAGGAATTACTTGTTAAACAGTTATACTCTCCAGTAAGATGGGAAGAATCTGTAAAAACGATGATTGAAAATGGTGTAACCACGTTTATTGAAATTGGTCCTGGAAAAGTATTGTCAGGTCTAGTGAAGAAAATTGATCGTTCTGCAACCGTTCATGCGATTTCAGACCTGGAAACAATAAAATCAACTGTTGAAAAGCTAAAGGGGGAGTAAATATGCTAGAGAACAAAGTAGCGCTAGTTACAGGGGCATCACGCGGGATTGGAAGAGCGATTGCGCTGGATTTAGCAAAAAATGGCGCAAGTGTTGCTGTCAATTATGCAGGAAATGAAGCAAAAGCTAATGAGGTTGTTGATGAAATTAAAGCAGGTGGCGGAAATGCCTTTGCGATAAAAGCAGATGTGTCAAATAGTGAAGATGTTACACAAATGGTGAAAGAGGTTATTAACCAGTTTGGACAATTAGATATTCTTGTTAATAATGCTGGAATCACTCGTGATAACTTATTAATGAGAATGAAGGACAATGAATGGGATGATGTCATAAACACAAACTTAAAAGGTGTTTTCCTATGTACAAAAGCTGTTACTCGCCAAATGATGAAGCAGCGTAGTGGACGAATCATTAATATCACTTCTGTAGTAGGTGTCAGCGGGAATCCCGGCCAATCCAATTACGTAGCAGCAAAGGCTGGTGTCATTGGTTTAACGAAAACGACTGCAAAGGAGCTTGCATCCAGAAATATTACAGTTAACGCTGTAGCACCTGGCTTCATTACAACAGATATGACAGATGAGCTCTCAGAAGAAATGAAGACAGAAATGCTTAAGCAAATTCCATTAGCAAAACTAGGAGAGCCTAGCGATATCGCTAATATTGTTAGTTTTCTTGCTTCTGATAAGAGTAAATATATTACTGGCCAAACGATGCATGTTAATGGCGGAATGGTCATGTAAAATAGGTTGTTTCTCAACCATTATATTGCTATTCTATTAAAGCACTAACCCTTGATATTATTTTAATACCACCTCTTAGAAAAGATTTAAAAAATGCTAATAGGAAACCTAGTTTTTCAAGGGAAAATAACTTATAATACTTGAGGGGAGGTGAAGGAAAATGGCAGAAGTATTAGATCGTGTAACAAAGATTATCGTAGACCGTTTAGGTGTTGATGAGTCTGAAGTAAAATTAGAGTCTTCATTCAAAGATGATCTTGGTGCAGATTCCCTAGATGTAGTTGAGCTTGTTATGGAACTTGAAGATGAGTTCGATATGGAAATTTCTGATGAAGATGCAGAAAAAATCAGTACAGTGGGTGACGCTGTTAACTACATAAATAGCCAACAATAATGTTGTTGTTAAAGTCCCGTATGATTGCGGGGCTTTACCCCTTTTATTATGTTTTTTTAATATAGGAAAAGATAGTATTTGATGAACAATTAGTTTGCTTTAGCGCCTTTTGGCCGGATAGCATATAAAGGCAATTGGATTTATTGTACTTGTTACTGCCTTTTAGTTCATAAGCCTCTCCATAATTAAAGGTATGAACCCCCTTTTATTATGAAGCGACTTATATGAATGAGGCTAAAAAGAGCGCTTCCGCTTTTATTGGAGGATTATATGCCTAGACATATTAATTATAAAGAGAAAAGAACCTTTGCAAGGAAGGCAGAGGAATTTAAAAAATTTCAGGAGCGTATTGGCCATACATTTAAGAATGAAAAGCTTTTATATCAAGCTTTCACTCATTCATCATATGTGAATGAGCATCGCAAGAAGCCTTATGAAGATAATGAAAGGCTAGAGTTCTTGGGAGATGCAGTACTAGAGCTTACAGTCTCACAATTTCTTTATAAAAAGTATCCGATGATGAGTGAAGGAGAACTGACAAAGCTGCGTGCGGCAATTGTTTGTGAACCTTCCCTAGTTTCATTTGCTAACAATCTTTCTTTCGGCACATTAGTATTGCTTGGTAAAGGGGAAGAAATGACTGGAGGGCGTGCACGTCCTGCATTATTAGCAGATGTATTTGAAGCATTTATCGGTGCTTTATACTTAGATCAGGGCTTAGATGCTGTCGTGCAATTTTTAGAAAAGTTTGTGATTCCGAAAATTGATGAAGGTGCTTTTTCGCATGTGATGGATTTTAAAAGTCAATTGCAAGAATTTGTTCAAAGGGATACAAAAGGCGTCTTGGAATACAAAATCTTACAAGAAAAAGGGCCAGCTCATAATCGGGAATTTGTATCGACAGTATCTTTGAATGGTGAAGTTTTTGGAACCGGCAGCGGCAGATCGAAGAAAGAAGCAGAGCAGCATGCCGCACAAGAAGCATTATCAAAGCTTCAACAGCTTAATAACTAGCATACCTAGGGGCAGATTTAGAAAAGCATGTACTTCCTATTCTATCATTTCCATTATGAAAAATGATTTATAGTGATGAACATGACATGGCTAAAGTTGCCCCTTTCCTATGACTTATTTCTTATAGAATGTGATAAAATATGAGAGGATTTTTCATGATTTAGATGTTATTTCACTTTATAAAACTTAAAGATACACCATAAGCGTGATTGAACAAGAGAATCACATCACAAATTGAAAAGAGTAAGGAGGAAATCACAATGTTCCTCAAACGGTTGGATATTGTAGGATTCAAGTCCTTTGCTGAACGGGTAACAGTTGATTTTGTAAAAGGAGTTACCGCAGTAGTTGGACCAAATGGTAGTGGGAAAAGTAATATAACTGATGGGATTAGATGGGTATTAGGAGAACAGTCAGCTAAATCTCTTCGTGGAGCAAAAATGGAGGATATCATTTTTGCGGGAAGTGATTCTAGAAAAGGGTTAAATGTTGCTGAAGTTACATTAACCTTGGATAATGAAGATCATTTTCTCCCAATTGATTATCATGAAGTCAGTGTGACAAGACGTGTTTTTCGCTCGGGAGAAAGTGAATTTTTTATTAATAAGCAAAGCTGCCGCTTGAAAGATATTGTAGATTTGTTTATGGACTCTGGACTTGGTAAAGAAGCATTTTCCATTATAAGCCAGGGGAAGGTTGAAGAAATCCTCAGCAGCAAAGCTGAAGAACGTAGAAGTATATTTGAAGAAGCGGCCGGAGTGCTAAAATATAAGTCGCGAAAAAAGAAGGCTGAATATAAATTAGCGGAAACGCAAGAAAATCTAAATCGTGTCCAGGACATTTTATACGAGCTCGAAGGTCAGGTTGAACCTTTAAAAATTCAAGCATCGATTGCAAAGGATTATTTGCAGAAAAAAGAAGAGCTCGAACAAATTGAAGTAGCCGTGACAGTATATGAAATTGAGGAGCTTCATCATAAATACGAAGCATTGGCAAAATCAGTTGCCGAAGGAAAAGATCGCGAATTGAAACTTTCTGCTACAATCCAAAAGAAAGAAGCAGAAGTGGAGAAGATGAGGGATTATCTTGTCGCATTAGATGAGTCCATAAATGATTTGCAGCAGGTACTTCTATTAGCGAGTGAGGAATTGGAAAAGCTCGAGGGAAGAAAAGAAGTTCTTAAAGAACGGAAGAAAAATGCCCATCAAAATAAGGCGCAGTTAGAGAAATTGATCGAAGAGCTAAATGATCGATTATCACAGTTAAATAGAGAAAAACAAGAGCAAGAAGCGTTTTTATTAACCTATAAAAATGAGCTGCAAGCAATTCAAGATCAATTGACTGAGAAGCAGCAGCAAATGACAACCTATGATCAAAATATCGAGGAGCTAATTGAGAGCTTAAAAAGTGAATATTTTGAACTGCTAAATGAACAGGCTGCGGCTCGAAATGAAATTCATTATATTGATGAACAGCTTAGCCAGCAAGAACGGAAAAATACGAGACTGCAAGATTCTAATAAAAGGTATATTACGGAGAGACAGGAAATTTTTGAAAGAAAGACAAAAATTGAAGCAAAATACTCACTTATTGAGAGTCAGTTATCTGATCAAATAAAAAGTTATCGCGATGCACAAGCGAAATTAGAAAATTTAAAAAATGCTTATCAAAAGAAAGAATCTGCTTTATATCAAGCTTATCAGATTCTTCAGCAAACCCGTTCAAGAAAGGAAGTCCTCGAATCAATGCAGGAGGACTATGCAGGATTTTTTCAAGGTGTTAAGGAGATATTAAAAGCAAAGGAACAGCTTGGAGGCATTTATGGGGCGGTTGCTGAGTTAATTTCCACAGATAAAAACTACGAAACGGCGATTGAAATTGCGTTAAGCAGTTCAATGCAGCATGTCGTTGTTAAGGATGAAGCCGCAGCCAGGAAAGCGATCCAATATTTAAAGGAGCATTCTTTTGGTCGTGCAACATTTCTGCCGTTATCTGTTATAAAACCACGTTCAATCGTACCGCATGATCTTAGAATGATTGAAACCCATCAAGCATTCGTTGGCATTGCAACTGATCTAGTAAACTATCAACCGCAGTTTAAAGCAATTATTGGAAATCTGCTTGGAACAGTAATTGTAACCACTGATCTCAAGGGTGCAAATGAAATTGCAAAGCTAATGAATTATCGCTATCGACTCGTTACCCTTCAAGGAGATGTTGTGAATCCAGGGGGATCAATGACAGGTGGAGCAGTTAAGCAAAAAAATAATTCTTTATTAAGCCGCGGGAGAGAATTAGAAACGATTCAAGAGAAATTAGTGGAAATGGAAGAAAGAACAGCCCAGCTTGAACAAGATGTTAAGGGGACAAAGCAAACCATTCAAAATAATGAAGCTCTTCTTGAAGAGTTGCGGGCAAAAGGTGAAAAGCTCCGTCTTGAAGAGCAAATGATTAGGAGCGAAATAAGAGAGATTGAAATCAATGAAAAGAATGTTAACGATCATTTGAAATTATATGATGCTGAGCGAGAATCGTTTGAATCTGAAAAGGAACGATTTACAGCAAGGAAAAAAGAGCTTGGTCAAAGCTTAGAAAAAATGGGATCAGCGCTGGAAAAGCTGGAGAAAGAAATTGAGGAGCTATCAGCCAAAAAAGTATCACAGCAAACATCAAAGGATGAGCTCCAAAGTGAATTAACAGAATTAAAGGTCATCTTTGCTAGTAAGAAGCAGATATACGAAAACCAAAAGGAAAAGGTTGCACGCATAAACCAAGACCTTGAGGAATCACTGCAAAAATATGAAGAAGCAAAAGAGGATTATTCCTTCCTTTCAAATGAGATGAATTCAAGCTCATCTGGTGAGGAAAAGCTAGAAGAAGCTGCTAAGAAAAAGCTGCAGGATAAAAATAAAACAATTGAGCTAATTTCTTCAAGACGTGATGAACGTGTCCAGTTACAAGAAAAGCTTGAGGATGAGGAGCGGGAATTAAAAGAGCTAAAACGTCAGGATAAGCAACTTCAGGACAGTTTAAAGGATGAAGAGGTCAAGTTGAATCGTTTAGATGTTGAATTAGATAATCGTCTCAACCATCTGCGTGAGGAATATTTATTAACCTTTGAAGCTGCTAAAGAGAAATATACGTTAGAGGTCGAAATTGAGGAAGCAAGAAAACGAGTAAAACTAATCAAGCTTGCAATCGATGAGCTGGGAACGGTAAACTTAGGGGCGATTGAAGAATTTGAACGGGTAAATGAACGCTTCACCTTCCTATCTGAGCAACGAAATGATTTGACAGAAGCAAAAGACACTCTCTACCAGGTTATCGATGAAATGGATGAAGAAATGAAGAGAAGGTTTGAGCAAACCTTTAATGCCATTCGTTCCCATTTTGAATCAGTCTTTCAGGCGCTCTTTGGCGGCGGACGAGCTGAATTAAAACTAACAGACCCTAATGATTTGTTAAACACTGGTGTTGAGATTGTTGCACAGCCTCCAGGTAAAAAGCTTCAAAACCTCGGTCTCCTTTCAGGAGGGGAACGAGCACTCACAGCGATTGCGCTATTATTTTCAATTCTGAAGGTGAGACCAGTGCCTTTTTGTGTTCTTGATGAAGTTGAAGCAGCACTTGATGAAGCAAATGTTCATCGCTTTGCCCAGTATTTGAAAAAATTTAGCCAAGAAACACAATTTATTGTGATCACACATCGTAAAGGAACAATGGAGGAAGCTGATGTCCTGTATGGAGTTACGATGCAGGAATCAGGTGTTTCTAAGCTTGTATCTGTAAGACTTGAAGAAACCAAAGAATTAGTACAATCCTAGCTGAAAGGACGAACAAACATGAGTTTTTTTAAAAAACTTAAAGAAAAGATTACAAAGCAAACAGATTCTGTAACTGAAAAATTTAAAGAAGGCTTAACGAAAACAAGAGATTCATTTGCTGGAAAGATGAATGATCTTGTTGCAAAGTATCGTAAAGTTGATGAAGAATTTTTTGAGGAGCTTGAAGAGCTTTTAATTAGTGCAGATGTTGGTGTAATGACGGTTATGGATCTCATTGATGAGTTGAAGATGGAAGTAAAACGACGCAATATCCATGATACGAAAGAAGTTCAAGCAGTTATTTCGGAAAAACTCGTTGAGATTTATCAAGGGGATCAAGTTGAAGAAAACAACAAACTTAATCTTGAGCCAGGTCGATTAAATGTCGTGCTATTTGTTGGAGTCAACGGAGTAGGAAAGACGACAACAATTGGAAAATTAGCACACAAGCTTAAAAGTGAAGGAAACTCAGTATTGTTAGCTGCTGGAGATACATTTAGAGCAGGAGCGATTGAGCAGCTGGAAGTATGGGGAGAACGTGTTGGTGTTGATGTAATCAAGCAATCTGAAGGCTCAGATCCGGCAGCTGTTATGTATGATGCTGTACAGGCTGCAAAGGCACGAAAAGTAGATGTACTTTTATGTGATACAGCAGGAAGACTTCAAAACAAGGTTAATCTCATGAAGGAGCTTGAAAAAGTAAAGCGTGTCATTGAAAAAGAAATACCCGGCGCGCCACATGAGGTTTTGCTTGTACTAGATGCTACAACTGGTCAAAATGCTATGACACAAGCGAAGCAATTTTCCCAAGCAACAGATGTATCGGGAATTGTATTAACAAAATTAGATGGCACTGCAAAAGGCGGAATTGTTTTAGCAATTAAAGGCGAACTGGACATTCCTGTTAAACTAGTTGGTCTTGGTGAAAAGATGGACGACCTTCAGGAATTTAATACAGAACAATATGTATATGGTCTTTTCTCTGGCATTATTGAAGCACAAGAGGAAGAGAATTAATCAAAAAGAGCTAACTTTTCATTAGATATGGAAAGTTAGCTCTTTTGCTCTATCTATTTTATCTTATAATGGACGATTTCTTTGTTGTTTATTTTTTGTCAGTTGTTTCCAAAGAATCACTGCAATGAGAACAAGCATGATAAATTGAACATTTTCTCATTCCTTTGTCCCCCAGGGTTATTTAAAATCTCTCATCTATATCCATTATACATATGAAATATTTCCCTTAAGCAACGAATATAACTTGACAAGCAAATCTGACATCTGTAGACTAATAACATGTAAAGGTAATTCACTTAACAAAGGGGTGAAACGGCATGATGCTTGAAAAAACGACAAGGCTAAATTACCTGTTTGATTTCTATCAAACATTGCTAACGCCTAAACAAAAGAGCTATATGTCGTTGTACTATTTAGATGATTTCTCCCTTGGTGAAATTGCGGAAGAATATAATGTTAGCAGACAAGCAGTATACGATAACATTAAACGTACTGAAGCAATGCTGGAGCAATACGAAGAAAAGCTATTATTATTTCAAAAATTTCAAAAGCGGCAAGAGCTATTGACCAAGCTTCGAGAGTATATGGTTTTTACAAATCAAAACCCTGAAATCGAGTCATTGCTAAGTGAACTTGAGAAATTAGATTAGGAGGCGGCATTATGGCATTTGAAGGATTAGCCGACCGACTGCAAAATACGATGGCAAAAATTCGCGGTAAAGGGAAGGTATCAGAGGCTGATGTAAAAGAAATGATGCGGGAGGTTCGCCTTGCACTTTTGGAAGCCGATGTTAACTTCAAAGTCGTAAAAGAATTTATTAAGCGTGTAAGTGAACGTGCTGTTGGTCAAGAGGTTATGAAAAGTTTAACCCCAGGCCAACAGGTCATTAAAGTTGTTAAAGAGGAACTAACTGAGTTAATGGGTGGAGAGCAAAGTAAAATTGCTGTTTCCAATCGCCCGCCAACAGTCATTATGATGGTTGGTTTACAAGGTGCTGGTAAAACTACGACAACGGGAAAGCTTGCCAACCTATTACGAAAGAAATTCAATCGTAAGCCATTGCTTGTTGCAGCTGACATTTATCGTCCTGCTGCAATCAAACAATTGCAGACATTAGGCAAGCAGCTTGATATGCCTGTTTTTTCATTAGGGGATCAAGTTAGTCCAGTTGAAATTGCAACAAAGGCACTTGAACATGCGAAAGAGGAGCATCATGATTATGTCATTATTGATACAGCAGGACGGCTTCATATTGATGAAAATTTAATGGAAGAGCTAGAGCAGGTGAAAACCATTGCCAAGCCTGATGAAATATTCCTTGTAGTCGATGCGATGACAGGTCAGGATGCAGTAAATGTTGCAAAGAGCTTTAATGAACAACTCGGATTAACTGGTGTTGTTCTGACCAAGCTTGATGGTGACACTCGCGGTGGTGCAGCCTTATCGATACGTTCTGTTACAGATACACCGATAAAGTTTGTCGGTCTCGGCGAAAAGCTAGACGCATTAGAAGCATTCCATCCAGAACGAATGGCATCAAGAATTCTTGGTATGGGTGATGTATTAACATTAATTGAAAAAGCTCAAACAAATGTTGATGCTGAAAAGGCGAAAGAGCTAGAGCAGAAAATGCGGACAATGTCCTTTACATTTGATGATTTTTTAGAGCAGCTTGGCCAAGTACGAAACATGGGTCCTCTAGAAGATCTTATTGGCATGCTTCCAGGAGCCAATAAAATGAAGGGACTTAAAAATCTTCAAGTTGATGAAAAGCAAATCAGCCATGTTGAAGCGATCATCAAGTCAATGACTGCACAGGAAAAAATTAATCCTGAAATTATGAATGCTTCACGTAAAAAGCGAATTGCAAAGGGCAGTGGTACATCTGTTCAGGAAGTAAACCGTCTTTTAAAGCAATTTGATGATATGAAAAAAATGATGAAGCAAATGACCAGCATGTCAAAAAGCAAGAAAAAAGGCTTTAAATTCCCGTTTATGTAAATTTAAAGCGGAAGCGCCTCGCTCAGCACCGACAAGCATAAGACGATTAGGAATAGAAGGTGTACTTTACCTTCAATTCCTAATTGGCTTATGACTCGAGGTGCTAGGCGCTGAAGCTAGCAACCAAAACTTAGTAAAAAGCCACTTTTTCTAAAGGAATTTTCTTCTGACAAGAAAAAAACCTTTACATCACATCACTTATTTGATAATATACTATCTTGTTGAAACATTTTCGGAGGTGCTTTATAAAATGGCAGTAAAAATTCGTTTAAAACGTATGGGAGCAAAAAAATCTCCTTTTTATCGTATTGTAGTAGCAGATTCTCGTTCACCACGTGATGGACGTTATATCGAGGTAGTTGGAACATACAATCCAGTTGCACAACCAGCAGAGGTTAAAATCAACGAAGAATTAGCGTTGAAATGGATGCAAAATGGTGCGAAACCTTCTGATACAGTACGTAACTTGTTCTCTAAACAAGGCATTATGGAAAAATTCCATAACGCAAAATACAGCAAGTAATGTCTGTGAATGAGATGAAAGAGTTAATCGAAGCAATTGTTAAGCCACTTGTTGACTCACCAGAACATGTTGAAATAACAGAACTGGAAACAGAGAACCAAATTACGTATCGCCTTTCTGTTCATAAAGAGGACATTGGCAAGGTAATCGGAAAACAAGGCCGTATAGCAAAAGCAATTCGAACTGTTGTATATGCAGCGGGATCTAATTCATCTAAAAGAATTCAACTTGAAATCAATGACTAAAAAAAGGGTGAGGAAGGATCCTCCCCTTTTTTTGTACCAATAGAATGGCTTCTCTGAAATAATCGCTTCCGCTTTTTTTGTATAGAAGCTTTAATAGGGGAGGAAGAATAATGAATATACTCCACCGCGTAATCGTGAAACAAATATTAACCGAAACTAGCAAAAAATCATTGATCGAGCAGTTTAACAACAAGAAACAACTACTAGAACAAGAATGTGATCAATTATACTTTGAATATAAAAAGGTTGAGAGAACGAGTAAGCAGCTTGCAAGTCAATTTTTAAAAGAGATTGATAAAAGGCGGGAGAAAATTAAACTGGTTGAATTTCAGCTTCAACAAGCAAATACGTTGCCAATCGGCAGCGAGCTAAAAGAAAAGGAAGTTGAAGCGATCATTGAAGTAAATATTGGTGATAATTGGAATGAATTAATGAAGGAAAAAACGATTGTCATCAAAGATGGGATTGTAGATCAAATACGCCTGAGGTGATAATGATGTCCGAAAAATGGTTTAATGTTGGAAAAATCGTTAACACGCATGGAATTAGAGGGGAAGTTCGCGTGATTTCGAAAACAGATTTTGCTGAGGAAAGATATGAGCCTGGCAACAAATTATACATATTCAAGGAAGGCTCTAATGACCCAATTGAGGTAGTTGTCGAAAGCCATCGTGTACATAAAAATTTCGACTTGCTTACCTTTGAAGGAATGAATTCTATTCAGGATGTTGAACATTTTAAAGGTTCATTATTGAAGATAAATGAAGAGCAATTAACAGACCTGGATGAAGGTGAATTTTATTTTCATGAAATTATAGGGTGTAAAGTTTACTCCGATGAAGGAGAAGAAATCGGCACGATTCGTGAGATCTTAGCAACTGGGGCAAATGATGTCTGGGTGATAAAAAGAAAGGCAGGTAAGGATCTTCTTATTCCCTACATCGAAGAGATTGTTAAGGACGTTGATGTAGAAGTCAAAAAAGTGATCATTACACCAATGGAAGGATTACTAGACTAATGAAAATTGATTTTATGACACTATTTCCAGAGATGTTTCATGGTGTATTAAATGAATCGATTTTAAAAAAAGCACAAGAAAAAAACGCTGTGCAATTTCGCGTCATTAACTTTCGCGATTACTCCTCAAATAAACATCATACTGTGGATGATTATCCATATGGCGGTGGAGCAGGAATGGTATTGAAGCCTCAGCCTATTTTCGACGCTGTAGAAGCGATCAGAAAGGAGACAGACTCTACACCTAAAGTGATCCTTGTGTGCCCGCAAGGTGAACGTTTTACACAGGCAAAAGCTGAACAATTAGCTACAGAGGAGCATCTGTTGTTTATTTGTGGTCATTATGAAGGCTATGATGAACGAATAAGAGAGCATCTTGTCACAGATGAGATCTCGATTGGAGACTTTGTCTTAACAGGCGGAGAGCTAGCCTCAATGGTCATTGCAGATAGCGTTGTTCGCCTGCTGCCAGGTGTACTTGGAAATGAGGACTCTCCTGTATTGGATTCATATAGCTCTGGCCTACTGGAGCATCCACACTATACAAGACCCGCCGATTTTCGCGGCATGAAGGTTCCCGATGTCCTCTTATCAGGAAATCATAAGCTTATCAAGGAATGGCGTGAGAAGGAGTCGCTGCGCAGAACCTTTGAACGAAGACCGGACCTATTAGAATCATATCCTTTAACAGAAGAACAAAAATCGTTCATAAAACAATGGAAAAACGAGAACTAGCTATTGCAGGCAATGCGTCTATATGGTATGATAAATCTCGTGGCTTCCTGTCAAATAAAAATTTATTATATAAATTTTTCGCTGCAGAAGTCTTTTAAAACGATGTTCCGCTGCAATTAGAAGATTGGTAAGAGCATCTGTTGGAAGGAGTTGAATACGATGCAAAAACTAATTGAAGAAATCACAAAAGAACAATTAAAGACTGATCTGCCTGCATTCCGTCCTGGTGATACAGTACGCGTACACGTTAAAGTTGTTGAGGGTACTCGTGAGCGTATCCAGGTGTTTGAAGGTGTTGTGATTAAGCGTCGTGGTGGTGGAATTAGTGAAACATTTACAGTTCGTAAGATCTCTTACGGTGTAGGTGTTGAGCGTACTTTCCCTGTACACACACCAAAGATCGCGAAATTAGAAGTTATCCGTCGCGGTAAAGTTCGCCGTGCTAAACTTTACTACCTACGTCAATTACGTGGTAAAGCTGCACGTATCAAAGAAATTCGATAAGATTGCTTAGCTTTTGCTAGGTCTCAATATATGGGTCGCAGCTTGCTTATGCTGTCCGTATAGTTGATAAGGAGCTTGTTCATGAACAAGCTCCTTTTTCATCTAAATCCGGACAGCTGTTAAAAAGAAACTAGATGTCCAAAAATGCTTTATATATTGTTCTTATAAGAAATCCTAAGGTTGTCATGCCTTTTTATAGGGTATAGTAATAAGTAGACTGTGGTCATAATGATTACTAGAGTAGGTGAAAGTATGACAAAAAAGAAAAATGAACTGCTCGAATGGATTAAAGCGTTAGCAATTGCCGTCATCTTAGCGGCTGTCATAAGGTATTTCTTTTTTGCTCCAATTATAGTTGATGGGCACTCAATGATGCCTACCTTACATACACAAGACAGAATGATTGTGAATAAATTCTCATATAAAATTGGTGAACCTGATCGCTTTGATATTGTTGTTTTTCATGCTACTGTTGATAAAGATTATATTAAGAGAGTAATCGGCTTACCAGGAGATCATGTTGAGTATAAAAATGATACACTTTATATTAATGGCAAAAAGTATGAAGAACCTTATCTTGAAGAATATAAAAATCAACTAGTAGACGGACCATTAACTGAGCCCTTTGATCTTGAAAGCATCATTGGACAAGAAACGGTGCCGGAGGGTCATATTTTTGTTATGGGTGACAATAGAAGGCAAAGTAAAGATAGCCGGCATATTGGAACCATTCCAATAGAAGAAGTAATGGGTAAAGCAAGCTTGGTTTATTGGCCAATCTCAAGCTTTAGATTTGAGTAATGAAAAGAAGGTGTTTTTTATGACAATTCAATGGTTTCCTGGACATATGGCGAAAGCAAGAAGACAGGTAACAGAAAAGCTTAAATTAATTGATATTGTCTTCGAGCTTGTTGATGCAAGAATTCCCATGTCTTCGCGGAATCCAATGATCGATGAAATTGTATCATCAAAGCCCCGTATTGTTTTATTAAACAAAGCTGATAAAGCTGATGAATCTGTAACGAGGCAATGGCTTGAATATTTTAAAGAAAAGGGAATTTCTGCTCTTGCCATTGATGCACAAACAGGGACAGGATTAAAACAAATAACTCAATTATCAAAAGAATTATTAAAAGAGAAATTTGATAAAATGGCTGCAAAGGGAATCAAGCCTCGTGCAATACGTGCGCTGATCATCGGGATTCCAAATGTGGGAAAATCAACCTTAATCAATCGGCTTGCAAAGAAAAATATTACTAAAACTGGTGACAGACCAGGTGTAACGACTGCTCAGCAATGGGTTAAGGTCGGAAATGAGCTTGAGCTATTGGACACGCCAGGTATACTTTGGCCAAAGTTTGAAGATCAGCTAGTCGGTTTAAAACTAGCAACAACTGGTGCTATTAAAGATGCCATTCTAAATTTGCAAGAGGTTACGGTATTTGCATTAAATTTTTTAAAGGAACATTACCCGCACAGACTTAAGGAGCGTTTTGATCTTGAAGAGCTGCCTGATGAGGTTGTTCCGCTTTTTGATGTCATTGGTAAAAAAAGAGGTTGCATCATGCCAGGTGGTTATATTGATTACGATAAAACCTCTGAGCTTGTTTTAAGAGAAATACGAGCTGATAAATTAGGAAGACTCTCCTTCGAAACGCCGAAACAATTTACCGAAATCAATAGCTAGACCAACGGCTCGCAGCATTGCGAGTCTTTATTTAAAAGGGAGAAAATTTTGTACATAGTTTTAGTGTCTAGCTCCAGCGCCTAGCCCCGAAGCACAGGACGTGCAAGTGCAGTCAAGAGATAAGGACTTCGCGTTTTTGACTGCCTCTAGGGTCTAGCCACTCATGAATAGAAGGCAAAGAACGCCTTCTATTCATGAGTGGCTTATTTGCCCTAGGCTGATCAAGGCGCTTGTGCTTTTCTTATTATTTGGCTTTTTCGTAAACCTACTGACTGCGGTAGATAATTCCTTCTTTGTAGCGAAAAAAAGAGATATAATAGTAAAGGAGTAAGTGTGAGGAGATTAATAGAAATGAACTTAACCATTAAGGAAATACAAGATAGAATAACGAGGATTACTAATGAAGACGATCCTTTTTTAGAGCAATGTAAAGCTGATTCAAGAAAAGGTGTTCAACAGCTTGTTCAAAAATGGTGGAAACATTATGAACAGGAAAAAGCTTTGCAAGAGCAGTTTTATGGCATGCTTAGCTATGAAAGAAAAGCGCATGCCCAAGGTTTTCACCTAATTGCAGGTGTTGATGAGGTTGGAAGAGGACCGTTGGCAGGACCTGTTGTGGCAGCGGCAGTCATTTTAAAAGAAGAGTGTTACATACCAGGGTTAACAGATTCAAAGAAATTAACAGCGGCAATGAGAGAGAAGTATTTCGATTTAATTAAAACAAATGCAAAAGCTATTGGGATTGGCATCGTTCAAGCAGAAGTCATCGACGAAATAAATATTTATGAAGCGACAAAACTTGCCATGAAGCAAGCGATAAAAAAATTGGAGATAGAGCCTGATTATTTATTACTTGATGCGATGAAGCTCGAATTACCGATTTCTCAAGAGTCAATCATCAAGGGTGACGCCAAAAGCGTATCAATTGCTGCAAGCTCTGTTATTGCAAAGGTGACGAGGGACCGGTTCATGCAGGATTTAGCCAAGCGTTTCCCCGAATATGGTTTTGACCAGCATATGGGATATGGTACTAGATACCATTTGGATGCATTGCAAAGACATGGAGTGACAGAATATCATCGTAAAAGCTATGCACCTGTAAAGGATCGATTATAATCTTTTAAAAAAGAAGAGTTGTTGTTAGAAGCTTTAAAATGCTTATCATTAGTGAAATTATGTTAAAGGTAAAATAGTAGTCCAATTATTCTAAACGCTTCATAAAAGCCTCTGTAAGCTGTTACAGAGGCTTTTAGCTGTACTGTACTAGTTTATGCTGTACTAGATAAGTTTTAATATCTTAAATCAATCTATTTTAATAAAATAAAAATTAATTTTCTTGGAGAGCATACTATTTTGTGTCGAATGGTAGACAAGCTGAAAACTATTATATAAAATGAAAGCGCAGTATATTTTTTATTATTGTAAATTGGTTAGGAGGATGGCAAATGAATATCCATGAGTACCAAGGGAAAGAACTCCTACGTAAATACGGAGTTTCTGTACCGAACGGACGAGTGGCTTTTTCTGTAGATGAAGCAGTTGAAGCTGCAAAAGAACTTGGAACAGATGTAGTAGTGGTAAAAGCTCAAATCCATGCAGGTGGACGCGGTAAAGCCGGCGGAGTAAAAGTTGCTAAAAACCTGGAAGAGGCTCGTACATATGCTGAAGAAATTCTTGGTAAGACATTAGTAACACACCAAACTGGCCCTGAAGGCAAGGAAGTTAAGCGCCTGCTTATTGAAGAAGGGTGCGATATTAAGAAGGAATATTACATCGGCCTTGTTTTAGACCGTGCTACATCACGCGTTGTTCTAATGGCATCTGAAGAAGGCGGAACAGAAATTGAAGAAGTAGCAGAGAAAACTCCTGAAAAAATCTTTAAAGAAGTCATTGATCCCGCAGTAGGATTACAAGGCTATCAAGCTAGAAGAATTGCATTTAACATTAATATTCCAAAAGAACTTGTTGGACAAGCTGTTAAATTTATGATGGGCTTGTATAAAGTTTTTGTAGAAAAGGATTGTTCAATTGCAGAGATTAATCCATTAGTTGTAACAGGTGATGGAAAAGTTATGGCACTTGATGCAAAATTGAATTTTGATTCAAATGCATTATATCGCCATAAAGATATTGTCGAATATCGCGATCTTGAAGAAGAAGATCCAAAAGAAATTGAGGCTTCTAAGTACGATTTAAGTTATATTTCTTTAGACGGTAACATTGGCTGTATGGTAAATGGTGCTGGTCTAGCGATGTCTACAATGGACATTATTAAATACTACGGCGGTGAACCTGCAAACTTCCTTGATGTTGGGGGCGGTGCAACTGCAGAGAAAGTAACAGAAGCGTTCAAAATTATTCTTTCCGATCAAAATGTTAAAGGAATTTTCGTTAACATCTTCGGTGGAATCATGAAATGTGACGTTATTGCAGAAGGTGTTGTAGAGGCAACAAAACAAGTAGGTTTAGAGATCCCGCTTGTCGTGCGTCTTGAAGGAACAAATGTTGATTTAGGAAAGAAAATTTTAAATGAGTCTGGCTTAAATATTACTTCTGCAGAGTCTATGGCTGACGGCGCACAAAAAATCGTTTCATTAGTAGGGTAAGAAAGGCAGGGGACAAACATGAGTGTATTTATTAATAAAGATACTAAAGTAATCGTTCAAGGAATCACTGGGTCAACAGCCCTTTTCCATACGAAACAAATGCTTGAATATGGTACAAAGATTGTTGGTGGTGTCACTCCGGGAAAAGGCGGAACTGAAGTAGAGGGTGTACCAGTTTTCAATACAGTTCAAGAAGCAGTTAAAGCTACAGGTGCAAACGCTTCAGTTATTTATGTACCTGCTCCTTTCGCTGCAGATGCAATTATGGAAGGCGTAGACGCTGAATTAGACTTGGTAATTTGTATCACTGAGCATATTCCGGTAATGGATATGGTTAATGTTAAGCGTTATATGGAAGGCAAGAAAACTCGTCTAGTTGGCCCTAACTGCCCGGGTGTTATCACACCTGAGGAATGTAAGATCGGTATTATGCCTGGTTACATTCATAAAAAAGGCCATGTAGGTGTTGTTTCCCGTTCAGGAACACTTACATATGAAGCTGTTCATCAATTATCACAAGCTGGCATTGGTCAATCAACTGCGGTTGGGATTGGCGGTGACCCGGTAAATGGAACAAACTTTATCGATGTGCTTAAAGCCTTCAATGAAGATGAAGATACGTATGCAGTGATCATGATCGGTGAAATCGGCGGAACTGCTGAAGAAGAAGCAGCTGAATGGGTAAAAGCAAATATGACGAAACCGGTAGTTGGCTTTATCGGCGGTCAAACAGCACCTCCTGGAAAACGTATGGGACATGCTGGAGCGATTATTTCAGGTGGTAAAGGTACGGCTGAAGAAAAAATTAAAACAATGAACGCTTGCGGCATTAAGGTTGCTGAAACACCTTCTGTAATGGGAGAAACACTTATTTCCGTGCTTAAAGAGCAAGGGTTATATGAAAAATGCAAAACACATTAATCAGATTCTTCTGAAAGGGAAGGGACAGGTGTTCACCTGTTCCTTTTCCTCATGCTTTTAAATGAATTGCTATATTAATAGTAGGTAAATAAAGGTAAAATAGGAGGCCATATGGATACTGTTACAAAAACACTCTTTACATTATCACATTGTAAAGGAATCAGTCATCATCTTCTTCACAAGCTTTTAACGATTGATCCAACATTAACTAATTTTCACTTCCATAAGGAAAACGAATGGGCGAGCTATTTTAATATTCCGAAAGAAAAAGCTCTCGCAATCAAAAAAGAGTTTGCTTCATTACAAGTTGACACCCTTTTGGAAACATATAAACAACAGCAAATTTGTTTTGTTTCCCTTTATGATAAAAACTACCCGCCGCTTCTTAAGGAAATTTCTGACCCTCCGCCAATCCTATATTACAAGGGAGATATTCGTCTTACACAGCAACCGCATTTGATAAGTGTAGTCGGAACTAGGTATCCAACAAATTATGGTGAAACAGCGCTAGAGTACCTATTAAAACCGCTTATTATGGAAAATTGGATAATAGTAAGCGGAATGGCAAAAGGAATTGATACAATAGGGCATGAAACAGCTATAAAAAACGGTGGAAAAACGATCGCAGTTATTGCAGGTGGCTTATTTTATCTCTACCCTAAACAAAACATCCCATTAGCAAAAAAGCTCATGGAATCACATCTGATCCTCTCTGAACATCCTCCTGCTACCCCGCCTCAAAAGTGGCACTTTCCAATGAGAAACAGAATTATTAGCGGGTTGTCTTTAGGAACGATCATCATTCAAGCTAAGAAGCGAAGCGGGTCATTAATTACAGCTTACCAGGCATTGGAACAAAATCGCGAAGTATTTGCGGTCCCTGGATCCATATTTGATGAAAATAGCGCTGGAACAAATGAACTAATACAAAGCGGAGCAAAATTAGTTCATAATGCTTCAAATATAATGGAAGAATTTCCACTTTCGCTTGATTAAATTTTTGAAAAAAGTACAAAATTAAGATAATAAAGCGAGACTTCCAACAATGGGGTAATTTCATTGTTGGTTAGCGAGACTTATCGGATCATTACGGGTAGTTATCTCTACGTTCTAAAATTTTTAAAAGCAAAGGACTTACTACCCGTTAAGATGGGATAAAGCGAGACTTCCAACAATGGGGTAATTTCATTGTTGGTTAACGAGACTTATCGGATCATTACGGGTAGTTATCTCTACGTTCTAAAATTTTTAAAAGCAAAGGACTTACTACCCGTTAAGATGGGATAAAGCGAGACTTCCAACAATGGGGTAATTTCATTGTTGGTTAGCGAGACTTATCGGATCATTACGGGTAGTTATCTCTAAGTTCTAAAATTTTTAAAAGCGAGGATTTGCTACCCGTAAAGATAGGGAAAATTGCGTAAGAATTTGTCATTTTAGTGAAAATATTCATGTTCATTCATATTAAATTAGTATATGATAAGGGTAATTTCTTTATTTGTGTTTGACAAATCGCATGGGAATATTTAATAATAGTGGAGATTTATATTGTGAAACAATCATCAAATAAGGATTTTAAATTTGTTCCTATAAATCTTATTTAAATCTATATTTTAAGCTTTTTGTTGATTTTGTTGCTATACTGAGCGAAATACATGAAGCTAAAATCAAACACATCATTTTAAAATGGAAAAAACATCCAAACTTTACGTAGGTAAATGAAGAGACATTTACATTCATGCAATCTTTCAAAAAATGAAAGATCAAATAAATAAGAAGTATTAAAGAGAGAATACCTCTTAAGGAGGACAATATGCATGTCAGACTATTTAGTCATTGTTGAATCACCTGCAAAGGCGAAAACAATTGAACGTTATTTAGGGAAAAAGTATAAAGTGAAAGCCTCAATGGGGCATGTTCGTGATTTACCTAAAAGCCAAATTGGAGTTGATATTGATCATAACTTTGAACCAAAGTACATTACGATAAGAGGCAAGGGTTCTGTTTTGAAGGAATTGAAAACAGCTGCCAAGAAGGCTAAAAAAGTTTTCCTTGCAGCCGACCCTGATCGTGAAGGGGAAGCGATTGCATGGCATCTGGCACACAGCCTTGATGTCGATATACATTCCGACTGCCGCGTTGTATTTAATGAAATTACCAAGGATGCAATCCAGGAGTCATTCAAGCATCCTCGTTCCATTAACATGGATCTCGTAGATGCGCAACAGGCCAGACGTGTTCTTGACAGACTTGTCGGCTATAAAATAAGTCCGATTCTCTGGAAAAAAGTAAAAAAAGGTCTTAGTGCCGGGAGGGTACAATCTGTAGCCGTTCGCTTAATCATTGATCGTGAAAATGAAATCAAAGATTTTGTTCCAGAGGAATATTGGTCTATTGAAGGGCAGTTCTTAAAAGGGCAAAAAGAATTTGAAGCAGCGTTTTTTGGGGTAAATGGAAAGAAAAAAGAGTTAAAATCAGAAGCTGATGTGAAAGAGATATTAAAAGAAATAAGCGGAAATAAATTTAATGTTGAAAAAGTAACAAAAAAAGAACGAAAACGTAATCCTGCTGTCCCATTTACAACCTCGACTTTACAACAGGAGGCTGCACGTAAATTAAACTTTCGCGCTAAGAAAACAATGATGATTGCTCAGCAGCTTTACGAAGGGATTGATTTGGGTAAGGAAGGAACTGTTGGTTTAATCACATATATGAGAACAGATTCGACAAGAATATCCGAAACTGCCCAAACAGAAGCTGCTCAATATATTAATGATAAATATGGTAAAGAGTTCCGTGGCACTCAATCAAAATCTGCTAAGAAAAATACCAATGCGCAAGATGCACATGAGGCTATTCGCCCAACTTCTACATTACGAGAGCCAGCATCAATGAAAGAATTCTTGAGCAGGGACCAACTTAGACTTTATAAGCTGATTTGGGAACGGTTTGTTGCCAGCCAGATGGCTCCTGCTATTTTGGATACAATGAGTGTTGATTTAACGAATAATGGAGTACTGTTTAGAGCAAATGGCTCAAAAATAAAATTTCCAGGTTTCATGAAAGTGTATGTTGAAGGCAGTGACGATCAAACAGAAGAAAAAGATAGATTGCTGCCTGATTTAAAAGAAGGCGATGAAGTTTTTTCAAAAGATATTGAACCGGCTCAGCATTTTACACAACCGCCTCCGCGTTATACAGAGGCACGCTTAGTAAAAACATTAGAAGAGCTGGGAATTGGCCGCCCTTCTACCTATGCACCAACACTAGATACGATACAAAAACGAGGTTATGTGGCATTAGACAATAAACGATTTATACCAACAGAGCTAGGTGAAATTGTATTAGAGCTTATTAAGGAATTTTTCCCTGAAATCATTAACGTGGAATTTACTGCCAATATGGAAAACAGTCTTGATAAAGTGGAAGAAGGATCTATTGAATGGATTAACATCATTGATGATTTTTACAAAGATTTTTCCATAAGACTTGAGAAAGCGGAAAATGAAATGGAAAAAATCGAAATCAAGGATGAGCCTGCCGGAGTAGACTGTGAAGAATGCGGACATCCTATGGTTTATAAAATGGGCAGATACGGTAAATTTATGGCTTGTTCAAATTTTCCTGATTGCCGTAATACGAAACCTATTGTAAAAGAAATTGGGGTTAAATGCCCGAGTTGCGAAGATGGTATGATTGTTGAGCGAAAATCAAAAAAACGCAGAATTTTTTATGGCTGCAGCAATTATCCGGGATGTGAATTCCTCTCATGGGACAAACCAATTGCAAGAAGTTGTCCAAAATGTAACAATATGCTTGTAGAGAAAAAACTGAAAAAAGGCGTACAAGTACAATGTATGGAATGTGATTATAAAGAAGAACAACAAAAGTAGGTGAGCGTCTTAAGGCTCACCTCTTTTATGTGATTAGATGGAGGGTATTGCAATCATGAATCAAGATCAGGTAGTAAATGTAATAGGTGCAGGCTTAGCTGGAAGTGAAGCAGCATGGCAGCTGGCAAAAAGAGGTATTCAAGTTCGTCTGTTTGAAATGAGACCAGTAAAACAAACACCTGCACATCATACGGAGAAATTTGCAGAATTAGTTTGCAGTAACTCGTTAAGAGCCAATACATTAACAAATGCAGTAGGAGTCTTAAAGGAAGAAATGAGAATCCTTGATTCTGTTATTATTAAAGCAGCTGATGAGTGTGCAGTTCCCGCTGGCGGGGCTTTGGCAGTCGACCGTCATGAATTTGCCGGAAAGGTAACAGAACTTGTAAAAGGACATCCGAATGTTACTGTTATAAATGAAGAAGTTGGAGAAATCCCAAGCGGTCCAACCATCATTGCGACAGGCCCCCTTACATCAAAAAGTCTTTCAGAGCAATTAAAAACATTAACAGGTGAAGAATATTTATATTTCTATGATGCTGCAGCACCAATTATTGAAAAAGATAGTATTAATATGGAAAAGGTTTATTTAAAATCCCGCTATGACAAAGGGGAAGCGGCATATCTTAACTGCCCAATGACAGAGGAAGAATTTGATCGTTTTTATGAAGCTTTAATTTCAGCAGAAACCGTTCCATTAAAGGAGTTTGAAAAGGAGATCTTCTTCGAAGGCTGTATGCCGATTGAGGTATTGGCACAACGAGGCAGAAAAACAATGTTGTTTGGTCCATTAAAGCCTGTTGGTTTAGAAGATCCAAAAACAGGGAAAAGACCTTATGCAGTCGTGCAATTGCGACAGGATGATGCAGCAGGTACTTTATATAATATAGTAGGCTTCCAAACACATCTTAAATGGGGACCACAAAAAGAAGTTCTTTCATTAATCCCTGGCCTTGAAAATGCCGAAATTGTTCGATATGGTGTTATGCATCGTAATACCTTTATTAACTCACCTAGATTGCTAAAGGCAACTTACCAATACAAAGATCGTGAGGATTTATTCTTTGCAGGTCAAATGACTGGTGTTGAAGGATATGTAGAATCAGCTGCATCAGGCTTGGTTGCTGGAATAAATGCTGCACATCTTGTATTAGGAAAAGACTTAGTTGAATTTCCGAATGAAACGGCAATCGGCAGCATGGCAAAATATATTACAACAGCTAATCCGGATAATTTTCAGCCAATGAATGCAAACTTCGGTATTTTCGCAGAATTACCTGAGCGGATTAAAAGTAAAAAAGAACGAAATGAAATGCATGCAAATAGGGCTCTGGAAACAATTCAAAAAATTTCGAAAAATCTATAGAAATCATTTGCAAGGGCTGCTAAAGTTATGATAACATTTAGTAGCCCTTGTGAGGTGTTATCATGGAAAATGTTAAGAATTATTTAAATTTCTTCATTGAATATTTACAAATTGAGAAAAACTATTCACAATATACAATTGTGAATTATTCCAATGATATTGAGGATTTTTTTTCCTTTATGAAAGAACAAGTGATCCTACATCTGGAAGAAATTACATATAATGACACACGATTATATTTAACCCAGTTACATAAGAGAAAGTATTCTAGAAAAACAATTTCAAGAAAAGTATCTTCATTAAGAAGTTTCTTTAAGTTCCTTGTTCGTGAGGAAAAATTAACTGAAAATCCTTTTACATTGGTTTCTTTACCAAAAAAAGAGCAAAAAATTCCCGAATTTCTTTTTGGAGAAGAAATAGAAAAATTATTTACTGTTTCGGATTGTACCACCCCATTAGGGCAAAGAAATCAGGCACTCATTGAGGTTCTGTATGGAACGGGGATACGTGTTGGTGAGTGTTGCAATATCCGCTTATCAGATCTTGATTTGTTTATTGGAACGGTTCTTATACATGGAAAAGGCGGAAAACAAAGGTATGTACCATTTGGAAGCTATGCCCAGGATGCGATTGAACGTTTTATGAACGAAGGAAGGAAGCAATTGATTAGTCGGCACAAAGATACTGATCAGCATTCTTATTTATTTGTCAATCATCGCGGCTGTAAGCTAACAGATCGCGGTGTAAGACACATATTAAATGAAATGATAAAGAAAGCTTCCTCTACTCTTCATATCCATCCTCATATGTTTCGGCATACCTTTGCCACACATATGCTAAATGAAGGCGCTGATATGAGAAGTGTTCAAGAACTGTTAGGGCATGCGCACTTATCTTCAACACAACTATATACCCATGTTACGAAAGAACATCTAAAAAGAATTTATTTGTCCCATCATCCCCGAGCTTAATGCAGAGATACTTAGGAGGTAGAAACCATGTCTCAATTTCATGCAACAACAATTTTTGCTATCCATCATAAGGGTAAGGCCGCAATGGCTGGCGATGGTCAAGTGACATTTGGCAATGCAGTTGTCATGAAGCATACAGCAAAGAAGGTCAGAAAAATCTTTAATGGAAAAGTTATTGCTGGATTTGCTGGTTCTGTAGCTGATGCATTTACTTTATTCGAGCTTTTTGAAGGCAGACTTGAAGAGTATAACGGCAATTTACAGCGAGCAGCTGTAGAGCTGGCGAAAGAATGGCGCAGTGACAAAGTATTAAGAAGGCTTGAAGCAATGCTGATCGTTATGAATGAAGAACATCTTTTGCTTGTATCTGGTACAGGCGAAGTCATTGAACCTGATGATGGTATATTAGCAATCGGTTCAGGCGGAAATTATGCTTTATCTGCTGGCAGAGCGTTGAAGCGTTTTTCAGGAGATAACCTTTCTGCAAGAGAAATCGCTGAGGGTGCCTTAACAATTGCTGGTGAAATTTGTGTGTATACAAATCAAAATATTATTGTTGAAGAGCTTTCATAAGGGAGGGAAAAGGGATGAATAAAGAGCTGACACCAAAACAAATTGTAGAACGTTTAGATCAATATATTATAGGGCAAAAGGATGCTAAGAAGGCGGTTGCTGTTGCTCTTAGAAATCGCTATCGTAGAAGTTTGTTGAGTGAAAAACTGCGTGAAGAGGTTGTCCCTAAAAATATTTTAATGATTGGTCCCACAGGTGTTGGGAAAACTGAGATTGCCAGAAGAATAGCTAAGCTTGCACGCGCGCCATTTATTAAGGTTGAAGCGACAAAATTTACAGAAGTTGGATATGTAGGCAGAGATGTTGAATCAATGGTACGCGATTTAGTTGAAACAGCAGTACGTCTAGTTAAGGAAGAAAAAATGCTAGGTGTCAAAGGATTGGCTGAGGAAAACGCAAATAAGCGTTTAGTTGAGTTGTTAGTACCAGGGAAAAAGAAGCAATCCGCCGCTAAAAATCCGCTGGAAATGCTATTTGGTGGAGCTGGCAGCCAAGTGAATGAGCAGGATGATAACACAGAAGAGTCATCACTTCAAGAAAAACGCCGCCGGATTGCTCATCAGTTAGCGTTAGGTGAATTAGAGGATCACTATGTCACTGTTGAAGTTGAAGAACAGCAGGCATCTATGTTTGATTTACTTCAAGGCTCAGGTATGGAGCAAATGGGAATGAATATGCAGGATGCTTTAGGAAGCTTAATGCCGAAGAAAAAGAAAAGACGTAAGCTTACGGTAAGAGAAGCAAGAAGAGTTTTGACGAATGAGGAAGCAAGTAAATTAATCGATATGGATGAAGTTACACAAGATGCTGTCATTCGCACAGAACAATCAGGAATTATTTTTATTGATGAGATTGATAAAATTGCCGGAAAATCAAAAGGGGGATCAACTGCAGATGTTTCTAGAGAGGGTGTACAACGTGATATTCTTCCAATTGTTGAGGGATCAACCGTTGTAACCAAGTACGGATCTGTTAAAACAGATCATATCTTGTTTATTGCTGCAGGTGCTTTTCATATTGCAAAGCCATCTGATTTAATTCCTGAGCTTCAAGGTCGTTTTCCAATCCGTGTTGAATTAACAAAGCTTAGCGTCGATGATTTTGTAAAAATTTTAGTAGAACCAGATAATGCATTATTAAAACAATATCAAGCATTAATTGAAACAGAAGGTATACAATTAGAATTTTCTGACGATGCTATACGTAAAATAGCTGAAGTTGCGTATGAAGTGAATCAGGATACTGATAATATCGGAGCAAGAAGATTACATACAATTCTTGAACGTTTATTAGAAGATTTAAGCTTCGAAGCCCCAGATATCAATTTAGAAAAAATCGTGATTACACCACAGTATGTAGAAGATAAGTTGGGTAAAATTTCAAAAAATAAAGATCTAAGTCAATTTATTTTATAGGATCAGAAAGTTTATTTTTAAGAGAATAAAGTGAAAACAGAGCGGCAGCCTGTTTTCAAATTGAACAATTTAATATGTTACAGGAGGAACCGATTATGGCTCTATTACAAAAAACACGTAAGATTAATGCAATGCTCCAGAGAGCAGCAGGAAAACCAGTTAATTTTAAGGAAATGGCAGAAACACTTAGTGAAGTGATTGAAGCAAATATCTTTGTAGTCAGCCGCAGAGGTAAATTGCTTGGATTTGCAGTTAATCAACAAATCGAAAATGATCGAATGAAAAAAATGTTAGAGGATCGTCAATTTCCAGAAGGCTATACAAACAATCTCTTCAATATTACCGAGACATCTTCGAATATTGATGTTGAAAGTGAATATACAGCTTTCCCGGTAGAAAATCGTGATTTATTTAAAAATGGGTTAACGACGATTGTTCCAATAATCGGCGGAGGAGAACGCCTGGGAACATTAATCCTAGCAAGAGTGCAGGAGCAATTTGAAGACGAGGATTTAATTCTTGCAGAATACGGTGCTACTGTTGTTGGGATGGAAATTCTTCGTGAAAAAGCGGAAGAGATTGAAGAAGAGGCTCGCAGTAAAGCCGTTGTACAAATGGCGATAAGTTCTTTATCTTACAGTGAACTAGAAGCAATCGAGCATATCTTTGAAGAATTAAGCGGAAATGAAGGACTGTTAGTTGCAAGTAAAATTGCAGATCGTGTAGGAATTACACGTTCGGTCATCGTTAACGCTCTACGTAAGCTTGAGAGCGCTGGTGTCATTGAGTCACGCTCTTTAGGGATGAAAGGAACTTACATTAAAGTTTTAAATGACAAGTTTTTAATTGAATTGGAAAAATTAAAAACAAATTAACAAAAAGTAAAAAATGCCTACCAAGCTTATTTTGGTAGGTGTTTTTTTGCTGTATGTGACATAGGACTATAGTCCTTATTTTAAAATAAATTCAAAATCCGACTTTTTTTACATTGGCTTAATAGACTTTAAGACTATTATTTCATACAATAAAAATACAAATTAACATATTTCGACACTATACGATTCGTGGGTGTGTATGTTTTTTAGGGGGATAAGATGAAATTATTTTCAAATACCATAAATTATTTAGAACAAGCATTAAGCCATTCGATGACAAAACAAAAAGTGATTGCAAACAATATAGCAAATGTCGACACCCCAAACTATAAAGCCCAAGATGTTCGTTTTCATCAAACGCTAAACAATGAGCTGCGAAAGCTGCAAAGCTACAAAACGGACGAAAAGCATTTTGAATTTGGTTCTGTCGCATCAGATTATCAAGTTGTGACAAGGGCAAATGCCAGCTACTTACATAATGGGAATAATGTTGATATAGACCAAGAGATGACGGAAATGGCGAAAAATCAAATTCAGTATAATGCCTTAATTGACCGGTTAAGCAGTAAATTTTCGTCATTAAAAACAGTAATAAAAGGTGGAAATTAAGCATGTCGATCTTTCATTCAATTAATACCTCTGCCTCTGCTCTAACAGCACAAAGAGTAAGAATGGACGTTATCTCATCAAATATGGCTAATATGGATACAACTCGAGGAAAGCTTATTGAAGGAGAATGGCAGCCTTACCGTAGGAAAATGGTTGTAACAGAACCAAAAAACAATCAATTCTCTTCCTTTTTGAACAAGGCTATTGGCTCATCACCCAATACGACTGGTGTAAAAGTAACGGGAATTGTCGAAGATGAAACGCCATTTGAATTAATTTATGATCCTGAACATCCTGATGCTGATGAAGAGGGGTATGTATCAATGCCTAATGTTGATCCGTTAAAAGAGATGGTTGATCTCATCAGCAGCACACGCTCATATGAAGCGAATGTGACAGCGTTGAATGCTACAAAAGGAATGTTAATGAAAGCTTTAGAAATTGGGAAGTAGGTAGATATAAATGATCAATAAAGTAAGTCCTTTTCTACTGACACAACCAGCTCAAATACAGGATAAGCCTGCTCTTAGCTCAAGTAATCAAGGAGTTAATAAAACAAGCTTTGCAGAAACATTAAAGCAAGCAATTGATCAAGTCAATCAATCACAAATCGAGTCAGATAAAATGACGGAGGCCCTTGCTACCGGTAAAAATGTTGAACTTCACGATGTAATGATATCAGCACAAAAAGCGAGTGTTTCAATGGCTCTCGCTATTGAGCTGCGAAATAAAGCGATAGAAGCCTATCAAGAAATGATGAGAATCCAAGTGTAGTAATTGTTCTTACGATTAAGGACGGTTAACGGTAAATACAAATAGCATATGCCATCATAACCGGGGGACTTTATGGAATGAACGAAAAATTAAAAAATATAAATAATAAGCTTAATGGAATATGGCAAAAAAGAAGTAAACTGCAAAAAACGTTAATCATAAGTGGAACAGTAATATTTTTTGCTGTTACCGGATTATTAACTTACTTTATGTCTAAACCAGATTTAGTACCACTATATTCAAACCTGTCACCTGCTGAGACCGGCCAAATAAAAGAAACGCTAGATTCAAAGGGTGTACAATCAGAAATCACAAATAATGGAGCAACGATACTTGTACCTAAGGAACAAGTTGATACGTTAATGGTAGAACTTGCAGTCGAAGGGATACCAGACACAGGTGTTATTGATTATTCCTTTTTTGGTCAGGATTCAGGCTTTGGTATGACAGATAAAGAGTTTGATGTTATTAAACTTAAAGCGACACAAACAGAGCTTGCTAATTTAATGAAGGGAATTGAAGGTGTAAAAGATGCAAATGTGATGATCAATCTCCCGCAAGAATCTGTTTTTGTCGGTGAAGAGACAGAAGGGTCATCGGCTTCAGTCGTTCTAAATCTAGTGCCAGGTGCCAGTTTAGATCAAGAAAAAGTAAATGCGCTCTTTCATTTAGTTTCAAAGAGCATTCCGAATCTTTCTACTGACAATATCGTCATTATGGATCAAAACTTTAACTATTATGACTTAAATAGTGGTCAAAATGCATCGCAAGGTACGAGCTATGCATCCCAGCAAGAAATTAAGTCGCAAATTGAACAAGATATTCAGCGTGACGTTCAAAAACTGTTAGGAACGATGATGGGGCAAGAAAAGGTTGTTGTCTCTGTCACGACAGATATCGATTTTACCCAAGAAAAACGCCAAGAAAATCTTGTTTCTCCAGTAACCGAGAATAGTGATGAGGGAATTGCAGTAAGTGTTGAAAGAATTACAGAAGCTTATACTGGCAATGGTGCAGTAGCAGCTGGGGGAGTCAATGGCACAGGGAATACGGATATTCCGAACTATGAGGCGACATCAGAAACCTCTGGTGACGGGGAGTATGAACGAATTGAAGAACGCATCAATAATGAGGTTAACCGAATTAATAAGGAAATTATTAAAAGTCCTTATAAAATCCGTGACATCGGAATCCAAGTAATGGTTGAACCGCCTAATCCTGACGATCCTCTTTCATTTACTGCTGAACGTGAGGAAGATATTCAACAAATCCTTTCGACTATTATTCGGACGTCAATCAATGAAGAACCGACAGACACTCCATTAACAGATGAGCAGTTAGCTGAAAAGGTTGTGGTATCTGTTCAATCATTTGATGGGAAACAATCATTCGCTACAACAGAACAACAACAGGCTTTACCGATATGGATCTATATTGTTGCAGGTGTTTTTTTGGTAGCTATTATCATTCTTGTCATCTTATTAATTAGAAAGAAAAAGCTTGATGATATAGAAATAGAAGTGGAAGAAGAATTACCGATACAAGAGCCAATTAAAGTACAAGACATTAATACTGTAGTTGAAACAGAGGGAACAGTACGTAAAAGGCAATTAGAAAAAATGGCGAGAGAAAAGCCGGAAGATTTTGCAAAACTTTTACGCACTTGGATTTCAGAGGAATAGGGGGTTAAGAACATGGCTAGAAAGGAACAAAATCTACTGACAGGCAAGCAAAAGGCTGCCATCCTCTTAATCTCTTTGGGACCTGAAGTTTCTGCATCTGTTTACAAGCATTTGTCAGAAGATGAAATTGAAAAATTGACACTCGAAATCTCTGGAGTGCGTACGGTTGAAGCGAATAAAAAAGAAGAAATCATTGAAGAATTTCATGAAATTGCGATGGCGCAGATTTATATCTCCCAGGGGGGAATAGCCTATGCGAAGCAAATATTGGAAAAGGCATTAGGAAAAGAAAAGGCAACAGGCATCATACAGCGGTTAACATCGTCATTACAAGTAAAGCCATTTGACTTTGCTAGAAAAGCAGACCCGGGACAAATCTTGAATTTTATTCAAAATGAGCATCCACAAACGATTGCACTTGTTTTATCTTACTTAGAGCCTGCACAATCAGGTCAAATCCTATCGGAGCTGCCACAAGAGTTACAAGCGGATGTTGCAAGGAGAATTGCGGTCATGGATCGAACTTCTCCAGAAATCATCAATGAAGTCGAACAAATTTTGGAACGAAAATTATCTTCAACTGTAACACAAGATTACACACAAACCGGCGGGATTGAAGCAGTTGTTGAAGTGCTGAACGGAGTGGATCGCGCAACCGAAAAAACAATTCTTGACGCACTTGAAGTTCAAGATCCTGAGCTGGCGGAGGAAATTAAAAAGAGAATGTTTGTCTTTGAGGACATCGTTACGCTTGATAATCGTGCAATTCAACGTGTAATCAGAGATGTGGAGAATGATGATTTAATGCTATCACTTAAAGTTGCAAGTGAGGAAGTAAGAGAAATTGTCTTTAAAAACATGTCAAAGCGTATGGTCGATACATTTAAGGAAGAAATGGAATTTATGGGGCCAGTCCGCCTTCGTGATGTGGAAGATGCTCAATCTAGAATTGTAGGGGTTATCCGGAGATTAGAAGAAGCTGGTGAGATCGTCATCGCCCGTGGTGGAGGAGATGATATTATTGTCTAGGCTGATAAAATCTCAATACACAAACAAGGATGAAAAACAGACGATAGCAGTCCGAGGTCTCAAGATGCTCCTTCATGAAACATCTAAAGAAATGGATAACCCTAAATCAAAGCTGGAAGCTTCCTATCTTATACAATCTGCTAAAGAAGAGAGAGAACGTTTGATTCAAGCGGCACTTGAAGAAAAAACAGCTATTATGCAGCAAATAGAAGTGGAAAGAGCGGCTTGGGAGCAAGAACGAGAACAGCTTTTTGAACAGGTGAGACATGAGGCTTATGCAGAAGGACTGGAGCTGGGGCGACAAGAAGCTCTAAGACAGCATCAGGCTTTTATTGAAGAGTCTAAGCGAATTGTGGACTTGGCTCGAAAAGATTACTCTGAAAAAATACAATCTGCAGAAGAAGAGATATTAGCTCTTTCAATCAAACTGGCAGAAAAGGTTATTGCCTCTTCATTAAGTGAAACACCTGAACGCTTTTTGCCGTTAGTAAAACAAGGCTTGAATGAAGTGAAGGAGCATGAACATATTAAAATTCATGTTCACCCTGCTAATTATGAGCTTTTACTCTCTCATAAGGATGAACTTGCATTTTTAGCTACTAATAGCCAAGACGTAAGTATTTATGCCAATGAAGAATTAAAAGTAAATGGCTGTTTTATAGAGTCTGCTTTTGGCCGTATTGATATTAGTATTGATACACAATTAGAGCAATTAAAGAAGCAATTATTGCAACTGCTTAATGAAGGGTGACCTTATGTTGAGAGCGTTAGATTTGATTCATAAAATTGAGTTACTAGATTCCTATAAACGTTTTGGGAAAGTCAAAAGAGTAGTAGGTATAATGATTGAATCAAGAGGTCCCGAAAGCTCGATTGGTGACCTTTGTTATATCTATACGGATGTGACGAAAAAGATAAAAATTCCTGCGGAAGTAGTAGGTTTTAAGGACGAAAATGTCCTGCTCATGCCATATCTGCATGTGACAGACCTATCGCCTGGAAGCATAGTTGAAGCGACTGAAGCTCCATTAAAAATAGAGGTAGGAACAGGATTGATCGGGAAAGTAATTGATGCATTTGGTCAGCCCTTGGATGATTCTCATTTACCAAAAGGGCTGACAAAAGTACCGACAGAACAATCACCGCCAAATCCAATGAAACGACCGCCGATTCATGAAAAAATCGAAGTAGGTGTACGTGTGATTGATAGCCTGTTAACTGTGGGAAAAGGTCAGCGTGTCGGGATTTTCGCAGGAAGTGGGGTTGGTAAAAGTACGTTAATGGGAATGATTGCACGTAATACAAATGCTGATATTAATATCATTGCCTTAATAGGAGAGCGCGGTCGCGAGGTACGGGAATTTATCGATCGTGATTTAGGGCCTGAGGGACTTAAGCGTTCAATCGTCATTGTTGCGACATCAGATCAACCTGCGTTAATGAGACTCAAGGCAGCATATACAGCAACTGCAGTAGCTGAATATTTTCGTGAGAGAGGGTTAAATGTGATGTTTATGATGGATTCAGTAACACGTGTAGCAATGGCACAACGTGAAATTGGCCTAGCTGTTGGCGAACCTCCAACAACAAAGGGGTATACGCCCTCAGTATTTGCAATTCTGCCAAAGCTGCTAGAACGAACTGGAACAAATGAGAGTGGAACGATCACCGCCTTTTATACGGTTTTGGTTGATGGTGATGACTTAAATGAGCCTATCTCAGACACAGTTCGCGGTATACTTGATGGACATATCGTACTAGACCGTGCACTCGCAAATAAGGGGCAGTTTCCTGCAATTAATGTTTTAAAAAGCATAAGTCGTGTAATGAGCCAAATTGTCGACGAAAAACACAGGATTGCAGCAGCAAAATTAAGAGAACTCCTTTCTACATATTTAAATTCTGAAGATTTAATTAATATTGGGGCTTATAAAAAAGGATCCTCAAGGGAAATTGACGAGGCAATCAGATTTTATCCGAAGATTATTTCATACTTCAAGCAAAATGTTAAAGACAAAATGACAATTGAGCAAAGTATTCATTCACTCATACAGTTAATGGAAAAAGGTGATTTTTAATGGCTTTCCAATTCCGATTTCAAAAAATCATGGATATTAAAGAAAGTGAAAAAGAGAGATCATTTGCTGAGTATAATCAATCGGTACATGACTTTGAGCATGTTGCACATCAACTTTATGATTCTCTTAAACAGAAAGAAGTGCTTGAAGAAAATACACTTTCAAAGCTTAATCAAGGGATGTCCGTACAAGAAATTAGACATTATCAGCAATTTGTTAGCAATTTGGAAAAGTCTATTTCACATTATCAAAAGCTTGTGCAGTTGACGCGAAAGCGAATGAATGAAAAGCAAGTAAAGCTAATGCATCACAATATTGAAGTGAAAAAATACGAAAAACTTAAAGAAAAGCAGCAAGAGAATTATTTTGCAGCAATGAACGAGCTTGAAAACAAGCATATGGATGACCTTTCAATTCAGTCATATTTGTATCGTGGAAATTAGGTGTGAGTAAATGGAAAGTGAAAAGAAAGAATATGGGAAATTTCAATGGTTTTTCTTCGTCATCTTTATACCGTTCATCTTCACAGTTGTATTACTAGGTATTATCTTTTCTGTTGCAGGCTTTGATGTCCTAGGTAAAACCAAAGAAGTTTTAACTGAAGCATCTCTTGTTGAAAACCTGTTTAATAAGAAGGGAGAAGACCTAGTTGTTAACGAAAAAACAGGTAAAGAGCAGGATGAGCAGCAAAAGGAAGAAAGTGAAAAGCTTCAGAACACGCTTGAAGAACAAACGGCGATGATTGATGCCCTTGAGAAAGATGTATCGGTAAAGGAAAAGGAAATACAAAAGTTAAATCAAGAAATAAAATCATTGCAAACGCAAATCGAAAGTCTAAATAGTGCTGAAACAAAAGAAAATACAGTCGATCTTGCAAAGCTATACGAAAACATGTCCAGCAAAAAAGCAGCTGAAATTATCCCAAAACTAAATAATGATGAAGCGTTGTTTATTTTAACTTCACTAGATGACACACAGATAGCGGACATCTTGGCGAAAATGACTGTTGATGATGCGGTTAAGTTTACCAATCTATTAGCTGAAAACAGTGAGTAAGGAGGTGATTAAGTGAAGATCATGCCGATATTACAAATGTTTAATCTAGCTTCTGATGAAACTAAAAATAGTTCTAAATCTAGCGGATTATCATTTCATCAATGTTTAGCTGAAACCATAAACGAAAATCCTAAATCTCACATAAAGAATCAAGATTCATTCATCAATGGCCTGTCTTTTGATGTGATAATAGATGAACTAAATCAGCTTTTATCTGGACTGCCTGAAATAGAACAAGCTATCTTATCTAAGTGCCAGCAAGAAAAACCATCGCTTTCTTTTAATACGCTTATTTCACTTATTGAAAATGAAACAAGCAGGCATTTTAGTGAAGCTGCCTCATTTGATGAATGGTTTAATCAAGTAAAAATATCTCCAAAGGCTGTTGGAGTATTAACGATCGTTAAAGCATTTGAAACAATAGAAGCAACAGAAGCAAATGTAGATTTCACCCTATACAAATCGATGCTAAACAATATGTTAGAAAGGGAGTACCCTAGTTATATCAATACACAGCCTCTTTCATCTTCAAACCTGAATCAGGCAATCGAACAGATGGATTTGCAAGATAAAGTTTTAATAGAAGGGCAAATAGTGCTAAAAAACTGGGTAACTAGTGATGAAACGGGCAGATTACATAAAAGTGAAAAATTAATTGTAATAAATAATAAATTGGCTGAAATGAAAAGAATGCCAATAGTAGATGCCGAAATGAAAAAAGAGATATTACATGAAATTTTGTCATCAACAACTAATCTAGAGAGTAAAAATAGTCTTCAACATATTATAGGTAACGCAGATTTATCATTAATTAAAACAATATTTCATAATACGGTTAACAGTCTATTTACAGAAAACACTCTTTACAGCCAATTAGATAGTTTCGTTAATAAAACTCAAAGTATGTCCGTTGTCGGAGAAATTTTTTTGGGAAATTCCATATCTAATGATCGACAGGATCCGCTGTTTAATAAGCCAATACAATTCGAAAAAAAAGAGAGATTCCTATATTCAATTAATAAGGAGCAAACTGAACAATCAGAAGCATTAAAAAAAATTGAAGAAACCATCTATTTATTACAATCAGAACTTAATCAACTTCCTGAAGTGTCCAAAAATAGCTCTAATTTTATAATTGAAGTTGTCAATTTAATAAATCAATACATCGGTAATAATCATGATCAGGGCATTGATAACAATGCTAGTATAAAAAACATTCAATCTGATTTATTTATTAGGTTTCCAGGAAAAACACAATCCATCCTCTCACTATTAAACATGAAAGATATGAATAGAAGTCCATACTTTATGAATATAACGGAACCTCACTATGAATTTAACGCGAATGAGTTGACACAAAAAATGGACCCATTCATGAAACGAGTAGAGATGTTAATGAAAGAAATGGATATCCCCTCAACACAAGGAGACTTAAATGATTTAGTAAAGAAAGTAGAAAGTGCCATAAAGGTTCTCCAGTTCGAATATCAGCAGTTAGAACAAAAAGGCTTTATTCCTAAGGATATTCATATTTTTAATGAAAGCTTAAAAACAAAGCTAACAAAAGACCATGAGCAATCAATCGTTAAGAATGAAAGTTCTGCAGTTAAAGAATATGAACCTTTCATCGGCAAAACAATAAATGGCCGAGCAGATCAGCTGCTGCCAGCATTAAAGCTGCCAATTCAAGCGAATGAAGCTGAGCAAACAGGCCAACTCAAAGCAGAAACATTTACGATCCAACTAGATATGGTGCTTGATAAATTAGACATCTCTCCAAGCGGAAAGGAAACAGATAGGTCAACACGCCAGGAGTTTACAAAACAATTGGTTAATGCGTTTAAAACGAGTAAATTTGCTCAACTGCCAAATGGTGCAAATCGTTTATTGATCAAATTGAATCCGGAGCATCTTGGATCATTGACAGTCAGATTAGTTCAAAGAAACGGTGAGATGATAGCACGAATTATTACATCAACCGAATCAGCAAGAGACCTTCTAGACCATACCTTGAATCAGCTAAAGCAGGCACTTCCGACAGTGCAAATTGAGATTGAAAGGTTTGAGCTATTCACAGAGCAAAATGTTAGACCATCTAAAGAACATAATTCTGAACAAAAACAAGAGAAGGAATATGCTGAGCAAAAACGTGATGAGGAAGACAAAGAGCATGAGAAGAGCTTTATTGAATCATTAAAAGAAGTTTTAAATGCAACTGTGTAGGGAGGATATAAATTGACTTCAATTGATCCGAGTTTACTGTTAACAAGTAAACCAAGTACAACCACTACAGGCAACTCCAGTCTTGGAAAAGATGAATTTTTAAAAATCCTGATGGCACAGCTGCAACATCAGGATCCTCTTAACCCGATGGAGGATAAAGAATTCATCGCGCAAATGGCTCAATTTTCATCATTAGAGCAAACAACAAATATGGCAAATATGTTGGAGAGATTTTTAACTACCCAAACTCAAGGAGAATCTATCTTAAAATATTCTGAAATGATTGGAAAGCATGTCGAATGGATGAATGCTGAAGTACAAACTGGAGGCGGCATTGTTAAAGCAATTAAACAATCTGAAACAGGGATTATGCTAGTGCTGGAGGATGGGAAAGAAATATCAAGTGATTTTATAAAAAAAATAAGCAACGCCGAGTAATTCAACGATACTTACTGAAAAATATGATTACTAAAGGGAGAGATCTGACATGTTACGTTCATTATACTCAGGAATCAGCGGAATGAAAAACTTTCAAACAAAATTAGATGTTATTGGTAACAACATTGCTAACGTCAATACGTATGGGTTTAAAAAATCGCGTACAACTTTTTCTGATTTATTTAGTCAGCAAATATCTGGTGCAGCTGGTGCAACAGATAATAAATCCGGAACAAATGCAAAGGAAGTTGGTTTAGGATCACAAATTAGCTCAATCGATACAATTCACACAACTGGATCGACGCAAATAACATCTAGATCATTGGACCTTGCATTAAATGGTGAAGGGTTTTTTATTGTTGGGACACTTAATGATCCTGATGCAGTAGACATTGATGAGGGTAATAATTCAGGGACTAATCGAATTACTGGTCCTATTGAAGATGCTATTAATTTAAATTATACGAGGTCTGGTAATTTCTATTTAGATGATAAAGGATATCTCGTTACCGCAGATGGTATGTATGTTATCGGAGAATCAGGTAAAGTGGACGCGAATAACTTTGGAACTACTCCAACTGAAATTCCTGGTCTCATCCAGATCCCATTAACAGCTCAAAGCTTTAGTATTGGACCAGATGGTACTGTGAATTTCGTTAATGAAAATGGTGAATTAAACGTTGGTGGCCGAATTAGAGTCGTGAACTTCGCAAATGAAGGCGGTTTGGAAAAAGTAGGCGGGAATTTATATCGAGAATCAGCAAACTCCGGAACAGTAGATCAAGATAACAATGGTATCGCCTTAAATGATCTATCAATTGCCGGTGAAGATGGAACTTCAACAATTATCTCCGGCGCCTTAGAAATGTCAAACGTAGATCTTGCTGAAGAATTCACTGAAATGATTGTTGCCCAGCGCGGATTCCAATCAAATACAAAGATTATTACAACGTCAGATGAAATCCTGCAGGAATTAATGGGGCTAAAACGTTAAGAAAGGGGAAGCGGGCTGATAATAAATCCGTTTCATAATTATTAGCCCATGCATCTATGATTCAGTTAACTAGACTAAATGGAAAACCATTTTCACTAAATGCATTATATATTGAAGTCATTGAATCATTTCCTGATACAACCATCACGTTAACTAATGGACATAAATACGTTGTAAAAGAGCCAGAACAAGAGGTTTGCATGAGAATTGCCTCTTTTTATAGAGATATTAATGTTCTGTCGTTAAGAAAGGGCTCGGAGGTCTTGGAGGATGAATAAAAAGCTTTTAAGCATTATGCTTGTCATTATCATTTCGATTACTTTAATAGGTGTGACAGCGTTAGTTGTTGTCATGAAATTTCAAGGTGATAAGGAGCATAATGAACCATCAATAGAAGAGGTAGTTGAGGCAAGTGTGGATATCCCGGAAATCACGACAAATTTAGCTAGTGGAAACATCGTACGCCTATCATTCAAAATCGAAACCGATTCTAAAAAAGCAAAAGAGGAATTGGAACAACGAGAATTTCAAATTCGCGATATTATCATTTCAGAATTAGCCAATATGACCGCTGAACAGCTCGAAGGAAAAGAAGGGATGGACAAGCTGAAAGCAGCACTTAAGCAAAAAACAAATGGTTTAATGCAAGAAGGCAAGATCAATAAGGTTTATACCACTTCCTATATCCTTCAATAAGATAAAAAGAATTTATTAGGAGGTGAAATCTTTGGCAGGTGATATTTTATCACAAAGTGAAATTGATGCCTTGCTCTCTGCCATTTCGGCCGGTGAGATGGATGCAGATGAATTAAAGAAGGAAGAGGCCAATAAAAAGGTAAAAGTTTATGATTTTAAGAGGGCTTTACGCTTTTCTAAGGATCAAATCCGCAGCTTAACAAGAATACATGATAATTTTGCACGGTTACTAACCACTTATTTTTCAGCACAGCTTCGTACGTATATTCAAATTTCTGTTGGATCAGTAGATCAATTGCCATATGAGGAATTTATTCGCTCGATCCCGAAAATGACTGTACTAAATGTTTTTGAAGTTCAGCCGCTTGAGGGAAGAGTCCTCATGGAAGTAAACCCGAATATCGCATACGCCATGATGGATCGAGTAATGGGAGGACTTGGATCAAGCATAAACAAGATTGATAATTTAACAGAAATTGAAACGAAAATCATTTCAAACATATTTGAAAAGTCTCTGGATAACTATCAGGAAGCTTGGGACTCGATCATTGATATTGAACCGGTAATGGCTGAATTTGAAGTAAATCCACAATTTTTACAGATGGTTTCTCCAAATGAAACCGTTGTTGTGATTTCACTAAATATACAAGTTGGAGAAGTAAGTGGGATGATAAATCTTTGTATACCGCATGTTGTTTTAGAGCCAATCATTCCAAGACTTTCCGCTCACTATTGGATGCAATCTGATCGTAAAGAGCCTAAACCAATTGAGATTGAAGCTTTAAAGAAACAAATTCAATTAACTGAATTAACAGTGTCAGCGGAGCTTGGCTCTTCGGAATTGTCAATTCAAGATTTTCTGCACCTTCAAATAGGGGACGTTATCCAATTGGACTGCTCCATCGACCAGCCATTAGTAGTTAACGTAGGAGAAAAGCCAAAGTTTATTGGACAACCAGGAAAATTGAACAAGAAATTAGCGGTTCAAATTATTGATCACGTAACAAGGGGTGACGAAGAAGGTGAGTCATAATATGTTATCTCAGGATGAAATTGATGCTTTGTTAAATGGAACAAGCATTGATACAACTGTAGAAGTGAACGGGGAAGAAATCTTGAAAACAGAGGATTATTTTAATGCGATGGAAGAGGACGCTATTGGGGAGATCGGAAATATATCATTCGGAAGTTCTGCAACAGCATTATCTAATTTATTACAACAAAAGGTTGAAATTACAACACCAAGTGTCTCTATTGTCCGTAAAAGTAAATTAGGTGAACAGTTTCTGCACCCATATGTTGCCATTGAAGTGAATTATACCGAAGGGTTTTCTGGCAGTAACTTATTTGTCATCAAGCAAAACGATGCAGCTATCATTGCCGATTTAATGATAGGTGGCGATGGAATGAATCCTGATGCGATGCTTGGTGAAATCCAAATTAGTGCCGTTCAGGAAGCGATGAACCAAATGATGGGTTCTGCTGCAACATCGATGTCAACCATATTTAATAAGAAAGTTGATATTTCACCACCGAGCGTTGAACTGCTTGATGTTAACCAAAGCGATGATACACCCGAGGTTGTCAATGATGAATTATTAGTTCAGGTTTCCTTTCACTTAAAGATCGGAACCCTTATTGATTCAAATATAATGCAATTATTACCTTTATATTTTGCGAAAAACTTAATTGAGGAGTTAATCAGTCCAAAGCAAGAGGCTGCTACGGCTGAAGCTGTGATTGAGCAGCCGTCATCTTTGATAGAAAACATTAAGCTTCATGGTAATAGCAATCAGGGAATCGGAATAAATCAACTTGAGCAAAAAATGTATTCACACCAATTACAGCAACAACCAAGCCAGCAAAATATAGAACGGACACAACAACAAATGTATACAGGGCATCCTCCGCAGCAAACAGTTAATGTAAAACCTGCTGATTTTACTTCGTTTGAGCCAGTACAATTGCAACGTCAGGATACAAAGAATCTTGACATGCTTCTTGATATTCCATTGCAGGTAACAGTGGAATTAGGAAGAACGAAGCGTTCTGTTAAAGAGATTTTAGAACTATCGTCCGGTTCGATCATTGAGCTTGATAAGCTCGCAGGAGAACCAGTTGATATTTTGGTGAATAGTAAAATTGTTGCTAAAGGGGAAGTCGTCGTTATTGACGAAAATTTTGGCGTGCGTGTAACAGATATTATTAGCCAGACGGAACGCTTAAATAAACTTAAATAAAGTTAAATAGATTAGGAGTGGAATTTATGGCACATAAAATTATGATTGTTGACGATGCAGCATTTATGAGAATGATGATTAAAGACATATTAACGAAAAATGGTTATGAAATCGTTGCTGAAGCAGCTGATGGTGTTCAAGCTGTTGAAAAATATAAAGAACACCAGCCAGATCTCGTAACGATGGATATTACCATGCCTGAAATGGATGGTATTGCTGCATTAAAGGAGATTAAACAAATCAACCCAAATGCAAAGGTGATCATGTGTTCTGCAATGGGTCAGCAAGCAATGGTTATTGATGCTATTCAAGCAGGAGCAAAAGACTTTATTGTAAAGCCATTTCAAGCAGACAGAGTATTAGAAGCGATCGGAAAAACATTGGGCTAAAGGTGGAGTAAAATTGCTTCATAAACATTATCTTTTGTTGTTTGTTGTCGCTCTAATTCTGTTTTCTCCGCAAGCGGCAATTGTCCTTGCGGAGGAAACCGGAAATGAGAGTGTATATGAAACGATAGAACAAGAGCAGTCAAAGGATGCGGAAGCTGCTCCAATTGATCAAATTCAAAGTAAGGAGCCTGCTGCTCAAGACAATGCCGTTTCCGTTTCAGCATTTGATTTTATAAAAATGCTTATGGCTTTAGCTTTTGTTCTTTTATTAATTTATTTTTTATTAAAGTTTGTTACAAAGCGAAACAATTTTTTTCAACAAGGTCAAATAATTGTGAACCTTGGAGGAACTAGTTTAGGACAAAATAAATCCATTCAGATGATAAAGGTTGGAAAGCGTTTATTAGTGGTTGGTGTCGGTGAATCCATATCATTACTCAAAGAAATTGATGATGAAGAAGAGAGGATCGAATTAGTAGAAGAATTTGAACGTAAGAAGCAGCAAATGGTCGAACCAAAGGATTTTATTCAAAAGCTGATTCTAAAACAGAATAGAAAACTGAATAAGACAACCAATCAAAAAGCAGCTTTTTCGTCATCGTTTAAAGACCAACTGGAAAAAGTGAAAAAAGAACGGACAAAACAGCTTGAGGATGTTAAAAGAAAGGGAATAAACAAGCATGAATGAATTTATGGAGTTTTTTAATAATAGTGATGCGGAAAGTGTTAGTACGTCTGTAAAGCTATTATTGTTATTAACGGTCTTGTCGATTTCCCCGAGTATTTTAATTCTGATGACCTGTTTTACACGGATTATTATTGTTCTTTCTTTTGTAAGAACTTCACTTGCTACACAGCAAATGCCTCCAAATCAAATCTTGATCGGCATTGCCTTATTTTTGACTTTTTTTATTATGGCACCTACCTTTTCAGAGGTGAATGAACAAGCATTGACACCATTATTTAATGAAGAGATTCAATTGGAAGAAGCATATGAGCGCGCTACGGTTCCATTTAAGGAATTTATGAGCAAACATACGAGACAGAAGGATCTAGCCCTTTTTTTAAATTATGCAGGTGTTGAAAAACCAGAATCAATCGAAGATATACCATTGACAGCTCTAGTTCCGGCATTTGCCATTAGTGAAATTAAAACGGCGTTTCAAATTGGATTTATGATTTTTATTCCGTTTCTAGTCATTGATATGGTCGTGGCAAGTGTCCTCATGTCGATGGGGATGATGATGCTGCCGCCGGTTATGATTTCTCTGCCTTTCAAAATTCTGTTATTCGTGTTAGTTGATGGTTGGTATTTAATTATTAAATCCTTGTTGCAAAGCTTTTAGAATGGGTGAGAATGAATGAGTTCAGAGTTTGTCATTTCATTAGCAGAAAAAGCAGTATATATTACGTTAATTATTAGTGGACCGTTACTATTATTAGCGCTTGTGATTGGACTAGTCGTAAGTATTTTTCAGGCAACTACTCAAATTCAGGAGCAAACACTTGTGTTTATTCCGAAAATCGTTGCTGTGTTAGTTGGACTTATTTTTTTCGGACCATGGATGCTCTCAACATTGGTCTCTTATGCGCAAGATATTTTTGGGAATTTAAATAGGTTTGTGGGGTAAAGGATGATCACAATAATTGAAAACTATCCTGGATTTCTATTAGTTTTTATGAGAATAACTGCTTTTTTTATAACCTTGCCATTATTTTCTTATCGAAACATCCCTACGGTGCATAAGATTGGATTTTCTTTCTTTTTAGCATGGATCATGTTTTTTGCTATGGATTTTCCAACGATTGATATAGATGGTCAGTATTTTATGCTTATTATAAAGGAAGCACTCCTCGGCTTAATGATAGGTTTTACTGCTTACTTTCTCCTATCAGCAGTCCAAATCGCCGGTAGCTTTATAGATTTTCAAATGGGGTTTATCATTGCAAACGTCATCGATCCGCAAACTGGTGTACAAAGTCCATTAATTGGTCAATTTTTATATACGCTTGCTCTTTTATTGATGATCAGCATTAACGCACATCATCTTTTATTAGACGGAGTTTTTTATAGCTATCAATTCGTTCCGATCGATCAATTATCATTGCCTTTGGGACAGGAAAATGTGATCGAATTCGTTGCTCGAGCGTTTCATTCGATGTTTATGATTGCTTTCCAAATGTCAATACCAGTAGTCGGTTCATTATTTTTAGTCGATCTTGCATTGGGTATCGTGGCCAGAACCGTTCCCCAGTTAAATATTTTTGTTGTAGGTCTTCCTTTGAAGATTGGAGTAAGCTTTATCATGCTTATTTTGGTTATGGGTGCATTATTTGTATTCATGCAGCAGCTATTTGAGACGATGGCATTAACAATGCGCGGTCTTATGGAAATGCTTGGAGGAGTAGGCAATGAAACGTCTTAAACTAAATTTGCAGTTTTTTGCAGGAGAAAAAACAGAAAAAGCTACGCCGCGCAAAAAACAGGATGCACGTAAAAAAGGGCAAGTTGCCAAAAGTGCGGATTTTAATACCGCTCTATCCCTATTAGCTGTATTTTTATCGTTTTTATTCATCGGTGCTTTTATGAGAGATCGCATTTTACTCATGATGAAGGGGACCTTCCAGGACTATCTACTTTTAGAACTTACGGATCAAAATGTACATGATTTTTTATTAACGATGTCCTATCAAGCTGTCATAATTCTTGCTCCAATTATGGCTATTGCATTAGTAGCTGGTATTCTTGGAAATTATCTTCAAGTTGGATTTTTGTTTTCAACCGAAGTGCTTCAAATGAAGTTAAATAAATTGGATCCTATCGAAGGTTTTAAAAGGATCTATTCAATTCGTGCAATTGTTGAACTATGTAAGTCATTATTAAAAATTTCTTTTGTAGGTTTTGTCACCTTTGCAGTTATTTGGTTTGATATGGATAATATTCTGCGCTTATCGCAATTGGCAATTGAACAATCTTTTCTGTTTATCTCAACATTAACCGTCAAAATGGGATTGTTTGCATCAGCAGCACTATTGTTTTTATCATTTTTAGATTATCTCTATCAACGTTATGATCATGAAAAAAATCTCCGAATGTCAAAGCAGGACATTAAGGATGAATATAAAAAATCTGAAGGTGACCCATTAATAAAATCGAAAATTAAGCAAAGGCAGCGTGAAATGGCAATGAGAAGGATGATGCAGGATGTCCCAACTGCAGATGTTGTCATTACCAACCCAACACACTATGCCATTGCATTAAAATATGATGAATCAAAAATGGATGCTCCTTTCGTTGTAGCGATGGGGGTTGATCTTATTGCCCAAAAAATAAAAGAAATTGCTCAGTCCAATGATATTATGCTCGTTGAAAATAGACCTCTTGCTAGAGCTTTATATGAACAAGTTGAAATTGGACAAGCGATACCTGAGGAGTTTTTCCAGGCAGTTGCAGAAATAATTGCCTATGTCTATCAAGCAAAAGCAATCGAAAGAAATTAGTATTATTAAATGATAGATAGACATTCGATGCATAAAAGATAGATGAAAGATTGATTGATTTAAGGAGAGAAGATACATGTCTGCAAGGGACTTATCTGTATTACTTAGTGTTATTTTAATCGTTGCCATGCTGATCATTCCGTTTCCGGGGTGGTTATTAAGCTTCTTAATTATCATTAATATTTCTCTTGCATTGTTAGTGATCCTTACATCAATGAATATGAATGAACCGTTGCAATTTTCGATTTTTCCATCGCTGATTTTACTCTTGACACTGTTCCGTCTAGGGTTGAATGTTTCAACAACTAGAGCAATATTATCGGAAGGTGATGCAGGAAAGGTTGTTGAAACATTTGGAACCTTTGTAACTGGAGGAAATGTACTAGTTGGTTTTGTCGTGTTTATCATTCTGATTATTATTCAGTTTATTGTTATTACAAAAGGCTCAGAGCGTGTCTCTGAAGTGGCTGCCCGGTTTACATTAGATGCTATGCCCGGAAAGCAAATGAGTATCGATGCAGATTTAAATGCTGGAATGATAACTGAGCAACAAGCAAGAGAGCGAAGAGAAAAAGTTGCAAAAGAAGCAGATTTTTATGGAGCAATGGATGGTGCCAGTAAGTTTGTAAAAGGTGATGCTATTGCTGGAATTATTATGGTGTTAATTAATATGCTGTTTGGCATTATTATTGGCATGATGCAAAATGGCATGGGAATTAGTGAAGCAGCAGCCCATTATACGATGCTGACAGTTGGCGATGGGATTGTGAGCCAAATTCCTGCTCTCTTAATTTCTACAGCAACGGGAATTGTTGTGACACGAGCAGCATCTGAAGGGAATTTAGGAACGGATATAACAGCACAATTATTTGCATTTCCAAAAATGCTTTATGTTGCTGCAGGTACCATTTTATTATTGGGCCTTTTTACACCGATTGGGATATTTCTTACATTGCCTATAGCAGGTCTTCTCGCATTTGGAGGATATATGATTTCAAAATCGAAGATAGAACAGGTGCCAGATGAAGAAGTGCTGGAACAGGAACATGAGTTGGATGAAATGAAGAGCCCGGAAAGTGTTGTCAATTTATTAACAATCGATCCGATTGAATTTGAGTTCGGTTATGGATTAATCCCTCTTGCAGACGCGAATCAAGGGGGGGATCTGCTAGATCGGATCGTAATGATAAGACGGCAATTAGCCATCGAATTAGGAATTGTTATACCAGTTGTCCGTATCCGTGATAACATTCGGCTGCAGCCTAATGAATACCGATTAAAAATCAAAGGCAACGAAGCGGCAAGAGGAGAAATTCTTCTCGATCATTATTTAGCAATGGCACCTGGAATTGAGGATGGAACCATTGAAGGGATCGATACGATCGAGCCATCATTCGGACTGCCTGCAAAATGGATTGCAGAAGAAGTAAGGGATTCAGCAGAAATGTATGGATTTACAGTTGTTGACCCGCCTTCTGTTGTCTCAACACATATAACAGAAGTGATAAAACAACATGCTTATGAGCTTTTGGGCAGACAGGAGACAAAACAATTAGTGGATCATCTTAAGGAGAATTATCCTATTTTAGTAGAGGAGGTCACACCAACACCACTTGGGATTGGCGACATTCAAAAGGTGCTTGCTAAGCTTTTGAAAGAAAAGGTCTCGATTCGAAATCTCCCAATTATTTTTGAAACATTGGCTGATTTTGGCAAAATGACTTCTGATTCAGAGTTGCTTGGTGAATATGTAAGACAAGCATTAGCTAAACAAATAACAGCTCAATATGTTGATCAAGATCAAATGCTAAAGGTTGTCACATTATCAGGAAGAATTGAGAAAATGATTGCTGATGGTGTACAACAAACAGAACATGGCAATTACTTATCATTAAGCCCTGATGTCTCGCAAGCGATTATTGAAGGAATCGCCAAAGAGGTTGAAAAACTTTCACTGCAGCAGCAAACACCTATTGTCCTATGTTCCCCTGCAGTAAGGATGTATGTAAGACAGCTTACAGACCGCTATTTTTCACAAGTGCCAATTTTATCTTATAACGAATTGGAATCAAATGTAGAAGTTCAAAGTGTTGGGGTGGTGAATATTGAATGAAGGTAAAGAAATATGTTGCTTCATCAATGCAGGAAGCAATGAATCAGATTCGTTCTGAAATGGGCAATGACGCTGTTATTTTAAATTCAAAAGTAACGCAATCAGGCGGGTTTTTAGGGCTTTTTTCAAAAAAAAACATTGAAGTTATAGCGGCTATTGACCCTGAAATATCACAACAACTTGTAGGAAAGACGAAGCATGTTCGTAACGCTGCTGCTTTTGAAACGCCAAAGAGGGAGGCTGCGACTGATAATGAACCGCTTGTGAAAGAACAAAATCAGCAGTTATTGGATGAAATCCAACAGTTAAAGGGGTTAATTCAGTCCTTTTCTACTGATAAAAAAAGTGAATTTTATCCTGAACCGCTCAGAATGATACTAAAAGAAATGACAAAACAAGAGGTTCACGCTTCTTTACGAGGGAGGGTGATATCAAAGCTAATAGAGTATTGGCATAGTGAAAATGGAGATGTAACTTTTGAACAGCTTAGAGAAAAAGAAGCAGAACTCTTCAAAAATGAACTTGAGGGAATAGAGTTTGGCGGCATCTCTTTTCAAAAGAAATATATAAATGTAATCGGTCCAACGGGTGTTGGGAAAACAACAACCTTAGCAAAATTAGCTGCAGAATGTGTATTGGAGAAGAAAAAAAGTGTAGCTTTTATCACAACAGACACATACCGTATTGCAGCAATAGATCAGTTAAAGACTTATGCAAATATTTTAAAAGTACCGATTGAGGTTTGCTATAACATAGATGATTTTATTGCTGCGAAAAAAAAGCTTGATCAGTATGATTTTATTTTTATTGATACTGCTGGTCGAAACTTTTTAGAGTCCCAATATGTTAAGGATCTCCAGAAAATCATAGATTTTAATCATGAAATTGAAACATTTCTCGTTTTAGCTGCTACTGCAAAACCAGTAGATATGCTCGCTGTTTATGAGCAATTCTCAGTAATTCCAATAGATAAGCTTATCTTTACAAAGTTGGATGAAACATCAACAAGAGGCCCTTTGCTTGATGTGATCATGAAAACAAATTTGGGAATAGCCTATACTACACATGGTCAAAATGTGCCCGATGATATCGAAGAAGCAACAAGAGAACGGATAGTCGAACAGATATTGAGGTAAAGGAATATGGGAAACGATCAAGCTGATAAATTAAGAGAGCGCCTGAACGCTTTTCATACAAAATCGAAATCAATAGCAGTAATGAGCGGGAAAGGAGGAGTCGGAAAGTCTAACTTTTCCTTGAATTTTTCCTTAGCTTTACAAAATGTACATAAAAAAGTTTTATTGTGTGATTTAGATATCGGTATGGGGAATATCGAAATTCTTATGGGGGAAAGCTCAACATTCACAATCGTTGATTTTTTTGAAAAGAATCTTTCTTTAAAAGAAACCATCTCAACATCGGTAATTGGGTTGGATTATCTTTCTGGGGGAACCGGATTAGGGACCATATTTCGAATGAATGACAGGAAATTTCAGCGATTTTTAAGAGAATTAGAGCAAATAATGAAAGAATATGATTTTATTATTTTTGATATGGGTGCTGGAATCTCTGAAGACAGCTTACTTTTTTTACTTTCAGTAGATGAAATAATTGTGATAACCACCCCGGAACCTACCGCACTGACAGATGCATATGCAGCAATAAAACATGTTTGTATCAATCATGATTCAACTGCCTTTTCAATTGTTGTTAATCGTGCTCTAAATCACAGTACAGGGGCTGCTGCATTTAGTAGACTTCAACAAACAATGTCACAGTTTCTTAAGCGTGAGGCTTCATTATTAGGAATCATTCCAGATGATTCTGCAATCCTGAAAGCCGTAATTGCTCAAAAACCTTTTATTGTCTATCAGCCAAGCTCACAAGCTAGTAAGGTGATTAGTAAAATGTCAAAGGAATATTTAAAGAATCAAACGTTCATTTTTACGGAAGCTGAACAAGCACCTTTTATTTCAAAGCTTAAAAGTTTCTTCGTGAGAGGGAGGTAAAGGGAGTGGGGAAAATTCGCGTCCTTGTCGTAGATGATTCAGCCTTCATGAGAAAATTAATTCCTGATTTACTTTCCGAAGAAGAAAAGATTGAAGTGATAGGAACTGCGAGAAATGGTCAAGATGCAGTAAAGAAAGTTGAATTATTAAATCCTGATGTTATTACGATGGATGTTGAAATGCCCATAATGAATGGACTTGAGGCATTAAAGAAGATCATGAAACAATTTCCGAAGCCTGTTATTATGTTGTCCAGCACCACAAAAGAAGGTGCCCAAAATGCGATTTTATCATTGCAAGATGGAGCATTTGATTTTATCGCAAAGCCTTCTGGAGCCATTTCATTAGATTTATATAAAGTGAAGGAAGAGCTAATCAAAAAAGTGCTGCTTGCTAAGTCTGCTAACATTGGGAAATTACAAAGGAATCCAAATATAAAAAATAGTATCAACAAGGAAAAAAGATATAGTAAAATAGACTCGCATTTTAATAATCGACAACTTTACATTCCGAAATCGAATTCCTTGAAATCAATTGTTTGTATAGGAACCTCTACAGGGGGACCAAGAGCCTTGCAGCAAGTTTTGCCAAAATTACCAGCTGACATTGATGTGCCGATTTTTATTGTCCAGCATATGCCGTCTGGTTTTACGGAATCACTTGCAAACCGGCTTAACTCGATTTCGAGGATTATAGTAAAAGAAGCCAGGCATGGTGAAGAGGTAAAAAAAGGAGTAGCTTATATCGCCCCAGGAGGTTCTCATCTTAAGGTCCAAAAATCCGGCAATTCTTTAAAGGTGATTCTGGATAAAACGGATCCACGGAACGGTCATCGGCCTTCTGTTGATGAGTTATTTGAAGCATTAAGTGAACTACCTGATTATCGGAAAATTGCCGTTATTCTCACTGGCATGGGCTCTGATGGGACGGAAGGACTAAAAAAGCTTAAATTATCAGGTGCTGTAAATGCCATTACAGAATCAGAACAATCTTCCATCGTTTTTGGGATGCCTAAATCAGCGCAAAAAACGAACTTAGTTGATAAAGTAGAACATTTAGATAATATCGCAGCTTCTATCATGGAGTTTATTCGAAAATAAGAGGTGTTGTCCGAATGGATATGAATCAATACTTAGAAGTTTTTATTGAAGAAAGTAAAGAGCATTTACAATCATGTAATGAAAAATTACTAGATTTAGAGAAAAATCCTAATGATCTATCTATTGTCAATGAAATTTTTCGTTCAGCTCATACGTTAAAAGGAATGAGTGCAACGATGGGGTATGAAGATATAGCAAATTTAACCCATCAAATGGAAAATGTATTAGATGCAATTAGAAGCGAAAAGCTTTTTGTGACATCTTCCCTGTTTGATCCCGTTTTTGCCTCTTTAGATGCCCTTGAGGAAATGGTTTTTTCTATTGCAGCAGGTGGTGATGGTAAAAAGAACGTATCTGCTATTGTTGAGATGCTAAAAGCAATCGAACATGGTGAAATTAGTCAAAATCCGGCCAATCCTGATCAAACCGGCAATGAAGATAAGAAACAAGCAATCGATGAATATGATGAGTTTGAATATACAGTTATTAAGCAGTCAAAAGAACAAGGCTTTAGCGCCTATGAATTGACGGTTTCTCTTCGTGAGGATTGTTTATTAAAGGGTGCAAGAGTTTTTATGGTATTTGAAATTTTAGAACAAATTGGTGAAGTGATCAAGGCCGTTCCAGCTGTAGAGCTTTTAGAAGAGGAAAAATTTGATTCCAAATTTACTGTGGCCATTATTTCAAAAGAACCAAGTGATGTAATTAAAGAAAAAATTATGAAGGTATCTGAAATTGAAGCGGTGTTTGTACAAATAATAGACCCCGACAATGCAAATAGCTCCCTAGAAACAAAGTCAACTCCTGGTACAGTCCAGAGCGGAGAGAATGTGAGAAAAAGGGAAGAAAAAGATGAACAGGACAAGGAAACCAATTTGCAAAAGGCGAAAAAACAGGTTGCTGCAACAAGTAGCAAAACGATTCGCGTTAATATTGAGCGTTTAGACATCTTAATGAATCTTTTTGAAGAGCTTGTGATTGACCGTGGCAGATTAGAACAGATTTCAAAGGATTTAAATAATAGTGAACTTGATGAAACGGTTGAAAGGATGTCGAGGATTTCCGGAGATCTTCAAACCATTATTTTGAATATGCGGATGGTACCGGTCGAAACAGTTTTTAATCGTTTCCCTCGGATGATTCGTCAGCTTGCAAAGGATCTAAATAAAAAGATAAACCTGAAAATTATCGGTGCAGATACAGAATTGGATCGAACTGTCATTGATGAAATTGGCGATCCGCTTGTGCATTTATTACGAAATGCGATTGATCATGGCATAGAAATGCCCCAAGTTAGGTTGGAAAATGGGAAACCAGAGGAAGGAAACGTTAGTTTACGAGCATACCATAGCGGAAATTATGTATTCATCGAGATTGAGGATGATGGTGGTGGTATTAATCGTGAACAAGTTTTACAAAAGGCGATTGAGCGAGGAGTTGTTACAGAGCAATCAGCTGCAGCCTTAACTGATAAACAAGTGTATGAGCTTATATTCTCATCAGGTTTTTCAACTGCAGAACAAATTTCTGATATATCCGGTCGAGGTGTAGGACTTGATGTGGTAAAAAGTACGATCGAATCACTCGGAGGCTCAATCTCAATCGATGCAGAACAAGGAAAAGGCTCGTTATTCTCTATTCAACTACCACTCACTTTATCGATTATCTCAGTAATGCTTGTTGAATTACAAAAGGAGAAATACGCCATTCCGCTTTCCTCAATTATTGAAACAGCGGTTATAAAAAATGAAGATATCCTTCATGCCCATAATCAAATGGTTATTGATTACCGTGGCAAAATTGTACCTTTATTATTTTTGACAGAGATCTTTGAAGTACCGGTAGAAAAAGTGAATGAAGACTATGTTTCTATAATAATTGTACGAAAAGGGGAAAAAATGGCGGCACTTGTTGTTGATTCCTTTATTGGTCAACAAGAAGTCGTTCTAAAATCACTTGGAAACTATTTAACTTCCGTTTTTGCAATCTCTGGTGCAACAATATTAGGAGATGGACAAGTTGCTCTAATTATTGATTGTAATGCTTTAATTAAGTGAGACTTCCATCAGTGGGTGTTTTCTTCATCCCCACTGATGGTTCTCGAGACTTATTACGCTTAAACCGCCACATCATGTGGCTTCGCCTGACTTGGACATCCTGTCCTTCGTCGGATCTTTACGGGCAGTTATTCCCAACTTATTTCTTAGCTTTTCTTGAATCTTGAAGAGGGAATTTTGCTGCCCGTTAAGATGGCTAAAATAGAGGAAATGCTCGGGAAGGGGTATATCATATGAGTGAATTCATATCGGATAACATAAAAATCATCGTGTTTCAGTTAAAAGATGAGGAATATGGTATTCCTGTGCAACAAGTTCGATCAATTGAAAAGTTTCAACAAATTACTAGAGTTCCTAGAACAGCTCCTTATATTAAAGGGGTTATTAACTTAAGAGGTGTAGTGACACCAATAATTGACTTACGTAATCGCTTTGGTTTTGAAGAGCTTTCTACTGATGAAAGCACCCGTATAATTATTGTTTCAAAGGATGATAAGGAAGTCGGATTTATAGTTGACGCTGCAAACGATGTAATTGATATTGATTCTGACCTTATCGAACCTGCACCTGAAGTAGTGGGTGCCGTCCATGAAAAATATATTCAAGGTGTGGCTAAGCTTGAAAAACGTCTGATCGTCATGATTGATTTAGACGAGATTTTAGAGATGGAACGAGAACCCCACATGCTTATGTAGGTGCAGAATATGGAATATGTAAATCTTCTTTCTAATAAACATCTAGATGTATTAAAAGAGGTTGGTAATATCGGGGCCGGTCACTCGGCTACTGCACTTTCAAAGTTGCTAAATAAAAAAATTGACATGATGGTTCCTCATGTAAAGGTAGTCTCTTTCAAAGAATTAACGGAATGGCTTGGCGGTCCGGAGGTTGTGATTGCAAGTGTGTATTTGCGAATTGAAGGAGACATACCGGGGTCATTATTTTTTGTTCTTAGTATTTAACAAGCTGAACGTTTTATTGGTCAATTAATCGGGGATTCCACTTTTACATTAAAGGAGCCATTTTATAATGAAATAGGATTATCAGCATTTCAGGAACTAGGGAATATTTTAACCGGATCCTACCTTTCATCCTTGGCTGACCTCACAGATTTACATCTTTATCCTTCTGTTCCTGCTTTATCATTCGATATGTTTGGTGCAGTGATCAGTCATGGCTTATTGGAATTATCCGATATTGGTGATTATGCAATCATTATCGATACAGTTATAAAAGAAGAAGATCAGCAGAAGTTTGATACCGTAAAGGGTCATTTTTTTCTTTTGCCTGATCCAAGCTCGTTTAACAAGCTTTTTAAGGCACTAGGTGTAAATGATGAAGACTGATTCCTTTGAAATAATAAAAGTTGGTATTGCTGATCTAAACGTGGTAAAGGCTCCTAATCGTATCAGAACATCTGGTTTAGGATCTTGTGTAGGGTTGGTTTTATTTGACAAAATAAATGATGTTGCAGGATTGGCACATATTATGCTGCCAGATTCTTCGCTTGCAAATAAAGGGATATTCAATCATGCGAAATATGCTGATACTGCTATACCGCAGCTAATTAATCGTTTAGTAGCAGCTGGTGCGAAAAGCAGGTCGCTGCAAGCCAAAATGGCGGGCGGTGCTCAAATGTTTCATTTTCAATCAGTCAGTGACATGATGAGGATCGGGCCAAGAAATGTAGAGGCCATCATCGACGTGTTGAACTTATTTCATATTACCCTTATAAGTTCGGATGTTGGTGGTAATAGTGGAAGAACCATTGAATTTGATCCAAAAACATGTGAACTTACCATACGAACAGTAAATCAAGGTACAAAAGTGATTTGATTAGAAGAGTTTGGCCTTAAACTCTTGCTAAGGGGGATCTAAATGACACAATTAACAATAACAGACGAACAAGCAATATGGCAAAGATGGATAAGTGTACGTGACTCACATGCAGGAGATATCCTCATTAAACGGTACATGCCCCTTGTTTCTTATCATGTACAAAGAATTTCTGTAGGACTTCCAAAAAACGTGAATAAAGATGATTTAATGAGCTTAGGCTTATTTGGTTTATATGATGCATTAGAAAAATTTGATCCAAATCGTGATTTGAAATTTGATACATATGCTTCCTTCAGAGTAAGAGGAGCCATTATTGATGGACTGAGAAAAGAAGATTGGTTACCGCGCAGCACAAGGGAAAAAGCAAAGCGAGTGGAAGCTGCCATTGAAAAATTGGAGCAAAAGCATCTTCGTAATGTTACCTCAAAAGAAATTGCCTCTGAACTGGGTCTTTCTGAAAGCGAGGTAATAACTGTTATGAATGAAGGATTTTTTGCTAATGTACTCTCAATTGATGATCAGCTATTTGACCAGGATGATGGAGAGGGCATTGGATTTACCATTAAGGATGAACAGCAGCCAAGTCCAGAAGAAATGATTTTAAAAGATGAACTTATCTGCCAATTAGCTGAAGTGATAAATGAGTTGAGTGAGAAGGAGCAGCTTGTCATTAGCTTTTTTTACAAAGAAGAACTAACGTTAACTGAAATAGGTCAAGTAATGAACTTATCTACATCAAGAATTTCGCAAATCCATTCAAAGGCATTATTTAAATTAAGAAAAATTTTAGCAAACGTGATTCATTAATATTAAATAGATTTTAATACCAATCCTTGAAATAGGGTACCGAAGATTATTCCAAGGGAGGTTGAAAATGACAATCTTACTTTTCATCATTAGTTTACTGCTACATATTGTTTCATTTTATTTTATTATTGTTTTGTTTACAAAGTACTCTACAATAAAAGATCTTGCAAATACTCAGAAAAAATTACTTGAGGAAACGGAAGAAGCGATGACAGGCTTTTTAATCGAAATAAAGGATGAGAACGAACGGCTCCTCTCCGAATTAAAACAGCAAGAGAAATTGACCGTATCAGAAGAAAGGGGAGAAGTTTCTTCAAAAAAACTACTTGAACATGGAACGGAAATGGATAAAACTCAGAAAGAGCTTCCTGAATATTTAAACAGTGTAAATAAAATCGAAGATATTATTGAACTATCTCATTTTTCACAGGAAAAAAGTCTTCCTTTTGAAATGGAGGCTATAAATCTTTATGAAAAAGGTTATACTCTTGAACAGATTGCAAAAAAATTAAATAGGGGCAAGACAGAAATTGAGCTGCTTCTTAAATTTCGACAGAACTAAACAAATCTAAAGAAGTTGAACTTTAGCCTTGATTGTCATATTTTGATATGGTATATTAATTTTTGGTGTTAATACACACGCTTATAGATTTAAGCATTGGTGCTGTTAGTTCTTTTAACAGTTATGCTTAAAGATGATGTAAGCGGAGGAGATCAAAAACCATTAGGAGGAACAAACACATGTCAGTAATTTCTATGAAGCAATTGCTTGAAGCTGGTGTTCACTTCGGTCACCAAACACGCCGTTGGAACCCAAAAATGAAACGTTACATCTTTACTGAGCGTAACGGTATCTACATTATCGACCTTCAAAAAACGGTTAAAAAGGTTGAAGAAGCTTACAAATTCGTTAAAGAACTTGGAGCTGAAGGCGGTACAATCCTATTCGTTGGTACAAAAAAACAAGCACAGGATTCAGTGAAAGAAGAAGCTGAACGTTCTGGAATGTACTATGTTAACCAACGCTGGTTAGGTGGTACGTTAACAAACTTTGAAACAATCCAAAAACGTATCAAACGTTTAAAAGATATTCAAAGAATGCAGGAAGATGGAACTTTTGAAGTACTTCCTAAAAAAGAAGTTGTTCAACTGAACAAAGAGCTTGAGCGTCTTGAAAAATTCCTAGGCGGAATTAAAGACATGAAGCAATTACCAGATGCATTATTCATTATCGATCCTCGTAAAGAGCGTATCGCTGTTGCTGAAGCTCGTAAATTAAATATCCCAATCGTTGGTATCGTTGATACTAACTGTGATCCGGATGAGATTGATTACGTAATCCCAGCAAATGATGATGCAATTCGCGCTGTTAAGCTGTTAACTGCAAAAATTGCTGATGCAATTTTAGAATCTAAACAAGGTGAAGAAACAACAACACCTGCTTAATGTGCAAAAGGTGATAAGGGGAATTGGCCTTTTATCACCTTTTTTTAAGCCATATTTACATAAAGCACTCAATGACAAATAACAATAAAAATTGACCCTTAAGGAGGAATACCGTTATGGCAGTAACTGCACAAATGGTAAAAGAACTACGTGAAAAAACAGGCGCAGGAATGATGGATTGTAAAAAAGCGTTAACTGAAACAAATGGCGACATGGATAAAGCAATCGACTTCCTACGTGAAAAAGGTATTGCAAAGGCAGCTAAAAAAGCTGATCGTATCGCAGCTGAAGGCTCTACATTAGTAAAAGTTAACGGCAATGAAGCAGTTATTTTAGAAGTAAACTCTGAAACAGACTTCGTTGCGAAAAATGAAGGCTTCAAAGAGCTAATCAACGGTTTAGCCGATTTCTTATTAGCAAAAAAACCAGCTGATGTTGATGCAGCTGTTGCAGAAACTATGGACAATGGTCAAACTGCTGGAGATTATATTAACGCTGCAATTGCCAAAATTGGTGAGAAAATCACTCTTCGCCGCTTTACTATTGTTAATAAAACAGATAACGATGCATTTGGTGCTTACTTACATATGGGAGGACGCATCGGCGTTCTAACGTTATTAGAAGGAACAACTGATGAAGAAGCAGCGAAAGATGTTGCAATGCATGTTGCTGCTGTTAACCCTAAATATGTGTCACGTGATCAAGTTTCTGCAGAAGAAGCTGAGCATGAGCGTGAAATTTTAACTCAACAGGCTCTTAACGAAGGCAAGCCTGAAAATATTGTAGCGAAAATGGTTGAAGGCCGTTTAGGAAAATATTTTGAAGAGATTTGCTTACTTGATCAAAGCTTTGTTAAGAATCCAGATCAAAAAGTTAAACAATTTGTTGAATCAAAAGGCGGTACTGTGAAAACATTTATCCGTTATGAAGTTGGAGAAGGTATTGAAAAACGCCAAGACAACTTTGCTGAAGAAGTAATGAATCAAGTGAAAAAATAAGTATAATTATCGATCACTCTCATTATAGCTTATAGTGTTTGTGTGTATTGATTATACATCATTTCTTAAAATGAAAAAGGGAACACAAGGCTGTGTTCCCTTCTTTTGGAGATACATACTATTTCTTTCAAATTTTAAATGTAACAAAAGCAAAGTTGGAGGTAATTATGAGTAAACCAAAATATCAACGTATTGTTCTAAAATTAAGCGGAGAAGCACTTGCGGGTGACAGCGGCTTTGGTATAAACCCTGCAGTTATTCAATCAATTGCAAAACAGGTAAAGGAAATTGCAGAATTAGATGTTGAAGTTGCAGTAGTCGTAGGCGGAGGAAACATTTGGCGAGGAAAAATAGGTAGTGAAATGGGTATGGATCGTGCGACTGCCGATTACATGGGAATGCTGGCAACTGTTATGAATTCCCTTGCTTTACAAGACAGTCTTGAAACATTAGGTATTCAAACCCGTGTTCAAACTTCTATTGAAATGAGACAGGTTGCTGAGCCTTACATAAGAAGAAAAGCGATCCGACATTTAGAGAAAAAACGCGTTGTTATTTTTGCAGCTGGGACAGGAAATCCATACTTCTCAACAGATACAACAGCTGCCTTACGTGCCGCTGAAATCGAGGCGGATGTTATTTTAATGGCAAAAAACAATGTGGATGGTGTTTACAACGCTGATCCTCGTGTGGATAAAGATGCCGTGAAATATGATACTTTATCATATTTAGATGTACTAAAAGAAGGTCTTGCGGTAATGGATTCAACAGCATCTTCTTTATGTATGGATAATGATATACCGTTAATTGTCTTCTCCATTATGGAAGAAGGGAATATTAAACGGGCTGTTATAGGCGAAAATATTGGAACAATCGTAAGGGGGAAATAATCTTGGCTAAACAAGTATTGGCAAACACAAAAGAGAAAATGGAAAAAGCAGTTGCGTCTTTAACTCGTGAATTAGCATCCGTAAGAGCTGGCAGAGCGAGTGCTAACTTATTAGATAAGATATCAGTTGATTATTATGGTGCTCCTACACCGGTTAATCAGCTTGCTTCTATCAGTGTTCCAGAAGCACGTCTTCTTGTTATTCAACCTTATGATAAGTCTATTTTAGGTGATATTGAAAAAGCGATTCTTAAGTCTGACTTAGGCTTAACACCTGCAAATGATGGTTCATTAATTCGTCTTTCTATACCTGCTCTTACAGAAGAAAGACGTAAAGAACTTGTAAAATTAGTGAAAAAATATGCAGAAGATGCAAAAGTTGCCATCCGTAATATTAGACGAGATGGAAACGATGACCTTAAAAAGCTTGAAAAAAATGGCGAAATAACCGAAGATGAATTAAGAAGCAATACAGAAAACGTCCAAAAATTAACGGACGAATACATTATTAAAGTAGATAATGTAGCAAAAGATAAAGAAAAAGAAATCATGGAAGTTTAATTCAAAAGCGGAAGCGCCTTGCTCAGCGACGTAGAAAAAAGAGCACTCCGTATGAGATAAAGGAAACACGAAGAGCGATAGCGATTCGGTGTTGACTTACGCATGCGAGGAGTGTGAAGTTCAATAGTCGCTAGAGCTGGATGTCACGTACGCTAATCCATAGTACAAGGAAATTTATAGTTTCCTAAACAATAAAAAATAGGTACAATAGATATGTGAAAGACCCTCTAATGTTTACAGGGGGTTTTTTTGTTAATACTGTTAACATCATCATGGTAAAAAGAGATCATGAATTATTGGGTGATGGAGGAAACACATGCTCAACATATTAAAAAAGTGGAAAGGAAGTTCTCAAACCACTAAAGAAGAAACGATAGTCAAAGAGGATGTTTTAAAGGGAGAAATACCTGAACACATTGCGATCATTATGGATGGGAATGGAAGATGGGCAAAAAAACGTGCTCTTCCAAGGATTGCGGGACACCATGAGGGAATGAAGGTTGTACGGAGAATTACTAGACAGGCGAATGAACTTGGTGTTAAAGCTCTAACCTTATATGCATTCTCTACTGAAAATTGGAAAAGACCTAAAACAGAAGTTGAATATTTAATGAAGCTGCCCGAAGAATTCTTAAATACCTTCTTACCAGAATTGATAGAGGAAAATGTACAAGTCCGAATTATCGGTGAAAAAAATAGACTACCGGTACATACGTTAAGAGCAGTTGAAAAAGCAATGAGCGACACAGAGAGAAATACTGGACTCATATTAAATTTTGCATTGAATTATGGAAGTCGATCCGAGATTATTTCAGCCGTGCAAAAAATTGCGAATGACATAAAAAACGGGCGAATCGATGAAACGGCAATCAATGAGTCGCTTTTTTCTGAATACTTAATGACAAACCCGCTAAAGGACCCTGATCTATTAATAAGAACAAGTGGTGAAATACGATTAAGTAATTTCATGTTGTGGCAGCTGGCATATACTGAATTTTGGTTTACTGATGTCCTTTGGCCGGATTTCACTGAACAAAACTTACTTGAAGCAATTCACACATATCAACAAAGAGGACGCAGATTTGGCGGCGTATAAAAGGTGATGATGTACAATGAAACAACGAATATTAACTGCAGTATTGGCTGCAGCTATTTTTCTTCCATTCGTTATTTACGGAAAACTTCCGTTTACGATTTTTGTTTATTTATTAGCTACAATTGCTTTACATGAATTATTAAGGATGAAAAAAATCTCGTTGGCTAGTATACCTGGGTTAGTCAGTTTAGTCATTTTATGGGTTCTTTTAATCCCTTCTGCTTATATTGAGATTTTTGTTAAATTTTCTAAAGCGGAATTTGCATTATTAGCTCTGCTTCTGTTATTAACCTATACGGTTGTAACGAAAAATAAGTTTACATTCGATGATGTAGGTTTTGTTGTTATTGCGATTTTTTATTTAGGAATTGGTTTTTATTTTCTAATCGAAACGAGAAACCTTCATCCAAGTGGTCTAGAACTTGTTTTTTATGCATTAATATTGATATGGGTAACTGATTCAGGAGCTTATTTTGTTGGACGTGCAATGGGTAAGAAAAAATTGTGGCCGGAAATCAGTCCCAATAAAACCATTGAAGGTGCAGTCGGAGGCGTAGTCTTTGCAGTAATCTTTTCTTGGATCTACCATTATTTCACAGGGGTACTTGATAATTATCTTGTCGTAACTTTTATGACGATCTTCCTATCAGTCTTTGGTCAAATGGGAGACCTTGTTGAATCTGCACTAAAACGTCACTACCAAGTAAAAGATTCTGGTACCATCCTTCCAGGACACGGAGGAATATTAGACCGTTTCGACAGCTTGTTATTTGTGTTACCATTATTACATTTTTTAAGAATTATTTTTTAAACCGTTTTGATTGGAAGTGACTTTGTGAAAAAAATCAGCTTGTTAGGAGCTACTGGTTCAATTGGAATTCAAACTCTTGACGTGATTGAAGCCCATCAAGAACAATTTAAGCTTGTAGCCATGTCTTTCGGAAGTAATTATCAATCTGGAAGGGAAATCATAAAGAGATTCAAACCTGAATTTGTTGCTGTTAAGGATAAAGAAACATATGAAATCCTTTTACAGGAGTTTTCAAATAATGATGTGAAGTTTGGTTATGGACAAGATGCGCTTATTGAAGCTGCCATTTATGATGGAGTGGAATGTTTAGTCAATGCAGTGGTTGGGAGCGTAGGACTTGTTCCAACGCTAAAAGCTATTGAAAATAATATAACAGTTGCACTAGCAAATAAGGAGACGCTTGTTACCGCAGGGCATTTAGTTACAGAGCATGCCAAAAAATATAAAGTTGATTTATTGCCAGTTGACAGTGAACATTCTGCTATTTTTCAATGCTTACAGGGTGAGAATCCGAAGGCAATCGAGCGTCTGATCGTGACAGCATCCGGCGGGAGCTTTCGTGATAAAAAAAGGGAGGAGCTTGTTGGGGTTACTGTTGAACAAGCTTTGAACCATCCAAACTGGTCGATGGGTGCGAAAATCACGATCGATTCTGCTACGATGATGAATAAAGGGTTAGAAGTGATTGAAGCCCACTGGCTCTTCAATATTTCCTATGAAAAAATCGATGTTTTATTACATAAAGAAAGTATTATACATTCCTTAGTTGAATTTAAAGACAGCAGTGTTCTTGCTCAGCTAGGTACACCAGATATGAGGGTTCCAATTCAGTATGCTTTAACCTATCCAGATAGAATGCCATTAAAAAATTCTAAAAGATTAGAGCTGTGGGAAGTTGGCAAATTACATTTTGAAAAAGCAGATTTTAACAGATTCCGATGCTTAAAATTTGCCTTTGAATCAGGTAAAATAGGAGGAACAATGCCGACTGTTTTAAACGCTGCAAATGAAGTAGCTGTTGCTGCATTTTTACAGGGAGATCTTTCATTCCTTCAGATTGAAGATTGTATTGAAAGAGCGATGGATCATCATGTTAATATCGCCGATCCTTGTTTGGAGCAAATTCAAGAAGTTGATCAACTAACACGTAATTTTGTACAAACATTAATCTCATAAAGGTGGTCATACAAAAATGAATACAGTGATAGCGTTTATCCTCATTTTCGGTGCCCTTGTTTTTTTTCATGAGCTAGGACATCTCATCCTTGCAAATCGTGCCGGCATTTTATGTCGAGAATTCGCGATTGGATTTGGTCCAAAGATTCTCTCTTTTAAAAAGAATGAAACAGTCTATACCATTCGTTTATTGCCTATTGGCGGATTTGTAAGAATGGCCGGCGAGGATCCTGAAGTGATTGAGGTAAAGCCTGGTCATAATGTAGGCTTGCTTTTTAACCAAGAGAATAAGGTTGAAAAGATTATTTTAAATAATAAAGAAAAATATCCTCAGGCACGCATCATTGAAGTGGAGAATGTTGATTTAGAGCATAGCATGTTTATATCCGGCTATGAGCATGGGGAAGAAGAGTTTATCAAGCGATTTGAAGTTAGTGAAACGTTATACTTTATTGTAGATGGTCAGGAGGTTCAAATAGCTCCGTATAACCGTCAATTCCAGTCAAAAACAGTTGGACAGAGAATTGCAGCTATTTTTGCAGGGCCATTCATGAATTTTTTACTTGCGTTTGTCATTTTGTTTGCACTAGGCTTAATTCAAGGAGCTCCTGTCAATGATCCAAGATTAGGAGAGTTAACAAGTGACGGTTCTGCAAAGGAAGCTGGGCTGATGGAAGGCGATGTTATTCAGTCAATTGATGGACAGCCTACATCCACTTGGGAAGAGGTTGTTACCATTATTCGTGATAATCCTGAAAAAGAACTAACCTTTGAAGTAGAACGTGATGGAGATATTCTTACCTTTGAAGTTGTTCCAGAATCAACGAAAGTAGGCGAACAAACGATGGGGAGAATTGGTGCCTATAATCCGGTAGATAAATCGTTTGGAAGCTCGTTAAAATATGGCTTTGTCGAAACTTATACATGGACAAAGGAAATATTAATCGGATTTGGTCATTTGGTGACCGGCCAATTTTCAATTGATATGCTCTCAGGTCCAGTGGGGATTTATGATATTACAGACCAAGTTGCAGAATCTGGAACAATCAATTTGCTAAGATGGGCAGCATTATTAAGCATCAATTTAGGAATTGTCAATCTATTACCGATTCCTGCATTAGACGGAGGCCGCCTGTTGTTCTTATTTATTGAAGCACTTCGAGGAAAGCCAATTGATCGGCAAAAAGAAGGAATTGTTCATTTTATTGGCTTCTCGTTATTAATGCTGTTGATGCTTGTAGTGACCTGGAATGATATTCAACGTTTATTCCTTTAAAAAATAAAAAGTTTGAGATAAAATAGAGGTGCTCGTTATGAAACAAAGTATGACGTTTATTCCTACCCTTAGAGAAGTTCCAGCTGATGCTGAAGTAAAAAGCCATCAGCTTATGCTGCGGGCAGGGTTTATTAGACAAAACACAAGTGGTGTTTACAGCTATTTACCTTTGGCACAAAAAGTATTAAAGAAAATTGAAGCAATTGTCCGAGAAGAAATGGAAAAAGCCGGTGCAGCAGAATTATTAATGCCAGCTCTCCAACAAGCAGAATTATGGCAGGAATCTGGCCGCTGGTATTCCTATGGCCCAGAGCTAATGAGATTGCATGATCGCCATAACCGCGAGTTCGCATTAGGTGCAACACATGAGGAAATGATTACCAGCTTGATCCGTGATGAGGTTAAATCATATAAACGACTTCCGCTTGCCTTATATCAAATTCAGACGAAATTCCGTGATGAAAAGCGTCCCCGTTTTGGTATATTGCGCGGACGTGAATTTATTATGAAGGACGCCTATTCGTTCCATGCAACATCGGAGAGTCTGGATGAAGGTTATGAAAAAATGTTTACAGCCTATCAAAATATTTTCACGCGTTGTTCACTAGATTTCAGAGCTGTTATTGCAGATTCCGGGGCTATGGGTGGAACTGATACCCATGAATTTATGGTGTTATCAGATATCGGTGAAGATACGATTGCTTATTCCGATACGTCACAATATGCAGCAAATATTGAAATGGCGCCAGTTATTACTACGTATGAAAAAAGTACTGAAGAGCTGGTGGATTTAGAAAAAATTGAAACTCCTAATCAAAAGTCAATTGAAGAAATCACAGATTTTCTACAGGTATCAAAGGAAGAGTGTATCAAATCTGTGCTGTTCAAGGTTGATGATCGTTTTGTTTTAGTGCTTGTACGTGGAGACCATGAAGTTAATGATATAAAAGTAAAGAATCTCTTTGGAGCATCGGTTGTTGAACTAGCTGAACCAGAAGATACGAAGACGGTGATGAATTGTGCGCCTGGCTTTATTGGCCCTATAAATGTATCTGAAAGTGTTGAAGTGATTGCAGATCATGCTGTTGCTGCAATTGTAAACGGAGTTTGCGGAGCAAATGAGGAACAATTCCATTATAAAGGGGTTAACATTGCACGAGATGCGGCTGTGTCGCAATTTGCTGATCTCCGTTTTATCCAAGAAGGGGACAAATCTCCAGATGGTGAAGGTATCATTAAATTTGCCAAAGGAATCGAAGTTGGACATGTATTTAAGCTTGGTACTAGATACAGTGAAGCAATGAATGCTACCTTCCTGGATGAAAATGGCCGTACACAGCCAATGATTATGGGTTGTTATGGTATTGGGGTTTCAAGAACATTAGCTGCCATCATCGAACAGCATCATGATGAAAATGGTATTGTATGGCCAGAAGCTGTGGCACCATTTCAAATTCATGTAATTCCAGTAAATATGAAAAATGATTCACAAAGGAATTTATCAGAGAAGCTTTATCAAGAACTTTACCAAAACGGATACGAAGTTTTGCTTGATGATCGTGGGGAACGTGTTGGTGTTAAATTTGCTGACTCTGATTTAATTGGTCTTCCTGTTCGGATAACCGTTGGTAAAAAAGCGGAAGAAGGCATTGTTGAAGTGAAGATTCGTAAAACAGGTGAATCATTTGAAGTTACCGTTGAAGAGCTTTATGATAAAGTGAAGCAAATTCTTGGCAACTAAAAAAGGTTACAGTAAGCTGCAAAGCATGATAAAATAATACAAGTGTAATACCGTGAAGAGGCTGACTCGAAAAAATAGACATGACTTTATATACACTCGTTGTTTATAAATCCTTGTCTATTACAGGAGGCAGCCTCTTCAATTGTGATAACGATTATCCAAAAAGTAACATGAGTTAAATCATTTACGTATTTTACTAGAAACCATGAAACGAAATTAGTAGTGGGGGAGGGGAAAGATAATGGGCACTGATCAGACTAACCAAATCGAACGATTTCAACTACTGCTTCAGCAGATAAACTTAACTGAAGATGCAGCAGTTGTCCATTTTAGAAACGGTACAATTGCCAAGTTGACCGTTCATAAACAAACAAAAAAATGGCATTTCCATTTTCAGTTTGAAAAAATTCTTCCTTTTGATGTGTATCAGCTGTTTCACAGCAAACTAGTCAAGGCATTTTCTCATATTGCAGATGTTACATTTACAATTGAATCAAGGGATCAGACTTTCGATGAAAAATTGATCCAGGATTATTGGTCAATTTGTATTCAGCAAATGGACGGGATATCACCGCCAATGCTTGCCCTTTTAAATGAGCAAACACCATCTGTACAAGGAGTAAAGGTCATCGTTAAAACGAAGAACGATACCGAAGCTTTAACAATCAAACGAAAATATGCACCGCTAATTCAAGCGAGCTTCCAGCAGCTCGGGTTTCCGATTTTTCAGTTGGATACAACTGTGGCCGTAACAGAAGAGGAAATTAAGAAATTTAATGAACAAAAGCTGCTGGAAGATAAGGAAAGAGGCTTGCAGGCACTCGTAGATATGGAGAATGCTGACAAGGAAGAAGCTAATCCAACTGAAATAACGGGTCCATTGACAATCGGTTATACGATTAAAAATGATGAGGAAATTAGAACGCTTGCTTCTATAGAGGATGAAGAAAGAAGGATTGCAATTCAGGGATATGTGTTCCATGCTGAAACAAAAGAGTTAAGAAGTGGACGAACACTCCTCACATTTAAAATTACCGATTATACAAGTTCCATTCTCGTTAAAATGTTTGCGCGAGATAAAGAGGATGCGGGATTGGTACAAGCTGTAAAAAAAGGTATGTGGCTTAAGGTGCGAGGGAGTATTCAAAATGACACCTTTGTTAGAGACTTGGTGATGATTGCAAATGATATCAATGAAGTAAAAGCAATTGAGCGAATTGATCAATCACCTGAAAATGAAAAACGGGTTGAGCTCCATCTTCACTCACCAATGAGTCAAATGGATGCCGTAACATCAGTTAGCAAGTATATTGAACAAGCTAAAAAATGGGGCCATAAGGCAATTGCTCTAACCGACCATGCAGTTGTTCAATCCTTTCCTGAAGCCTTTTCAGCAGGAAAGAAAAACGGCATAAAGGTGTTATACGGAGTCGAAATTAATTTAGTAGATGACGGAGTACCGATTGCATACAACGATGATAATCGGTATTTACCTGAAGAAACCTATGTTGTTTTTGACGTGGAGACAACTGGTCTTTCTGCCGTATATGATACGATCATTGAATTGGCTGCTGTAAAGGTGCGCGGCGGGGAAATCATTGACCGTTTTGAATCATTTGCAAATCCCCATCATCCATTATCGGCGACGACCATTGATTTAACCGGGATAACCGATGATATGGTTAGAGATGCACCAAATGTCGATGAGGTGTTGCGTAAATTTAGGGATTGGATCGCAAATGATATTTTAGTCGCACACAATGCCAGCTTTGATATGGGATTTATTAATGTAGGCTTTAAGAAGCTACTTGGTGAAGAAAATGCTAAAAACCCTGTAATTGATACATTGGAGCTGGGAAGGTTCTTGTATCCTGAATTAAAAAATCATCGACTAAATACTCTTTGTAAAAGATTTGATATTGAATTAACCCAGCACCACAGAGCGATCTATGATGCTGAAGCAACGGGATATTTGCTTATTAAGATGTTAAACGATGCCGAAGAAAAGGGCATTGTCTACCATAACCAGTTTAATGACAATATGGGTAAGGGGAATGCCTATCAAAGGTCACGTCCATACCACGCAACAGTTCTTGCCATAAATGAAAAGGGCTTGAAAAACTTATTTAAACTCGTATCCATCTCTCATATCGAGTATTTTTACCGGGTCCCGCGAGTTCCGCGGTCTGTTCTAAATAAATTTAGAGAAGGTTTAATTGTTGGGTCTGCGTGTGACAAGGGTGAGGTCTTTGAAGGGATGATGCAAAAATCTCCTGAAGAAGTTGAAGAGATTGCTGCTTATTATGATTATCTAGAGGTCCATCCATTAGAGGTTTACCATCATCTTATTCAATTAGACTATGTGAAGGATGAACATGCCCTGCAAGAAATTGTTACGAATATTATAAAGCTTGGTGACAAACTGGAAAAACCGGTTGTTGCAACAGGAAATGTCCATTATTTAAATCCGGTTGATAAAATTTACCGAAAAATATTAATCAGTTCTCAAGGTGGTGCCAATCCGCTAAATCGTCATGAACTGCCAAATGTTCATTTTCGCACAACCGATGAAATGCTTAATTGTTTCTCGTTCCTTGGAAAAGATAAAGCAAAGGAAATTGTCATAGAGAATCCAAATAAAATTGCCGATATAATTGAAGAAATTAAACCGATTAAAGATGATCTTTACACACCTAAAATTGAAGGTGCAGATGAAGAAATACGGGCAATGAGCTATTCAAGGGCAAAAAGCATTTATGGAGAGAATCTTCCTGAGATTGTCGAAGCACGATTAGAGAAAGAGTTAAAAAGTATCATTGGTCATGGGTTTGCCGTTATCTATCTTATTTCACATAAGCTCGTTAAAAAATCACTTGATGATGGGTATCTCGTTGGTTCACGTGGTTCTGTCGGTTCATCATTTGTTGCAACCATGACGGAAATCACAGAGGTAAATCCGCTGCCACCACATTATGTTTGCCCTGATTGTAAGCACTCAGAGTTTTTTAATGATGGTTCTGTCGGCTCAGGCTTTGATTTACCTAATAAAGAATGCCCGAATTGCGGGGCGCAATACCAAAAAGATGGACATGATATTCCTTTCGAAACCTTCCTTGGCTTTAAAGGGGATAAAGTTCCGGATATCGATTTGAACTTTTCAGGTGAATATCAACCTACCGCCCACAACTATACAAAGGTCCTTTTCGGTGAGGACAATGTTTATCGTGCAGGAACAATTGGTACAGTTGCAGAAAAAACTGCCTATGGTTATGTAAAAGGCTATGCAAATGATCATAATCTCACCTTAAGAGGAGCAGAGATAGATCGTCTTGTTCAAGGTTGTACAGGGGTGAAAAGGACAACAGGGCAGCATCCTGGAGGAATTATTGTTGTCCCTGATTATATGGACATCTATGATTTTTCCCCGATTCAATATCCTGCTGATGCAACAGGATCTGAATGGCGGACGACTCATTTTGATTTCCATTCCATTCATGATAACTTATTGAAGCTTGACATCCTTGGACACGATGATCCGACCGTCATTCGTATGCTTCAAGATCTGAGCGGCATCGATCCAAAAACAATTCCGACAGATGACCCAGAGGTTATGAAAATATTCAGCGGTACCGAGTCATTAGGTGTCAAAGAGGAACAAATAATGTGTAAAACAGGGACCCTTGGAATTCCAGAGTTTGGTACGCGATTTGTTAGGCAGATGCTTGAAGATACAAAACCAACAACCTTCTCTGAACTTGTCCAAATTTCAGGACTCTCGCATGGTACTGATGTATGGCTAGGAAATGCACAAGAATTAATTCACAATAATATTTGTACACTAAGCGAAGTTATCGGTTGTCGTGACGACATCATGGTTTATCTTATCTATCAAGGTCTAGAACCTTCTTTCGCCTTCAAAATTATGGAGTCTGTCCGTAAAGGAAAAGGGCTGACTGAAGAGATGGAAGAAGAAATGAAAAAGCAGGAAGTACCAGCCTGGTATATCGACTCTTGCTTGAAAATAAAATATATGTTTCCTAAGGCGCATGCGGCAGCATATGTTTTAATGGCTGTTAGGATTGCTTATTTTAAAGTACATCTTCCATTACTCTATTACGCAGCATATTTTACTGTTCGTGCTGATGATTTTGATATCGAAACTATGGTAAAAGGGTCCACTTCTATTCGGGCCAAAATCGAAGAAATTAATCAAAAGGGATTGGATGCTGCCCCTAAAGAAAAAAGCTTACTAACCGTTTTAGAATTAGCGTTAGAGATGTGTGAACGAGGATTTAGCTTTCAAAAAGTAGACCTTTACAGATCTAGTGCAACAGACTTTATTATTGATGGGAATAGCTTGATTCCGCCATTTAATTCTATTCCTGGCTTAGGAACAAATGCAGCATTAAATATTGTGAAAGCTAGAAAAGATGGAGAATTTTTATCAAAAGAAGATTTACAGCAACGAGGAAAGGTATCAAAAACAATTCTTGAATATCTTGATACACAAGGCTGTTTAGATGAACTGCCAGATCAAAACCAGTTATCGCTATTCTAATTTGCATAAAAATGACGGTTATGTTATGCTTTATTTGGAAATGCTAACGATAAGCAGAGGAAAAGAGTGGGGAAACCCACTCTTTCGTATTGTAATCGTCCTCGCAATTCGGATAGTGTAGTACATACCATTCCCTGCTCAAAAGGCAGGGTTTTTCAGCAATTAAAAAGGAATTAAAAACTGCTGTTTTAGTCGCAGAAGCTTGTATTTCTAAAATAAAAAGTTATTGAACTTAGTTTTAGTGTCTAGCTACAGCGCCTAGCGATTAATGAACTTCACACTCCTCGCATGCGTAAGTCAACATCGAATCGCTCTCGCTCTTCTTGTTTCCTTTGCCGCACTTTAACGTGCAGTATTGGAGAGAAAAGGTATAGCAGTATGTGTTGACAACACTGCCCGTAAAGGTCTGATAAGTCTCGCTTTATCTCATACGGAGTGATCCAGTTCATAAGTCGCTGAGCAGGCGCTTCCGCTTTTCTTATAAGGAGGAAGAGAATGAGCAAAAGAGTTACGGAAATTGTCGAACAATTAGTTACACCAATTTTAGATGAAATGAAATTGGAATTAGTCGACATTGAATATGTGAAGGAAGGCTCTAATTGGTTTCTTCGATTATTTGTTGATTCCGAGACAGGTATTGATATCGAAGAATGTGGAATCGTAAGTGAGCGATTAAGCGAAAAGCTTGATGAATTAGATCCTATTCCACATAATTACTTTTTAGAGGTATCATCACCAGGTGCGGAGAGACCGCTAAAAAAAGAAGATGACTTCAAAAAAGCAATAGGAAAACATGTCCATATAAAAACATATGAACCAATTAATGGAGAAAAGACCTTAGAAGGTGTCTTAGCTGATTTTGACGGTCAAACGGTTACAGTTACAGTAACGGTAAAGACTAGAAAAAAACAGGTTGAAATCCCTTATGAGAAAGTGGCCAAAGCAAGATTAGCCGTCACATTCAACTAATGAAATTGTTATCTCCAGGGATCTGACTTACAAATCCGCTCACGGTCACAATATCTTGCGAATGAATCATTCTTATCATTATCTAAAAGAAGTATGGAGAAGCAAATAGAAATTTTATTTAGCTAATTTTTTAAGGGGGAAGCCGTTGAAATGAGTAGTGAATTATTAGATGCCTTAACGATATTGGAAAAGGAAAAGGGCATTAGCAAGGAAGTTATTATTGAAGCAATTGAAGCTGCATTAATCTCTGCTTATAAACGAAATTTTAATCAAGCGCAAAATGTACGCGTTGATTTAAATCGTGAAACAGGCACCATGAGGGTTTTTGCAAGAAAAGATGTTGTTGAAGAGGTTTATGATCCTCGTCTTGAAATCTCCCTTAGTGAGGCACAAGGAATCAATCCTAATTATATGTTAAATGATGTCATTGAAATGGAGGTTACACCAAAGGATTTCGGCCGGATTGCAGCGCAAACTGCTAAACAGGTTGTTACCCAACGTGTTCGTGAAGCTGAACGTGGTGTTATCTACAGCGAATTTATTGACCGTGAAGAAGATATTATGACAGGAATCGTTCAACGCATTGATTCAAAATTTATCTATGTGAGCTTAGGAAAAATCGAGGCATTATTACCTGTAAGTGAGCAAATGCCAAACGAAACGTATAAGCCGCATGATCGGATTAAAGTTTTTATTACAAAGGTAGAAAAAACAACAAAAGGTCCGCAAATTTTCGTATCAAGAACACATCCAGGTCTTTTAAAAAGGTTGTTTGAAATTGAAGTTCCGGAAATCTATGATGGAACAGTTGAAATTAAATCCGTTTCTCGTGAAGCAGGGGATCGCTCTAAAATTTCTGTTCATTCCGATAATCCCGAAGTTGATCCGGTTGGTTCATGTGTGGGACCTAAGGGCCAACGCGTACAAGCAATTGTAAATGAATTAAAAGGGGAAAAAATTGATATTGTCCGCTGGTCAGAGGATCCGATCGAATTTGTTGCTAATGCTTTAAGTCCTTCTAAAGTAGTGGAGGTTCTTGTCAATGAAGAAGAAAAAGCGACAACGGTCATTGTTCCTGACTATCAATTATCTTTAGCAATCGGTAAGCGCGGACAAAATGCACGTCTTGCTGCTAAACTTACCGGTTGGAAAATAGATATTAAAAGCGAATCAGATGCTGAAAAAGCCGGGATTTATCCGCTTCAATCATCTGGATCCGATATTGATGATGAACCACTTTTAACAAGTGTAAATGATGAGCTTGCTGAATAAGAGGTGAAATCACATGAACAATCGCAAAATTCCTTTACGTAAATGTGTTGTAACAGGGGAAATGAAAGCAAAAAAAGAATTAATCCGTGTTGTTCGCTCTAAAGAAGGCGATGTTTCTATCGACCTGACCGGCAAAAAAAATGGACGCGGTGCATATATCACACTCGATAAGGAGTGTATTCTCCAAGCAAAAAAGAAAAACACACTTGCTAATCATTTAAAGGCAAATATTGAAGATTCAGTTTACGAAGAGCTTCTTCAATTGGCGGAGAAGGAGAAATAATCGATAACATGAAACAGCAGCAACAATGGACGTCCTTATTGGGCTTAGCAAATCGAGCACGAAAAGTTATTTCAGGAGAGGAACTAGTTGTAAAAGAGGTTCGGCTAAAACGGGCTAAGCTTGTTCTTCTTTCTCAGGATGCATCTGCTAACACAATGAAAAAGGTAACAGATAAATGTAAGTTTTATCAGGTCCCCTTTATGATAGTAGAAAATCGCTACCAGTTAGGTCAAGCAATTGGTAAAGAAGCGAGAGTCGTTGTAGCGATAAATGATGCAGGCTTTGCTGCAAAGTTAAAAACCTTGCTCGATTAATATTCTTGGGGGTGAACGTATGACAAAAATGCGAGTATATGAATATGCAAAACAAACAAATGTATCTAGTAAAGACATTATTTCTACGTTAAAAGAGATGAATGTAGAGGTTAACAATCACATGTCAACAATTGAAGATGATGTGATTATTAAGCTTGACAAAAAATTCAAAACAGCAAATCAAGAGAAAAAAAATAATGAATCAAATCAGAAACTGGGGAAACAAGTGAATAAAACAAAACAAAATAATACAGAAAATGTCAGATCAAATAATGGAGAAAAACCTGCTAAAAACAAATCACTAAAGCATACTCCAAATCATTCAAATAACAAAAAGCAAAATCAACCAACTAATCAACCTTCTAACCAATACAAAGGCAAGAAAAATAATAAGAAAAATAAAGGGAATTTCCAACAGCAGGCACAGCCTAAACCTAAAAAGGAACTGCCAAGCAAAATTACATTTACAGGCAGTTTGACAGTAGGTGAATTAGCATCAAAGCTTGGTAAAGAACCTTCTGAAATTATTAAAAAGCTGCTTCTCCTAGGCACAATGGCCACAATTAATCAGGAGCTTGATAAAGATTCAATTGAATTAATTGCCGGTGAGTATGGTGTCGAAGTAGAGGAAGAAATTGTATTTGAAAAAACAGAATTTGAAAAATATGAAGAAAAAGATCGTGAAGAGGATCTTCAGCTTCGACCTGCGGTTGTAACGATCATGGGTCATGTTGACCATGGTAAAACAACACTTCTTGATTCAATCAGAAATACAAAAGTAACTGAGGGAGAAGCTGGCGGAATCACTCAGCATATTGGTGCCTATCAAATCGTTGCGAATGATCAAAAAATTACGTTCCTTGATACACCAGGACATGCTGCGTTCACAACAATGCGTGCTCGCGGTGCTCAAGTAACAGATATTACGATCCTAGTTGTTGCAGCAGATGACGGAGTAATGCCGCAAACAATAGAAGCGATAAATCATGCCAAAGCTGCTGAAGTGCCTATTATTGTTGCCGTAAATAAAATTGATAAGCCAACAGCAAATCCTGATCGTGTTATGCAGGAATTAACAGAACATGGTCTAGTACCAGAGGCTTGGGGTGGAGATACTATCTTTGTACCTGTCTCTGCACTAACAGGTCAAGGACTTGATGAGCTTCTAGAAATGATCCTATTGGTGACGGAAGTTGAAGAGCTTAAAGCAAATCCAAACAGACGAGCAACTGGTACAGTAATTGAAGCGCAATTAGATAAAGGCCGCGGTTCAGTAGCAACACTACTTGTACAAAACGGTACTCTTCGAGTTGGTGACCCAATTGTAGTAGGTAATACCTATGGACGTGTTCGTGCAATGGTAAATGATATTGGCCGTCGTGTTAAAGAGGCTGCACCATCAACACCTGTTGAAATTACAGGTTTAAATGATGTACCTTTAGCTGGGGATCAATTTATGGTATTTGAAGATGAGAAACAAGCACGTCAAGTAGGTGAAGCAAGAGCGCAAAAGCAGCTTGATGCTCAACGAAGTGAAGGCTCAAAACTAAGCCTAGATGACTTGTTTGAACAAATTAAACAAGGTGAAATTAAAGACATTAATTTAATTGTGAAAGCAGATGTCCAAGGTTCTGTTGAAGCCTTGACTGCAGCTTTACAAAAAATTGATGTTGAAGGTGTTCGCGTAAAAATTATCCATACTGGTGTAGGTGCGATAACTGAGTCTGATATTATCCTTGCAGCTGCTTCAAATGCAATTGTCATTGGCTTTAATGTCCGCCCTGATAGTGGTGCGAAGAAAACAGCAGACGTTGAAGAAGTTGATATTCGTTTACACCGTATTATCTACAAGGTTATTGAAGAAATTGAATCGGCAATGAAAGGAATGCTTGACCCTGAATTTGAAGAAAAAGTGATCGGTCAAGTTGAGATTCGCCAAACATTTAAAGTATCTAAAATCGGTACAATTGCAGGAGCATACGTAACAGAAGGTAAAATCACCCGTGACAGTGGGATAAGATTAATCCGTGATGGAATAGTCATTTATGAGGGTGAAATTGATACATTGAAACGCTTCAAAGACGATGTAAAAGAAGTTGCGCGCAACTATGAATGTGGAATCACAATTAAAAACTTTAATGATATTAAAGAAGGCGATATTATTGAAGCATTTGTGATGGAGGAAATCGAACGTAAATGATCGGATATGTAGAGTGTGAATGCATGATTTATGACTCACATTCATTAAAAGATAAAAGATCTGTCTTACAAAGAGTATTAACAAGAACCAAACAAAAGTATAATGTGTCAATATCAGAAATTGACTTTCAGGATACATGGCAGCATACAAAATTTGGAATTGTTGCCGTAAGTTCCAATAAGGTTCAAACTGAAAGGGAATTGCAAAGGGTATTGCAATTCATCGATTCCTTTCCTGAAATTGAAAGAACTGTTACTTCGTTTGAATGGTTTTAATGAAGAGGTGATGACATGAGCTTAAGAGCAAACCGTGTCGGCGAACAAATGAAAAAAGAATTGGGCGATATTATCGGCCGAAAAATAAAGGACCCGCGTATTGGCTTTGTGACAGTAACAGATGTAAATGTATCTGGTGATCTCCAAATTGCAAAGGTGTATATCTCTGTATTGGGAGACGAAGAACAAAGACAAAACACACTAAAAGGGTTAGCAAAGGCAAAAGGCTTTATTCGTTCTGAAATCGGACAGCGCATTCGACTAAGAAAAACGCCTGAAATTCAATTTGAATTTGATGAATCAATCGATTACGGAAATCGTATTGAGACACTTATTCATGAGTTAAATGTTCAAAATAAAGAGGAGGAATAACTCCTTTTTTAAAGGGATAGACACCTTCGTCTATCCCTTTCTGTATGTAAAAATGAAAAGATGCCCTAGGAGGTCTTTTAAATGGAAGGTGTGCTATTATTAAATAAACCAGTTGGCATGACATCCCATGACTGTGTTGCAAAGATGCGCAGGCTTGCTAAAACGAAAAAAGTGGGTCATACGGGTACACTTGACCCGGATGTAACAGGTGTATTGCCAATTTGTCTGGGAAAAGCAACGAAAATTGTTGAATATTTAACAGCAGCTTCAAAGACATATGAAGCTGAAATAACGATTGGTTATTCTACAACAACGGAAGATGCTTCAGGTGAAGAAGTTGTAAGAAAACCTGTAAATCCACCTATTTTAAAAGAAGAGATTGAACGGGTTTTAAATGCGATGGTTGGTACGATCGAGCAAATACCACCGATGTATTCTGCTGTAAAAGTGAACGGAAAAAAGCTCTATGAGTATGCTCGAGCGGGTATTGAGGTGGAAAGACCAGCACGAAAGATTACAATTACTGAACTAGTGCTTATAAGTGGCATTACGAACGATGCCGGTTTAACTAAATTCAAGTTCCGTGTCACTTGTTCAAAAGGTACATACGTTCGGACGTTGGCTGTCATGATCGGCGAAAGACTTGGATATCCGGCGCATATGTCACATCTTATTCGTACGAAATCCGGGCAATTTGATTTGTCCAATTGTTTAACCTTTGAGCAAATCGAAGCTGCAATCGAAAAAGGTACACTTCAACGTGAATTATTGACAATTGGTCAGGCATTAAAAGATTTGCCGAATCTAGTTATCCATGATACGCTAGCAGAGAAAGTTAAAAATGGAGCAGTACTTGAATTGCCTGAAACATTTCAAGACATTAAAGCAGGCTCTCCTATTGCCATTTATGCTGAGGATGGCCGCTGTATTGCTATCTATTCTAAGCACCCTGCCAAGGATTATCTAATGAAGCCTGTGAAGGTGCTATATAATGAAACTTAATATGTTATAAGTGAGAAAAGGTGAAGTGACCGTGAAACTAATAAAACTGTCTCAACCACATCATTTTAACAAAGATGATTTTGATGAAATGGTGCTTGCATTGGGGTATTTTGATGGAGTTCATAAAGGACATCAAAAAGTAATCCTAAAAGCAAAAGAGATTGCTGATCGACTTGGGAGGAAAAGTGCAGTCATGACCTTTAATCCCCATCCACTTGTTGTCCTGCGAAACCAAAAGGAAATTGATTATATTACACCTCTTGAAGAAAAAATACATTTAATTAGTCAATTAAATGTGGATATTTTATTTGTTGTAGAATTTACAAAGGAGTTTGCAGCTTTATTGCCACAGCAATTTGTTGATGACTATATTATCAACTTAAATGTTAAGCATGTTGTTGCAGGCTTTGATTTTACATATGGCCACTTAGGAAAGGGTACGATGGAAACAATGCCATTCCATTCCAGGGAGCAATTTTTGCAAACAACTGTAGAAAAGCAAACTGACCGTGATCGTAAAATTAGCTCCTCGCTCATACGGGAGGTTATTAGAAGCGGTGATGTTTCATATGCACATAATCTTCTCGGAAGACCTCATACTGTTACCGGTACAGTTATTCATGGTGATAAACGGGGGAGAACAATCGGTTTTCCTACAGCAAATATAGATGTCCCTGATATATATTTAATGCCTCCAACAGGTGTTTATGCGGTTTCTGCTTTAATTAATGGCCAAGAATATAAAGGAATGTGCAATATTGGCTACAAGCCTACGTTTAATAAAGAAAAAGCTGCTAAACCAAGCATAGAAGTGCATATTTTTGATTTCCAACAGGACATATATGATCAAACTATCTCAATATCATGGTTTAAACGTATAAGAAGTGAACAAAAGTTTAATAATGTTGAGGAGCTAATCAGTCAAATTGCGAAAGACAAAGCGGCAGTTGAACAATTCTTTGGACAAAAAACCGTTTAGTCCTTGCAATTTGCTTGGAAAAATAGTATTCTAATGGATGTAACTTAAAACCATTGCTTGGCAAATCGATTCACCAACGTTTGCTCGGTAATTGGGGTTTTTTGAAATTAAGGAGGTGAAAAGGATGGCTATCACACAAGAACGTAAAAACGAACTAATTGCTACTTATAGAACACATGAATCTGATACTGGTTCACCAGAGGTTCAAATTGCTATCCTTACTGAGGACATCAATAACTTAAATGATCACTTACGTGTTCACAAAAAAGACCACCACTCTCGTCGCGGTCTATTAAAAATGGTAGGTAAACGTCGTAACTTACTAACTTACCTACGTAATAAGGACGTAACTCGTTATCGTGAGTTAATCAACAAGCTTGGTTTACGTCGATAATACCTTTAAAAGCGGGATTTTTCCCGCTTTTTTAGTGTATTTAAATATAAATAGGCAAAAATGATATAAGCTAACAACTAACTTATTACGTTTTTTTACAAACCTATTTACATACAATAACAACATTGATATGTTGAATTTAAATGGTTCATACTAATACATAATCTTTATTATATGAGAGGGGTTTTTTAACTTTATGGGACAAGATAAGCAATCATTTTCCATAGAATGGGCCGGCAGAAATTTAACCGTTGAAATTGGACAATTAGCCAAACAAGCAAACGGTTCTGTTCTGGTTCGTTATGGTGATACGGCTGTATTAAGTACAGCAACTGCATCAAAGGATCCAAAGCCACTTGATTTCTTCCCGTTAACAGTGAATTATGAGGAACGCTTATATGCGGTCGGGAAAATCCCAGGCGGTTTTATAAAAAGAGAAGGTCGTCCAAGTGAAAAGGCGATTTTGGCGAGCAGGTTAATTGATCGTCCAATCAGACCATTATTTGCAGATGGATTTCGAAATGAAGTACAAGTTATCAGCATTGTGATGAGTGTTGATCAGGATTGTTCATCTGAAATGGCAGCTATGTTTGGTTCATCTTTAGCACTTTGTGTTTCAGATATCCCGTTTGAAGGGCCAATCGCTGGTGTAACAGTTGGAAGAATCAATAATGAATTTATCATTAATCCGACCGTTGAACAGGCTGAACAAAGTGATATTCATCTAGTGGTAGCTGGGACGAAGGATGCCATCAACATGGTTGAGGCGGGTGCAAAAGAAGTACCTGAGGAAACGATGCTAGAAGCGATCATGTTTGGACATGAAGAAATTAAACGCCTTATCGCTTTCCAAGAAGAAGTCGCTCAAGCTGTTGGAAAAGAAAAAATGGCAATTGAATTATTTGAGTTAGATGCTGATCTAGAAAAACAAATTCGTGAAATCGCAGAAAATGACTTACTAAAAGCCATTCAAGTTCAAGAAAAACATGCAAGAGAAGATGCAATCAATGAAGTAAAAAATGCAGTTGTCATGAAATTTGAAGAGAATGAAGCTGATGAAGATACATTAAAACAGGTAAAGCAAATCCTGTCTAAAATCGTAAAAGCTGAGGTTCGCCGTCTCATTACTGAAGAAAAGGTAAGACCTGACGGCCGTGGTGTCGATGAGATCCGTCCTTTATCATCAGAGGTAGGGCTTTTATCAAGAACTCATGGTTCAGGCTTGTTTACACGCGGACAAACTCAAGCGTTAAGTATTTGTACACTTGGTGCACTAGGTGATGTGCAAATTTTAGATGGCTTGGGAATTGAAGAATCAAAACGTTTCATGCATCATTATAATTTCCCGCAATTTAGTGTCGGGGAAACAGGACCAATGAGAGGGCCAGGACGTAGAGAAATCGGTCATGGTGCTTTGGGTGAAAGAGCATTAGAACCAATTATACCTTCTGAAAAGGATTTTCCATATACAATCCGACTAGTGTCAGAGGTACTTGAATCAAACGGATCAACGTCACAGGCAAGTATTTGTGCAAGTACATTAGCAATGATGGATGCAGGTGTGCCAATTAAAGCTCCTGTAGCAGGTATTGCAATGGGGCTTGTAAAATCTGGTGAACACTATACAGTGCTAACAGATATTCAAGGTATGGAAGATGCGTTAGGGGATATGGACTTTAAAGTTGCAGGTACCGAATCAGGGGTAACTGCATTACAAATGGATATTAAAATTGAAGGTCTTTCCAGGGAGATTTTAGAAGAGGCATTACAGCAAGCAAAGAAAGGCCGTATGGAAATTTTAAAGTCAATGCTTGCAACAATCCAGGCACCTAAGCAGGAGCTTTCACAATATGCACCTAAAATTTTAACGATGACAATTAATCCTGAAAAAATTAGAGATGTCATAGGACCAAGCGGAAAACAAATTAATAAAATTATTGAAGAAACAGGCGTTAAAATCGACATTGAACAGGACGGAACTGTTTTCATTTCATCTATTAATGAAGAAATGAATCAAAAAGCTAAGAAAATCATCGAAGACCTCGTTCGTGAAGTTGTCGTTGGTCAAATGTATCTCGGAAAAGTAAAACGTATTGAAAAGTTTGGTGCATTTGTTGAAATTTTTAGCGGAAAAGATGGACTGGTTCACATTTCCGAGCTTGCTTTAGAACGTGTTGGCAAGGTTGAGGATGTTGTCTCTATTGGTGATGAAATTCTAGTAAAAGTCACAGAAATCGATAAGCAAGGCCGTGTTAATTTATCTCGTAAAGCAGTCTTAAAAGAACAAAAGGAACAAGAAAAGCAAGAAGGTTGATCGTGGAGGCCGGGGTAACCGGGCTTCTTTTTCGGTTATGAAGGTATTGCGATTTTACATAGAGAGATTTAGTATGAGATTTTTCACTATGAATAGGTAATTATTGCAAATGCTTTTGGTGTCTAGATCCATCGCCTAGGTTCGAAAGTCTAGCCAATCATGAATAGTAGGCAAAGTACACCTTCTATTCATGCTCGTCTTATGATTTTCGGACCTAATCAAGGCACATACGCATTTCGGTTCTACCTTGTCCCCTTTTTACATATTTTTTAGTAAAAAGGGGGATACATAATGCAAAGGAAAATTATTCAATTCGTTGGATTTCTTATAATCTTGACGGTTAGCATAGGGTTTATTGAAAATCCATTTACATCTTCTTATGTTGAGCAAATGAAGACAGCAAGTGTAACAGTCTCAAAGCAAAAGGATGAATTGTACGAAGAGATTGCAAAAAGAGCGATAGAATATAATATCCCTGCCCAAAATGCGGAAATACATAAAGTATGGAAGGCTACACCAGGCTATAATGGTATAGAGGTAGATCTTGATCAATCCTATAAAAAAATGAAGGCAAAGGGAGTCTTTGATGAAAACCTTCTTGTCTATCGTCAGGTTGAACCATCTGTACATTTAGAAGATCTGCCTGCAGAGCCGATCTATCGGGGACATCCTGATAAGCCGATGGTTTCATTTATCATCAATGTCGCTTGGGGAAATGAGTATATTCCAGATATGTTAGAGACGTTGAATAAATACCATGTAAAAGCTACCTTCTTTCTAGAAGGAAGGTGGGCAAAAGAAAATCCGGAAATGGCGAAAATGATCGTTGATGCCGGACACGAGGTTGGAAATCATTCCTATACACATCCTGATATGAGTCAGTTGTCACAGGCGAAAATTAGAGAACAGCTGCTAAAAACAAATGAAGTGATTAAGTCAGTAACAGATGTAACACCTACCTGGTTTGCACCGCCTAGCGGTAGCTTCAAAGATGAAGTTGTAAAAATTGCAGACGAAATGAATATGGGTACAATTATGTGGAGTGTGGATACAATAGATTGGCAGCGGCCTCAACCACATGTTTTAGTTCAAAGAGTTATGAGTAAGGTTCATAACGGAGCATTAATCTTGATGCATCCAACTTCCTCGACAGCTGAAAGTTTAGAAACACTTATCTTATCCATAAAGGAAAAAGGCTATTCATTCGGTTCTGTCTCAATGCTTGTTGACGAAAAAAGATTATCAGTTATTGGAAAAAATAACAAACTAGACGAATGAAGAATTGTAGCACCTATGAAGGAGGAACAAGTGTGATAAAAAAATATACTTGTCAAAACGGAGTAAGAATAGTATTAGAAAACATACCAACTGTCCGTTCTGTTGCAATTGGTATATGGATCGGGACTGGATCCCGTAATGAGAACTTGAAAAATAACGGGATCTCCCACTTTTTAGAGCATATGTTTTTTAAAGGAACCAAAACAAGAACAGCAAGAGAAATAGCTGAGTCCTTTGATAGTATTGGTGGCCAGGTCAATGCATTTACCTCTAAAGAATATACATGCTATTATGCAAAGGTACTTGATGACCATGCCAAATATGCATTAGATGTATTAGCAGATATGTTTTTTCATTCCACCTTTGATGAAGAAGAGCTTAAAAAAGAAAAGAATGTAGTTTATGAAGAGATCAAAATGTATGAAGATACTCCAGATGATATTGTACATGATATTTTAAGTCGTGCTACATATGGTGATCATCCGCTTGGATACCCTATTTTAGGAACGGAAGAAACGCTGGCAACATTTAATGGCGATATGTTAAGAGAATACATGAATAACTATTATACACCAGATAATGTTGTTGTTTCAGTGGCCGGTAATGTTAATGAAGATTTTATTAAAGAAATTGAAAAGCTTTTTGGTGCTTATGAAACTGGTTCGAAAAAACGTGAATTTGAAAAGCCGAGCTTTATGGATCAAAAGCTTGCGAGAAAAAAAGATACGGAACAAGCGCATCTCTGTATTGGCTTTAACGGCTTGGAGGTAGGACATGATAATATTTACAGTTTGATTGTTCTAAATAATATTTTAGGCGGAAGTATGAGCAGCCGCTTGTTCCAGGATGTGAGAGAACAAAAGGGCCTTGCATACTCCGTATTTTCTTATCACTCATCCTATGAGGATAATGGTCTGCTTACGATTTATGGCGGTACTGGAAACAGCCAGTTGAATATGTTATTTGAAACCATTCAAGAAACATTAGCTACTTTAAAAGCAGAAGGAATAACGGAAAAAGAATTAGCCAATAGCAAGGAGCAAATGAAGGGGAGCTTAATGCTTAGTCTTGAAAGTACAAATAGCCGGATGAGCAGAAATGGAAAAAATGAGCTTTTGCTTGGTCGCCACCGTTCACTGGATTCGATCATTGAAAAGGTCAATGAGGTTACTGAAGATAGTGTGAATAAGCTCGCAAATCAATTATTTTCAGATGCTTATTCGATTGCCTTAATAAGTCCGGATGGTCAGTTGCCGGAAAAACTAAAATAAATGATTGAATGTCTGCAATTTTATAGAAATTGTAGGCATTTTTTTATGATGTTAAACGATATGATAGTAAAAAGGGGGAATGGCCATGAGATTAAGTGAGTTAAGCGGAAAAGAAATTGTCGATGTTAAGCGTGCTGAACGATTAGGAGTTTTAGGCCAAACAGATCTTGAAATAAATGAACAGACTGGTCAAATCACAACCTTAATTATCCCTTCATTAAAGTGGTTTGGTCTTAGGAAACAGGGCCAGGAGATTCGTGTTCCATGGCAGCATATAAAAAAAATTGGTACGGATATGATCATCCTTGATATTCCAGATGATCAGAATGAAAATGTTGAATAGAACCATATTGGGCTGACTCAGAAAGGATAAAACCTTTTAACTGAGACAGCCTTTTTTTAACTTCTACACAACACTTTTCATCATTCATGTAAGATCGCTTTTAAATGAAGCGTCTTCCTTAAAAGAGCATAAACGAAGTCCCTCCCATCAAATTTCCTCATGTTATTCACCCATATTGAAGTTTCTACATAGTATGTTGAAGTAAGTTATTCTAGGAAATCAAAGAACTCAAAACAGATAACATGCCGAAAAGAAGGTGAACGATCAACATGTTAACAGGATTAAACGTAGCAGTTATCGGTGGCGATGCAAGGCAGCTTGAAGTGATCCGAAAATTAACTGAACTAGACGCAAAGCTATTTCTCATCGGTTTTGACCAATTAGACCACGGATTTACTGGTGCTACGAAAGCAAAGATAGATGAGGTTATATTTAAAGAAATAGATGCAATTATTCTGCCTATCCCTGGAACAAATCAAGAGGGGATTATTGAAACAGTGTTTTCAAATGAAGAGGTTAAGCTAACGGAGGATTTAGTTTTACAAACTCCGCCACATTGTGTAATTTATTCCGGTATAACAAATTCTTACTTAGATAAGCTTGTTCAAACAACAAATCGCAAGTTAATCCAGCTTTTTGAACGAGATGATGTTGCTATATACAATTCAATTCCAACCGTTGAAGGAACGATCATGATGGTCATCCAACACACTGATATCACGATCCATGGCTCAAAAATTGCAGTTTTAGGTCTTGGCAGAGTAGGGATGAGTGTAGCTAGAACGTTTTCAGCACTAGGAGCTAATGTAAAGGTTGGTGCAAGAGATACTGCCCACTTAGCAAGAATTACGGAAATGGGGCTAACTCCATTTTCCTTAGAACATTTAAAAAATGAAGTAAAAGACATTGATGTATGTATTAATACGATCCCACACTTGATCATTACGGCGCAGGTGATTTCCAGTATGCCGGCACACACGTTAATCGTTGATTTGGCATCAAAGTCAGGAGGTACTGATTTTCGTTATGCAGAAAAACGGGGAATCAAAGCACTTTTGGCACCAGGTTTACCTGGAATTGTTGCCCCTAAAACAGCAGGCCAAATCATTGCGAATGTTCTCACACAGCTTTTGAATGATTTATTAGAAGGAAAGGGGTCTTCTTAATGAAGTTAAAAGGAAAACGTATAGGATTTGGCATTACGGGTTCTCATTGCACATATGAAGAAGTATATCCGCAAATTAAATCAATTTTAGATGAAGGTGCAGACGTGATCCCTGTTGTATCATTCACTGTTAAAAATACAACAACTCGTTTCGGAGCTGCCGGTGAATGGGTTGAAAAAATTGAGCAACTTACAGGGAATGAAGTAATCGATTCAATCGTAAAGGCGGAACCATTAGGTCCAAAGCTTCCGCTTGATTGCATGGTCATTGCACCATTAACAGGGAACTCTATGAGTAAGTTTGCAAATGCGATGACAGACTCACCGGTATTAATGGCTGCTAAAGCAACATTAAGAACTCATCGCCCGGTCGTAGTCGGGATTTCAACAAATGATGCTCTTGGATTAAATGGTGTTAATCTTATGAGGTTAATGGCAACAAAAGATATCTATTTTGTTCCTTTTGGTCAGGATGCTCCGCTTCAAAAACCTAATTCAATGGTTGCAAGAATGGACTCATTGCTTGATACTGTACTGGCAGCATTAGAGGGGAAGCAATTACAGCCTGTTGTCGTAGAAAAATATCGCGATTTAGAAAAATAATTTAAAAATTCAATAAAACAATGATAAATTTATGAGTCCATTCGACAATTAATGTGATAGAATAGTACGTAAATGATTTGAAGCTATTTTAATATGACTGATTAAGGTAGCTGGAAGGAGCTAGTGGTTAATGGAAGCAAAAGGTTATCATGTAGCAGTAGTCGGAGCAACTGGAGCAGTAGGGCAGCAAATGCTTCAAACTCTGGAAAAACGTAATTTTCCAATTTCAAAACTAACTTTGCTTTCGTCTGAACGTTCTGCAGGGACAAAAATTACGTTCAGAAACGAAGAATATATTGTGCAAGCGGCAACACCGGACAGCTTTGAAGGAGTGCAAATTGCCTTATTTAGTGCGGGAGGCAGTGTATCAAAACAACTTGCACCTGAAGCGGTAAAACGCGGTGCAATTGTTGTTGATAACACAAGTGCATACCGCATGGACGAAAATGTTCCTCTCGTAGTACCAGAAGTAAACGAAGAAGAATTAAGAAACCACAATGGAATCATTGCAAATCCAAACTGTTCTACAATCCAAATGGTTGTTGCACTTGAACCGCTTCGTAAGCAATATGGCTTAAATAAAGTGATTGTTTCAACCTATCAAGCTGTATCAGGTGCAGGTGCTGCAGCAATTAATGAACTAAAACAGCAAGCACAAGCGATCCTTAATGGCGAAGAATATACTCCGGAAATTCTTCCAGTAAAAGGTGATGAAAAACACTATCAAATTGCCTTTAATGCGATTCCGCAAATTGATAAATTCCAAGACAATGGATTTACATTTGAGGAAATGAAAATGATAAATGAAACAAAAAAAATTATGAGTATGCCAAAGCTGCAAGTAGCGGCAACTTGTGTTCGTTTACCAGTTGAAACGGGACATTCAGAGTCTGTATATGTAGAACTTGATCAAAACGATGTTTCTGTAGATCAGGTAAAAGAATTATTAAGAGATTCAGACGGCGTAACACTGCAAGACGATCCATCACAGCAGATTTATCCAATGCCGGCTCATTGCGTAGGTAAAAACGATGTTTTTGTGGGCAGAATTCGTAAAGATTTAGACCGCGAAAACGGTTTTCATATGTGGATTGTTTCCGATAATCTCTTAAAAGGTGCAGCATGGAATTCAGTACAAATTGCAGAAAGTCTAGTTAAATTACAATTAGTTTAATCTTTATCAGGAAGAGAGCATGGATAACCAGCTCTCTTCTCTCACGTCTATAGTAGAGGTGTTACAATGAAAATTATCGTGCAAAAATTCGGAGGAACGTCCGTAAAGGATGACCACGGGCGAAAAATGGCCTTAGCCCATATACAGGAAGCGATTGAAATAGGATATAAGGTAGTAGTCGTTGTTTCTGCCATGGGCAGAAAAGGTGATCCATATGCAACCGATACATTGCTGGGATTACTATATGGAGATGTCGAGATGATTTCTAACAGAGAGCAGGATATGCTTCTTTCCTGTGGAGAAATAATTTCATCCATCGTTTTTTCAAGCATGTTGAATCAAAATGGAATAAAAGCTACAGCTTTAAATGGGGCTCAGGCAGGTTTTGTAACCAGTAATGAGCATACGAATGCAAAGATCCTTGAAATGAAGTGTGACCGCCTTCTTGAAACACTCGGTGACCATGATGTTGTCGTTGTCGCCGGATTTCAAGGAGCGTCTATAAAAACAGGTGATATAACAACAATTGGACGAGGTGGAAGTGATACTTCAGCTGCAGCATTGGGAGCGGCATTGGATGCTGAATTTGTCGATATCTTCACAGATGTTGAAGGAGTAATGACCGCTGACCCTAGAATTGTTGAAAATGCAAAACCACTTTCAACAGTAACTTATACAGAAATTGTTAACCTTGCCTATCAAGGGGCCAAGGTCATCCATCCTCGTGCTGTTGAAATTGCGATGCAATCAGAAGTACCGATTAGAGTCCGTTCTACTTATTCACAGTCATCTGGAACTCTTGTAACATCAAATCATTCGAAAAAACGAGGAAGCGATGTTTATGAGCGTCTTATAACCGGAATTGCACATGTTTCCGATGTGACTCAAATAAAAGTGAACGCAAAGGAAGGGCAATATGATGTCCAGACGGAAGTATTTAAAGCGATGGCCAAGGATGGTATAAGTGTTGACTTTTTCAATATAACTCCAAAGGGTGTCATTTATACAGTGCCAGATAAGGTAACAGATCGAGCAGTTGATATATTAAGATCTCTCGGTTATGAGCCAATTATAAATAGACATTGTGCAAAGGTGTCAACAGTTGGAGCAGGAATCATGGGGGTTCCTGGTGTAACAGCTAAAATTGTAACAGCATTATCCGAAAAAGGCATCCAAATTCTGCAATCCGCAGATAGTCATACGACAATTTGGGTATTGGTAAAAGAAGAGGATATGATAAAAGCAGTAAATGCTTTACACGAAGCGTTCGATCTTTCAAATTAAGAGTTGGCAAAAAGAGGAGTGAGAGTTTAGAATGATTCATTTTGGAAGGCTTTCTACAGCGATGATCACGCCGTTTGATAAAAATGGAAATATCGACTTTCAAAAAACTTCAATATTAATTGACTATTTGATCAATCATGGATCTGATTCATTGGTTATTGCCGGTACAACTGGTGAATCGCCTACACTAAGTACAGAAGAGAAAATTGCTCTTTTTAAACATACAGTTAAAGAAGTAAATGGGAGAGTTCCTGTCATTGCAGGAACGGGCAGCAATAATACGGCAGCGTCCATTCATTTAACGAAAAAAGCTGAGGAAGCTGGCGTTGATGCGATTATGCTTGTTGTCCCTTATTATAATAAGCCTAGTCAGGAAGGGCTTTATCAACATTTTAAAGCAATTGCTGAATCAACTAAACTCCCGGTTATGCTTTATAATATTCCTGGCAGAAGTGTAATTAATTTGTCCGTTGATACAATTGTAAGATTATCAGAGCTTCCTAATATTGTGGCAATAAAAGAAGCAAGCGGTGATTTAGATGCAATGTCAGAAATTATTTCAAGAACGAAAGATGATTTTGCCCTTTATACTGGTGATGATGCATTAACAATACCAGTATTATCAATTGGCGGAGTCGGAGTTGTCTCTGTTGCTTCCCATATTGCTGGAACAGAAATGCAATCAATGATTTCTTCATTTATTAATGGAGACTATGCTGCAGCAGCAAAACAACATCGCACATTGTTGCCGGTTGTAAAGCAGTTATTTGCTTCTCCAAATCCAACACCAGTAAAAACAGCTCTGCAGGTTAAAGGGATTGATGTTGGATCTGTGCGCTTGCCATTGGTGCCATTGACAAGCAGCGAACGCAATGAGTTAATTGAGGTAATGAATACCTATCTAAAATAATTAATGTTTGTCTTTTTCTCAGGGTCTGATCCTCTTGGATCAGACCCTGAATTAATTATTGGAAATTTTTTGACAATGAACTTACATAAAAACTATACGGCCAAAATTTCCTTGTATTCCATTTCTTTCATCAGTTATAATGTTTCTAAGTGACGTTGAACGGGTACTTCAGTGGGGAGGATTTATTAAATCATGGAAAAGACAGAAACGATTAAATTAATTGCCTTGGGGGGCGTAGGTGAAGTCGGTAAAAATATGTTTGTAGTGGAAATTAACACGGATATTTTTGTCGTAGATGCAGGGTTGATGTATCCTGAGGGTGAAATGTTAGGAATTGATATGGTTATACCTGACATTACATATTTAAAAGAAAATAAAGAACGTGTAAGAGGTATTTTTTTAACACATGGTCATGATGAGAATATCGGAGGAATTTTCTATCTATTAAATAATTTAAGTGTTCCTATTTACGGGACTAAACTAACATTGGCTTTATTGAGTGAAAAATTAAAAGAAAACCGTATAAAACAAAATGTTTTAGTGAAAGAAATTGATAGTGAAACATTATTGCGTTTTTCAAGTTCAGAGATTTCTTTTTTTAAAACTAATCACAGCATCCCTGATTCAGTAGGAATAAGTTTTTTAACGACGATGGGATCGATTGTTCATACAGGAGATTTTAAATTTGATCAAACACCTATTGGTGAAAATTTAATGGATATTGCAACAATTGCTAAAATTGGTGAAGCGGGCGTATTATGTTTATTATCTGACAGTATCAACGCTGAAAAACCTGGCTATTCAGGATCAGAGGCGATTGTCGGCAGTGAAATTTCTGATGTAATGTATGATGCAGAAGGCAGAGTCATTATTGCAGTATTTGCTTCCAACCTTTATCGAATTCAGCAAGTCATAAACGCTGCATTGAAAAATAATCGCAAACTGGCAATAGTTGGGAAAAACATGAAAAATATCCTTAATTTAGCTATTAATCTAGGATATATTGAGGTTGAAGAAGACATAATCATTTCTGTTAATGAAATAGACAAGTACCCTAAAAATGAAATTGCCATCCTTACAACTAGCAATCAGGGAGAACCGTTAGCTGTATTATCAAGAATGGCGAAGCAGTCTCATAAACAAGTAAATGTAAAACATGGGGACACTGTTCTGGTAGCGGCAACACCGATACCTGGACATGAACTGGTTTTCTCAAAAACAATTGATTTATTATTTAGAGCAGGTGCCAATGTCGTATTTGGGCAAAAGCAAATCCACGTTTCAGGCCATGGTCACCAAGAAGAATTAAAAATGATGCTCAACCTTACTAAGCCAACATTCTTTATTCCGATTCATGGAGAATATAAAATGCAAAAGGCTCATGCTAAACTAGCAAAGCAAGTAGGGGTGAATGAGGAAAACATCTTTTTAGTCGAAAAAGGCGACGTCATTGAGTTTAAAGGAAATAATGTAAATACTGGTGCGAAGGTTCCTTCGGGCAATATTTTAATCGACGGACTAGGCATCGGTGACGTTGGAAACATCGTCCTTCGTGATCGTCGTTTATTATCCCAGGATGGAATCTTAATTGTTGTCGTCACGTTGGATAAACAGAAAAAGAAAATTATTTCTGGTCCGGAGATTATCACAAGAGGGTTTGTGTATGTAAGAGAATCAGAAGAGCTGATCGGCCATGCCAATGAAATTGTTACTTCTATCGTGGAAAAAAGCATGCAGGAGTATACCATTGAATGGTCAGCATTAAAGCTTAGTATAAGAGAAGCACTCAATCAATTCCTATATGAAAAAACGAAAAGAAGACCAATGATTTTACCAATTATTATGGAAATTTAATTTTTTCAGCAAAATTCCATTCTATACTGGTGAAAACGCTTATAATAGAATGGTGAATAAATAAAAGAAGCTGACAAAAGGTGTCAGCTTCTTTTTAGTAGAAAAAGAATAGGGGAGATCCCGCAGATGTGGAAGCAGTAAGAAGGCTCTTCAGCTAAGATGAGTGCCTGCAGAGGAAAGCAACAGCCAATTTTAAAAGCCTTATTCAAAAACAACATCTTTTATAAAAGAAACCTTGTAGGATTTTCTTTCATTCGCATGAAATGCAAATGGTTGTAAATACTACAATAAGAATGAAAAGAAAGGGTGATGAAACATGGCAACTCATGATCATTACATACAAGGCAACGATCAAAATGAAGGCAGTGAAAAGCAAGAAGGAAAAGAAAGCACAATTGTCGATAAAATTCAGCAATTAGGGCAAACGAATGTCCCGCAAATGGGACAAGAGTCAAAAATTCATTGCTTAACAATTGTCGGGCAAATTGAAGGACATATTCAGCTTCCACCGCAAAATAAAACTACGAAATATGAGCATGTGATCCCGCAAATCGTTGCAATTGAACAAAATCCAAACATTGAAGGATTATTGGTTATTTTGAATACGGTTGGCGGTGATGTTGAAGCAGGTTTGGCGATTGCAGAAATGCTGGCCACGATATCTAAACCAACAGTTTCTATTGTTTTGGGAGGCGGGCATTCGATTGGTGTTCCAATTGCTGTCTCGTGTGATCATTCCTTTATCGTTGAAACCGCAACAATGACTATTCACCCGGTCCGGTTAACAGGTTTAGTCATTGGTGTACCGCAAACCTTTGAATACTTAGATAAAATGCAGGATCGAGTCATTAATTTTGTCACAAAGCACTCAAATATTAGTGAAGAGAAATTTAAAGAACTAATGTTTTCAAAAGGCAATTTAACACGTGATATTGGAACAAATGTCGTTGGAAAGGATGCCGTACAATACGGATTAATTGATGAGGTCGGCGGCGTTGGTCAAGCGATGCAAAAGCTAAATAGCATGCTTGAAAAAACGAGTGAAAAGCAGGTGCTTCAATGATCTTTTATACAATGATGCCGGAGCAGTTAATGTTTCCAACACAAGAGGACGAATATAAAAAACAGACTGTCATTGAAATGAATGGTGTTCAGCTTCTTGTTCAAGAAGGTTCAAACGCACAATATGAAATTGTACGAGTTTTAAGCAGTGATCCCCGCCATTTCCTTGATAGTCAATATTGTCCTGGACAAAAAATTACCATGTCCGTTTCTACCAATGAGGGGAATTATGGTATAATAAGAAGACAACGATGAGGCAGCCAGTTTTTCGGCTGCTTTCTTCATTTCTAAAGAAATTTATGATACATAGGTGATTAGTTATGGCGAAACGAAAAAGAAAACAAAGGAAGTCAAAGGATGATTGGAAAAAGATCTTAAAATATGAGTTAGCAGGTTTAATTATTTTGGCGATTGCTCTCATCGCCATTTCAAAGCTGGGCTTTGTTGGTGTAACATTCGTCCATTTATTTCGTTTTTTTAGTGGAGAATGGTACATGCTCTTTCTCATTGGCGTTGTTCTTTTTTCATTTTATTTAATATGGAAAAGGCAAATTCCCTCATTATTTAACAGACAAATGGTTGGGGTTTATTGTGTGACGGCTTCTTTATTATTATTAAGTCATGTCACGCTTTTCAAAATGCTTTCACATAACGGGACATTTGCTTCCCCGAGTGTACTCTCTAATACACTTCAATTATTTTGGATGGATGTAAGAGGTGAAGCAAGTACCGTTGATTTAGGTGGAGGTATGTTAGGGGCTCTGCTATTTGCTGCATCCTACTACCTCTTTGCGGAAGCTGGCTCTAAAATAATCGCGATCGTTTTAATCGTAATCGGAATTATTTTAATTACAGGTCGTTCTCTGCAAGCAACTTTAGCCAAGATATTAGTGCCAATTGGAAGGTTTATTAAGTCTCAGGCAATTGGGTTTAAAAATGATATGAAAAGCATCCCTTCTGCGATGAAAAAAAGACATGAGAAGAAAAAACAAAAACGTAAAGAGAGAAAAAGGGAAGAAACAAGTGAACTTAATTCAGATATTATTGAAGAGGAAGAAGAGCTGCAGCCAATCATCTCTAGCTTCTCTGAACGTGGAGAACAACAGGAAATGGTTATACATACAATGGACAATCCTTCACTACAAGTAGATGTTGCTGAGGAACAAGAGCGGAAACAAAGAGCAAAGAAATCAGCTGGAGAACCATCTTCACAAGAAGAAGTAATGCTTCAGCCGATGACATTTGTTGAGGTAGAAAACAAAGATTATGAATTGCCGCCGCTAGATTTATTAAAAGCACCAAAACATAACTCGCAACAAGCTGATAAGAAAAATATTTATGAAAATGCCAGAAAGCTTGAAAAAACCTTTCAAAGCTTTGGGGTAAAAGCAAAGGTTACCCAAGTTCATCTTGGACCAGCAGTGACAAAATATGAAGTTTATCCTGATGTTGGGGTAAAAGTAAGTAAAATTGTTAATTTAAGTGATGATTTAGCCTTAGCTCTGGCAGCAAAGGATATTAGAATTGAAGCGCCTATCCCAGGTAAATCGGCAATCGGCATTGAAGTGCCAAATTCAGAAATAGCCATGGTATCTCTACGGGAAGTATTGGAGTCTAAAGCAAATGATCGCCCTGATGCAAAGCTGTTAATTGGTTTAGGAAGAGATATTTCCGGGGATGCGGTTTTAGCTGAATTAAATAAAATGCCTCACTTACTCGTTGCAGGTGCAACCGGAAGCGGGAAAAGTGTGTGTATAAATGGGATTATTACCAGTATTCTGATGCGTGCGAAGCCGCATGAAGTGAAATTGATGATGATAGATCCGAAAATGGTTGAATTAAATGTGTACAATGGTGTGCCACATTTGCTTGCTCCTGTCGTAACTGATCCAAAAAAGGCTTCACAAGCACTTAAAAAAGTCGTAAATGAAATGGAACGCCGGTATGAGCTATTTTCACATACCGGTACACGAAATATCGAAGGCTACAATGAAATTATCAGACGGAATAATCACGAGGAAGCAGCCTTACATCCTGAGCTACCGTATATCGTCGTAATCGTTGATGAGCTTGCAGATTTAATGATGGTTGCTTCTTCAGATGTCGAAGATTCCATTACAAGGCTCTCACAAATGGCTCGTGCCGCAGGAATTCATTTAATCATCGCGACTCAGCGGCCGTCAGTTGATGTTATCACAGGAGTGATTAAAGCCAACATCCCTTCAAGAATCGCATTCAGCGTATCATCACAAACAGATTCAAGAACAATTCTTGATATGGGAGGCGCTGAAAAACTTTTAGGCAGAGGTGACATGCTCTTCTTACCTGTAGGTGCATCAAAACCAGTCCGTGTGCAAGGAGCCTTTTTATCTGACGAAGAGGTGGAACAAACTGTTAACTTTGTTATTGGACAACAGAAGGCGCAATATCAAGAAGAGATGATTCCATCTGAAATAGTTGAAACAACCAGTGAAGTACAGGATGATTTATATGATGAGGCTGTACAGCTAGTTGTTGATATGCAAACAGCCTCTGTCTCGATGCTGCAGCGCAGATTTAGGATTGGTTATACACGTGCGGCAAGATTGATTGATGCAATGGAAGATCGGGGAGTAGTTGGCCCATATGAGGGAAGTAAACCTCGTGATGTTCTTCTATCAAAAGAAAAACATGAAGAACTAACATCTTGATCGTTAAGTTAAAGACTAAACAGGTTTTGAAAATTAAAATCCTGTTTAGTCTTTTTTTTAAGTTTGTCTTGTCCAATTTTACAATAAAAATATTATGTAAACTATACTTTCCCTGAAAAATGAACTTAATGCATTAAGAATAACTTAAATTTTTAAAAAGAGAAAAGGCATGCATCGAGTAAAATGATTTTTGTACAAAGAATAATGTCATAAAAAGAGATCATAATAATTTCAAATACCGTTAAACTTGAAGTGCAAGACTAAATTTAGGAACTTATTTTAGTTTTCTACTAATTTCGACAAAATTAAATAGTTTTTATTTATTTCTTTATTAAAACATGATATAGTATTTTCGATTAGAGATAGGTGTATAACATCAGATGTCTGATCTCTTATACAATGAGGAGGGGGCGGGCCAATGAGTATTAAATCTGACAATCGTCACTTGTATTTACAAGTTATAGATAAAATTAAAGAAGATATCGAAAAAGGGATATATCGGGAAAAAGAAAAATTGCCTTCTGAATTTGAACTTTCTAAAGGATTAGGGGTAAGTAGAGCAACATTAAGGGAAGCACTCCGCATCCTTGAGGAAGAAAACGTTATCATAAGAAGGCATGGGGTAGGGACCTTCGTTAATTCAAAGCCAAGGTTTACTTCAGGTATTGAACAATTGAACAGTGTAACTGGAATGATAGAAAAAGGAAACCATAAACCTGGTACAATTTTTCTTTCTTCCTCTATTACAGGAGCAACAGACGATGATGTAAAAAGGTTTAAATGTGGCAAGGAAGAGGAAATATTCCTACTGGAAAGAGTAAGAACAGCAAATGGTGAGCCAGTTGTGTATTGTATTGACAAAATTCCGACAAAAATTTTACCGGATACCTTTGATCATGAGCAAGAATCCTTATTTCAATTATTGGAAGAAAAAGCTAATATATATATTAGTTATGCTGTCACACATATTGACCCGATTGGATATCATGAAAAAATTTCACCTATTTTAGAATGTGATCCGGAAACGTCACTGCTTTTATTAAAGCAAATGCATTTTGATAATCAAGACCGTCCAGTTTTATACTCATTAAATTATTTTAGAGCAGATCATTTTAGTTTCCATGTAGTAAGAAAGCGGATATAGGCTATCGATCGAAACAAAACAATACATAAATGCCTATAATTCGTACATAATGTTTGATACAAAATCTATATAGTTTAGTGCTTATCTCCTAGATGTTGATTTCTGACGATGGTGGGTATTTTAACCTGTGAGGAGGTGATTTGCACACTGATAGGAAAGTTTAGTTAACAACTAAACATCATTAAATCTTAGGGGGTTTTTAACATGAAGAAAAAATTTGGACTTGCATTATCCTTAATATTGGCTGCAGGTACATTATTAGCAGGCTGTGGTGGCGGCCAAAATGAGGGAGCTGGAGAAGGCGGCGGAGAAGCTGCAGATGATAACTTTTCTGTCGCAATGGTAACGGACGTTGGCGGTGTAGATGATAAATCCTTCAACCAATCAGCTTGGGAAGGGCTTAAAGCATATGGTGAAGAAAATAATCTTGAAAAAGGCAAAGGTTTTGACTATCTGCAGTCTCAAAGTGACGCAGACTATGCGACAAACTTAAATACACTTGCTCGTAAGGACTATGACCTAATCTATGGAATTGGCTACAAATTGCAGGGGGCAATTGAAGAGATAGCTCAGCAACAAAAGGATGTACATTTTGCTATTGTTGATAGTGTTGTAGATCAGCCAAATGTAGCCAGCATCACATTTAAAGAGCATCAAGGTTCATTCCTTGTTGGTGTCGTTGCGGGTTTAACCACAAAAACAAATAAAGTTGGCTTTGTAGGCGGTATAGAATCAGACTTAATTAAAAAGTTTGAAGTAGGATTTGTAGAAGGTGTTAAGGCTGTAAATCCAGAAGCAAAAGTAGATATTCAATATGCTGGTGCATTCGATGCGGCTGATAAAGGAAAAGCAATTGCATCTAGCATGTATGGTGCCGGAGCAGACATTATTTATCATGCTGCAGGTGGAACTGGAAATGGAGTTTTCTCTGAAGCAATTGATTTAAAAGTAGAAAATCCGGATCGTGAAATTTGGGTAATTGGTGTTGATAAAGACCAATATGAAGAAGGGAACGGTAAAACCAAAGACGGGAAAGAATTTAACATAACTTTAACATCAATGGTAAAACGTGTTGACGTTGCGGTTAAAGACCTTGCTGAAAAGGCTGCAACAGGTGATTTCCCAGGTGGGGAAGTGATCGAATACGGTATTGAGGAAGAAGCAATCGGTATTGCGCCTGCTCCACATGATGAACATTTATCAGATGAAGTAAAAGCAAAAGTAAAAGAATACCAAGAAAAAATACTTAATGGTGAGATCGAAGTACCAACAAAATAAAGATCAACAGACTAAGGGGATGGCTTAAAAAAGGTGCAACCTCTCTAACTTAAGTGGGTATAGTGTAAAAGTCCTATATTTAAGTTTGTTAGAGTAGGTTTTCACCTGAAGAGTCACCCCTTTCTTCCTGAAATCAATAAATGCAAATTTTCTAACTAATTAGATAATTTGCATTTGGTGATTTTCATACCAGCTATCTTAAAAATGAATGGTTTTTAATTACAGTTTGTTCTGGAAAAGGAGTGTGAGCAAGTTTGGAATATGTAATTGAAATGCTGAATATTCGTAAGGAATTTCCTGGCATTATCGCAAATGATAACATTACCCTTCAAGTAAAAAAAGGAGAAATTCATGCTTTACTCGGAGAAAATGGTGCTGGTAAGTCAACCTTAATGAATGTTTTGTTTGGTCTTTATCAACCTGAAAAAGGGGAAATTAGAGTAAAAGGGAAAAAAGTCGCGATTACAAATCCAAATATAGCAAATGATCTTGGGATTGGGATGGTTCACCAGCATTTTATGCTTGTCGATACATTTACAGTCACGGAAAATATTATATTAGGAAATGAACCGAAAAATGGCCCTTCAATTAATATTAAAGAAGCTGAAAAACAAGTAAAAGAAATTTCCGAGAAATATGGACTTGCTGTTGATCCGACAGCAAAAATATCTGATATTTCTGTGGGTGCACAACAAAGAGTTGAAATTTTAAAAACATTGTACCGTGGTGCAGAAATATTGATTTTTGATGAACCGACCGCTGTTTTGACACCACAGGAAATAAAGGAATTGATTCAAATTCTAAAAACATTAATTAATGAAGGAAAATCGATTATTTTGATCACACATAAACTCAAGGAAATTATGGAGGTTTGTGACAGAGTAACAGTTATTCGCAAGGGTGAGGGGATCGGTACAGTAAATGTTGCTGAGACAAATCCAAATGAGCTTGCATCTCTTATGGTTGGCCGGGAGGTTTCATTTACAACTGAAAAGGTTCCTGCAACACCAAAGGAAGATGTTTTAACAATTGAGAATTTAGTTGTAAAAGATAATCGCCAGGTGCAGATGGTCAATTCATTAAATTTATCAGTTCGTGCAGGTGAAATAGTCGGTATTGCCGGAGTAGATGGAAACGGACAAACAGAACTAATTGAAGCGATTACAGGCTTAAGAAAAGTCGAGTCTGGAAGTATAAAAATAAATAATAAAGATATTACAAATACACATCCAAGGAAAATAACCGAATCAGGTATTGGCCATATTCCGCAGGATCGTCACAAACACGGGTTAGTGCTTGATTTTCCGATCGGTGAAAATATGGTGTTGCAAACCTATTACAAGCCCCCATTTTCTAAAAACGGTGTCTTAAATTTTAAAACGATTTATGATAAAGCCAAAAAATTAATTGAGGAATTTGATGTCAGGACACCTAGTTCAACTACTTTAGCAAGAGCGTTGTCAGGTGGAAACCAACAAAAGGCTATTATTGGGCGAGAAGTGGATCGAAATCCTGATTTATTAATTGCGGCACAGCCTACGCGGGGTCTTGATGTTGGGGCAATTGAATTTATTCATAGTCGTCTTATTGAGCAGAGAGATAATGGAAAAGCAGTGCTTCTCATTTCTTTCGAATTAGATGAGATCATGAATGTAAGTGACCGCATTGCTGTAATATATGAAGGCGAAATTGTCGATATTGTTGATCCAAAAGAAACAACTGAACAAGAGTTGGGATTACTTATGGCTGGTAGTAAGCGTCAGAAAGCAGGTGAGAGGTCATGAAGCTAACTCGGTATATGAACATCTTAATTCCGGTAATCGCCGTTTTATTAGGGTTGATCTGCGGAGCGATCATCATGTTAGTTAGCGGGTACAATCCAATTGCAGGGTATAGTGCATTATGGTATGGAATATTTGGTGAATCTTATTATATTGGGGAAACGATTAGACAATTAACCCCATATATCTTAACAGGTTTAGCCGTGGCGTTTGCTTTTCGTACTGGGCTTTTTAATATCGGTGTTGAAGGGCAAGTAATCGTTGGCTGGCTTGCAGCAGTCTGGGTTGGAGTAGCATTTGAATTACCTGCCATTATCCATCTTCCACTTGCGATTCTTGCTGCTGGATTAGCTGGCGCCTTGTGGGGGTTTGTCCCTGGGTTGTTAAAAGCGAGATTTAAAGTACATGAGGTTATTGTCACGATTATGATGAACTACATTGCACTTCATGTAACAAATGCGCTTATTCGAGATGTGATTACAGATAATGACGATAAAACCGAAAACATATTTCCGACTGCATCCTTGCGATCTGAATCTTTTGAGTTATTTACGGATTATTCACGGATGCACTATGGAATTTTCATTGCACTAATAGCTGCTTTTATTATGTGGTTTCTTTTAGAAAAAACAACAAAGGGTTATGAGCTGCGTGCAGTTGGTTTTAATCATCATGCTGCACATTATTCTGGGATGAATGTAAATCGTAATATTATTCTTTCCATGGTTATATCAGGAGCATTTGCTGGTGTGGCCGGAGCAATGGAAGGTTTAGGGACATTTGAATATGTTTCTGTAAAAAGCGGTTTTACAGGGATTGGTTTTGACGGAATCGCAGTTGCTCTGATCGGAGGAAACTCAGCGCTAGGTATAATTTTTGCTGCCGCCTTATTTGGCGGATTAAAAGTCGGAGCCTTAAACATGCCTTCAGAAGCAGGTGTTCCCAATGAGCTTGTTGAAATCGTCATTGCGCTTATTATCTTCTTCGTAGCTTCAAGCTATTTCATTAGATGGATTTTATCTCGTTTTAAAAAGGAGGGGAAATAAGTGAGCATTTTACAAGCTTTAGAAATCATCATTCCAACCGCGTTGTTTGTGGCAGCTCCACTTATTTTCACTGCTCTCGGTGGTGTATTTAGTGAGCGCTCAGGTGTAGTAAATATTGGTCTCGAGGGCTTAATGATCATTGGCGCATTTGTCGGTATTGTGTTTAATTTACATTTCGCTGAAATTTTTGGCAGCGCGACACCTTGGTTCGCCATTTTAGCTGCAATGATTGCTGCATCTGTTTTCTCTTTGCTTCATGCGGTTGCTTCTATTACCTTTAAAGCTGATCAGGTAGTTAGCGGTGTAGCCATTAACTTTTTGGCTTTAGGACTAACGTTGTTTTTGGTTAAAAACATTTACCAAAAAGGACAAACAGATCGGATCAGCATAAGCTTTAATAAATTTGATGTACCATTATTAAGTGATATTCCGGTAATAGGGAAAATCTTTTTCTCTGGTGGATATATTACTTCTTACATTGCCATTCTTTTAGCGGTTATTGTTTGGTATGTCATTTACAAAACACCATTTGGCCTGCGACTTCGCTCAGTTGGAGAACATCCGATGGCTGCAGACACAATGGGGATTAATGTTACAAAAATGAGGTATATTGGAGTTATGCTTAGCGGTGCTTTGGCTGGGATTGGCGGTGCTGTTTATGCAACGATTATTTCTCGGGATTTCAGCCATGCAACGATAAGCGGACAAGGATTTATGGCGCTTGCTGCTGTCATATTTGGTAAATGGCATCCGCTCGGAGCCATGGGTGCATCTTTGTTCTTTGGACTCGCACAAGGATTAAGTATCATTGGAGGAACAATTCCGTTCTTGGCTGATATTCCATCTGTTTACCTACTTATCCTCCCGTATGTATTGACTATATTGGCGTTAACAGGATTTATCGGTCGTGCGGATTCTCCTAAAGCATTAGGGTCTCCTTATGAAAAAGGAAAACGTTAAATATACTTTTGAAAGGCTGTTTCAAAAAGGTAGTTTGACCTTATTTGAGACAGCCTTTTCTGTTGATATCTAAAACGCCAATTATTCCTTTTTTTAGTTGCTACTTTATCCCAGTATAGGTTAAATCGTAACTACACAAAATGTAAAAGAATAAAAATAAAAGCAGATAAGGTGAAGCATAGATGGAAGCAGGAAAGAAGCTCGATTTATTAGCATTATCATCTGTTCCACTTGTTATGACATTAGGTAATTCAATGTTAATACCAGTTCTACCTTTAATCTCAAAGAAGTTATATATAAGTTCATTTCAAGTTTCGTTAATCATAACAGTGTATTCAATTGTTGCGATTATATTAATTCCAATAGCAGGCTATTTATCAGATCGATTCGGTAGAAAGATGGTTATGGTCCCATGTCTAATAATAGCGGGTATTGGAGGAGCAGTATCTGGATGGGCTTCTTGGCAAATGGATCATCCGTTTATGATTATTCTATTAGGACGGGTTTTACAGGGGATTGGCTCTGCTGGTGCCGCACCGGTTGTCATACCGTTAGTTGGCGATATGTTCAAAGACGATGAAGAGGTTAGTGCAGGATTAGGTTTAACGGAAACAGCTAATACAGCGGGGAAAGTATTAAGTCCGATAATTGGGGCTGTTTTAGCTGCTTTTATATGGTTTATGCCTTTTTGGTTTATTCCTTTTTTTTGTTTCATTAGCGTGTTATTAGTTGTTTTTCTTATAAAGGTACCAAAGAACAAGAAGAACGAAAAACAATCATTTAAAAAATTTGCTCATTGTATAAAAGATATATTTAAAGAAAATGGCAGGTGGCTGTTTGCCATTTTTATTGTAGGGTGTATTATCATGTTTGTGCTATTTGGAGTTCTTTTTTATTTATCTGATATGCTTGAAAAGATTTATCAAATTGATGGTGTTAGAAAAGGGCTGGTTTTAGCCATTCCGTTATTAGCTCTTTCTGTCAGCTCATATGTAGCGGGGAAAAAAATTGGAGAAAGTAAACAGTTAATGAAAACAGTGATTCTTATCGGTATGGGTCTTGTTACGTTTTCATTTGTTGCAATAAGGGTCCAACACTCTTTTCTTTTTTTATTTGCGTTTTTAGTCATCACAGGGATCGGCATTGGGATCACATTACCAAGCCTTGACGCCATCATTACAGAAGGAATTGAAAAAGAGCATAGAGGGACAATTACCTCAATTTATAGTTCAATGAGATTTATTGGGGTAGCTGCAGGCCCCCCGGCTTATGCTTATTTCATGACGGTTTCTGAGCATCTCATCTATTATATCTCAGGAGGGGTTAGTTTTTTAGCTGTTATGATCGTCATGCTATTTATAAAACCGAAAAATGATCCGCAAAAGGGTTCTGATTCGAAGCAAATGCCTAAACTAGCATAACATGCTGATTATACGGATTATTCCCTATATCAGCATGTTTTCCTTTCATTGTATATAGTCGTTCGATTAGTGAAAGAATAAATAGTAGAAAAATGTGTATTATTTCCTTTATTATCCTCGTATTGATATAATTACAAGCATATGAAAAGGAATTTAGCTACCATAAAAGGAGGGTCAAAATGGCATTTATTGATGAACAGCTCAGTAAAGTAAATGGGCTTTCTCTTCATTCTGTACCAACAAAGAAATTTAAAACGAATACAATTGTATTAAAAATGCTTGCACCTTTAAATAAACAAGATGTTACATATAGAGCCTTACTTCCTTATGTACTCCAACGAGGGACAAAAAGTTTTCCTACAAGCATAAGCTTGCGTCAGCATTTAGATACATTATACGGTGCAACACTTTATGTAGACCTTGCAAAAAAAGGAGAAAACCATATTATTTCTTTCCGGATGGAAATAGCGAATGAAAAATTTCTTACTGATTCAACTCCTTTATTAGAAAAAGGAATGAAGCTGTTAGCAGAAATTTTGTTAGAACCCGTGCTTGACGGTAACGCATTTAAAGAAGAAATCGTAGCTCAGGAAAAACGAACATTAAAACAACGGATCCAGTCTGTTTATGATGATAAGATGAGGTATTCAAATTTACGTCTTGTCCAGGAAATGTGTAAAGATGAACCATATGCATTACATGTCAATGGTGAAATTGATGATGTTGAAGGGATATCAGCAACATCTTTATACGATTATTATCAAAAAGCAATAAGTTCCGATAAAATTGATTTGTATGTTGTTGGCGATATTGATCAACAAGAGGTAGAAGGGTATGTAAAACAATATTTTTCTTTTGAAAATAATGAAAAAACCGTTAGTGAAGCTATTGCAAAAAAAGCGATTGAAGAAAATGAAGTCATTGAAGAACAGGATGTAAAGCAAGGAAAATTAAATATTGGTTATCGTACAAATAGTACGTACCGTGATGATGACTATTATGCCTTACAAATCTTTAATGGTATTTTCGGAGGCTTTTCCCATTCAAAGCTTTTTATTAATGTCCGTGAAAAGGCTAGTTTAGCGTATTATGCAGCATCAAGGGTAGAGAGCCATAAAGGTCTGCTCATGGTTATGTCAGGTATTGAGGTTGAAAATTACCAAAAAGCGGTCACCATCATTCGTGAACAAATGGCGGCTATGAAAAAAGGGGATTTTTCAGAGCAAGAATTGGAACAAACTAAGGCCGTTATCCGCAATCAATTATTAGAAACAATTGATACGCCGTATGGATTAGTTGAGATTGTCTACCATAATGTTATTGCTCAAATAAATCGGCCTTTTGATGACTATTTACAAGGAATTGAAGAGGTAACAAAAGAGGATGTTGTAAAACTTGCAGAAAAGGTAGAGCTTGATACAATTTATTTCTTAAAGGGAATGGGGGGGACTCAATGACAAATCCTATTCGTTTTGAGCAGCTTCAAGAGGAGCTATATTATGAAAAAATGGAAAATGGACTTGATGTTTATGTATTACCTAAAAAAGGCTTTAACAAAACATATGCAACCTTCACAACGAAATATGGGTCAATTGATAATCGCTTTATACCGTTAGATCAAAATGAAATGATCACAGTTCCGGATGGAATAGCGCATTTTCTTGAGCATAAGCTCTTTGAAAAAGAAGATGGTGATGTGTTTCAGCAATTTAGTAAACAAGGTGCATCTGCTAATGCATTTACCTCATTTACTAGAACGGCCTATTTATTCTCGAGTACAAGCAATGTAGAACAGAATCTGGAAACATTAATTGATTTCGTACAAACACCTTATTTCTCTGAGCAAACGGTTGAAAAAGAAAAGGGCATCATCGGACAAGAGATTAATATGTATGATGATAATCCTGACTGGAGATTATACTTTGGTTTAATTCAAAATCTTTACCAGCATCATCCTGTGAGAATTGACATTGCTGGTACAATTGATTCGATTGCTAAAATTACAAAAGATTCATTATATGAATGCTATAATACGTTTTACCATCCAAGCAATATGCTGTTATTTATTGTTGGAGCTGTTGAACCTGAAGCCATTTTAAAGCAAGTTAGGGAAAATCAGCAGAAAAAGGATTTTACTGCTCAATCGGAGATTAAGCGAGAATTCCCGTCTGAACCTGTTGAAGTTTATAAAAAAATAGATAAATTAAAGATGAATGTTCAAGGATCAAAATGCTTAGTCGGTTTAAAAGCAAAAAATCCAAATCGATCTGGTCAGGAATTGTTAAAATATGAGCTGTCCATGAATATTATTCTTGATATGTTGTTTAGTAAGAGCTCAAAGAATTATGAAAATCTATACAGTGAAGGACTTATTGATGATACCTTCAGCTATGATTATACAGAAGAAAAAGGATTTGGTTTTGCTATGATTGGCGGAGATACCGAGGATCCAGATAAACTTGCAGAGCGTATTCAAGACATCCTATTAAAGGCAAAAGCTGAAGGTGTTGACTTCACTACATTTGATGCAGCAAAAAATAAAAAGATCGGTGCATTTTTGAGAGCCATTAACTCACCTGAATATATTGCCAATCAATTTACAAGGTATGCCTTTAATGAGATGAAGCTTTTTGACGTTGTACCAACACTTGAATCATTAACAAAAGAAGAAATAACTACGATTCTTCAGGATGCTGTTGATAAGGAGTTATTTACAGTTTGTCAGGTTATTCCTAAGTAAGGAAGATAGTAAAAGAGGCAGTCTTAAAATAATTGGTTAGCCCCCAACAATACAATATATAGGATCTAAAATTGTCTATCATTCCTATATATTCATGTTTTTTGGAGAGGTTAGAGCCTATTGAGACCGCCTCTTTTTTGAGAGGGGAAAAATGGAAAAATATGCTTTAATTACTGGTGCAAGCGGGGGAATCGGAACAGCCATTACGAAACAGCTAATGGAAGATGGCTATCATGTATACGTCCACTATTATCAAAATGAACTAGCAATTAAACAATTGATTGAAACATCTGGGAATCATAAAATGATTATTCCGATCCATGCAGATTTAGCTCAACCAAATGGTTGTGATCATGTAGTAAATAAAATTCAAATGCCAATTGATTTGCTTGTATTAACAAGCGGTATGAGCTATTACGGTTTAGTGACTGATATGAATGATGATGAGATCGACCAAATGATTAACCTGCACATCTCAACTCCATTTCGGTTAACTCAAAGACTGATTCCGATCTTGAAGAGCAGAAAAGGCAACATTATTGTGATTTCATCTATTTGGGGGATTGTTGGAGCATCGTGTGAAGTGTTGTACTCTATGGTGAAGGGTGGACAAAATTCGTTCGTAAAAGCACTGGCAAAAGAGCTTGCTCCTAGTCAAATTCGTGTAAATGCAATTGCACCTGGGGCGATTGATACCCGAATGCTTTCAACTTTTACTGAAGAGGAATTAATACAGCTAAAGGATGAAATTCCCCTTGGAAGATTAGGTCTTCCTCACGAAATTGCCCAAACGGTTTCTTTTTTAGCTTCACCAAAAGCCTCTTATATTACAGGACAGGTATTGTCGGTTGATGGAGGATGGTATTAGTGAAAACAATATTTTTGTTTTTCCGAGGAATCCCGGAATAAAATAAACCTCCATAAGGAACAATAAGCCTGTAACAATTATAAAGGAGGTACTCCTATGTCTGTTTTAGAAAATTGGGATGAGTGGAAAAATTTCCTTGGTGACCGTTTACATCATGCTCAGAACGAAGGAATGAACGAACAGGTTATTAATAACTTAGCATTCGAAGTTGGTGACTATTTAGCTAAGCAAGTTGACCCTAAAAACGTTCAAGAAAGAGTATTAGCAGATCTTTGGAGTGTTGCTTCAGAGCAAGAAAAACATGCAATTGCAAGTATGATGGTAAAACTTGTTCAAAATAACGGTTCACATTAAAAAAGAGAGGAGCTAATCCTCTCTTTTTCACTATTCTTTTTCTTGAATTTATTATTTTTTTTCCGTCGCTGAGCAAGACGACTTCCCTTTTCTTTTTGTTCTTTCTTCTTTCGGGAAAATCATATATTATAGGTTATAGTGGTTGGTTAAAGGGGGCTTAATTATGCCATATGAGTGGTATTTAGAATATGAAATTCAAAAAAATCGTCCAGGGCTTCTCGGGGATGTTTCTTCTTTATTAGGGATGCTTTCTATTAATATCATCACCATAAATGGAGTAGATGATTCACGTCGCGGCCTTTTATTAAAATGTGAAAGCAATGATCAAGTTCGCAGGCTTGAATCGATTCTAGCCACCATGGATCATATAACTGTGACAAAACTTCGAGTTCCAAAGCTTAGGGACAGATTAGCCGTACGACATGGACGTTATATTCAACGTGATGCTGATGATAAAAAAACTTTTCGATTTGTCAGGGATGAGCTTGGACTATTAGTCGATTTTATGGCAGAATTATATAAGCAGGACGGTCATAAATTGATCGGAATTCGCGGGATGCCGAGAGTTGGTAAAACAGAATCAATTGTGGCAGCAAGCGTTTGTGCGAATAAAAAATGGCTTTTTGTTTCATCCACTTTGTTAAAGCAAACGATTCGCAGCCAGTTGATTGCAGATGAATACAGTGAGGATAATGTGTTCATTATCGATGGAATTGTTTCTACACGAAGAGGTTCTGAGCAGCATCTTCAGCTAGTAAGGGAAATTATGAGGCTGTCTGCAACGAAAGTTGTAGAGCATCCTGATATTTTTGTACAAAATACAGAATATACAATTGATGATTTTGATTATATAATAGAAATTCGTAATGAGCCTGATGAGGAAATTACATATAAAGATGCTGAAGAACCACATATGATGTTTGATTCCTCAAGTCTTTCAGGCTTTGACTTTTAAATATGGGGTGTTACGGTTGAGTGAATTAGGAAATCGACTGAAACAAGCAAGAGAAGAAAAAAACATTAGCTTGGATGACCTTCAAGCAATGACCAAAATACAAAAACGGTATTTGCTTGGTATCGAAGAAGGGAATTATTCAATGATCCCTGGTAAATTTTATGTTCGCGCATTTATTAAGCAATATGCTGAAGCGGTGAACTTAAATCCAGAGATGATCTTTGAAGAATATAAAAATGAAATCCCGAGTACATATAATGATGATTTACCAGAACAGCTTTCAAGAGTAAAAACACATAAACAACTACCAAAATCTGCATCCAAGTTTCTTGATCTGCTTCCAAGATTATTAATTGTGGCAGCTGTTATTCTTATTGCCATTGTTTTTTGGGTATGGAGACAAAACGCTGCAGATAGTAATCCAGGTGAAGAGGCAACGAAAGTCGAAAATGGAAATGAATATACAAACAATGTAGAAAATACGGCAGCAGGCAATGAAGATGAGGACCCAGAAGAAGAGGTTCAGGAAGAAACACCACCTGTTGAGGAAGAAGTTAAACAGGAACCGGAAACTCCTGCACAAACTTTAACAGTAAAAGGGAAAGAGGGTACGACAACAACATATAATCTCTCCGGTGCTGCAAAGTTTCAATTAGAAGTGATTGCTAAAGGCAGAACATGGGTCAGTATAAAAAATGGAAAAGGTAAAAGCTTCTTTGGTGCAGAAATTGCTGGAGGAGAGTCACAAACCTTTGATTTTACAGCTGAATCAGAAATAACAGTAAGGGTTGGAAATGTTCCGGGTACGGAGCTAAAAATCAATGGCCAGCTTTTACAATATGAAGATGCTAAGACAACACCTCAAAACATTACGATTATATATAGCAAAGAATAGGGATTGATTCATGTTTACGTGTCAAGCACCTCTTCCTTCTATTATGTTGGAGGAGGTTCTAGGCATTATTTTGGGTCGTCCCATTTTCTGTTTACATGTTAAAAGTAAGAAATTCTCTTCGCAAACCGATGACCTAATCACGCTCACTTTTTAGTACATAATACAGTTACTTGGAGGGAAAATTGATGAATTTACCTAATAAAATAACGATTTCGAGAATATTCTTAATACCTGTTTTCATGGTGATCATGCTTGCGCCATTGGACTGGGGCGAATTAACATTCGGCACTGAATCAATTTTAGTCACCCATTTTGTTGGTGCACTAATCTTTATTATTGCTTCAACAACAGATTGGATTGATGGTTACTATGCCCGTAAACTTAATTTGGTGACAAATCTTGGGAAGTTTTTAGATCCGTTAGCAGACAAACTTCTTGTTTCAGCTGCTTTAATTATTTTAGTCCAGCTGGAGCTGGCGCCTTCCTGGATGGTCATTCTTATTATCAGCCGTGAATTTGTTGTGACAGGATTAAGAGCTATTTTAGCAGGTGAAGGTGAAGTTGTTGCAGCTAATATGCTAGGTAAGATCAAAACGTGGACACAAATTGTTGCCATTTCAGCGCTATTGCTTCATAACCTTCCATTTGAGTTCATAAATTTGCCCTTTGGCATGATCGCATTATGGGTTGCTACCTTTTTCACTGTCATATCTGGCTGGGATTATTTAAATAAAAATAAACATGTGTTTGTTAATTCCAAGTAATCTTGAAACCATAGGAGGATATTGATGAGTATTCGCACTGAAATCATCGCGGTCGGCTCTGAATTATTGTTAGGGCAAATTGTGAATAGCAATGCGCAATTTTTATCACTTGAGCTTGCCGAGCTTGGCATGAATGTTTATTATCACACCGTTGTTGGTGACAACCCAACACGGCTTGAGCAAGCGCTTAAAATCGCCAAGGAACGCTCAAATGTTATTATTTTTACAGGTGGTTTAGGACCTACAAAAGACGATTTAACGAAAGAAACCATTGCAAAGACACTCGGTAAAAAGCTTGTCTTTGACCAGGAAGCCCTTGATAGCATCGAACAATACTTTGTTCAAACGAAACGGATCATGTCTGAAAACAATAAAAAGCAAGCACTTGTTTTAGAGGATTCATTCATATTAAAAAACGATTATGGTATGGCTCCTGGAATGGCTTTAAATGTGGATCAAACGATTTATATGCTGCTGCCAGGGCCACCTAGTGAAATGAAACCAATGTTTCAAAACTATGGACGGGAATATTTTCAAAAACAGCTTGGATTTCAAGAAAAGATTATTTCTCGTGTGCTCAGATACTTTGGAATTGGCGAATCACAGCTTGAAACCGACATACAGGATATCATTGATGAGCAGCTAAATCCTACTGTTGCACCATTAGCTGCTGATGGTGAAGTAACGTTGCGTTTAACAGCTAAGCATCAAGACGAACATGTTGCAAATCAGCTACTTGATGAACTTGAGCAAAAAATCCAATCTCGTGTTGGCGAGTTTTTTTATGGTTATGAACAAACAACTTTACCTCAAGAATTAAAAAAACTGTTACTTGCAAAGCAAAAGACGGTATCAGCAGCTGAAAGCCTGACTGGCGGTATGTTTTCTGAACAAATAACAGCATTTGATGGTGCCTCACAGTTATTTAAAGGCAGTATTGTATGCTATACAAATGAGATGAAGGAACAGCTGCTAAATGTTTCAAAACAAACACTTGATAAAAATGGAGCCGTCAGTGAGGAATGTGCGAAGGAAATGGCTGACCAAATTCGGAAATTATCAAACAGCGACATCGGCATAAGCTTTACCGGTGTTGCCGGACCACAGCCGCTGGAAGATAAGCCTGTTGGTACTGTTTTTATGGGTATTTCGTTTAGTGGAAAAGAAACACAGGTCTATAGATTTCATTTTGCCGGATCTAGAAATGGCATTCGTGTAAGAACGGTAAAGTATGGATGTCATTATTTAGTCAAACTATTATCGGAAATAGAATGATATAATATGTTTTCTAGGATCTGATTTAAGCAGATCCTATTTTCTTTCTATAAATATATAAAATTCATTTTTACAACAGTTCATATAGCTAAAATAGAAGTTTTTCTAAAAAGAAAAGTGAAAATATAAGAATATTTTACGATGGAAAATAATCGAATAAATGTTCGATTATTGCTTGGCAAACTGTTGAAAAAGCGGTATATTTAATATAGATTCATTTAAAGGAGGAAAATTTGTGAGCGATCGTCAAGCTGCATTAGATATGGCGTTAAAACAAATAGAAAAGCAATTCGGTAAAGGTTCCATTATGAAACTCGGGGAACAGACAGATCGAAAAGTTTCAACTACACCAAGCGGTTCCCTTGCTCTAGATGCTGCCTTAGGAGTAGGAGGTTACCCTCGCGGTAGAATTATAGAAATATACGGACCAGAAAGTTCAGGTAAAACAACTGTTGCTCTACATGCGATTGCAGAGGTTCAACAGCAGGGCGGACAAGCTGCATTTATTGATGCGGAACACGCACTTGATCCTGTATATGCACAAAAGCTTGGAGTAAATATTGATGAGCTCCTGCTATCCCAACCTGATACTGGTGAGCAAGCACTTGAAATCGCAGAGGCGCTTGTCCGCAGCGGGGCTGTAGACATTCTTGTTATAGACTCTGTTGCGGCGTTAGTGCCAAAAGCGGAAATTGAGGGCGAGATGGGTGACTCACATGTTGGTCTTCAAGCTCGTTTAATGTCACAAGCATTACGTAAACTATCTGGCGCAATCAACAAATCGAAAACAATCGCCATCTTCATCAACCAAATTCGTGAAAAAGTTGGAGTTATGTTTGGAAATCCAGAAACAACTCCAGGTGGTCGCGCTTTGAAATTCTATTCATCCGTTCGTTTAGAAGTGCGTCGTGCTGAAACACTTAAACAAGGAAATGACATGGTTGGTAACAAGACAAAAATTAAAGTTGTCAAAAACAAAGTTGCACCTCCTTTCAAGGTTGCAGAAGTAGATATCATGTACGGTGAAGGGATCTCTAAAGAAGGAGAGATTATCGATTTAGGAACAGAGCTTGACATTGTTCAAAAAAGCGGCTCTTGGTATTCTTACAACGAAGAGCGCTTAGGTCAAGGGCGTGAAAATGCGAAGCAATTCCTTAAAGAAAATCCATCTCTTCGTTTAGAGATACAAGACAAAATCCGCAAGGAATACGGGTTAGATGAAGAAGTTCTTTCACCAGAAGAAAGCCAAGAAGAATTGGATTTACTTGATGATTAAAAAAGGGCATAATTGCCCTTTTTTTAATATCATTTTTAAAAGAATATCCTTATATGAAAATAATATTTACACCAGTTTTTATCATTGTTATAGCAGAATTTATAATTAAATCCTGAATTATTCATACCTTCTCTCAGGTCATGCATTTAATCAAAAATTAATTACATTTCTAAGTTTTTAAAAGAATG
>NZ_CANNCR010000002.1 GCF_947503125.1 uncultured Metabacillus sp.
TGGCAAGTTTTTTGCATTTAAAGCCCTTAAATTCAAAGATTATTAACTTTTTTAATATAAAAGTTTTTACAATACGATGATAAATAGCGGGGTATATCTATTAAAGATCCAATAATTAAGTATGGTATGTCCAATTTCACAAGAAGAACAGTGGTTATATATACTATTCATTTACCATAAAAGCGTTTACAAAAAAGTGTTATCTAGTCAAAAAAGTTGAAATTCACACTGCAAATTCAGTATTACCAATGGTTTTTTAGAAGGCAAAAAATGATAATTGTTAGAAAAATCGATTTGAATTATGGTAAAGACAGAGATCATCCCGCTCACAGCAGTGACGTTTGATTCCCAATAAAAATTTTAATACAGGGGGCTGAATTTTAAATGGGAAAAAGTAAAAAAGAAATAAGAAAGAGAATTGTCCTTCCATTACTTTCAACAATGTTGATTTCATCATCATTAGTTGCATGCAGCGATGCAGAAACATCTAGTAAAGAATCCGGAAAAAGCGAATCAGATAATACGATATCAATTATGACGACGGCTTATACGCCAGAACCTCCTAGTGAAGATAGTCCAGTATTTAAAGAGCTTGAAAAATTTATGGAAACGGATATTAAAGTGAATTGGGTTCTTAATAGCTCGTATTCAGACAAATTAAATATTACACTAGCATCTGGTGATCTACCGGATATTATGATGATTCCTTCAAAATTACCTAGTTTCATAAGTGCGGTTAAAGACGGTGCTTTTTGGGAGCTTGGACCTTACCTAAAGGATTATCCTAATCTAAGTCAAGCAAATGAAATTACGTTAAATAATAGCTCCATAGGCGGTAAGATTTATGGAATCTATCGCAGTCGTCCTTTGGGAAGAAACGGGATAACATTTAGAAAAGATTGGTTAGAAAATGTCGGGTTGCAAACACCGAAAACAATTGATGATTTTTACAACGTTTTGAAAGCGTTCACAGAAAAAGACCCAGATGGAAATGGAAAAGATGATACCTATGGAATGGTTGTTTCAAAATACACAGGTCCGTGGGATATTATGCAAACATGGTTTGGAGCTCCAAATAAGTGGGGCGAGGATGAAGAAGGAAACTTGCAGCCTGATTTTATGACAGAAGAATATTTTAATGCACTAAAATTCTTTAAAAAACTTTATGATGAGGGATTAATTAATGAAGATTTTGCGGTCATGGATCCGCAAAAATGGGGTGACCCGCTACTGAATGGACAAGCAGGTGTTATTGTCGATGTAGTCGACCGTGCTCATCGTGCTGAAGAAGACATGCTGGCTGCAAACCCTAATTTAAAAGAGCCAATCGATGTAATAGGTGCAGTGGAAGGGCCGACTGGTCTGCATAACCTGCCTACCTCTGGATATTCTGGTATGCTTGCCATTCCTAAATCCAGCGTAAAAACAGAAGAAGAGCTGAAAAAAGTTTTAGCGTTTATTGATAAGTTAAGTGAAGAGGAGGCTCAAACTTTAGCCTACAATGGCTTAGAAGGACGTCATTATGAAATGAAAGATGGCAATTTAGTCAACCTTACGAAAAATAATGAAGCTCTTATTAATGAGTTCACAGACCTTAACCAATTCCAGACTGGAATACCAGAGAACCGGTTTATTCAAGAAGAACAAACACCGTTATTATTAAAGGAAGAACAAGTTAAAAAAGAAAATGAAGAAATCGTTGTTCCAAACCCTGCTGAAGCCCTAGTTTCTGAGGTTTATGCTCAAAAAGGTCAGCAATTAGACAATATTATTAATGATGCACGAATTAAATTTATCGTCGGTCAGATTGATGAAACAGGCTTTAAGGATGCTATCAAATTATGGCGCAGTACTGGTGGAGAAGATTATATTGAAGAAATCAATAAATTATACAAAGAGGCAAACAAATAATTCGAAAAGTCAGGAGGTGCATAGCTCACCTCCTAACTTTTAATCGTACATCATAGGAAGGAAGGGAGAGACAGTGGCATTTCTTAAAACACAAAATGTCAACCAAGAGTACAATCACTCAGCAAATATAGTCAGTGAGAAACAAACGACAACGATTACAAAGCTGCAGAGATTAAAGAGAGATCGATGGTTATATCTCTTATTAATTCCAGGAATTCTCTATTTTTTGATCTTTAAATATGTGCCAATGTGGGGAGTTGTCATTGCTTTCCAAGATTATTCGCCATTCAAAGGTGTGGTTGGCAGTGAATGGGTAGGTTTTGAAAATTTTAAAGACTTTTTCCAAAACCCCGATTTTTTTAGATTATTACGAAATACATTCATTTTAGCGGCATTAGACCTGGTCTTCTTTTTTCCCGCACCAATCATCCTTTCACTTCTTTTAAACGAATTACGGATTAATTCTTATAAAAGAACGATTCAAACCTTTATATACGTGCCCCATTTCATGTCATGGGTAATCGTTGCAAGTATCACGTATATTTTCTTTACAACAAGCGGTGGGGTGATGAATGAAATTGTTTCTTATTTTTATGGAAAGGAAATCAACTTTTTATCATCACCTGAGTGGTTTCGCCCGCTCATAATGGGACAAATTATTTGGAAAGAAACAGGCTGGGGCACGGTTATTTTCTTAGCCGCTCTAGCAACTGTTGATCAAGAACAGTATGAAGCAGCAATCGTAGACGGAGCAGGTCGTTTCCGAAGATTGTGGCATGTTACGCTGCCAGCTGTAAGAAGTACAATTATCGTTTTACTCATTTTGCGGCTTGGAAACTTCCTGGATACAGGCTTTCAACAAATTTTCTTAATGTCGAATTCATTAAACCGCAGTGTGGCAGATGTATTTGATACCTATGTCTACTTTGTAGGGATTACACAAGGTGCATATAGTTATAGTACAGCAGTGGGCTTGTTTAAATCAGTCGTCGGCATCATTCTTGTTTTAGGTGCGAACAAGCTGGCGAAGAAAATGGGACAAGACGGGATCTTTTAATTGGTTTTAATTTTAGAGGAGGTGTTTGCAAATGGCAATGCCAAAAATGCACAATACTCCAGCAGGTCGAGTATTTGATGTATTCAACTTTATTTTTTTAGGAATCATCGGATTGCTGATGGTTTGTCCATTCCTATATGTGATTGCTGGATCATTTGCTACAGAAGCAGAGTTAACGAGAAGAAGCTTTTTTATCATTCCAGAAACATTTTCACTGGAATCCTATAAATATATTTTTTCAACAGCTACATTTACCCGAAGCATATTAGTATCCATTGGTGTAACAGTTGTCGGAACACTTGTATGTCTCTTTTTTACCTTTACGATGGCTTATCCGCTATCTAGAAAACATTTAATGGGACGCAGTACCATAATGAATCTCATTGTATTTTCAATGTTATTTAGCGGAGGAATGATTCCTACTTATCTAGTTGTGAAATCATTAGGATTATTGGATTCTTATTGGGCTTTGATTTTGCCTGCAGCGATTAATCCATTTAATTTAATTATTGTAAAAACGTTCTTTCAAAATATCCCTGCAGAATTAGAGGAGTCAGCTAAAATTGATGGCTGTACGGAGTTTGGGATCTTCTGGAGAATTATGCTCCCGCTGTCAAAACCTGTGCTTGCAACCTTTACACTCTTTTATGCGGTCGCGATTTGGAATGATTTCTTTAGTGCATTATTATACATCAATGACAATACGAAATGGCCAGTTCAAGTATTGCTTCAGCAAATCATTCTCCTTTCCCAATCGATGTTGAGCGATCCAGCCTCAATGGGTGCAGAATATGTTGAACCACCAGAGCAATCATTGAAACTTGCCGTCGTTGTCGTAGCAACATTACCGATTTTAATCGTCTATCCTTTCCTCCAAAAGCATTTTGCCAAAGGCATGTTATTAGGTTCAGTAAAAGGTTAGTTTTATAGAAGGGCAATTTATTGAATAAAACAGTAAATTGTCCTTTTTACATGAAAAAGAAATTAGTTTTTGCCGATTTTCATAAACCGCTTTCTTTTATTGTTTGAATTATGCAATAATAGAAGTGATAATTTTTGTTTTATGTTTGAATAGGGGGGATTTTATTGGGATAAAGAATAAAGGCATTATGTTAAAAAAAGTGAATTGGAACGGAAATCATTTTCGGAAAAATTTTATTCTCATTTTGCTTATAGCCAGTATTCCAGGGTTAATTACGGGAATTCTTATTTACTGGCTTGCTGTTGGCGCTGTTGAGGACGAACTACGTAAACTTCATGAGGAGCAAATTGAGCAAAGGGCAAAAAATATTGATGAACAATTCAGGAATTTGGAATATTCCGCATCACGATGGGCGATTGAACCTCGCTTTGGTGAATCATTAAGAAGTATGGATTTTGTTAAACACTTTACAGAGTCATATGATCTTTCAAAAACACTTGTGCGTTTACAAGAAACACATCCTCTTATTAAAAATGTTGCCCTTTATATAGAGGGAGATAAGAATGTCTTGTTTAATACGGAGTATCATTCTTTAAACAAACAGGAAGTCAGTCTTTTTCACAAAACATTAGAGGGGAAAAGTCTTTACTGGGGGCCTTATCCTGGAAAAAGCCGAAATGGATCAAGTCTAGCTCTTATTCATACCATACCTGCAGGTAGTAAACATCCATTTGGCTCTATTATTATCTCTCTTAATCAAAATCATGCACTTGAAATTTTGAAAACGCTGACACCATACGGGAAAGGCGCAACATTCATTTTGAATCAGGATAATCAGTTGATATTGTCGGCAAACAATACAAATGATGAATCTTTTGTAAACGCTTTAAAAAATAAGGTTGCTAAACTGGATGTGGGTAAGGAATCATTTCAATTTACCTTTGATCATCAAATCTATTCTGTTTCTGTCGGTCAATTATCAAGAGTTGATTCTAATTGGACATATGTATCAGCCGCACCAATGTCGTCCATTACAGCACCTCTTGTTATTGTTTCAAGAATCATATTAGTGATTAGCGCATCCGCTCTTATTTTAGCTATTATTATGTCATTGTTTGCATCCTATCGGATTTATTCACCTATTAGAAAGTTAATGGGTAAATTGATGAACGAATCTACTGAAAAATGGAAGCCGACTGGTACAGATGAATTCTTGCTGATTGAGCAACAATGGGAAGAATTATCACAAAAAAGCAATTTATTACAACACCGTCTTTCCGAACAGGTAACAGAAATTAAGAATAGTTTCGTGCTTCAGCTTGTACAAGGGTATTTTTTTCATTATAAAGAAGAAGATTTAGCAAAAAGGATGAAAGGATATGGTTGGATCATTGAAAACCATCATTATATTGCAATTGATGTGAATCTGACAGGTCTATTAGATTCAAAAGACCGTTTTTCAAATAATGATGAAAGTCTTGTAACCTTCTTAACCGCAAATATAATGGAGGAAATCGCCAATGAGATGTTTACACAATACAATGTGATGAAATTCTCAGATTTATCTGTTGGTGTTTTAATTCTGTATCCATCAGGCTCTTCAATAAGGGAGGATATTCTTCAATTTGCGAGTAAAGTAACGGATGCTGTTAATGACATTATCAACCTGCAGGTTCTTGTCACCATTAGCGAACCGACAAATAAAATCAAGGAAATCCATCATATTTTTGAAGAAATGGATAAGTGGAAACGTCTTCGAATCTTTGAAAATAAAAATCAAATCATTGATATCCAGGAGATTGGATCATTGAATGATATCAATAGTTTCCGTTATCCTTTTACGGTTGAAAAGGAAATTATTCAAGCAATCAGAATGGGGCAAATAGATGGAATTGAGATGTTAGTTCATCAGTTTTTAGAGGAAATAGCAGAAAAAAATGGGATGAATGAGGTGAATATTCAACAGGGTGTAAGGCAATTGTACAGCAGTATCCAGCATGAAATTTTGCATGCAGGTATCCATCCGCATGATTTGTTTAACGGCAAAGATATGTTTGAAGAGCTTTCCCAGATCCACACAATCGAAAGGTTTACAAAATGGTTTATTAACTCGATTATTCTGCCATTTAACCAAAGACTTGAAGGCAGGATGAATATGGAATTAAAGCGAATCGTTGAAAAAGTGGTTTGTATGATTCAGGAAAATTATATGAACGATATTTCGTTAGATAGCTGTGCAGAAGAAGCAGGAACGAACCCTTACTCGCTCAGCAAAGCATTTAAACAAATTGTAGGAATAAATTTCATTGATTATTTAACAGAATTACGAATCCAAAAAGCGAAGGAACTTCTTTTGCATTCAACGATGAAGATAAATGATATTGCTGAAAGCGTAGGATATCGCCACAGCTATTTTAATCGAATCTTTAAGAAACAAATGGGCATACCGCCAAGCCAATATCGGAAATTGCATCAAGATCGTGATTTAGTGGATATTGAAAAGGATGGATAATTTTAATTGCCATCGAGCTAATGGTTCTGATGAAGGCAGCTTATCATAAATTTCACGTACATGAGGCGATAAAAAAGGAGAGATTGATAGAATGCCAAAAGTAATGTTAGCGTTTCCTGAAGGTAAACATAAAGTTGTAACATTAAGCTATGATGATGGAAAAGCAGCTGATAGGAGATTAGTAGACATCTTCAATCAGTATGGAATAAAAGGAACATTCCATATTAATTCCGGGCTATTAGGTGTTGGAGATCGCATCTCACTCGAGGAAATAAAAGAGCTGTATGACGGACATGAAGTCTCTGCCCACACAGTCACACATCCAACCATTGCGAGGTCGCCAAAAGAACAGCTGGTTGAAGAAATAATCGAAGATCGTAAAGGGTTAGAAAGAATAGTAGGATATCCCGTTAGAGGAATGTCCTACCCAAATGGTTCATATAATCGTCAAATTAAAGAGATACTTCCATTTCTAGGAATAGAGTATGGAAGAACGGTTCATTCCACTGGCGATTTTTCAATCCCTCATGATTTTTATGAATGGAAGCCAACATGCCATCATAATAAAGATTTAATGAAGCTTACTGAAACCTTTATCAACCTTCATAAACAGCAATATCTATATATGTTGTATGTATGGGGACATAGTTATGAGTTTGATCTTGACCAAAATTGGGAGCTTATCGAACGTTTTTGCCAAGTGGTTGGTAATAGAGAGGATATATGGTATGCAACAAATATTGAAATTGTGGATTATCTGAAGGCATTTCAAAACCTGAAATTTTCTGCAGACAGCCACTTTGTTTATAATCCTCATGCATTACCTGTCTGGCTAAATGTTGATGATAACATTATTATGGTGCCTGGCGGGTGTCAAGTGTCATTAGTGATTGATAAGAAGTAATTGGAACGATAAAAGGTTAAGGAGGAGATAGGAATGCAAATGAATGGGCTAGCAGGAGGCTTTTATAAAATATCCGAATGGATTATGAAACTTGCATATGTAAATTTATTATGGCTGTTATTTTCACTTGTTGGGTTAATCGTATTTGGATTTTTCCCTGCATCCGCGGCAATGCTTGCAGTTATTCGAAAGCTGATTATAGGAGATACGGATATTCCTGTGTTTAAAACATTTTTTACCACATATAAGAAAGAATTTGTAAAAAGTAATATGATCGGGATCTTGATGTTTGTTGTTGGATATATTTTATATTTTGACCTTACGATTGTGAGGGAAGCATCAGGAGTGATTAGGCTGCTGTACTTTCCATTATTAATGATCTTTTTAGGGTATGTGTTAACCTCTTTTTATGTTTTTCCAGTTTTTGTTCATTATGAAACGAAGATATTTCATGTACTCAAAAATTCGTTTCTAATTATGATTTTACACCCCTTATCAACGATCATGATGGTGGTAGGAGCGATTGCCATTTATTTTTTAATGATCACTATACCAGGATTAATTCCAATCTTTTGCGGAAGCCTCTTCGCATTTGTAATCATGTGGTCTTCACTTCTTGCTTTTTCAAAAATTGAAAAAAAGCAAGAAGCGATCGCTCTCCAAAAGTAGTCATAAAGGCTGTCTCAAATCTAAAGAGACAGCCTTTTTTCCCCTCAACAAAAGATTCTCGGTTTACAAAAAAGTGCAAATTGATAAGAAAACGGTTATGCAAAAAAGTGAGCTTGTTTGTAAGACAGCATTCAGTTAAGTTAAAAAGGAATCTTTCATTTAATAACTGAATCGATGCCGTCATCAACGAACTTTGCAATTTGGTGGGATGGCGACTTATCAAGAGAGCTCCTAGACCATCATTGGGATGCAACGAAAGGCTATGGAACAGGAAAAATTGATAAATGGGATTATGAAACGAACACGACTATTAATCTATTAACAGCAGAAGACACAGCCTCTAATAACTCGACGAAAGGAAATCCAAGCTTGCAGGCAGATCTAGTTGGCGACTGGCGTGAAGAAGCAATCTGGAGATCAGCAGATAGCAGTGAGCTTCGTATTTTTACGACAACAGATGTAACGGATAAACGCATCTATACACTAATGCATGACCGGGTGTATCGATTAGGTGTTGCTTGGCAAAATGTCGCTTATAATCAACCGCCACATACAAGCTTCTATCTCGGTAATAACATGGCTAAACCAGTCTTTCCAGATATGTATGTCGTTGCAAACGCAAGTATTAAGATGTCACCACATGTTATTCATGTAAAAAATAATGGCGGTGAATACCGTGTAACAGGGAAAGTGACACTACCTTTTAAACAAAGACTTTCAGGAGTACAAATGAAGGTTAATGGAAAGCAGATAGCGGGAGAGGTTCAAGGAAACATTGTTAAGTTTGAACAACAAGATATTTTAAACATACTTGATGGCGAGTTGGGCGAAATTGAAGTAACTGTCTCAGGTACATTAGAAAATGGGTATTGCTTCTCAGGTCAAGATACAATGACATTCATAAAATAGGAGACTTTTGTGAGGGAGGAACAAGCGGTGAAAAAGGGACGAGGTTGGAAACTATTTTGTTCAGTTCTTTTGTTGATTGTCTTTGCACTGAGTATTTCGGCACCTCCTCAAGTACAAGCATCACAAGCTGAACCAAAGAAATATCAATTTGACTTTGGTGATGGCCCTGTTGAAAAGGGATATACAGGAGTTAGCGCAACAGATCGTTATAATGAGAAACAGGGATATGGATTTAATACACCTAAAAACATGCAAAATGTTGACGCGAGTGGGATAGGAGTAGCTAGTGATGCAGTTGAATTTTTAACGTTTGGCACGAAAAGTACGAACACGTTTAATGTCGATCTGCCAAATGGGCTTTACGAGGTAACTGTAACTCTTGGAAATACTGCAAGAGCAAGTGTAGCGGCTGAAGGTGTCTTTCAAGTTATCAATATGACCGGAAACGGGGCAACAGATACATTCCAAATTCCTATTACCGATCATCAATTAAACCTGCTTGTGACAGAAGGGAAAGTTGGAACAAAGTTTACTCTCAGTGCCCTGAAAATCAAAAAACTATCAAAACATCCTATTCCCAATCCTACTATTTATATAGGGGGAGATTCAACTGTTTGCAACTACTACCCTTTAGTAAACAGTGTTCAAGCTGGATGGGGTCAGCTATTGCCTGAATTTGTTGATACTCAAAACTACCAGGTTAGGAATATGGCATCAGGTGGTCAAATTGCCAGAGGCTTTCGAGATGATGGTCAACTAGAAGCTATTTTGAAGTATATTAAACCAGGTGATTATTTTCTTTTGCAATTAGGAATTAATGACACAAATCCAAAGAACAATACAACCGAAGCAGAGTTTAAAGAGATTATGCGGGACATGGTTAGACAGGTTAAGGAAACAGGAGCAACGGTTGTTTTATCAACACCACAGGGAAGAGCGACTGATTTTAACGCGGAAAATATTCACAACTCAGAAAATAGATGGTATAGACATTCCATTCTTGCATTAGCTAAGGAGGAAGGTGTTCCATTGGTCGATCTAAATGTCCTAAGTTCCCAATACTTTACATCAATTGGGCCTGAAGCGACAAAAAGTCTTTATATGACGGGTGACAGCTTACACCCTAACCGTGAAGGAGCAAGACAGCTTGCTCAAATTGTCGCCGAAGATTTAAAAAGACAAGGTTATAACGCTTTTATCGTTGATTAAGGATAATTAGAAAATAAATAAAAGAAGAGGCTTTCTCTAAAGGGTCCGTTTCCTCCAACATATATCTAAATATTTGTTAGAGGGGACTGACCCTTTTATTGTTAGTCGCTTTTTTCTTGTAATTTCTTCGGAAAAAATTTCTGTTTAAATAGTAATGTAATCCGAGAATAACTATAGTAAAATAGTCATTAATCGTCAATATTCAAGGAGAGTATTATGGCTAATAAAATAAAATGGCTATTGGTATATATCGTATTCAGCTTTATATGGATTATTGTGACGGATAATTTAATTGTTTTTATTAATATTCCTACTGACATTCATTTAATTTTTCAAAATATGAAAGGGATCCTATTTGTCATCTTTACAAGTATCTTTTTCTATTATTTAATCCTGAAAAAAGAGGCCTATGAAAAAGAAAAGGAAGAAAAGAATAAGTTACACATCTTAATCAATTGCATGGTTGATTTTGTTAATTTTAAAGATGGTGAAGGAAGATGGACAAAGGCAAATGAGTTTGCGTTAAAGCTGTTTAATATTGAACATGTTGATTATAAGGGAAAAAAAGATTCAGATCTAGCTAAATATAGCGAATTTTTTCGTGATGCGTTAAGATATTGTGAAATATCTGATGAAGAAGCTTGGTTAAAAGGTGAGGTTAGCCGTTGTATCGAAGAAATCAAGATGCCTGATGGAACAATGAAAACGTTTGATACAATCAAGATTCCAATATTTGATGATGAAACCGGATCTAGAAAAGAGCTTGTCGTTATGGGACGAGATGTAACAGATAGAATTGCGGCTGAAAGAAAACTTGCTGAGAGTGAACAAAGATATAAGTCATTATTTGAATTTAACCCAGCATTAGTGTATATGATTGACTTAAAAGGTAGGCTAACAAATGTCAATGATCATTTTTTTAAATACACAGGATATGAAAAGGATGCTTATTTACAAAAATCAATCCTATCCCTAATCGCTGATCATGACCGTTCACGGGTTCATGAAGCTTATCTAAATGTGATAAGGGAAAATAAACCTTGGATCAATGAAGAAATAGAAATGGTCTCCAAAGACAAATTAAAGAAAATGTTGCGTTGTACGGCTGTTCCGATGATCATTAATGATGAGACAGTTGGAGTAATTGGCTATGCGGTCGATATTACGAAAGAAAAAGAAACAGAGGAGCTTCTTCTAAAAACAGAAAAACTATCAGTAATAGGTGAATTGGCTGCAAGTGTTGCCCATGAAATTAGAAATCCATTAACATCATTAAAAGGATTTGTACAAATTCTGCAAACATCCAGCAAAGAGAATCAGATGTATTATAACATTATGCTTGATGAACTAGAGAGAATTAATATTATAGCAAGTGAGCTCTTGGTTTTAGCCAAGCCCCAACAAATACAATTTCAGAAGCGTAATATTAATGAACTATTAACGAATGTCAAATCATTATTAGAATCTGAGGCAAATTTATACGGTGCTGAGCTAGAAGTCATAACCAACGAACAGCTGCCGCTTATTGATTGTGAACCAAATCAACTAAAACAACTATTTATCAATATTATTAAAAATTCAATTGAAGCCTCTTCAAATAAAATTATAGTGAATGTTGAAAGATTTGATAAAGAACATATTTGCATTCGGTTTACAGATAATGGGTGTGGGATAGATCAAGAAAGATTAAAACATCTTGGTGAGCCTTTTTATTCGATGAAAGAAAAAGGTACAGGCTTAGGATTAACGGTTAGTTATCGAATTGTTGAATTTCATAAAGGAAAGATTGATTTTAAAAGTAAAGTGAATGAAGGAACAACCGTTAGTCTTTTCCTGCCTATAAAAAAATAAAAAAGCTGTCTCAAATAAAGGGCTCCAACTCCCTGTTATGAGACAGTTTTTATTTTTAGGATAATCCTAGGGGTAAAAAGACAAACACCATTAGACGCATCAGTCGTATAGTATATAAGTGGTAACTTACGTAAAGGAGCTGCTTAAACGTGTATCCATATCATTGTCAACCTATGTATCACCCTGTATATCATGTATATGGTTATCCTGTTAGCCAATTCAATATGTCTTCGTTAACTACCAATTATCAATATGTAAGTAGACAATATCCTGATGTTGATCCTACATTATTTGAGCAATCAGCGAAATCAATGCAAAAATTAATAAGAGAAGCAAGTTTGGTTTTAGATAAATTTGCCCAGTCAAAGCCATTTGCTCAAAAGATTATGTATGCAGCTCAGCAATCAAATAAAAAGGAAGTTGAACGATTGATTAAGTCAACAGGGATAAAATCCAAGGTGGAGACCTCATTTAACCCAGATGGCATTAATCTTAAACTTTCTTCACAGGTTGGGGGCGCAGATTGCTGTCATCTAACAATTGCTCTTAGATGGATGTAAGAAAAAACGCTACTAAATTGATTACTGAGCTAGTAATATCTCATATTTTTTAATGGTACCTTGCCCATGTTTGTAAACTTCTTTACAACCAGGAATCTCTAAATAGCTCCTTAGATCTTGAATTAAAGAAAGGCACACAAGAGCTATTTCCGATCCTTGAAATTGATTTAGATCATTTCGGACAAGTATTTCAAAATTTACTATCAAATGCGATAAAGCATACGAGCACCGGTGGTATCAAATTGCAATTAGAAGTAGAGAAAAAGTCGGTGCTAATTTCTTGTAAGGATACTGGAGGTGGGATCGCAAAGGAAGACCTTCCGTTCATTTTTGAACGACACTTTACCAAATCCCATCATCCTTCCGTAAGAGGTCATGGATTAAGCCAATCAATATGCCGGGAATTTATTAAAAGGCACAATGGTGAAATCTGGGCAGAAATGAAGTAGGAAAAGGGACCATTATTTTTATTCAGCTTCCCATTGTACCGATAGAGGAAGAATTATTACTTAATTAACCGTAAGAACATGATGTTGCCTTCTTGGAGAATGATCCTTGAAGGCTTTTTAATGAAAAGATTTTACAGTTTCCGGCTATCAAATTTAAAAAGTCAAGTAGGAAGTCCCATCAACAATACAAACTGATAGCCATCATTGATAAGAAGACGTCAATTTTGTTTTGTTCTTTATCTAAGAAGGAATAATAAGGAATCGAAGCGAAGTTGTGAAGAGAACTTTACTCTATGCAATAGTTTTAAAAAAACAGAACATGCTTTCGTCACACTTCAAGGGTAAATCGTTTTATTGTCATAAGTAAGTTGAAAAAAAGTAAATTTATATAAAAAGTAAGCTAATTTGTTTATAAATTTGTATTCGAGCGGGGGGCGGAGAAGTGATAAAAAGGAAAAAATTTTATTGGAAGTTGTTTGTATGTATGATGGCGGTTATCTTTGTTTATACAGCTGCATTATCGTTTGTTTATTATATAAAAAACCGGGAGTTTACGAATTATGAGTTGGAGCAGAGTCAGAAAGAGCTATTAAAACAGGTGAAGGAAAAAGTCGATCATCGTTTAATGGTGGCATTGAGTGGGATTAACCAGCTAAAATCTTCAAAAGCGTTTGAGAATTTCAGTCAAAACACGAATGAAAAACTGGAACATTATTATGTTACTGAATTGTATAAAGAACTGCAGAAAAATTCAAATGCTTTTAGTCAGTTTGAGTATAAGCTAGGTGTGATGAAAACAGATAAAGATATGATTGTGACACCTGACATGACAATTAACCAAGAACGATACTTTCAACAGCTCGGACTTAATAAAGAAGAAAATGAACAGGTAGCTAGCTACTTAAAGGGAAAAAACAATAGCTTTGGACAGTATAAATTATTTTCACTTATGAATCCACAGAAAGATAATCTATATATTACCCTTTTGAAAAAAGAGTGGATCGCTGAAGGCAAAAATGTAGTCTTTTTTCTTTCTTTCTATACGAAAAACCTGTACCCTGCTTTACATTCAGTTGATCAAGGAGGATTTGCTCTAGTAGAAGGGAAACGTATTTTAAGTCATCGAACTACTTTTCATGATCTTTCGATTACTGATGTCTTGAATCAGGATAAATTAAAACAGCTGGAATCTTCTCAGGAAAAGCTTGTCACATATCAAAAAATAACAGCTTCGGATTATCAGATCAAATCCTTAACCTCAGAAGTGTTAAAAGATTGGCAGTATCTTTATATTACCCCTAAACATGTGACTGAAACATCTTTTGCCGGCCATCTTATCGATTCTCTGCCTGTTTATTTACTTTTTTTATTAGCAGGGCTAGTACTTCAAGTTGTGTTCGTGAATTATACGTATCAGCCTGTAAAAAAAGTACTTCAAGTATTAAAAGATGAAGAAGATAGCATCGAAGGAGATGAGTTTGCCTTTATTCAGAAAATAACGACGAATATGAAAAAAATGAACGAAAGGCTGCTTTCAACGATTGATCAGCACCAGATGCCATTGAAACAAAAATTTATGAAAGACTTGCTTCTTGGATTAGTCGAGAAAGAGGAAGTGAAGGAAAAATTAGAATTTTTCGGTCTTACCAAGCTTAAACAAGGAAGGGTAATCCTTTTTGAATTCACCCACTATAAGGATTGGGAAGAATCGGTTACACGTGAAGGGATTCTCACAATCAAGCTTCAGCTACTAACCTATTTAAAAGAACATATCGAAAAGAACATCTCTTATGAAATGATCGAAATGGAAGCCGAGAAACTCGCAATCTTAACAAGTGAAACAAATTTGCAGAACATACGGAATTGGATAAATTCATTTAATAAGGGATTAGATGAACGCTTACTCTCTACAATGTTTATTGCAATCAGCGAACCATTAGCATCACTTTATCATTTCGAAAAAGGATATAAGCAGGCAAGAAATTTGCTTGAATACAGGTATGCAATTGAACGAAAAAACATTGTGACAACTGAAGATATCGAATGTTTTGAGCAAAAGAGCTACTATTACCCCCTTGAGATGGAGAAAGAATTGATTAATTTTAGTTGCAGAGGCCAGAAGGAGAAGGCCATGTCCATTTTAAAAACCGTCTTAAACGATAATCTATATGTTAGACAGCTTGATGAATATGCACTCCGAAGCCTTGTATTTGAATTGCTTGCCACGTTTCATCGAATTTTATCGCAGACGAATCAGGCAGAAAAGACAATCTTTGGCGAAGATGAAACCTTTTATCAAAGACTTCAACATATTCGTGGTAAAGAAAAGGTTGAGCAAACGATCACAAGTTTATTCGATGAGCTACTTGAAAACATCCAAGTACAAACAAATAAGACAGATTTATCAGTAGCTGATCAATTGATGAACTTTATCCATGAAAATTTTCAAAGGGATCTTTCTCTTTCTGATTTAGCTGAGCATTTTAATTTAACATCGAGTTATGTGAGCAGAGTTTTTAAGGAGCAAACCGGAGAAAATTTTAAAGAATATTTAAATATGTACAGAGTGGAAAAAGCAAAAGAGATTTTGTCAGCGCAAGATGTGAAAATTAATCAAGTGGCGAGCATGGTCGGGTTTAACAATGTCAATACGTTTATCCGAACCTTTAAAAAATATGTTGGACTTTCTCCAGGTCAATATGAGAAATCATCTTAATGGATCGATACTTTTTGTGATCCATCTACATTTCTTATGATTGAGTAAAAAAAGGAGATATATACAAAAAACTGGTGATAGTAAACTGGGCTATGAGCGAGTAAAGTGGGGGTAACCGAACGAATCAGTCAGCATGATGATAAAAAAGAAAAGGAGGAAAGGCATGAATGGACAAATTCAATCTGAAGAGAAAAAACAAATCCCCCAAATTACACAAAAGATAGGTGTTTCACACCTGCAGAGAATTAAAAAAACAATCAGCCGAGATAAATATTTGTACTTACTGCTGATTCCGTTTATTGCATGGTACATTCTTTTCTTATACCGTCCAATGTATGGACTTCAGATTGCGTTTAAAGATTATAGTATTTTTCAAGGAATTGAAGCTAGTCCATGGGTTGGCTTTCAAAATTTTGTGCAATTCTTTGAAAGCGATTACTTTTTTAGAACGTTAAAAAACACCGTCCTCATTAGTTTATACACCTTGGTATTTGCCTTTCCGGCACCGATTATTTTGGCGCTTCTGTTTAATGAAATTAAGTCGGCAACCTACAGAAAGTTTACTCAGACAGCAACATATCTTCCTTATTTCATTTCAATCGTTGTTGTAGCAGGGATTGTTACCAATTTTCTCTCACCAACAAACGGACTTGTTAATATCATCATTGAAAAATTAGGAGGAGAAAAGATTTATTTTTTAACCAATCCAGAATATTTCCGATCGATCTTTATCGGGATGAACATTTGGAAGGATGTCGGGTTCAATGCAATTATTTATATCGCGGCAATCAGCGGAATCAATCCTCAGTTGTATGAAGCAGCTAAAATGGATGGGGCAAATCGCTGGAAACAAATGTGGCATGTCACTTTGCCAGGAATTATCCCGACGATTTTGATCTTATTCATCTTGAACATCGGAAGCTTCCTGGAGGTTGGGTACGAAGCCATTATTCTGCTCTATCAACCGGCAACATATGAGACAGCGGATGTTATAAATACTTATGTATACCGGGCGGGCTTGCAAGGAGCAAACTATGAGCTCGGAGCAGCAGCAGGCTTGTTCAACGCTATTGTTGGATTAGTGCTTGTCGTCACAGTGAACAAAATTACGAAAAAATTCAGTGAGAGCGGAGGTTTGTGGTAAATGAAGAGTTATGGAAGTAAAATAGCCGATTTCATGATCTATGCTGTTGTCGGATTGATTGCCATTATCTGCATTTACCCATTCATTTATGTGCTCTCAGCTTCAATCAGCTCATCTGATGCTGTTCTTAGGGGAGATGTTCTCTTATTTCCAAAAGATATTACATTTGAAGCATACAAGCGGGTCCTAGAAGAACCCGGGATTTGGGTAGCATACGGAAATACAATCTTTTACACAGTAGTTGGAACATTGTTTAGCATGTTTGTTACGATTTGCGGAGCCTATCCGCTTTCGAGAAAACGGTTAAAAGGTCGTAGCTTTTTCGCCTTTTTTATCGCGTTCACGATGTGGTTTAATGCAGGAATCATCCCGACCTACCTGAATTTAAAAGAACTCGGACTGCTTGATACTCGAACGGCAATCATTGTAGGCTTTGCTATTTCCACGTTTTTGGTCTTTATCATGAGAAGCTTTTTTCAATCTGTTCCTGATTCTTTAGAAGAGTCAGCAAAAGTGGATGGAGCAAACGATCTTCAAATATTATGGAAAATCTTTTTACCTTTATCAAAACCAGCGCTTATAACAGTCGGACTCTTTTATGCGGTTAGCAGGTGGAACAGTTATTTTTGGTCAATGATTGTGTTAAATGATGAAAGCAAAATTCCGCTTCAGGTGCTATTGAAAAAATTGGTTGTAGATATGAGTGTAAAGGAACAAATGGCCAATTCACTTGATACAACCTCCCAATACTCAGCAGAAACCGTTATTTATGCAACGATCATTGTGTCAATCATTCCGATTGTCTTGGTCTATCCATATTTGCAAAAATATTTTGTAAAAGGAACGATGATCGGCGGGATTAAGGAGTAAGTTATTAAACAACGTTTTGACGCTTATGTATTAGTTGTTATGTAAAAAAATAAAAATGAAATGAAAGTCTAAGGGGGAGTTTTCTTGAAAAAAGCAGCTTTGATCCTATTTTCCGTTTTTCTGCTAATTGTTGGAGGGTGTTCCAATAATACGTCAAGTGAAGTTGATTCAAATAATAACTCAGAAAGTGAAAAGGGCCTTACAGGATTTCAGGTATCCAAGGAACCCGTTGATATGAAGATACACCTTCATCATTTTGATGGCCAAGTCATTTTTAATGATGATTGGCCGACGTTTAAGAAGGCGGCTGAGTTAACAAATGTCAGCTTGCAAGGGGTGGCTCCAAAGACATCAACGGACAGTCAGGAAGCTTTTAATTTGATGATTGCTTCAGGTGAAATACCTGATCTTGTCCAAGGTACAAAGGCTGATTTAATGAAGTATGGGAAAGAAGGAGCGTTCCTACCGCTGAATGACTTAATTGAAGAACATGCTCCAAACATTAAGAAATATCTTAATGAGATGGAAGGCTTAGAAGAATTTGCTACAGCCTCAGATGGAAAACTATATTTTGTTCCCTTTATAGCAGATGGAGAGGCACAAAAAGGCTGGTTTGTCAGACAAGATTGGCTGGATAAGCTTGGGCTTAAAGCACCGCAAACAACTGAAGAGCTATATGAAGTGTTAAAAGCGTTTAAAGAAAAGGATCCAAATGGAAACGGCAAACAAGATGAAATTCCATATTTTTCAAGAATATCGGAAAGTTTAGGTGAACTCACAATATTATGGGGGGCTCGCAATGATCTCTATTTAGATGGAGATAAAATTAAATACGGACCATATGAAGAAAAATATGGCACTGCTCTCTCAGAATTAGCTAAATGGTATGAAGAAAAGTTAATAGATCCAGAGATTTTTACAAGAGGTGCAAAAGCAAGAGATATTTTGTTAGGTAACAACCAAGGCGGAATAACGCATGATTGGTTTGGAAGTACAGCAGGATACAATAATTTATTAAAAGATCAAGTTGCTGGTTTTAAGTTTGAAACATTTGCTCCTCCTGAAAATTCCGATGGGGAAAAAATCGAACCTACCGTCCGTGATCCATATGGAGACAAAGCAGGAATAGCGATTGGCTACTCAACAAAGGATCCGGTAAAAGCAATCAAATATCTCGATTTCTTTTATTCTGAAGAAGGACGCCGATTGATGAACTATGGAGTAGAAGGAGAAACTTACGATTTAGTTGATGGAAAACCTGTATTTAAGGAAGAGATTTTGAGTTCGCCAGATGTTCCGACAAAACTGCATGAGTATGGAGTCCAAACACTATTTTCTTATCATCAGGATTTTGAGTATGAGAAACAATGGTTAAATCCAATTGCCTTAAAAGGGATAGAAGAATACTCTGCCAACAATTATTTTGCAGAACCGCTGCCTCCTTTTTCTTTTACTGAAGAAGAAGAGAAGAAGGTTACGGAAATTGCAGCCGATTTAAAAACGTACCGGGATGAAATGATGCAAAAATGGGTCTTAGGTGCAGAAAAGATAGATTATGAGAAATTTAAGAATCAACTTAAAAGCCTTGGTGTAGAGGAATATATTGACCTCCATCAAAAAGCGTATGATCGATCAATAAAGAAATGATGGGAAATATATAGGAGGTAATATTCGATGCAGAGGACCGATCAAGTTGTAGAAGAACGCCTTTTAAAAAAAGAAAGATTTTCAACTAGACCGCCTGTAAACCGTGCTTATTTTGAAAAGGCTCTTGAATATGTGCTTGTTAAAATCGACCAGAACCTAGAGATTTTTACAGGAAAATTTCCTAGTTCCAGCAGCCATAATTTCGTTTATCGAGCGATAGACAATGTAGAATGGACGACAGGTTTCTGGACAGGGATGCTTTGGCTTGGTTACGAATATACCGGAGAAGAAAAATACAGGCAAGTAGCTGAAAAGCATGTCAAGAGTTTTAAAGATAGAGTCAAAAACAAAATTGCAGTCAACCATCATGACATGGGGTTTTTGTATAGCCTCTCATCTGTTAGCGCATATAAATTAACAGGAGAAAATCAAGGAAAGGAAGCAGCACTTGAAGCTGCTGAACTGCTTCTTAGCCGCTACTTTGAAAAAGCAGAAATCATTCAAGCATGGGGGGATTTAGCAGATCCTGAACAAAGAGGAAGGATGATTATTGATTGTTTGATGAATCTACCCCTACTTTATTGGGCAAGTGAAGTAACAGGTGATCAAACGTATCAACAAATAGCTTATAAGCATGCAAAACAGTCTGCTAAATATATTGTTCGTTCAGATTCTTCAACATATCATACATTTTATATGGATCCAGAGACGGGAAAACCTTTATACGGCAACACTCATCAAGGATTTTCAGATGATTCCTGCTGGGCAAGAGGTCAGGCGTGGGGAATATACGGTTTTCCTTTAAGCTATCACTATACAGGTGATGAAAAATTTATCAATCTAAGTAAAAAACTTGCAAACTATTTTCTTAATCGTCTCCCAAGCGATCACGTCTGTTATTGGGATTTAATTTTTACACATGGTGAAGAAGAAAGAGATAGTTCTGCTGCTGCTATTGCTGCCTGCGGGCTGCTTGAAATGAGTAAAAGATTGCCCCTTACTGATGACATGAAAGGGTATTATGAAAATAGTGCGCTCCACATTGTCTACTCGCTGGCTGAACACTATACGACAAAAGATGTGCCCCATGCAAATGGAGTTTTAAAACACGCAGTCTACCATAAACCTAGAAATACAGGTGTTGATGAATGCTGTATTTGGGGCGATTACTACTACATGGAAGCACTTGTTCGATTACTGAAGGATTGGAAAATGTACTGGTAATAACATATTGGCTGTCTCACACAAACTTTGAATCTATTTGAGACAGCCATTTTTAAAGAGAATAAAAGGTTTAAGCATGTTTGAGATTGGAATTTTATCTAAAGGTTGGTTGAATACATGAAAGCCAATAATGTCAGTGACAATTTTATCATTTTAGGAGAGACGAATATGCAAGAAAAAAGCATGATCGGAGGCATTTACACAGTAATGGAGTGGATCTCACGTTTTGTGTATTTGCAATTTTTATGGGCAATGTTTACTGTCTTTGGCTTGATTGGTTTTGGTTTTTTTCCAGCGACATTTACGATGTTTGCCATAACAAGAAAGTGGATTCACGGACAAACTGACATTTCCCTATTTCCTGCTTTTAAGCAGCTTTATAAAAAAGATTTTCTAAAAGCAAATGCTATTGGGGGGATTGCAATTGCTTTTGGGTTTATTGCTTATTTTTACTTGCGATTTTTTCAAATTCAGAGCGGGGCTGCTCCGGTGGTATTCTTTTTTCTCATGTTTGCCGTTTGCTTATTCTATTTGATGACTTTGCTTTTTATTGCACCAGTTTTTGTTCATTATCATCTAAAGGTCATGGAAATATTTAAGATTTCGTTTATGATGGCTATCTCATATCCCTTTCATGTTATTGCCATGTTCTTTATTTTATTTTGTTTTGGTTTACTCATGCAGGCTATTCCGGGTCTTCTCCCATTCTTCAGCTTCAGTTACCTTGCCTTTGCACTTATGTGGATTGCAAATTCAGCTATTGAAAACAAGGAAGGTCACATTTCAATAACAGTAAGGAACAATAAGACAGAGATATAAATAAAAGGATATGTTAAAGGTGTTTCTAGTATTGGTATCATGTAGCTAATATTTTTTGGAGGAGTGTTTTTTATGAGGGAATTTGATGTGATCATTTTAGGCGGGGGGATTTCCGGCGCAGTTGCAGGAATAGCCTCTTCAAGGTTAGGGGCCAAAACATTAATTATTGAATCTTATGGATTTTTAGGTGGAATGCTGACAGCTGCAGGAGTAGGTCCTATGATGACTTTTCACGCTGGAAAAAAACAAGCTATTCAAGGAATAACAGAAGAAATTATTCAGCGCTTGAAAAAAATCGGCAAATCCGTTGGCCATATAAAGGATTTAACAAATTACACATACTCAGTTACTCCATTTGATTCTGAAGCAATGAAACATGAAATAGAAATGATGCTGGTTGAAAGTGGTGCAGAGATTTTATACCACACAGTATTAGCTGAAGTAATAAAAGAAGGAAATAAAATAACAAAGATAAAAGTCTGCAATAAAGCTGGTCTTTCTGAAATTAGCGGAAAGATCTTTATAGATGCTTCGGGTGACGGAGATTTAGCAGCATGGTCAGGCGTCAAGTTTACGAAAGGAAGAGAATCAGATGGTGCTGCCCAGCCTATGACATTAAAAATGAAAGTAAGAAACGTAGATATTAATCGGGTTAAACAATATATAAAAGAAAATCCGGATAATTTTACTAGAGTACCAGAAAATCTTGAAGATTTTAATAATGTTGAACGATTATCAGTTGTTGGTTATTTAAAAGAGTTCAAAGAAGCTAAAGAAAAAGGAGACATTACGATAAAAAGAGAAGATGTCTTGTTTTTTGAAACCAATAACCCTGGAGAAGTTATTTTTAACACGACTAGATTATTAGGATTTGACAGTACAGACCCTTGGAGCTTAAGCAAAGCTGAAATTGAAGGCAGGAAACAATGTCGAGAACTTGAGAATTTTATGAAAAAGTATATGGTTGGCTTTGAAAATGCTGTTGTTGTCTCAACAGGCCCTTCCATTGGTGTACGGAGCTCGAGGCAAATTGTGGGATTATATACATTAACAGCAGAAGATTTATTAGAACAACGTAAATTTGATGATGTCATTGCCCACTCGGGTTATCCAATCGATATTCATAGTCCCGACGGAGAAGGCACCTCCCATAAGAAACTAGAATGGGGCGGGATTTACGGAATACCATTTAGATGTCTTGTTACCAAAGAGATCGATAATTTAATTGTTGTAGGAAGATGTCTCTCTGCAACTTTTGAAGCACAGGCGGGCGTAAGAACAACTCCAACTGCCGGGGCAATTGGCCATGCTGGAGGAGTTGCAGCTGCTATTGCAGCAAAAGAAAACATCAGAGTTCAAGAAATGAACATTAGAAAATTACAGTCCACCTTACTAGAACAGGGAGCTTATTTGGAGATAACCCCAACGGAAAAGATCACTCATTAGTTTTATATAGTAAAAAAGGAGAGAAAGAAAGCGAATTGAGAAAAGCAAAATTTGATGTTTAAACATATGCCTGGGAAGATCAAGTTGAGTGATTAAAGCGCTATCTAGGCAAAAAAGCGTTCTACGATCAAAAGGGGGTGATTAATTCAGTTTAATGATCATAGAAAGCAAATTACTTCCAAGACAGTTGAATGTAGGAATCTCTATTTAACGGACAATTTATAGTGAGAAGCTTATTATCAACTAAACTGAGTAAATGTCTTGTTACGAAAGGAAAAACAGTAATCAAATTTATTAAAGCGCTTACAAAAAAACTTATGTAGCAATGTTAATTTAAACCAATAATACTATTTTTAAAATACAAAAAGTAAGCCTGGATTCTGCCTAATTCATTTTACCTTATATAGATTTTGGTGTTTGCTATATTTCATAAGGTAATAAAGTTAATGGTAGGAAATTTCCTTTCTTTTACACTTGCTAAAGACAATAAGTATTTGGCAGCATCAAAAGCGGATAAGAGTTTGTCTGCAAGCATCCTTAAAACACGAGGAAACGTTGTATTTTCCACTCTAAATAGTTGTTTAGACAAATGTTTGCATACACCTCCTTAAAAAGCGGTCCAATTATTTTCTAACAAGATTTTACAATCATTCAAGCTCGTTGCCTAAAGTCTTAATTTGTCTTGGCACTACCCGTTTGTCCTTTTCGGAGATAATTGGAAAATCTACAATAATTAAGTTTTAATTATTGGGGGAGTGACTACAGATAATGAGAAACCGAGCTGAAAGACCAAAACCCTTTATCTTAATCCTATGTATGCTAGTCACATGTTTCTTTAGTTTAAGTACAGGGCAGATTCAAGCTGCCGAAAGCAAGGCTTCTACTTCAAGCGGCGACTCAGCAACTCCGTTGTCTATCGTGGGATACCGTGCAAGTGGCAGTGATGCTAATATACCAGGGTATGCGATCGATGACGACATCAACTCTCGTTGGTCAGCTTATGGTGATGGACAGTGGATAGAATTGGACTTAGGTTCACAGAAGGAGATCTCCTATCTAGGTGTTGCCTTTTACAGGGGCGATAATCGCACGAAAACGATTGATATTGAGGTTTCCAACGATCAAACGACTTGGTCCAAGGTATACAGCGGTACTAGCAGCGGTACGACGATTCAATTAGAGGCATTCGGCTTCGAACCAGTAACAGCCCGTTATGTTCGTGTAGTAGGACGGGGTGAGAACCAATGGACCAGCATTACCGAAATTCATGTATATCCTCCACATCCAGATGGGTATATATTAAACTATCTGGAAATACCGCCGACCGGACCGGACCCGGAAGCACCGACTCCAACCAAGCCAGGTCTCTACTATGCAGATGGGACGCCACATAATCCGCATAAGCCCCAAAAGGTAACAGGAAGAAAACTGAATGTCGTCGTGTTTGGAGCAAGTCCTTCCGATAACGGTGTAGATGATGCCCGAGCCATTCGCGCTGCTTTGGAAGAAGCACAGCCAGGTGATGAAGTCTATCTTCCTGATGGTCATTATCAATTATCTAGTACGTCTTACGATGGCGTTTCACATTTAACGATAAAATCGGGCGTCCAGCTACGCGGAGAAAGTCAGGAGGGAGTTCTTCTTGTTTCAGATCATGCGAATGATTTCGGAGAACATGCAACAAATTATGGGATTATTATCCGGATTGCAGGGAAGAACAATATCAAAATAAGTAATATGACCCTTACCTCAAGCTGGAATCTGAATTATTCCACCAACACTCGCACCGCCAACCCTGACAGAGGCGGACCTAAACAAGCCATATACATTACATCGTTTCGCGGAAAAGCATCTTCTAATATTACTCTTTGCGGTCTAACCATTGAAAAATTCCAGCGTACCGGTATCATTATTTCAAATAGTCACGATGTGATCGTGGAAAAATCCTTATTCAGGAACGCGACGGATGTTGCAGATGGAGGAAGCGGTTATGGAGTTAGCATTGAAGGAAAGCCAAAAGAAAGCCGTCTGGGCAGAGAAGACGATTCCTATTTCAATGTTGTTCGCAATAATCGTTTTATCGGTCCTTATTTGCGTCATGGAACATTAATGCAATTCTACACCCATAATAATCTTATTGAAAACAACAAATATGAAAACATTTCATTAGATTCTATAGACTTTCACGGAGAAGACGAATATATGAACGAGGTTCGTTTCAACCATATCGTTGGCGGTGGAGAAGCAGGCATTGGAGTAGGAAATCCCGGTGAAACTCATGATGCATCAGGCCCGGGAAACTATATTCATGATAACATGATTGAGAATGTGGATAAATACGGTATCCAAGTATATCTTGGCTCTCCCAAAACCATAATTGAAAACAATGTGCTTATTCGTTTTACTAAAGCCGGCAGTCAGGGAATTCGATTAAAGAATGCGCCTGAAACCATTGTAAGAAACAACAAAATATTTGACAATAAAGCCAATGAGTTTTGGGGTATCATTGCCATGAAAGATGATGGTGATCCAAGGAACGGTAATGGGGAAGGCATTCCCAAGAACATCGTCATTCAAAACAATCATGTAACGAATAACACAAATGGGATCGGTATTTTGCATGGAACCAATATTTTGTTGACAGGAAATGTGATAAGCGGAAATACGGAAACTGATTATATCAACAATGCTGTGATCCCTGCACAGCTGCCTTCTAGTGAAGCCGCAAGTGTACAAAAAAATGCATCATCACTTCTCGATCCATCAAAATTGTTTATTAAAGGCGGCGATGATGACAACACGATTCGAACGTATTTAAAATATGATTTAAGTCAACTGAACGGAGAGATTGCTACAGCGTGGCTTTATGTGCATGGAAGAGCTTTGGAAAGTAAAAGTACGGAATCAACAGTTGTTAATTCCTTGTACGGTGTCGAGGATGATACATGGAGTGTAAGCGAATTAATGTGGAATTCTAGTGGTGCCCCGCCTGTTCTTGGAGATCATCTCTCTACCATTCCTTTTAGAAATGACAGTGTTGATTCATGGTATGTCTTCGATGCTACCAAGTATGTGAAGGACCAATTGAAGGGCGATAAAACAGTTTCACTTGCTATTACCCAAGATCCTATGCAGACCGGATATCTTACTCAACTTTACAATGGCTCAGAAAGCGATAAGCGTCCTTATCTAAGAGTGGAAACTTATCCCCCGGTCGAATTGGCCAGTGTAACAGTTACTGCTGATAAAAATCAGCTTATATCTAATACTTCAACTTTATTACATGTAACAGGTAAAATGAATACCGGAGCTGATGCTTCTTTAGAGAATGCCAAAATTGTCTACGAAAGTCTTACACCAGAGCTTGCTTCTGTTGACTCAAGCGGGAAGGTCGCAGCGCTAAAGGAAGGTAAGGCTGAAATTAAGGTAACAGTCACATTGGACGGTGTAACAAAGAGCAGTTCAATCACCTTAAGCGTGACAAATAACCTGGCGGTAATTGCTACTTTGTCTGTTGATTCAACGCTTGGCACTAACGCAAAGGAAGGAGTAGTAGATGGAAACTTATCTACACGATGGTTATCTGGAGGAACACAGACTCCTTCTTTTCTAAAGCTGGATTGGACATCCGCGCAAACGATTAATCAAGTGAAGCTTTGGAGTGGGCATGTACCTGTCACCGGCTCGGCCGGCTGGCAGGTCAAGGATTTTAATCTTGAATATTTAGATGGTTCGGAATGGAAGACCTTGGCGGAAGTAAGAAATAACGACAAAGATGCCTTTTTGGATCAATTCACACTGCTGAACTTTGATCCTATCATTACAACCTCCATAAGGTTCATCTTTATCAGTCCTTCATGGAAAGACTCGATTAGTCGTATTAATGAACTAGACGTCAGTCTTAGCGAACGAACAGCTCCCTCTGAAGTACAGATGTGAATGTAATAAAGCAAAATTAAGCAGATAATTATTTATAAATATGTTTTAGCTTTCAGGAGATTTTTATTTCTTGAAGGCTTTTTTCATGTTTTGAGCTTTTATTACCTTTGACTATAGCTCAAATTAGTTAGATATTTGTTCAAAAATAGGTGTTTTACCTAAGGAATCGAATAAGTTCTCTTCATAATGTGGAAATAAAGTAGTAAAAAAACCTAATTGGAGGTAAAATGCCTATGCAACATGATTTTCAGCTTTACAATGGAAACAATGAAAGATTCTTTGGGAGACCATTTGGAAGACCGTTCTTTTGGAGACCATATTTTGGAAGACCGTTTTTTGGCGGTCCATTTATTGGAGGAGTCCTAGGTGGATTATTAGGCAGCGCATTATTGTATCCTCCTTTCTATGGCTATCCATACCCTTATTATCCATATTGGTATTGGTATTAAAAAAATTCAACATGACAAAAGCTACAATGAACGCAGTGGGACGATATTTGCATGACTCCTAGATAGAGACTAAATCGTTTCACGCGTTTTTTTTGGACTATCTGTACGCACCAGTTTTTTACTTAATCGTTTAATCAGCAAATTTAATTGACATAATGAAGGAATTTTATGAATAGGTTCTTAAATGACGAATAGGCAGAGTTTCTGCAAAGATCCATTTTTGCAAAGTGAAGGTGAGGGATAACACATGCCAAGTGAATTATATAAAGTAAAGGCCAACTTACCCATTCATTCAATATGGAGATTCGTAAGTGTCATGGATAATTGGGCACCGCTTGTTCCTGGTTATATTGAACATGTAATAGTGAATGAAAGGGAGTCCATTTGGAAATTTAAAACAGATCTCGGAATGATAAAGAAAAAAATTGAGCTGAAAGTTGAGATTACAAATTGGATTGAGCCAACAAAAGTGACCTTTAATCTAACAGGTATAAATGAAAAAATGACAGGAAAAGGTTATTTTGAAGCAGATGAGATTACTGAAAGCAGCACATGTATGACTGGTTTTCTTGAAATCATACCAGAGGGCAAGATGGCGAAAATGATCAATAATAAACTAAAGAAAAACCTCTCAGACATGACGAAAGAATTAACGGAAGCGATCATTGAAAAAATTGGAGAGAAGATCATTTCTTAGTCTATACTTAAAAAAATGCTGACTTAAAGCAAAGGTGATTTTTAAGTCAGCATTTTAGTCTTTTTTCGACATTTTGTTCATGTTGTAAAATAATGTTAAGTTGGTTTGATTTGATTGGGCCACTTTTTATTTAAAGAAGAGATAAAGGTCTTTACATTTTTTTTATCGGCCATTATGGGTGAATAAACATAGGAAAGCGTTCGTTTAAAGGTATGATTTTTCATTTTTAAAATAGACAGATTTTGATGCAGGACATCCCTTTCAATTACACTTTTCGATAAGAGAGACAGCCCCATACCATTTATCAGTGTTTCTTTGATGCCTTGGTTTGAGCTTATCGTAAGAAGTGATTGAACCTTTAAGCCATTTGTGCGAAAAACATGGTTAAGATATTCTCCTGTTCCTGACCCTACTTCTCTAGTAACCCAAGCTTGATTTTGCAGATCAGCTATTGTAACCTCTGCTTTTTGAGCCAGCTCATGATTAGTTGAAGAAACTATAAATAATTCATCTTCCATAAAAGGGTGAACGGAAAGCTCCTTTTCATTTGTCTGCCCCTCAATTAATCCGATATCAACTTCATACATCCTTACAGATTGGACAATTTCTTCGGTATTTCCAATGATAACTTGAAGTTCTAGCTCAGGGTAATCCTTTTGCAGATCGAGAAGTAATGTTGGCAAAATATATTCACCGATTGTAAAGCTTGCTCCTATTTTTAATTCTCCCTTTATTGAATTGTGATGCTCTAAAATATCCTGAATGGTTTGTTCATAAATCGTGATCATTTGCTTTGCACGATCATATAAAATTTCACCCGTTGGAGTGATTTTCAAAAATTTTGGAGACCGTATAAATAGCTTTGTTTGCAACTCCTTTTCCAAATTTTTAATATGCAAGCTAACACTAGGTTGTGACATTCGAAGAATTTCGGCTGTTTTCGTAAAGTTTTTGACCTCTGCAAGTGTTACAAATGTTCTTAAGGCGTCATAGTACAAAAAAACCCCCACCTTACTATTAGTAATGTTAATAACAACGATAATTTATATGTATTTTACTAATGAATGAACTTCTGGTAAAGTTTTATTAGAATATTTTTAATATCGTTCAATGCTGGAAAAGGTAAGAAAACAATCGAAAGATCTCGAAAATTGTTGAAACCAGTCATTGTACACAAATGACGTTAACGATATACTTATAACTTTTGTGAGGTGGAAAGTGTTGCAACTTCAGGTAATAAACAGTCCGTTTAACCAGGAGCAGGCAGAGCTCCTAAACCGTCTTCTGCCAACCTTAACAGAATCTCAAAAAGTTTGGCTAAGCGGTTATTTAGCAGCATCCCAAACTGCAACTGCAGCCGGCACTCCAAGTGTACCGACACAGGAAGCCCAGGTCGGAATCACTGCACAGGCAATCTCAAAAGACGTAACGATTCTTTACGGCTCCCAGACTGGTAATGCACAGGGGCTTGCAGAAAAAGCAGGTAAGACACTTGAGGGGAATGGCTTTAACGTAACCGTTTCGTCTATGAGTGATTTTAAACCAAACAACTTAAAGAAGGTTGAAAATCTCCTAATCGTTGCTAGTACACATGGTGAAGGCGATCCACCGGATAATGCACTTTCATTCCATGAGTTTCTTCATGGACGACGTGCGCCAAAGCTTGATAACCTAAGGTATTCTGTATTAGCGCTTGGAGACAGCTCATATGAATTTTTCTGTAAAACTGGAAAAGATTTTGATCACCGATTGGAAGAGCTCGGCGGTAAGAGACTATATGATCGTGTAGATTGTGATCTTGACTATGATGAGCCGGCAGCTGAATGGATCCAAGGCGTTCTTAGCGGATTAAGCGAAGCACAAGGCGGAGCTGCTGTATCTGTATCTGCTGCTGCTCCTCAAGCAGGTGAATCTGCTTATTCACGAACAAATCCATTTAAAGCTGAAGTTCTCGAAAATATTAACTTGAATGGTCGTGGTTCTAACAAAGAAACACGTCATCTTGAAATTTCACTTGAGGGATCAGGCTTAACTTATGAACCAGGTGATAGTCTTGGCGTTTACCCGCAAAACGATCCAGAGCTTGTTGATTTGCTTCTTGAAGAAATGAAATGGAATCCAGAAGAAAATGTAACGATTAATAAACAAGGTGAAAGTCTAGCACTTAGAGAAGCGCTTATTTCACATTTTGAAATTACTGTATTAACAAAACCTCTCGTTGAGCAGGCGGCGAAACTTTCTGAAAACCAAGAGCTACAGGAACTTGTATCTCCTGATAATGTGGAAAAACTAAAAGCTTATCTTGATGGCCGTGATCTCCTTGATTTGGTACGTGATTTTGCTCCATGGAAAGGAACAGCACAGGATTTTATTTCAATTTTACGAAAAATGCCTGCACGACTGTATTCTATTTCAAGCAGCTTAGCAGCGAATCCAGATGAGGTTCATTTAACAATCGGCGCTGTACGTTATGAAGCTCATGGCCGTGAACGAAAAGGTGTTTGCTCGATTTTATGTGCTGAGCGCCTTCAACCAGGTGACACGCTTCCGGTTTATGTTCAGCATAACCAAAACTTCAAGCTGCCGGCAAACCCTGATACGCCAATCATAATGGTAGGGCCAGGTACCGGGATTGCCCCATTCCGCGCCTTTATGCAAGAGCGTGAGGAAATGGGTGCAGAAGGAAAATCATGGTTATTCTTTGGCGACCAGCACTTTGTTACAGATTTCCTTTATCAAACAGAATGGCAAAAGTGGCTTAAGGATGGAGTATTAACAAAAATGGATGTCGCGTTTTCACGTGACAGTGATGAAAAAGTATATGTACAGCACCGTATGCTCGAGCAAAGTAAAGAATTGTTCGAGTGGCTTCAAGAGGGAGCAGCTGTTTATATTTGCGGAGATGAAAAAAATATGGCACATGATGTTCATAACGTGCTTATTGATATTATCGAAAAAGAAGGCGGCATGAGCCGTGAACAAGCAGAAGCGTATCTTGCAGATATGCAGCAGCAAAAACGTTATCAACGAGATGTATACTGATTTTTACATGAAAGGAGTTTATCAACATGGTGAATAAAACGTTAAAAGCACCGGATGGCCCGCCAAGTGATGTTGAACGTATAAAAAGAGAAAGTGACTATTTGCGGGGCACGCTGAAAGAAGCGATGCTTGATCAGATTAGTGCCGGAATTAACGATGACGACAACCGATTAATGAAATTTCACGGAAGTTATTTGCAAGATGATAGAGATCTTCGGAATGAACGCCAAAAGCAAAAGCTTGAGCCAGCTTATCAATTTATGCTGCGGGTTCGCTTGCCTGGGGGTGTGGCAACACCTGAGCAATGGCTTGTCATGGATGACCTTGCAAATAAATATGGGAATGGTACATTAAAACTTACAACACGTATGACATTTCAAATGCATGGTATCTTAAAGTGGAATATGAAGAAAACAATTCAGGGCATTCATGCTTCTCTTATGGACACAATTGCGGCATGTGGGGATGTAAATAGAAACGTAATGTGCAACCCGAACCCATATCAATCTGATATTCATTTAGAAGTCTACGAGTGGGCGAAAAAATTAAGTAATGACTTATTGCCGCGAACTAGAGCCTATCATGAAATTTGGTTGGACGAAGAAAAGGTTGCAAGTACACCTGATATCGATGAAGTTGAACCAATGTACGGTCCTCTTTACTTGCCGCGTAAGTTTAAAATTGGTATCGCTGTGCCTCCATCAAATGATATTGATGTCTATTCACAGGACCTTGGTCTTATCGCTATTATTGAGGATGATAAGCTTATTGGGTTTAATGTGGCAATCGGCGGCGGTATGGGTATGTCACATGGTGATAAGGAAACGTATCCACAGCTTGCGAAAGTGATCGGCTTCTGTAAACCTGAGCAAATTTATGATGTGGCAGAAAAAGTAATCACTATTCAGCGCGATTACGGAAACCGTTCAGCACGTAAAAATGCCCGCTTCAAGTATACAGTTGACCGTCTCGGACTTCAAACAGTTAAGGAAGAATTAGAAAATCGTCTTGGCTGGAGTCTTGAAGAAGCAAAGCCTTATCACTTTGATCATAACGGTGATCGTTATGGCTGGGTAAAAGGTGTAAAAGGAAAATGGAATTTTACACTATTTGTTGAAGGCGGACGTGTAACAGATTTTGAGGATTATAAATTGATGACAGGCTTGCGCGAAATTGCGAAAATTCATACTGGTGATTTCCGATTGACAGCTAATCAAAACTTAATTATTGCTAATGTATCAAGTCAGAAAAAGAAACAAATCACTGAACTAATTGAGCAATATGGCTTAACCGACGGCAAGCAATATACAGCTCTCCGCCGCGGTTCGATGGCTTGTGTTGCCCTTCCTACTTGTGGATTGGCGATGGCAGAAGCTGAGCGTTATTTACCTACTTTAATTGATAAAATCGATGAAATTTTAAATGAAAATGGATTACGTGATGAAGAAATTACCATCCGTATGACAGGCTGTCCAAACGGTTGTGCACGCCATGCTCTTGGTGAAATTGGCTTTATCGGCAAGGCGCCTGGCAAATATAATATGTATCTTGGTGCAGCTTTTGATGGCAGCCGTCTAAGCAAAATGTACCGCGAAAACATTGGTGAAGAGGAAATCTTAAATGAATTGCGTGTTATTCTTCCTCGCTATGCAAAGGAACGTGAAGATGGCGAGCACTTCGGTGACTTTGTGATCCGTGCCGGAATCATTAAAGCAACGACAGATGGTACGAATTTTCATGAGTAATAAAGAATAAAATGGGACTGTCTCAATTGGGACAGTCTTTTCGTATTTTAAGAATTCTTGGTATTGGCAAGCAGTGCTTGAGCTTTGTTATTGCTGAGCGTAATTTATAAAATTCTTGAACTGTGGATAGCGCTTTGACGTCTAGACCCGAAGCATAGGATGTGCAAGTGCAGTCAGTGCGACAGGACGTCGGACAGGACGTCGCGTTTTTGACTGCCAGCGCCTTAGCCCTCTAGAGGGACAAGGGTTGTTGCATCTAAAGGAGATTAGAGATTTCCAATTATTGATAAGTGTTCTGGATATAAATCTTGGAGTAACGTTCCAACAAATGGACCAAGACTATCGCCATTTATTAAATTTGAACCAATTCCTACAACATAAATATGTTCGGTCCCTTCTGGAATAAGTGAGTACAGTGTATTTCTTATAAATAGAGGTGCCAGCTTATGATTATAAGGAATGATTCCTTCTAGCATCGCTCGTTTCCTGTTCATTTCATGATTGTTTAACATGTTGATTCTCCTCAAACTGGGTATTTGATCATCAGAATACTGCAGCGCTTTTAAAATATAGTAAGATAAAACTAGTTTATTTAATTTGAAAAATGGTGGGTAGAAAACCTATGTTTAACATCTTCCAACAAAACTATTTGCTTACACTATTCTTCGTTTAGACAATAAAATCCTTCTAAATTTTTTAACAGTAAAATATTGGTGAAAACTCTCTTGCTATAATCATTTCGCTTATTTTAATTGAATGATAGCACTTCTTCTGCATAGTGGAATGGTATAGTATAATTGAACAATATTTAAAAGCAGGAGGCAGATCAATCATGAAGATTGCATTTATTTCTGACATACATGGGAATGCTGTTGCACTTGAGGCAGTTATTGAAGATGTAAAACAGAAAAACATTGATAAGGTTTGTGTTCTCGGTGACATTTGTTTTCGCGGTCCGGAGCCAAAACGATCTCTTGATTTAATTCGCTCTTTACAGACAGACGTCATAAAAGGGAATGCTGACGAATGGGTAGTCAGAGGAGTTCAGAAGGGTGAAGTTCCTGACAAAGTGTTAAGCATGATGAATAAGGAACGAGATTGGACTGTTTCTCAACTTGAAAAAACTGATCTTGACTATTTAAAGGGATTGCCTAAGGAACTTCATTTTGAGATAGATGGAGTAGGGATACATGCTTTTCATGCAACACCAAATAATTTATTTGATGTTGTGCTTCCAAACACAGATGATTCAGGAATTATGGAAAAGCTTATGTCAAATGCAAATGCTCAAATTTATATTTATGCTCATATACATAAGCCTTATATACGTTTTATAAATGGTCAAGTTGTTATGAATATCGGCAGTGTCGGATTGCCTTTTGACGGACTGACAAAGTCATCTTATGGGCTTGTTCAAATTAATAATGGCGGTTTTAGTGTTTCGATTGAACGGGTCGATTTTACTATTCAAAAAGTCATTGATCAGTACCAGGAGGGAAATTATCCTAATGCAAACATGATGATTAATGTTGTAAAAGAGGCTCGTTTGTAGATCGAGTGCACTTTATAAAAAATTAGATGGAAAAGCGCAGGTGTTAATACCTGCGCTACTTTAAAGTGAGAAATAGAAGCTCGAATTCAATTGGTCCTCTATGTGAATTTCTTAAGCATAGTAATCTCCTCTTCTTAAAAATACCAGTAACAGCCGGAGTTCCAAAATCAACGGTTAATATGCTAGACTCCTGATATTGAATGCCTATTTGGCAGCTCCTAAACATCCTTCTCTAAAACTTATATGACAGTCAAATTTCATATGATTACCTTCGTTTTGTTTTTTCCTATCTTTTTTTCATTCCACTAAGTAAATAGATTAATTTTACCATAGTATTTAAATGTTTTTTGTAAAAAAAATATTAACTGCAGGTTAATTATGTAATTTTTCCGTTAAGATTCTTGAAAATCTTACAATTTTAAATCGAAATTAAATATATTTAGCATTAGCAGCAAAAACCTTTGCTATTTTCTAAAGTAAATACGACAGATAGGAAAAGGAAGATATATGATTAATTTACAGACAACATTTATCAAGGAATATTTGAAAAAGTATTCAGTAGAAATAGGGATCCTGCTATGTTTTATTCTTCCGCCAATAGGAATTTTGTGGCTAATGGTCATTGGTTGGAACCATTTGAACGAGGTTATTAATTTTAAAGTCTCTTTTTCTATTAATACGACGAGTTTCTTTTTTATCTGTATGGCTCTGGCAACTACTGGTGCTGCTCTTGGGAATGGCAATGGAAGTTATCTGCTTGCATTCGCTATGATTTTAGGGTATTTGGGGCTGTATTCATTCATTAAAGATCGCGTTACGATTTCTCTTTTTAGTCGTTATAAACAATTAATCATTATAGGCGGAGTGTATTTAATTATCATTGGAAATATCGTCAATCAACTGAATGTCCCTGAACATATCTTTGGTCTGCTTACAGGTACTACATTTATTGGTACTTCTGAAGATGCAAGCGGGAGATTATTTGGGAGTGCATATAACCCTAACTTTACAAGTTTTTTATTGTTGATTTCATTATCCTTCCTTCTGGCTGATCTTTTAAAACGACTGCAGGAGAGAAGGAGCTTAATCCCAACTCTCAGCCTTATCTTATTCTTCGGGGCAGGGATATTTCAAACAGAGTCAAGAACTGGAGTAGCCACAATGTTTATCATGTTTATTCTATTTTTACTAAGGCTTGCTCCTAAGATTGGAATATACTGTTTATCATTTATGGTTTTGGTTAATATTCATATTCTTGCACTTATCCCGAGATCTGAACAGATTCGAAGCTCTAGCTTTGTGCGAAAAGAAATATGGGAAAATAGTTTTAAAATATGGAAGGAACATCCTTATTTTGGAACGACATCACTAGGCTTTTATGATGCATATGCTCATTTTGGTGAACCTGTTCCCCATGCACATAATATTTTATTAGGGTTTTTCTCTGAATATGGGTCAGTTGGAGGGCTTGGTTTTTTATTAGTATTTACTGCAATTTCATTTAAATTCTGTTATCTCTTTCTTATTAAGTGGAAGAAAAAGAAAGTATTATTGGAATTCTTTCTCTTATCACTTCCAATTCTGCTACTAACAGGCATTTTTGATCATCCGCTTGTTTCCCCGCAGACAACAATATTGATAGTCATCTTGGTTGCCTGTTGGGACCGTTACACTGAGCGTTTACCATTTGTGAGAAAATCGATTTTCTCATTGAAAAGGCTATATACAAAAGGAGTTTATTTGAAGCAAAAACCAGTCTCACAGCAAATGACGAAAACGGAAAAAAATAAATCGGTTTAAAAGAGAGTTGCCTATTGTGAAAAGATAACCTTAAAAACTATTCAAGAATTTGACATTGTGGAATAAAAGTTGGATGAAAATATTATGGTAATGGCCCTTGCCTTTGCTAAATATGATTAGGTAACCGTGATTTGGAGGTGAAGTCATGGGAGTTGTAAAGGCTACACAATCAGATATAAACCTCTTAGCAAGATTACTAGAGCGGAAGCTGAAGGTGAGGGTACACTGGGAATGCTGCTTGTTGGGAATGTAGGTATTAACAGGATAAGAGCGAATTGCTAAGATTTTAAAGGTTATTTTTATCAACGTGCTAGAGAAAATTGAAAAACAGTTAGCACGCCGTGTAGTGAATGGGGAAAGATTTTGGCCAGCAAAATACAGCTTATGGTATTTTAGACCGCCAGGAGATTGTCCGCCGCAATGGTATAATCAGCCGTAAGTTGGCCGATACAAACTTCATTGTTTTTAAGAGCCAACTGCTGAAGAATGTCAAAATGTATATAATACTTCTAAAACACTAAAGTTAAGTTAAATTTAAAACAATAAAATTATCTCTAGCCAATCAAAGCCTGACCAAAACGCTTTTAAGCTAAATTGGTCAGACTTTTTTATTTTCAGTTATGAAATAAAAAAGCTGATTATTTGATTAACTTATTTTGTCGAATTCCCAGAATAGGTAAGTGGAAAATATAAAGTAAAGAAAACTGATTAAATCGTTTAACTAAAATCATCTAGATAATGTCTAAATATGATACACTTATTTTCATAATAAATATAGAAATATGTTATCACGCAAATCGTTGTGACAGGAGGGCAGCATGAATATAACAATAGCGAACAGAATGAATTCATTTCAGCCATCTATCTTTAGTGAGTTGGCACTTTATAAAAAACAAAAGCTTGCTGAAGGTGTACCAATCATAGATTTGAGTATTGGGAGTCCAGATTTACCACCGCCTTCTTTTATTACCCAAACTTTATCACATGAAGTGCTAAAACAAGATCAATATGGATATACAATGACTGGGACAAAATCATTTCACGATGCAGTATCTGCTTTTTATCAAAAGCAACACCAAGTGGAATTAAATGCAGATCAAGAGGTTACAATCGTTATGGGTTCGCAGGACGGGCTTGTACACTTTCCTATGGTGTTTGCAAATCCAGGGGATCTCATTTTAGTTCCAGATCCAGGATATACCGCCTACACTGCGGGAATTGCGATGGCAGGTGCGAAAGCTTATTTTATGCCCTTAAAAAAAGAAAATCGCTTTTTGCCAGATCTTTCAGCCATTCCTGAACAAATCGCCAAGCAAGCAAAGCTGATGATCTTGAATTTTCCAGGTAACCCTGTTCCTGCGTTGGCAAGCAGAGAGTATTTTGCAGAAGTTGTTGCATTTGCAAATAAGTACAATATTATTGTACTCCATGACTTTGCTTATTCAGAGCTTTATTTTGAGGGGAATAAACCAGTCAGCTTCTTATCTGTTGCTGGTGCGAAAGATGTTGGTGTGGAAATATCCTCCTTTTCAAAAAATTATAATCTGGCAGGTAGTCGAATTGGATATGTTGCTGGACATAAAAAGATTATTCATGCCTTTAATCAATTAAAGAGTAATTTAGATTATGGGGTCTTCTTACCAATTCAAATGGCCGCCATTCAAGCCTTGGAAAAGGGAGAAGAATTTTGTAAAAGCAACCGAAAAGTATATGAGGAAAGACGTGATCTTCTCGTAAATGGTTTGAAAGATATCGGTTGGGAAGTGACAAAGCCAGATGCTGGGATGTTTTTATGGGCGGAAATACCTAAAGGCTGGACATCCCTTAACTTTACATATGTGTTGATTGACAAGGCCAATGTTGTCGTAATACCAGGTCATGCATTTGGACCAAACGGTGAGGGTTATGTCCGTATTGCTTTAGTTCAAGATGTGGAAATTTTAAAAAAAGCAATTGCTTCTATTAAAGCGGCAAATATTTTATCTTGAAAGCAAAGGTGCTCAAATAAAGAAAATAAAAGAATAATGTCATATCGAGGCTATTTCAATAAGGAGATAGCCTCTTCGTATTAATCAGTTATCTTGATGAGAGAGAATTTTCCAAGAATAAATCCATTTTCGTTTAACACTTATATAAATATAGTAATAAAATTTAATTGGAATAATATTTTTATAGATTATTTTGAATCTTTTGTCGAAAAACAGTTGTTAATTTGTTCATAAAAGTTATAAAATAGGTTAATAAAGTTAATTGAATTTTTTCGTAATTTATAAGCTTTAGAGTTATTATTCGCTACGACTACATTTATTATTTTATCTGAGCTGGGAGAGTTTAGGATGACAAATAAAATTAGCATTACACTTAGTACAACAAGAAAAGAAAAACCACAATCTGATCAGTTGGAATTCGGAAGAGTCTTTACAGATCATATGTTTATAATGGATTACAGTGTTGAGAAAGGCTGGCACGATCCTCGGATTGTTCCATATCAACCAATTTCGCTAAGTCCTTCTACAATGGTGTTCCACTACGGTCAAACTGTTTTTGAAGGTTTAAAAGCTTATCGTACAAAAGAAAACAAAGTTCTTTTGTTTAGACCTGATCAAAACATGCAAAGATTAAATTTATCAAATGACAGGCTGTGTATCCCTCGAATTGATGAGGAATTTGTGATTGACGCTTTAAAACAATTGGTTGACATTGATAAAGAGTGGATTCCTACTGCAGAAGGAACTTCACTTTATATTCGTCCATTTATTATTCCAACAGAATATTATCTGGGAGTTGCACCTTCTAAGTATTACCGTTTTATGATTATTCTTTCACCTGTTGGTTCTTACTACAAAGAAGGTATCCATCCTGTTAAGATTTTTGTTGAAAATAAATATGTACGTGCTGTAGATGGCGGAACAGGTAAAGCAAAAACTGGCGGTAACTATGCATCAAGCTTAAAAGCACAAGAAGAAGCAGAAAAAAGAGGTTATTCTCAAGTCCTTTGGTTAGATGGGGTTGAGAAAAAGTATATTGAAGAAGTTGGAAGCATGAATATTTTCTTCAAGATTAATGGCGAAGTTATCACACCAGCATTAAATGGAAGTATTCTTGAAGGTGTGACGAGAAAGTCAATTATTCAACTATTAAAGCATTGGGGTGTTCCGGTTTCTGAACGGAGACTATCAATGGAAGAAGTATATCAAGCTTATAAAGAAGGTTTATTAGAAGAATCATTTGGTACAGGTACAGCTGCAGTTATTTCACCAATCGGAGAATTTTTCTACAACGATGAGAAATTAGTGATTAACAACGGAGAAACTGGTGAAATATCAAAAAAATTGTATGATACATTAACAGGTATTCAAACTGGAACCCATGATGACGTTTTTAACTGGGTTGTTGAAGTATAATAGTAAAGTGTAATGAAGACCACAAATTCGTGGTCTTTATTTTTTTTGAAAAAAACAGGTATTTTTGAAACATTTACCGAACCAATACCGTCATATAGATAAAGAAACAGGAAAAATTTAATATTGAGGAATTTTTTTATTTAAAATTTGTAGTAAAATAGTTTTTATTAAAAAGGTTATTTTTTATCTAATTTAAGGTAATTTTTAACATTTTATAGGATATTTTTGATACAATAAGAATATATATGAAATGTTTGGAAAATAGCATATAAGGGGTGCTTACTAAAGAACGACAAAATGGGGAATCCATTATTTTAACAAAAGAGATTATTTTAGTTGGAAAAGTGGGAGAGAGAATGTATAAAAAATATGTTGCGTCAATCTTATTATTGATGTTGGTTACTGGTTGCAGTTCAAGCTTAGCAAACGGCAGTCAAAAAGAGGAACCATTACCAGTGGGGACTATGGTATCAAACTCTTCTCAATTAGTGGAAAAAACAGTGGATTTATCAGTTGATCTAATCCATCCGACAACTGAAAAAATTATTCATTCATTTAAACCAACATTAAATCCTGATCCTAAAAAATATGAACAAGTGCTAAAAGACCTTGCAGATGATTTAGCAAATCAATTAGATCAACCGATGGTGCCTGTAAAATTAAGCAACGGGCAGCTTATTAACGGGCAAAGCCGTGTTATTCTTGACGAGGAAAAGCTAGTAAACTCGTTAAAAAATATCCGTGCATTGGATAAATCGATTGCACTTCCAATTCAAGAAAATCCTCCAAATGTAACAAAAGAGACAATAAAAGGAATTGACGAGGTTGTCATTGGAAGCTATAAAACAACATTTGATCCAAGTGTTAAAGGTAGAAGCGAGAACATCGCTTTATCAGCAAACACGATTAACCAAATTATCTTAGGCCCTGGAGATCGTTTTTATTTTAATTTAGTTGTAGGAGAACGTACTCCGGAAAGAGGCTATCAAAAAGCAAAAGAAATTGTTAATAAACAATTTGTTGAAGGAATTGGCGGGGGAATTTGTCAAACATCCTCAACATTATATAATGCTGTAAACGAAGCAGGACTTGAGATTCTAGAATTGCATTCCCATTCATTATCAGTTGGTTATGTTCCTGCCGGAAGGGATGCGACGGTTTCTTGGGGAGGTCCTGATTTTAAATTTATGAATAATAAAGATTATCCAGTCATGATTAAAACGATTGTAGATAAAAACGCTGGGTCACTTGAAATTCAAGTTTTAGCATCTAAACAAGCAGCAAAAATATAGGCGAGGGCACAGCCCTTTGCCTTTTTTGTCGTTGCTGAGGCGGCTCCCTGACTTCTTTCCTAAGAGCGAAATCTCAAGGCAAGTTAATATAGAACCTACCTTTAAATAATGCTAGTTTTTAATATAGTGAAAGAGTAAAATTTTTTAAAAAAATTGTCCCTTCTTTGTCGATTTGTAGTAGGATAATAGATAAAGCAAAAAGAGGAAGGGAAATGTGATAAATGTCTTATAAAATGATTGTTTTAGATTTAGACGATACACTGCTACGAGATGATCATTCAATCTCTGCTCGAACAAAACAATCCCTTATGGAAGCTCAAGAAATGGGTGTGAAGGTTGTTCTAGCATCAGGCAGACCTACATTTGGCATGAAACATATTGCAGAGGAGCTATCTTTAGCGGAATACGGTAGTTATATCCTTTCTTTCAATGGAGGAAAAATTATAAACTGTAGAACTTTGGAAGAAGTATTTAGTAGTACGTTAACTCCCGAAGCTGTTTGTGATCTTTATCATATTAGTCGCCGTGAAGATGTTTTTATTCATACCTATGTTGGAGATGAAATTGTAACGGAAACCGAAAATCCATATACAACGATCGAGTCAGACCTAACAGGTTTGCCGATTCGAGTTGTAGATTCTTTTACCAAAGCTGTTACAGAGCCGGTTGTTAAAGTATTAATGGTTGAAGCCCCTGAGAAATTAAAAGACCTTGAATCAAAGCTTCAGGCAGAGCTAGAGTCTGAATTTAGTGTGATGCGTTCTAAGCCGTACTTTTTAGAATTTACCGAAAAAGGTGTCACAAAAGGGACAAGCTTAAATCAATTAATTCAACTCCTTGGCATCAAGCGCGAAGAAGTGATTGCCATTGGCGATAGCTACAATGATCTGGCAATGATTGAGTTTGCTGGTCTCGGGGTTGCGATGGGAAATGCTCCAGAAGAAATTAAAGAGATTGCTAATTTTGTAACTGATACGAATATGAATGATGGTGTGGCAAAAGTAGTTGATGAATTCGTATTAAATAAACCTGCGTTAGTGTAATAACTTTACCAATCGTTTCTTTATGATGGATTACGGAAATTCTATTTACTTCTTAAGCAAATCTATGTAATCTATTGTTTGAATAGTGTGAGTATTTGAATGCCAGTTTAGAGAAATTGGGGGAATAAAATTGATTAAAGCAATTTTCTTTGATTTAGATGATACATTATTATGGGATCAAAAAAGTGTAAAAGAGGCTTTTGTAGCGACCTGTAAGATCGCGCACGAAAAATATGGAATCGATCCGGAAAAATTAGAAAAGGAAGTACGAGATGCTGCAAGAGAGCTCTATTCTTCATATGAAACGTATGATTTTACTCAAATGATCGGGATCAATCCGTTCGAAGGTCTATGGGGTAATTTTTTAGATGAAGAAGAGAATTTTAAAAAGATGGCTGAAATCGTTCCCGGTTATCGTAAGGATGCATGGACGAAAGGATTACAAGCTTGTGGAATTGATGATCCAGAGTATGGAGCATTGTTAGCTGAAGAATTTCCAGCACAAAGACGAAAAAATCCATTTGTTTATGAAGAAACATTTAACGTATTAGATGAACTAAAGGGAAAATACCGTCTCCTTTTACTTACAAATGGTTCACCAGACCTGCAAAATACAAAATTAGAGATAACTCCCGAGCTTGTACCATATTTTGAACAAATTATTATTTCAGGGGCTTTTGGTAGAGGGAAGCCAGATGCATCTATTTTTAAACATGCTCTTGAAAAAATGAATTTAACAAAAGATGAAGCGATCATGGTAGGCGATAATTTAATGACCGATATCCTTGGAGCTTCAAGAGTCGGAATGAAATCTGTTTGGATTAACCGTCATAACAAAGAAAGAAATGAAGTCATACCTGATTTTGAAATTACTCACTTAGAAGAGCTTTATACAATAATCGATAAACTTAACAACAAGCAAATTATATGAATGAAATGAGGCTGTCTACAAACTAAGGTAAGACCTTTAAAAGACAGCCTTGTTTCGAACATACAATAGTCTGAATATTTTATAAAATCCATTTGAAATGAAGTCTAATTACTTGAATAAATGGCTTTTCCAACTATATAGTATAGATGGAATATTTCTCCTCACAAAACATTATGGAATTTTCAAAGGAGGGAATAATTATTTTCTATTTCATTATTGGACTTATTTTTATTTTATTGATTAGCCATTTCTTTTATCAACGGAATAGTGTCATTAAAAGAGTCCCTTGTGTGGATGTCAGGCAAGATCAATGGGATGAAAAACAGGTGATCGTTGATTTTAGGGATTATAATAATTTATCAGATAGCTTCGTTTTTCAGGATGCGATATTTATTCCTATCCCTTATTTAAAAAGATATTATCATGAAATACCAAGTAAATATGTCCATGTAATTGCCTCAAATAAACTTGAAATTAACATTGGTATTCGATTTTTACAAAAACATGGCTTTCATGTAACAGGTTATAGCTTAGCTGAATGTTCATGTCATAATAAAACGACAGAAATAACCATGTAATTGGGAAAACATAAAACAAGAAAAAGACGTGTGTATGTAGTATGTACATGTCTTTTTTTTTTGTATATGGCTTACCTGATTCTATTTATAGACTTTTCAACTATACAAGCTATTCATACTTTTCATATAGTATCAAATAATAGTTTTTAAATCATATAAAAAGGAATGTTCTTTATGCCATGTATTATAATAGGTCAAATAAAAATTGAAACCATAAGTGGAGGAGTCATAAATTTTGGTGACACTCATACAATTTCACTAAAAAATATAAGTAAATCCATTTCTGGAAGCGGAGAAAACGGTGGAGTCAGCAGTCAAAGCGAATCGAACGAAATAAGTGGAATTGAAGGGAATGAAACACAAGAAACGAGGAATTCTGCGCAATAAAAATGAGGTACCACTTGTTCTTGTGAGGGCACGTCGATTAGGCGCCAGGTCCAAGCTTTTCTCCCCGATGCAGCATTCTCTTAACTTATCATGTTGTAAGTACCTTTATTAAAAAATAGATTTTCACTCCTATAGATGGTATAGTATGTTTCGGTAAAAAAGAAGCATAGATAGAGGAAGAATACAACATGAAATCAACAAACCGTTATATAAAACTATGGCAAAAAGCGCTAAAATCTGAAATCATGCATTTAAAGACATATGGAAGTACAAAATATTCTCTTACAAATGGTCAATTTATTGGAAATGACGGATCAGCGTTTACCTATTATTTTGAAACAGAAGAATATGTGCGGATTCCTGTAGGATCACTGGTAAGAATTGAGCCGGCTACTGTAACTGGTATTATTTTATCATCTGAAGGGAAAAGCGTCATTATATCCCTAAATGAAAAGCTTGCTTCTACTATAACAGGACTTTTCTTGCTTCATGATCCTTGGGAGCTATTGGATGAGCTTCATGATCGATTTGATGAAATACGGTTAAGCAAACGAAAACGGGGGCGTATAAAAAGATTAATAAATCCTCCTAACGAAGCAATGCATCCGCTTCATAACATAAAGTCAAATGTACATGAGCTGGTACTGAGAAGCAAATATAATCCGGTGACCTTTGTCTGGGGTCCGCCCGGCACAGGGAAAACCTATACGCTTGCTAGGGTAGCTGGAAATAAATATGTTAAAGGTCAAAAAGTGCTGATTCTTGCCCAAAGCAATCAAGCAGTCGATGTGTTAATGACTGAAATCGTTCGGTTTGTCGGTAAAAAGGGGCGGTTTAATGAGGGCGAGATTGTGCGATATGGGACACATTCAACGATCATGTCAGGCTGGAACTTAACAACAGATGAGCTAATTCAAAAAAGGAATCCCGAAATAGCTGAAAAAAGAGTCAATTTGCAAGAAGAGCGAAGATTAATCAAGCTTGACTTGGGACGATCTTTTAGTCAGAGAGACTCAGAGCGTTTATTAAACATTGAGGCAAGACTGGGGAAAGTCCTAGATAAATTTCGTAAACAAGAAATACAATTAGTAAAAGATGCTGTAATGATCGGGACAACATTATCAAAAGCAGCGACTGATCCAGCAATATATGAAAAGGACTACGATATTGTCATGATTGATGAGGCAAGTATGGCCTATGTTCCACAGATTGCTTTTGCAGCTTCATTAGGAAAAAGAATCATTATCTGTGGGGATTTTAAACAGCTTCCGCCAATTGCCTCTTCAAGGCATACTTTGGTAGATGAGTGGCTGAGACAGGATATTTTTCATAAGTCGGGAGTAGTGGACTCTCTTAATGAAAGGAAAACACTTCATCCTAATTTATTCCTATTAAGTAAACAGAGAAGGATGCATCCGGATATTTCCTCTTTTACAAACAAACATATGTATGAATCACTTGTTGGAGATCATCCAAGTGTCAAAACATCAAGAAATGCGATTGTCGAAAGGATGCCGTTTCCTAACCGTTCTTCTATTCTTGTTGATTCTAGTTTTACTGGACATCATTGTTTTCATGAAAAATCATCATATTCAAGGTTTAATTTGTGGCAATTGCTCTTGTCCTTTCAACTTATTCATGAATCCTACCTGGCGGGATCAAGATCGATAGGTTATGTGACACCATATCGAGCACAGGCTGCATTAATGGACATGCTGCTGACAGATGTTTATCCAAAAGAGTGTCAAGAAGCGGATATCATTGCTTCAACAGTTCATCGCCTTCAAGGAAGTGAGCGTGATGTCATCCTATTTGATTCAACCGATAGCTACCCGCAAGAACAACCGGGAATGCTAATCGTTGGCAAGGATAGCGATCGACTAATAAATGTTGCGATCACAAGAACAAAAGGAAAATTCATTCATATAGGTAATCAGCAATTTATCAAATCCAAAATCTATCGGAATAAAATGATTCGCAAGCTAGTAGATTATCAAATACAAATGAATCAAGAAGTGCATCCACATCAAATAGGCACATGGATTAAACATCAACATCCAAATTTAATGTGGATGCATGCTAAAAAGCTTGAACAACTGAAAATGGATATTCAATCGGCAAAAAATTCAATTTACATCGGATTGCCTTCAGGAAAAGAATTAAACCAAGAATGGCTGTCTATCATGAGAAACAGAAATCGGCAGGTCCAATTAATATTAATGACAAAGGCAGAGAATAGACACTCATTTGCCGATCAAGTTTATGATTTTTCAATCTCATTTCCATTTATCATTATTGATAACCAATATTTATGGCTTGGTCTTCCGATAGAAGCAGCAATAGGAGTTAAACCGCCATTTGTAGCAGCCCGTTTGTGTTCAACAGCAGTGATTGATTATTTTCTTAAACAATTAAACTAAAAAGAGATGTTAACGTAAATTGCCTGTTATCCTGCATAACTTGTACTAAAAGATTGATCGATATCATAAACCTAATATAGATAAGGGTTTACACAAGCTGATGGAGGGGGAAAAGGGTGATATTTTCGTTAAGTATAAATGTTTTTTTCTCTCTGTTAACAGGGGCCGCCATCTCCATTTTTATTTCAAAATGGTTTAAGGTGAAAATTGAATATATTTTGTCGATTTGTGCGGGAGTATTATGTGGTGTCTTATTCTTAGAATTGTTACCACATAGTTTATCTGATTTTGGGGTTATTCCTGTATTCCTTGGAATTTCAATTGGTTTGCCGCTTATGTATTTCATCGATAAGCTGGTTCATCCTCATTCCTTTACTCGGCCAATCGATAAAACAGCTTCATTTTATTATCTTATCATTGCGATAATCATACATAATCTTCCTTCTGGAATTGCATTAGGGGATCATGTTGATCATTCCAATCATCTATACCATTTAGTTGTGTATCACCATATTCCAGAAGGTATGACATTAATGATGATCTTTTTTGCCTCTTCAATAAAAATTCATCAATTACTTACTTGCTTTGCTGTTGTAGCCTTAAGCTTGGAAGGGTTTTCGGTGATCGGCAAGATGCTCCTGGTTAGTACTGACCCCATACTTGGAGTGTTTCTCGGTATCGCAATAAGTACAATCTGGTTTATCTCTATTTTTGAATTATTTTATCCTTCACTAAGAAAAAGTTATCGCTTTTATCACTTTCTTTGCTTATTAACTGGCATTGCTATAGCAGGACTCATTTTTATTTTTGGCTAAGATTGACAGTAGCCAAAATTTTTTTTAATATTTAATTACATAACATGTACATATACTCATATTTTGAAATAGATAATTTTTAAGAGGAGTTTTTATGATGGATGAACAAATCAAGAAAGGACAAACTGAACAGCTAGATGAAGAAACACTGTTTATCGTCTCGCAAACCTTTAAGGCATTAGGGGATCCAACCAGAATTAGAATCCTTCATTTACTATCAAATCAAGAGTGTTCCGTGAATGAGATTGCAGAAAGGCTATCATTGTTGCAATCAACGGTTTCACATCAGCTTCGTTTTTTGAAAAACTTGCGTTTGGTAAAGTATAGGAGAGAAGGGACCACATTATATTATTCTCCTGATGATAGTCATGTAATGAATGTACTAGAACAAACGATCCATCATGCTCAGCATCATTGAGCTTTCATTTTCTGTGGAATAAAATGAATGTGTATAAGAAAAGCGCAAGGCGCTTAGCATTCGGCGACAATCATAAGGCGAATAGGAATAGAAGGTGTTCTTTACCTTCAATTCCTATTTGACTAGACCCTAGAGCCGGTGGCGCCTGGAGCTAGACACTAAAACTAAGTACAAAATTTCTTTCTTAAACTTTTAAAGAAAAGGGATTAACATGTCGGTACTTGACGAAAAGAAGGAAAGCAAAGGGGTCTGACTCCTCCATTTTTTGGGGAATGTACCCCTTTTTTGTTTTACAAAAATATCCTCGACAATCTTTTTTAAATAACTTTTCATTCTTAAAAGGGTTTAGCGTGTATGAAAAAGAAGTAACATATAAGATTATTTTTTATCGTACATTGTAAAATTATGATATTTTTTTAAGAAGGAAGGTAAGTGGAAATGAGCAAGGATTTTTTTGCTAACTATAAAGAGTATATTATGATTCCGAAACAAGAAGAAACTGTAAAGCAAAAAAAATTTGATCCTGAAGACTATGCCTCACATTTTATCCTCACTCTATCACTTTATGACTCACTTTTATCAAGCTGGAACGAAGCTGAGAAATATGAAGTTGATGTCAACAAAAGTATCGAAAAAGTATTGAAGCAAATGAATCAATCACATGAGGGGGTTTATCATTTCCAATTGCTTGAGTTTGAAACTGATAAGTCATATTTTGTTTTATCGTTATCATGTAAAGAAAAAATAGAGGAGAAGGAAGCTGAAGCATGCATTAGCTACATAATAGAAAAAATAATCTCAAACCCTTTTTATGTTCGCCACTCCTGGTTCCGGCTTATTGGGAATAAAGGAAGAGTTAAACGGAAGCTCTTTTGTTTTTCATTTAAAGAATACATCTATGAAAAAATGACATGAATCGAAATAATCATTAATAATAAATGGAAATGGCTATAATAAAAAATGAAATAAATGTCTTGATAATGAAAAATTTCTTTGGTATAATATTCTAAATATTTAAATACATTGAAGAGGACTAGTAGGATTTTTTAAGCGATCAGAGAGCTGTTGGTTGGTGCGAAACAGACGTGGATGAAATCCGAACTCACCTTGAAGTAGCTCGCTGAAATGAAGCAAGAGTAGGTGGAGACGGAGCCTAACCGTTACAGTAGGAGGATATAAGGTTTATAAAACCCGTATCTGCTTAAGTGCATATCGTTTTGGTATGAATTAGAGTGGTACCGCGTAAGATGTTAACAGTCTTTCGTCTCTATTATTAGAGATGAAAGGCTTTTTTGTGTTCTAACAGCACTTATTGATAATAAGTATGATATATGAAAGGGTGGAAAAGATGAAAAATATTAGCAAGTATACAAGAGGGTATTTTATGCCTCCAGTGGAGAGTATGAAATGGGCGCAAAAGGAGTATATAACAGAAGCTCCAACTTGGTGTAGTGTCGATCTTCGGGATGGAAACCAGGCGTTAGTTGTTCCAATGACGTTGGAAGAAAAACTTGAATATTTTCAATTACTTGTAAAAATTGGTTTTAAAGAGATCGAAGTGGGCTTCCCTGCTGCTTCAGAAACAGAATATACGTTTCTACGTACGTTAATTGAACAAGAATTGATTCCTGATGATGTGACAATTCAAGTATTAACACAGTCCAGGGATCATATTATCAAAAAAACATTTGAATCTCTTAAAGGTGCAAAGAATGCAGTCGTTCATCTTTACAATTCCACCTCAGTTGCTCAACGTGAACAGGTATTTAAAAAGTCAAAAGAAGAAATTATTGACATTGCTGTTTCTGGTGCAAAATTATTACAGAAATATGCAGCGGAAACGGAAGGGAGCTTCAAGTTTCAATATTCACCAGAAAGTTTTACTGGCACAGAAGTAGAATTTTCACTTGAGATCTGTAATCGCGTGCTAGATGTATGGCAGCCTACTCCTGAAAACAAAGTAATTATTAACTTGCCGGCAACTGTCTCTATGTCAATGCCACATGTATACGCAAGTCAAATTGAATACATGAGTGAGCATTTAAACTATCGAGAAAATGTCATTCTGTCACTTCATCCACATAATGACAGAGGTAGCGGAATAGCTGATGCGGAGCTTGGAATGCTTGCCGGAGGACAGAGGGTTGAAGGAACGTTGTTTGGAAATGGCGAAAGAACAGGTAATGTCGATATCGTTACACTTGCATTAAATATGTATTCACATGGGGTAGATCCAGAGCTTAATTTTGAAAACATCCCAGAAATCATTGAGGTATATGAACGTATGACCAAAATGAAAGTGTATGATCGCCAGCCATATGGCGGCAAGCTTGTATTCGCGGCATTTTCTGGTTCCCATCAAGATGCGATTGCGAAGGGAATGAAATGGCGCGAGGAAAATGAATGTGAGCATTGGACGGTTCCTTATTTGTTAATTGATCCTAAAGATATTGGCAGAGAGTATGAAGGTGATGTCATTCGGATTAACAGCCAATCCGGTAAAGGCGGTATAGGCTATGTGCTTGAACAACAATATGGCCTTGACCTGCCGCAAAAAATGCGGGAAAGTTTTGGTTACAGTGTGAAAGATGTTTCCGATCGTCAAAATAAAGAACTTATGCCTGAAGAAATCTATGATATATTCTTAAAACAATATGTAAATATTCAGACTCCTATTGAATTTAAAAATTATCGTTTTACCCATTATGATGACTATCAAACGATCATCAATATTAACATAAACGGTGAGATACATGAAATTGAAGGTGAAGGTAACGGAAGACTAGATGCAATCAGTAATGCTTTGCAATCTAATTTAGGAATTGTTTACACAGATTTGGTTTATAAGGAACACGCTCTGGAAATCGGTTCAAAATCAAATGCTGTCTCATATGTTGGAATTACCGCTGAGGATGGAACTGTGTATTGGGGATGCGGAATAGATGTTGATATTATGACTTCTTCTGTAAAAGCATTATTTAGCGCGATTAACAACATGGTGAAAAATAAAAAACTTCAAATCGAAAAGGGCAATTCAGTAACAATTAAATAAGGATAAAATAAGATTGGCGTTGTCAGATGACAACGCCTCTCATTTTATAAAACATTACATGTGTTTATCGCTAATCTTTGAAAGATCTAGTGTGATCTCCTCTGTTTCAAACCCAATAGAAGTTGACAAATCTACTACATCAATAGAAGCCGTCATGTAATCAGAAGCGGATAATACTTCTTGATCAATTCCATCTAAAGAAAAGTTTACAATATTTTTTGTTTCATCAGTAGTAATCTCATAAAGCTCCCACCCGTCACTTGCCTTGCCTCCTGATTGGTGGAACTCAAGATTTAACCGATAGGCGACATTTGGTTTATCGGAAATTTGAAATGATAGTGTTGAGTGATTCCAATCAGCTAGTTTTGGCAGTTGAAGCAGCCTGCTTTCATCAATTTTCATGCCGCTTTCCTCCTCAAGATAGGAATGCAGTTTACTATTTTCCAGCACATTTGGAAGTTGGCTGTTTTCATGCTCTGTTCGTAAATAGAAGGCCTCGTTACTATATACATCGTCAACCTCCACCTTATGTGTCGCCCCATATAATAAGACATAGTCATCAGCAATAATCTCCTGCGGGTAGTAAGCATGAAACTTTTCATTATAATTCCAAAAGGCATCCCACTGTAATTCAGGTGCTTCGATGCCCCTTACAGTCAGCCATTTAGAAAACGGGAGGTGGTGGGATGGAAAGTAGAAATAGGCAAAATGATGGCCATATTCATGTGACAGTGTCTCAGCATAGTCAGTCGGGTTGGTGTACGTATCACCTTGATACAATGTAATTGAACTAGTTAACGCATGATAGCTCCCTTTAGTAAATGAGGATGAATGAGTCCCCCCAATAATGGAAACCTCTTGTAAAGAGTAAATTTCTTTCCCATGTTTATTTTTTACTAATTGTTGATATAAATCAATGAGTTTTGCTTGATCCCATTCTTCTGAATAGCTCAAAAACTGAATACCTTCAGGTGACTGATAAGAAGCAATTGCTTTCTTATTAATACCGGTAGAATCAAAGCTTATAAGAATGGGAAATGTTAATACTAATATAATAAAAAACTGTCGTAATTTTAGCATCCATGTCACATCCTTGGATTTATTTTATCATGAATGCCTGTAAAGGTAATTGGAAATTTGTTTATACGAATAGGTTAATCAACCAGTTTGTTAGAATATGAAGCTAGAAGAAATGAGGAAGATAATATGTAAAAATTTACAGCATAAAATTTTTAAAAAATAGTTTTCAAATATTAGGTAATTGTGTATGATATAAATAATCAGAAAATACAGAAAAGATAGAAAAAGAAATGTGAGGTGCTTTTAAATGAAATTTGTAAACATTCCTTCAGAAAATCTTCTTGAAACCAATCCTTTTGTACATTATTTACAGGAGGGAGACCTTCTTCACAGATCGGAAAATGAACTCATTTTGAAGCATTTACACGAGCTTCCAGTTGACTTTATGGAAATGACGTTATTTGATATAGATGGTTATGGATGTGTATATGCATTTTCACATATTACAAATCTTCAACTTGGAGAGATTGAAACAAAAGCTGCTGTATTTAAACAAATATAATGAAAGGGGCTGTTTTTTAACAGCCCCTTTCATTATATTTGTTCCATTTTGATCAATTGGTCAACTTTTGCCTTATAAGTCATTTCCTGAAGCTGATAGTCGGTTAATAGGGTAAATGGATAATAATCCTTCAAAAGATCTTTTAATTCTAATCGAGACATGTTAGACACCACCTTTTATCATCACGTGTACTTTTAGGTAACATAGGAACAGGGATAATAATAAAGGAATGAAGTGTGTGTGAAAAATGAAGGATTTCACCAATTCTTGTCGAAACAATGAATGGATGTTTACAACAGAAAGGGAGTAAGTCATTATGAATCGTTTTCAGCTTGTCGGAATTTTACTAATTTGCGTTTTTACCTTACTAGCAGGAGGCTGTGGTGCATCGGGAGACGTGCAAACAGGTGATTCCGAAACTAATAAGTCTGAACAAAAGATAGAGAAAAACCCCGTTGCCACAATTACAATGGAAAGCAATCAGATCATTAAGGTTGAATTGTACCCGAATATTGCTCCAAACACAGTTAATAATTTTATTAGTCTGGCACAATCAGGGTTTTATGATGGGGTGATTTTTCATCGAGTGATTCCTGGTTTTATGATTCAAGGCGGTGACCCGGAAGGTACCGGTATAGTGAGTTAAATACGCTACCAAAACTGCTAGAGGACTACCTGGAGAAACGTGACCTTAAGCATTTACAATTTAAAGTGGTTGTTAAGGTTGCTTAATTGGACAAGCTACTTCCTCCCCACTTTAGCGAAGTACAGGGAGGGAGAATGGGGGACTTAAATTCAAATGAAATGAGAAGGGGAGAGGTTAATTATTTATATTCCAAGTGGATAAACGTAGTTTAGACGCTTGACCAAGCATTTAAGACGCACTTGTTCTTAGTCTTAAATGTGCGGTAGGCTCTTGATAACTTAAAACCTTGGGGAAAGCTCAGTTTACAAAGAACGTAAACTTCACCTTGCATTTCCCCAAACCCCATTGCACATAGACTTTTAGATAACTTCAAAAAAAAGTACCATTTTTATCTACTAGTATAATTAGGTTTATATATTAGGAGAGAGAAATGGTACTTTTTTAATTAAGCAAATAACTTATCTAATTCATCAATTAATTCAGGAGCAAAAATATCTTCTTCTAATTTCACATTTCTAATCTGATACAATAAATTTGGAGTATTAATATCTATTAATAAATCTGCTAATTGTTGAAAATTTTCTACATATGAGCTTGAAAGCCTAACCTTACCCATTTTTCTAGATGTAAATGCATTTTCATGCCTGTTTTGTGCATTGATCAATAGGTTGGAATATACTAATTGATTTAATTCTTCTTTAGATTCTTTACGTTTAACCTGTTCCAAAAGTAAGTTTACTAACTCATTTCGCTCTTCAACTATGTATTTCTCATTGATTGTAATGTCATATGCAGTAAAGTAAAAATCAATATCACTACTATCCTGTAAATGGATCTTGGTCTTATTTCTGAATTTTCTCCAATCCTTAGAAACACGGACAGAGGACATTGTTTTATATCCCAATTCTTCAAGTACACTTTTCTCAATTTCCATTATCAATTTTAGTTCATCTGGACTTGCGGTTCTTGTGGAATAAGTATCTTTATCGGAGACTTTGATGATTTTATTGTACATGATTACACGTTTATCCATGAGGGAGTTTAATGAAGTTTCAATTATACTTTTAAAGCTGCTCGTACTTGTATTATAAAAGTCATAAATGACTTTTTCTTCAATTTCAGTATACTTTGATAAATTTTGAATAAGTTCTCTACATTCACTATAATTACAATTTACCATTCCGATTGTTAACATTAATTTACTTCTACTAATTGAAATATGGCCTTTACATTGTGCAAGTAAATCAGTAATTAATAACTGTATGAGATTTCCGTATATAGAGTTCTTACCACGATTTTCAATTTTAGGAAGGGGAGTTTTATAGACTTCTTCTATAAAAAATTTATGTCCCATCTTGCTATATTTACAATATCTAGATATTTCCTTTAATTGTGCCTCTCTTGAATTCTTACTTTTTTTAATTTCCATTCCTAATTCAACACATAATTCTTTATAATTTTTAAATGTTTGACCTGATTTTAATTTTTCGATTTTCATAATTTATTCCTCCGAATTTAATATTAACGATTAATTTGTTTGTATTCATCTAGTGCTTTTTGCAAAGATTCATTGACCTCATAAAGGCTAAATATTTTACCAGTGTTCATGTCTCTTGCCACTGTGATAAAGAAAACGTTTCTTGATTTTAGAAATTGTGATACTTTTTGGTTGTAACAGAAGAAGTAATTAGATTTTGTCATTGATTTTCATCTCCTTGTTTAAAATAAAAAAGAGAAGCCAATAAATGACTTCTCAAATCTCAATAAAAACCATGTTTTAATTAATATTGTTTATTGCGGAATTTTATCCGATTGTCTATTAAGAAGGTGTTTGATAAGACGTTCCGATATATTTATATAGATTATTCGTATCAGCAACACTCACCACCGCACCCTGAACAATGTTACTCAAAAACAAACAGTTTGCATTGAACCAGCTAGTAGGTGCATACACTGGGTTTGCTCCATTTGATTTTATTATATTGTTTCTTAAAACAGCGTTTGTTAACTTTAATTGACTTTGAGAACTTTGAACTGCGGGAGTAATAGTGCAATTATCAAATTCTGCATAAGTTGTAACTCCTGATGATGTTAAATGACTACTGTTAATAGTGGAATTTTTAACTTTTGCCGTAATAATACTGTTAGTTAACTTATTAAAAAGGCATCCATCGGCTGTAATGTCTTTTAGTGAAGTAATTTCTTCCACTTCACAATTAGATAAATTAACTGAATTAAACGTTCCACTATTTGCAACTGTAGCATAAATTTTACTTTGTTCTCCTTTTAGAGTAGCATAACCACCACTTAGATTAATTTTTTGCTCAACGTTATTCAATTGCACATCAAAAAGCTCTGTTTTAGTGGTTCTCTCATCGATTAGAGTCAAGGTGTAATTTCCTAAACGTAAACTTTCTAAAGTTATTCCTTCACTCGAATTATTAAATTTCAACGTAGCTTTTCCAGAAACACTGTCATTCAAAACGCGAACATAAAATGAAGTCAACGTCGCAGAAACATTTTCTTTAAAATGCCTGATATTAGAAAGTTCAATTTCATTCAATTTTATTTTGTGGCTTGCATAATACGTTCCGCCTATTTGTAAAGATAAACCATAAACGGTTGTATTATGCTTTGTGTAAACATTGACGTTTTTCATAATAACTCTAGGCATATTATGCGGTAATGGACACGCATAATCATAATCGCTAACAAGATAAGCAGAACATAAGTTAAAAGAACTTATATTTTCACTCACAGTAACTTCTGCACCATCTAAGTTAATAGTTCCTTCAAATATATTGCCAACATCATTTCTAAGTGACATGACTGAAGCGCCACCAATATTAGAAGTATTTGCATGTTGTGTTCTAAGGTTAGTGACATTCCAAGTACCTTTGCCCCAACCGACCATCAATCCACCATTGTTACCGATAATCTCAACGTTAGAAATAGTGAACCCCCTATGGACATAGTGACAATCAATTCGGTTCAATAAGCTATCAGATACAGTGATTTTCTTTACCCATCCACTACCTATACAACCATGTCCTCTCAACATGTTGAGGCGATACATATTCACGTATGATGAATAGTTCACAGATATAACTCCACCAGTTTGAGGTGTTACAGATGAATTTTGTTCTTGTGCTGTAATCCCTTCGCCACCGAAATCTTTAATAGTTACGTTGTAACTTAAATCAATGTGGAATATATTATCTTTAAATATCCTAATTCCAGATGTGTCAGTGTTTATAGGCATGCTTTCTATAAAAATATTAAAGCCCGATATCTCCACATTACTACGACTAACATAAAACAATTTTGGGATTTTTGTATTATCAGTTGTATTAATTGTAATATTACTGCCCTTTATTTGAATAGGTTTGTCTTGTATGCTTCTTGCTTTAAGGATGGGATTAGTTGCTGTCGTGTAACCAAAAATCAATCCACCGTCAACTAAAACACCATTAGTCAAAATAGTAAATGATTCACTTTTAGTATACGGAGCATCTTCTCCACTTCTATTCGCAAACAAATCATCACATGTAATTTTGAAAATAGAAAATTTCCTAGAAGAAAGTGATGGAATAGTTGTAATATTCTCGATTAATTCGCTTTTTAACTGAGATGTTATAGTGATTGTTTCCTCGTTAAAATCACTCATTACTTTATAGATCGTTCTGTTGCTTAGATTTTGGTCAATCTTAATTGTACATCCTGTTAAATCTAAACTTGTTTTAACAACAATATTACTAGCTGTTTTCAAATAAAGTGTACCAGTGTTTTGCCTAACACTTAGATTGTTAGCATTTGCATATTCATGACATGCAACTACATAAGGTGTATCATCATCTATGCCGTTCAACGGAGCGCCGAACATCGTATATGTTACTTGTGTTATTCGCTTCGAAGTTTGTGCCAATTGCGCATTAACTTCATTTATCTCATCACGTACTGACTTACCATTTGATTTATTTTCAACGAACTGACTATCTATTTTATTAATTGACAATTTAAATTTCCTCCTTAATTCAGGAATAAAAAAAGACTCCAAAAAGAGCAGAGGAGTCTCAAAATAAATTTATTTATGTAATTTTTGAAGCTTTTCAAATATACCCCCTATACTACAGTGTTAGAAATTCAATAATAGCAATGGTTTATTGAGTAATGATAGAGGGGTATACTGTAAAAATCTCAATAAAACTTGCATTTTATTTTAAGTGTATAAATTATCTTTTCTTAACTCATATTAATTTTAACGCGAAATTCCTCCACCACACCATTGGTTTTGCATCAAGTAGAGGAGGGGAGAGGTAGTTCTCTCCCTGGATAATTATTTATTCTTTAATTTGTTAACTCCATTTTCAATTCCAGCGATAACTTCATCTCTAGAAACTTTAATTCCTTTGTCAGCTAAAATAGAAATAGCCTTATCTATAGCAAAGTCACGCTTTTCTTTTCCTGCTGCACCAGTCAATTCTTTTTCTGCATATTCAACAGCAATGTCAGTAATGAGATTGATCATTCCCATTTCATCCTTCTTCTTCAAAGTTTCAAAGTAATTCTTAACTTTATTTAGAGCAAGTGAAGCCAATGCTCCGATAATAACAACTAAAATTTGTACAGTGGCTTCTGTTACAGAATTAAAAATAATCTCCACTATGTATTCCTCCTAATTATATTAAATTTATTCTTATAAACCTTTAATCAAATGAGATATATCTGCTCCAGCTAGTTTCATACCTGTCATAAGTAATACAACAATGATCAGAACTTTAACAACTTTACCGAAATTGTTATCCATGAATGTTTGATACCACTTTATATTTGTTTCACGTTCCTTACTCATATCAGATCTTAAACCTTCAATTTGTCCATTAATGCTAACATGGTGCTCATCGATTTTCTTATCTTGCTGCTCGAGTCTTTCGTCATTCTTTTCCATAAGAGTTGTGAGTCTAACCAAACTATTGCTCATTGACTGCTGAGTTTCCATCATTACTTTACGGTCTTCTTTCATTTCTTTGATGTCCTCTTTGAGATTTTCAATTTCAACTTTAAACACTTCAGAATTATCCATATTTACTCAACCCTACCTTGTATAATTTAGTTGTAAAGTTCTAAAAAGTGTGATAGGATTAATATGTATCCTATCATGATACATAAAAAGACAATCTATCAATTTTCGAACCTTGTAGATTGTCTTTTTTGCTGTTTTAATTCAAGTGAAATATTAGTTTTATTTGAATACGATTAATTTACTTTTTAATGATTTCGTAATACCAACCTTTAGCATCCAACCAAGCCTTGTATTCTTCTAGTGCTTTTCCTTGTAGTCCTCCACTTAGGGCACGAGGGTTTTGATCTTTTGCACCTTGAATTTCGAACCACCAATTCTTATCGATGAAATATTCGGTTACTAATTCAACTGATTCTGGACTCAATCCACCTGTTAAAATTTGAACCGATTCTTCTTTCTTAGGAGAAGGGGTAGGGGAGACAGGTTTCACAACTGGCTTAGCAGTTTCTTTAAGTTTTAATCCTGCATATTTTGCAACTGCTTGAGCAACTAATCTACCTGCATTATCTAATACTTGATCATCTCGAAGCTTCTTAATATCTGTAGTTGAATCCATAAATGCTCCTTCCAATAGAATAGAAGGCATGTTTGTATGTTTAAGAATATAAAGATGATTTCCACTTTTGATTCCACGATTTCTTAATCCATAAGCTTCAAGTTGAGCAGGGTGAACAAGTGCTGCCAATCTTTCACTGTTTTTAGATCCTGAATATTGGAAAGTTTCCGTTCCACCCCAAGAACCCCATTTACCTGTGTTAGCATTTTTATGGAATGATATATAAACATCTGCGCCCCAAGCATTTGCACCATTTACACGCTTACTTAATGACACGTCTGTTTTTCCTGAACGATCATCAAAACGCTTGAATTCAACACCTTCGTATTTTTTTAATTCATTTTCAAATGCAAGAATTACTTTGTTATTATAATTCCATTCATAAATTCCATCTGGATCTCTCTTACCTGGAGTTGAATTGTTTCCACCATGACCTGCGCAACCAGCAACTTTAAATGTCATTACAAATTCCTCCTTGATTTTGTAAATTTTTACATTAAAAAAAGAGAGACTGAATATCAATCTCTCTAGAAAATTTGAATTTTATCTTAACTTGCTTATGTCGGAATTTGATCCAGATGTGCATCAAAGTACGTTAAAAATAGGAGCTAGTCTATTACCTAAGAATTCATGACCCGCTTCATTTGGATGTAGCCCGTCATTAATATAGGTAGTTTTTATTTCTGGAATAACGGTAGACATACCTCCAATTTTATATGTGTCAATAACATGAATGCCATAGTATTCCGCTACTTCTTTTATTGCATTTACATAGTCTTTTAATGTTTTACCTGTTGTTGTGTTGGCATTTGTTTCATTGTCCCTGTGGAGAGGTGTCATGAATACAATTGTTTTTCCTAAATATTTTTTTGTTAGCTCACCCATTAGGTAATGCAAAGCACCATAAAAACTTATATCTGTTCGGTCAGTCATTGTGCCGAACGGTGCTGTTGTTGCATGACCATAGTCATTTGTTCCTCCGAACACAACAATTAAATCAGCATCATTGTCCATTGAAGTATATCTTGCTGTAAAACTTTTTGTAGGGTCACTTGATCCATCTGACGTATAAGCTCCAGATATATGAGTGCCACTAGACCCATAATTTCTTGCAACCGACAATCCTAATAAATCTTTTAACCATTGATGATACTGTTTTGCTGTGCTGTAACCACTTCCATTATAATAAAGACCTGCCGTGATGCTATCCCCTAAAAAGTTTGCTTTTTTGCCGTTCCATCTACTTAATAGTACAGGAATCACTCCATCAGCAAGTTTTTCTTTAGTTATACTTTTATCTTCATAGTTATCATTATTAACAGTTAACCACGATAAATTCTTTCTTTCCCCGTGCTTTTTAAAATAAGTTACTCCTTGTTGATCAACTGCGGTGTTTATTCTTACCTTGTATACGCCTTCTGGAGCTGTCCATAATTGGGGAAGTTGAATATTTTGAAACGCTCCAACCAAAACATTATTAGAATCGTAATAACATCCTTCGTAAAGAAATTTTGTTGCACCTGTATTACTAACCGCATAATGCTCATATGTTTCTCCCGGTGTGACAGGTATATAATCCGAGTAAGAATATGAGGAGAGTGTTTGTTCTACATCGTAATTGTCTAAATATTTACCATTAGTTGCATTATTAGGATTAAATAAATTTTCCCCAGGAGGACTATATAGATTTTCTATCACTCCATCAGCAAGTTTTGCTGCAGTTATATCTTTCAAATCCTTTTTTTGGGATAATTGCCAATCAAATTGTTTTGTTTTTTGTACAATATAAGCCTCAATAGATGCTTGAAGTAATTTTTTTTCAACTAACACTAAATCAACACCATTGACCTTACACTTAATATTAGTTACGTAGAAGGTTGTAAATTGTGTATTGTCAATTAGTTCTAAGCAAAGATATGGCTTCACATACCGATATGCTGTCGAGTATTTTGTTGAATATTTTACATTAAATTTATTTACTTCATTTATTAAAACGCTTGTTCTACCGTTGGAAGCTGTGTTGATTATTCCTCCTGTGGTTGCTGTGGCATTACTATCATTATTCATAAATAATCTAGCATGTATAAAAGACACATTATTATCTTCCGTAATAAAGTCTAATTCAAATTCTATATCAGCATTATCAGGTAGTGATAACCCATCTGTATCAAAACTTAGACCGTAGTAATGAGGTCTTGTTAAATCTGTTTGGTTTGTATAGACTTCATCTCCTAAAAATTCAAATACTAAATCAGATAGTTTTTCTAACCCTAATGATTTTCTAACTACCTTCGCAGAATCAACACTATTATCAGCAATTCCTGTTGCTTGATACAATCCTCCTGCTGCCCATGCTGAACCATTCCAGTAATACCATTGTCCATCAGCGTTAACGCCTTGAGTAGCAGTGCTCATGGTTCCAGTAGCACCAGTACTCCCTGCGCTATAGGTAGAATCTGTTTTTGTACCTGCTGTTGTTGCAGTAAAGGTTACATTTGTACCGGTTCCGCCAGTAGTCCATCCAGAAAAAGCAGTACCTCTAATTTTTGTGGCAACAGTTGTAGCAGTATCAGCATCTACACCTTGAGTAGTTGTTGACATTGTACCAGAAGCGCCTGTTGTTCCTGCGCTGTAGGTAGAGTCTGTTTTAACTCCAACACTATTAGCAGTAAATGTAATGGTCGAACCTGTTCCACCTGTTGTCCATTCTGAAAAAGCAGTATTTCGTATTTTAGTAGCGACTGTATCCGTTGTCGTATCCGTAGCAGGATCAACTGCAATATTTGTAGCTACTCCATTAAGTGTTACAGTTACGTTCCCTGCGGTAGTTGGTACAGCCGATATAGTTAAACTTACAACTTCCGCAACGCCTTTAGTAACTGCAATATTTGTATCCAATCCGTCAAGCGTGACTGTCACATTTCCCGATGCAGTAGGAGCAGCCGATATAGTTAAACTTGCTACTTCTTTTACATTACCTGTAACCAAGTAATTATTTAAATCTCCTGTTGGGAAAGCGTTTTGTAGAGCTGTCACTGTTGTATATACACCTTTTGGTGCACCATTAGCTTTTTTTGCTATTTCATCATCCACATATGTCATTGACGCTTTTTCAGCCAATTGCGTATTAACTGTAATTAATTCTTGACCATGATCATTTACTTTCTGAACGAATGCCTGATCAATCATATGTTCAGAAATTCTCTTTAAACTCAAATTTTTTCCTCCTTTACGTGGAAAAATAGAAAGAGACTCCGAAAGAGAAGGGGAGTCTCTGAAAAACAAAATTTTTAATATTTATCTTTAAAAATATCAAATTGTCAGAACTTTTATTTTCTCACTAATTCTTCCGTATGCTTCAATTTTCAACTATGAAATTTAAATAAAACCATTATTTTAATGAATAATTTATTTGTGTTTAATTACGATATTAACTTCCACGATGTAGTTGTTGTACCATAAGCTTTATAGAAATTATTATTAGTAGTATCTAATACTTCTTCGCCAATAAATCGAGGGAGTAGGGTAGGAGCTCCTGAACTTGTTCTACCTGCATATTTAGATGTGTGACCATTAGTAACCGAATCGAGATTTACGTTAACTTTATCTACATAGATTTCTGTGATGTTAGCATCATTTGCAGTAAGTTTATCAGTTACACCAGAGGTCAAACCTTTCACATTAATATCAGACATTCTCACTATTGATCCAGTTGATGCTGAACCAACTCTAAGAAGTCTTATTTGTGTACCAGTCGAACCTGTGAAGTCTGCTTCTATATCTTTTAAATTCAACTCAGCGTTATTAGCCACATCAAATAAATATCTATAACTTCCAGAAGTTGAAAAATTGAATTTAGCACCTTTTATTCTAGTGTTGGCTTGAAGATTGGCTAAGTTTCCGGCAAGACATTCGAAAATTCCACCTTCTACAGTTGTACCTCTGTAAATATCTAGTGCTACTGCTCCTGGATCTATCACATTACAGTTTATTATTTTCGTATTGTCGACATCATAAGATACGTTTCCACCTGTTTTAAATCCAACCTTCGTTTGTATTGCGGTACAATTAATATAGGTTACTTTTTTACAACGTGTCTGGAATCCAGCGCCTACTGCATCGGCTCCTTGATAATCTCCCACACCAATACAATCAACAAACATGATGTTGTATCCTTCAGGGTGAGTATCAAATCCTGCATTACTACTTCCATAAGAGCGACAGTTTTGAATAACAATATTTGAAGGTTCTCCATACTTTTCAATTGAAGAACTGTTTGCTACTACTGTATCTCCGTTAGTTGTATATCCGTGACGACAGTTAATAAATGTGCTATTACGTACTTTACCACCATCAGACGCTTTATCATTAATACCATAACCCCATCTTAGTTTAGTAGGGTCATTTATTAAATTCTGCGCTATAATACCAGATATATCGTAGTTGAAGCAGGACTCTATAGTAATGAATGAGCTGTATCCAAGTTCACACGAAATACCTTTTATCTTTACATCTCTACATGAATTTACATTTAAGTAACTTCCATTCCAAGTTTCTGCTTCGGCTCTAACTGTATCAGAGGTAAAGACCATATCGCCCATAATACCGAATGATACATTTTTTAACTTAGCGAGTCTTACATTGGTGGCATAGGTATTTCTAATAGTTCCAGTAACTTCAACCGTAGAACCTGTTTGTGACTTAACCGTAAGAAATTCACCTTGTTTCTCACCTACATCACAACCATATAGTTGGTCATCTGATACAAGTTTTACAATATCTCCGGCTTTTAATGTTTGTGCAGCAGATAATGTAATTGTACTTCCAGAAACGGACGTAACTGTTTGGATGAAATCCCATCCGCCTTTTGCACTAAAGATGTAATCGTTAGCGTTTTGTTTAAATTTTACTCCATCGCCTTTTATGTATAACGTCTTATCAGTCCACGATACTTTAGACAATAAGTAGTTATCCCTTGGAAAGAGTAAAGTATCACCACTGTTAGCGTAATTTACAATCGCTTGAAGTTTTGTAGTATCTCCCGAATCATAATTTCCAATTAGTCCTAAGAGTGGGGAAGGGGGATACTTTACATTTATTTCCCGGCTGTTAACATTGTTAGTGTTTTTCGATAATTGTGAAGAGTGTGTACTTAAAGTTGCTTCAACATCAGTTGTAACAGGAGTGGTCAAACTGAAATACTTCACTTTTACTTTAGTTCCTGCCGGAACACCCTCTGAGAGAGTAATAGCATTATTTGCACTCTCAGTATAATTTGTGCCAGAATCTTGAAGTACACCGTCAATTGAAACCTCAATTCTATTCTGAAATTGATCATAAGTATTTTGAAGTGTAAAGAGTGACTGATTTGCAGTTGCCGTAAATTCCTCTGTGAAAATAGTGTGTCTTGATAATCTTGTGATTTCAAGTGTGTGATTATCAACTGTAGTTTGAATATCAGATTGCAAGGGAATAGATTCTGAAAAGTAATCAATAACTACTTCAGTACCTGCCGGAACTCCTGTTGACAGAGTTATACTTTTAGAAGATGTTTCTTCATAATTTTCAGGGTAAGATTGCGGAACTCCTCCAACACGAACTTTTGTTCGATTCTGAAACTGGTCATATGTATACTGTAAAGTAAAAATGCGCTGACCCTCAGTTGCAATGAACCTTTCAGAGTGGGTTGTGACAGTTCCTGTTCCATCGGTACCCCGTCTGCTGATTAAACCCCAAAATTCATTTTCATTTGCAACTAAAGGGTCAGGAGGTGCGTTATTTGTACTTGTTTGTTTACATATATACGAATTTCCATTGAAACTAACAATATTATTTTTCTTATATGTAGTAGTCGAATTATATGGTTCAACAAATTTCGTATCATTGACAATCGCTTGAGCATTTGTAGTTGCGGTATTTGCTGAATTGGCTGCATTTGTTGCGCTTTTAGCTGCGGCTTCAGCGTCATCTTTCACCTGTGAAGTAGTATCTGTTAATTGTTTTAATGTTTCGGTTACTACTCCATTATCACTTTCAGTATAAATCATGTCGGTTGGCAAATAATGAAGTCCAACGCCAAAATACTCGAAATCAAGTTGTTTACCAATATTTATAGAATTAAAAGTAATTATTTTATTTATATAATCAACTTTAAATTCATTTGATTTAGGTATTCCACTTTGAATTTCATACCAATTTACACCAGGGGAAGTAACAATTACTTTATTAAATTCGTCTGGTATTTCAGTTAAAACAACTTTTCCATCCGAATTAATAATGTGAGATTCATTAATCTGAACAAAAGGGTCATCGCTTGTTCCTTTACGATGATTTACTATGATTTTATTATTGTAGTCAAATATCCCCATGTTTACCTCCTTATTTATTTCAAACTAAAAAAGAGCCATTAAAATTATCAATAGGCTTTGTGAATGGATATCCTTTACTTATAAACCACTCTTTATTCATTCCGTGCCATTTAATTTTTACTTTCTGTGGTAATATTAACATTATAAACATCTCCTGTATGAATAATTTATTTATGAATGATAAAAAGACTACTGAATGTAGCCTTTATGGAAATCTATAAAACTGTCATAATTACTTATTGCTTTTCTTAAATCTTCAGTATCATTAAATATGAAAACATTCATTTTTGAATTGTGATGAGATTTTTCAATTTTCTTCAATGTAAAGCCAAGTAAAGTTAAGTATCCGGCAACCTTTTGGTTAAAGATAACTATTTTTTTCATTAATGACCTCCTTTACATAATAAAAGAGAGCAGGGGATATACCACTACTCTTAAATAATCGTTCCTTCTAAATCTACTACTCTTGTTTTTTCTTCATTGTTTGTTAATTCTCTTCCGTAATTCTCAATCAAAGTTTGAATCTCCGTAGTGGTTAAATTAACATCAACTTCAAACACCTTAATATGTTCAAAAGTTTCAGTGTAATATCTAACTCTAATTACAATTACTGTTCTTTCACCACCAGAATTTCCAATGGTTATAGTTTGTGATTCTACTACTTTATAATTCATTTTTATCTCCACCCAACAATCAAAATATCTACATCTGCATAAAAGCCAGGAGAGGTATATCCATAATATGGACTTAGACGTAATACAAAACTTTTTAAATCTCCACCAGTGAAAACTCTACTGTCTTTTCGTTCATAGGCATAAAATTCTTTTACAATCGATTGACACTGGATAATTGATACTTGTTGGATAGCAACATCTGCAAAATTTTTAAGATTGACGGTTGATTCAATATAATCTCCGGTACTATATGTTGCAGCAGGAATATAAACTTGTATTCTTTGAGAATATATTTTTCCATATCCCTCAACTCTGGGCGAAGTTTGATTTCCATCAAACATTGTTGGAACTGTATCATTTATCGATAACAATTGTCTTCCACTCGTTTGATAAACACCGTAATAAGCAACCAAAGAATCGTCTTCGATTACAATTGATGAATCTGAATTTGTGGATTTAAGTTTGCCTGCAAAATATGGATTTCCGTCTGTATCAATAGATACTGTATCTTTCCAAGTTGATGTAGAAGTATCATACTTTTGAATCTTAAATCCATCCGTTGCATTTAAGATAATTTTAGTTTTATTATCCGAACGATTGATTGTTAGTCCAGTTTCAGGATCTAACTCAATTCCATTTTGACCACCGACTATTGAGAAACTTGCCCCCTCTATAACTGCTCCATCTTTGTCGAATGTAAATTTACCAGATTCATTAATAATTGATAAATTTACCCCTGCGATAATTTGACCTACTAATCTTTGTGCAAAAACACCCTTTGGCGTAATGGCCGTTTTCCATGTAGTTCCGTTATCTTCTGATAATGCAATTACTCCACTTTGTATCACTATAATTTCGTTAGGAAAGTTAGGATTTCTAATAATAATTCCACGGTTAGATATTTCTACGGATTCATTTACACCAGCAGTTATTCGTCTTTTAGCAGCGTCCCATGTGTTATTTATAATGTCATTGACTTCTCCTAAATCGGTTACAGTCTGATTCCACTTGTATTTATTCATATCAACTGTAGTAGAAGAGGAGTAGGAGGCTTTAAGCATCTCAATGAGTTTTTCATCTTTCCTAACTTCTTCAAAATCAGCAATAGTCAATTCTAAACTGTCATCTGTAATTGTCATATCAGTAACAAATACTTCATAGTTAACGTTAATCATTGGATGTCTAACTGTTACAACATCACCGAGATATAATCTATTCCAGTTCCTTTGTTCTTCAATCATTTTAAAGAAGTTTACCGAACTAACATCTATGTTAATTTTAGGTTTACGAATCTCATCGAATTTAACTTTTGCGTCATCATATAACTCTTGTACTTCTGAATAATTATCATCTGACCAAGTTTTCTCAATGATATAATTATTACGTTCTTGTATTTGTTCTGGAGTGAAATTATTTTCAATGGATAATAAATTTTTCAATGCAGAGATGTTTGCATTAATTAAATCAATTTCTGACTGAACTTTATCAACTTCCGATTGCTTTTTGTTGACTTCAATTTGTTTAACATTTAATTTAACCGATAAATCAGAGTAATCCATTTCAGCAGCTTTTAATACATCAATCTGATCTTGAGTTGCCTTTAATTCAGTATCTAAATTGAATAATTCATTTGTTTTAGTTGTAAGAGTTGCTAGTTCTTTTTTAAGTTTAGAGAGAAGGGAAGAGAACCTGCCGGCATTTAATTTAACTAATGCTTCATAAATAATAATCGCATGACACAAACTATCCGACATGTAGTCACTTGATTTAATAGTTTCTGAAGTCAATTCTCTCCAAGTTGTCATAACGTTACCTCCTCTCGTGTGATTATGATTAATTTATTCATATTTACACAGCCATATTTCCATCTAAATGTTGACCTGTCGTAGTTCCTGAAATAATGGTTTTCCCAGTTGCACACGTATTATTTTTATAATAACTTCCTGTTGAAGAAGCAGATGTTTGAATACCGTTACCAGTACGACAATGGTTATTTTCAATAATACATTTAGGCGCTAAATTTGATATCATAAATTCACGAGTACCTGATAGGAAAGTATTGTCTTTTATTACAGTCAAAGTATTCGTACTTGTAATATTGATACCTAGATGTCCTGTGCTACTTGTTCCACCATAAATTGTATTACCTTGAATAACATTATTCTCTCCACGACCACCTGTAATAGCTTTAATTCCATCTGTTATGGTGTTGTTGCTTATAACACTATCAACAATGTAGTTATAGTAAATTCCTACCGTTTCATTTCTGGTTTCAGTTCCTGGAGTAAGTCCACCTTTTATTGTGTTTCCTGTAACACGAATACCAGAAGATCTTTCAACATCGTATCCGTCCACTTTAATACCAGTGAAATACTTAGCATCTAAAGTATTATCTTTTACAACAACATTACTAGAATTAATAACTCCAATTGATGCAGTAGCATTAGGTAATTCACTAAGTGGTAGAGTATTTATATGTTTGTTCTCGGAAACTTCACAATCGTTTGCTTGAACTTTAATGGCTCTTCTATTACAATTCTTGATAGTATTTCCTCTGATTGTTCCCATAGAATCAAGGAATGGGTAACTCACATTATTGTAAAATAGGAAATGTATTCCGTCTCCTTCTTCGCCTATAATAGTATCAATATAGTTGTCTATTACAGTATTAGGTTGAGTCGCTTTTGATTCAGCATGAACAACGATTCCTTTGGATGAACCTTTATCATCGCCAATTGTAGTATTTGTTATTGAGTTAACGTTTCTTACGATATTATTAGATACAAATATACCGCCAGATGTATAGATATCAATTCCTCTAGCACTACGAGTCTTAGGATATAGATTCTCAATACGACAATTCGTAACTTCACAAAGAGAAGCATCTAAAACTAATACGCCTACAGCAGCCTTATTGTTTCCATCAATTTCAACTGAAACTTTATTATTGTCTCCTGTAACAGTAAGAGCAACTATTTCCTCACCGTCAGCTAAAATAGTTGCACCTTCTGTCCTAATTGTTCGACCTTCCTCAGTTGAAAGTAGACCAGAAGTGATTCTATAAACACCATTTTTCAATATCTTGTTTTTACCAGGAGTATCTAGCCAAGCTTGAAGTGCAACCGTATCATCTGTCGTTCCATCACCTTTAGCTCCTGATACCTTAGAGTCTGAAAGGGTGTCAACCTTGGTGTTTAATTCATCAATATCATTCGAATGAATTTCTAGATAATTATCTATAATATCCATATTGCTTGCTATAGATGGAATGGTAAGCTGTGGAGTATCATCTAAACTTGGTTTGCTTAGATTTGCAAATTCCGTATTTGTAGCCATTTTTATAGTTCACTCCATTTCTTTGTTTCTATGTCTTTCCACGTACCTACTTTTGCTTCAAATGGATACATAAAATAAGCAAATGATTCAATATAACCTGCACCTGTTGGATTTACAGAATTGATCCCCAATCCATCTTTGCCAGTTACAGTCAATCGAGTAGTCATATCATCAGAGTTCGATGTCCTAGATAATGATTGTAGATATTGACCGTATGCAATTCTAAATCCACGATTAATCTTGTAGTTATCAGGGTGGACTAGGCTAATTTTTCTGTTTTCACTGTCAAATACAAGAATCGCACCGTATGTATCAGCAATAGTGGAGAGGAAATCTAAAACTGTAGTTTCTGAAACATCAAATGAACGATATTTATCAACAATGCGTTCATCAATTGTACCGATGCTCCAATTAGTAGGAGAGAGGGCATCAGTTAAAATTGTTTGTGGTGTTACAGGTGCTTCATTACTTAATTGACTGATTAATTTATCGGCCAATTCATGACCCAAAGAAAAAGCGTGAACGGCAAGCCCCTCAGAACTTCCATCCACGCTATCACTTAATTCATTTATAATGAACCATTCAATTACATTGTTCCATTGTACTTTGAGTAAGTATCTATTTCTTATTAGACTAACAACCTCGTTATCGACTAAATCATGACTTCTTTCAACTTTATATGGGATAGTAAATGAAATTTCATTTAATCTACCCAATGATAAAGTCAAGGAGGGATTGCTAAAGTCTACAATATTACGAATCTTAATTCCAATCTGCGTACCACTTGGTTTTGCTAATTGGATTTTCATTTTAGATGGCTTTATGTTCAGATCTACACTTCTTAAACCTGACAAAATACCACCTCCTAATTTATATCAATTTATATTCATATTTGAATGTTAATTTGCATTTTCCAAAAACCTTCAGGTGGTTTATTCCCCTCGGAAGTGATAAAAATACATCATTATGATTTTCATAACGTAATACACCAGGTATGTCTGTTTCGATTTCTTCATATTCACAGTCAACCGTAATTAATTCACCGTTAGTTAGACCTATCAGCTCGAATTCTTCTCCGCCATCACTTGTGTTAATAATTGATATATCTCCATCTTCAACTTTTTCAATCTCGATAATAGGGAACATGTCGTAGTCTCCATTATTGGTTAATTTAATCATTGTTCCAGTTGTTGGATTTGTAGATAAATCAAATGAATCAGTGTAAACAGGGGAGTAGGGGTGAGAGGTATCACATCTCATTTCAAGTTTTGCATAACCTTGTTTACATCCGTTATGTAGCAATCTTGCACTTCCAACGTATTGAGCGTAGAAAATTTTATGTGGATGAGTGCTGAAAATTAAAGGTTTGTAATAATCTTGATTCAACCATCGACCAATCTTTCTTGCTTCTTCGTCAGTTAATTCATTTTCAAATAAAATAGAAAACGGAAGCGTTATAGGCTCCCGTTCTTTTCGTATAAAGTATGGTTTATCTCTACCTGGAACTTTTTCTTCAACAATTGAAGATTCTGGAAGGAAGTGCTCATCAAACAATCCAGAGTCAACATTGATTTGAATAATCCCCATATCCGTACTTTTAATACCGTCATATGTAAAATGTAACGACTCTATCATAGTTTAATGTTCACTCCACTCTTAGATAATTTATTGTTAACTACGTTAAAGAATTCATTTGCACCTGCTTTGCCACCTTGAACAATAATGTCACCGAAATTAAGTGAAACACTTGGAGTAGAAGAGGTAGTAGTAGATGGATTAAATTTCGGTAAAACAGGGTTTTTAAGGAAATTAACCATAGGCTTGAGCAACTTAATAGCAGATAAGAAATTCTTAGTATCGTCTTTATCAAGTACAATTTCCTGCTTATCAAGATATGCCAAACCTTCGCTATTTCCAGTGTATCCACCAACGTTGAATCTTTTTAGAAACCTTAAATCAACATCACTGGCGCTTACCCACAAGTTAGATTCAGCATGGCCTAGACGATACATACCACCATTCATTTCTGAATAGCCGGTAATCTCAAAGTTTTCTCCTTCTTTCATGTTTCTAACGTACTTAAGATTGCCTTCATTAGTGCCTTTGAATAGGGAAGTGGAATTTCTAATAATTGCTCTTTGTTGAAATTCTCCTGAGAATTCTTTGAGTTTATTTCTTACTTCAGAAATACTGTCAATGAAGGTATTAGTAATTGACTCACCGATATGTTCCATATTCTGTCTAGCCAAGTGAGCAAAATTCATTAATTCATTTGATAAGCCTTGAATGTTACCAATGATAACTTGTTGTCTGATTTCTTGGAATCTTGCTTCATCATTCAGTAAGTTGTCATAGTGTTTATTCAAGCGTTCACGTTCATCATCAAATGCTTCTTGTTTTTGCTGCGCTTGTTCCTCTAAGGCTTTTTCACGTTCAGAATATTCACGGTCAGTTAGGAATTCTTGAAGTTCTTCTTGTGCTTGTTCTAACTCTTTCCTAATTTCATCTGCTCTTGCTCGGCCTGAAACAGAGTCATCCATTGAGAAAGAGTTTAGCTGTTCTTGTAATTTAGTAATCTCTTCTTGTCTATCTGCTAAATCCTTCTCATAGTTATCCTCTTCACGTTCTTCTCTGAGCATTTTTAACTTTTCATTATGTGCTTTCTCGAATGCCTCCTGCTCATCGTCAATAGCTTTTAGAGCAGAATCACGTTGTTGTTCATATGCTTCTTTATAAAGTTCTACAACTTGGTCAGCCAATGACTCTTGAGCAGATAAAAACTCATCACTTAGGCTATCATACTGTGAACGTAAAGAATTGTATTGAATTGCTGCTTCAGTAATCTTTTGTTGAAGTTGTTCACGTTGTTCAGCAGTCAATGATTTGTTGGTTTTCAGTTGATTTTCTAAATATTGAAGAAGAATCCACTGAGAATTCTTTTGCTGCTCCAACAATTTTTGACGTTGATCCATGTCTTCAATCCACTCTTTAGACAACTCTTCTTCTCTAGAAGCAGTATGTTCTAAGATTGCAAGATTGTCATTGAGCATATCTTGTTCACGTTGATATCTATTAATTACAGCATCAATATGATCCATTTGCTGACTTTGGAATGTCATTCTTAGTTGGTAGTAGGCCTCATTAGCTTCAGTTATCATATCGGTTAAATCTGCACGTTGTTGCTTGGATAAACTTTTATTCATTGATAGTTGTTGCTTCATATACGCAATTTCTTTTGTATAGAAGACCATCTGTTTACCCATTGCTTTTTGTCGGTCATCATTCATTTTTAACCATTGTGCGGAGCCTTCTGCATAGATAGACAATCCACGCTCATATGCGGAAATATTATCTTCAAGTAAAGAACGTTCACGTTGATACAACGCTACAGTCCCATTAATGATTTCCATTTGTAACTCTTGGAACTCAATACGCATACGGTAATATGCTTCATTTGCAGCAGTTAATTGGTCGACTAAGTTTGCCTTTTGTTCAGCAGACAGGTTGCTATTATACTTCATTTGTTGCTTGATATATCCAATTTCTTCAGTATAAAGCACCATTTGTTTGCCCATCATTTTTTCTCTTTGTTGCTGCATGGTTTGCCAGTCTTTTGAACCTTGAATGTATATAGACATACCACGTTCATAAACAGCTATATTATCATTTAATAGGTCACGTTCACGTTGGTATTCAGCAATTCTAGAGTTAACAATTTCACCGTACAATTGTTGGATTTGATCGTTAATTTGTGCAATTGCTTGTTGACCTTGCATTAACTCCATTTGAGCATTATCAGCAGCTTCTAAGTTGGAAACTAGTCCAGAAGTTGTTGAACTTAATCCATTCATATATTTCTGTGGATCGATTGCTTTACCATTTTGCTCAATTTGAAGATGAAGGTGAGCGCCTGTTGAACGACCTGTATTCCCAACTTCTCCTAATTTTTGACCGGCAGAAACAGTTTGACCTGCTTTAACATCCAAGCCTTTTTGCAAATGCATATATTTAGCAACAGTACCATCATCTTGTTGAACAACTACCCAATATCCGGCAGATTTACTGTAAGCAGCAGTGATAACCTTACCACTACGTAAAGACTTAACTGGATCTCCTTGTTTACCGTTTGCTAAATCTAATCCTTTATGTGGAGATGAACGGAATCCTTCTTGCTGACCAAATTTAGATGTAACACGGAAATTACTTTTATAATAGTCAGCAACACTTTTGGAAGCATTGGAGAAAGTTGTTGCAATATTAGTAGCAGAACCAGATAATTTGTTAAAGTTCGCTAATACTTTATTTACATAGTTTTGCGTTTCTTTAAATGGAGGAATTCCACCATATTTTCTAACGTTTCCGGCACCGGCATTATAGGCAGCTAACGCTTTTTGAATATCATTTCCGAACGCTTTTAATTGTTGAGCAATATATTTTGTTCCACCCATGATATTCTGATATGGGTCGAAAGAATTAGTTACACCTAATTCTCTTGCAGTACCAGGCATTAATTGCATTAAACCACGTGCTCCGGCAGAAGATACTGCACTAGCGTTAAAGTTAGACTCTTGTTGGATAATAGCAGCGATTAAAAATGGATTTACTCCATATTTCTGAGCAGCTTGATTAATGTAAGACGCATATTTACCACCATAACTTCCACTTGAAGAAGTGTATGAAGAAGTGGAAGAAGCAGAGCTACCGGACGTTGTATAGTTACCTGAAGAAATCTGACTCTTTAAATCTTTTTGTTGTTGTTGGTAAATACTAGATTGCTCCTTAAGGAGCTTGATTTCTCTTTCTAACGCATTACGGTATTGACGAGAATGTTGTGCGTATCTAGATTTAGTTGAGTTAAGTTGAGCAATTTGTACATTGATTTGTTCTAATCTAAGTTTATATTTATCAGAAACGTATGCGTTTTTGTCTGTTGCTTTTGAAGCACTTTCCATAGATGTGCCGACTTGAGTTAAACCTGTTGAAGCCATTCCAGATAAAGCTTCGATATTTTCATATAAATCAATTACGTCTCTAATTTGTTGTCTTGACTGGTCTATTTCAGGCGCTTGCCACATTCCAGAAACAAGAGCTGCTTGCTCATCAATTTCGGCTAAACGTTTTTTAGCATCTTGTAAACTTTGTATACCTTGAATCTCTAATCCATAGTTTCTTAATTTAGCAATAGTCGCATTAGCAGTATTAAGAGCTTCTTGCTGAACTGACTTTTGCATATCTTCATATGATCTAACTTTAGCGTCACGTAGGTCAATTACAGCTTTTTCGTTGATGGAAATCATACCGTTTTCTATCTTTATTGCATCTGCCAATTCTTCTTCGGATTGAATTAACTCCATAGCTTCTGCTGCTGAGATTTCTTTACCTTCAGCCATCTTTTCCATTAACTCGTTGATAGGAGTTAACTCATCGGCAAGTGCAGAATAGGCTTCATTAGTAGCGAGTGAAACTGCTTGATCGTACTGTTTTGCTTTAGTTAATTCAGCCACAATTAATGCTAATTCAGTGAAATTATCTTTAGCATCTTGTATACGTTTATTTAATTCATCTTGAGCAGATTCACCTGCCGATGCTTCGTCATTATATCCTGCTAGTGCCGATTCTACTTGTTGGGTGGCATCTGCGTTTTCTTTATTAGCTTGAGCGCTTTCTTTAGTGCCATTTATCATTTCTTCCAATGCTTGTGAACGTTGCTCAATACCGTCTTTTTTGCCTTCTAATTCAAGAAGTTTGTTGTGAGCTTTTGAGTATTCATCTAGCTCACCTTTATTATCGTTCATCAGCATTGCGTATTCTCTAAATTCTTTCGCGGCCTCTTCAACTTGTAAATTAAGACTACTTGCTAATCCAATGTCTCCATCAGTCATTGCTTCCGATGCCTTATCTTGCATATCTTCGATACGTTTTAAGTATTCATCTTCAGCATCTTTTAGCCCCTTAACTGAATATTTATCCCAGTATGATTGGATTTTATCGAAAGTCTCTCTAACGCCATCTTGCATATTATCCAATTTCTTTTGTTGCTCATCAATATCAACGTTAACGGTGCTTAGTTCTATTGAATTTGCCGTTTGAGCTTGAAGTAATTGCTCCTTAGTCATTTCTTTAAGTGACTGTATATATTGACTAGCCTTTTCTTTGTTTAAGTCAAGAGTGTCTCCATATTTACCTGTAGATTCAATTAAGTGAGGGGCGAGACTTTGAATTTGCTCAAGAACACCATGTAATTCTTCTTGTTTTTCCTTGCTTGCTTGAGCCTGTGGAGACAATTCTTCATATTTGGCAATTAATCTTTCTAGCTCAGTGGTTTGATCCTTTGTTTTTTGTGCAGTTTCAGTAAGGGCTTGCGTATTTACTTCTGAAGCATTTGCGGTAGACATGAAGAGTGAACCGATAGTTTCAAGGGCAACAAGTGCAATACTAAAGATACCAAATGCTGATTTCACACCTGTGATTGCAACTCTTAGAGCTCCAAATGCTTTAACTCCGCCCCAAACTAATCCAATTAGAATAGGAAGTTTTAAATTCCATCCATCTGTAGCATCTGTTAGTTCTGTAAACCCATTAGTCATGAATGTTACGCCTTCGATAAGGGCTAATAAAGCATCTTGAGCACCACTTTCACCTATAACATGAACTAACTCGCTGAAACTATTCAACATCTGATTAGTCTGAAAACGAAGACTTCCTTGGAAAGTTTCTAATTCCTTTGTGGCACTGCCGTAGCTATTGATACTGCTCTCAAGATTCTGATAAATCCTATCAGTCTGTTCGAGGGCGACTGCCACTTTGTTTATATGGTAAACTCCACCGAGGGCTTCGTTCACTTGATTCTTCTGTGCTGAAGTGAAGTTATTATAAACTTTCCCTAAGTCGGTTAATACGTCAAAAAGTGATCTAAGTTCACCTTCAGAATCTTTTGTTGAAACACCTAGTGATTCAATTATACTTTGTGTATCGCTACGTAAATATCTCGTACTTAAAGTTTTTAGGAAATTCCCAGTTTCTGAACCACTGATACGCATAGTCTCTCCAACTGTCGCTGCTAAAGCGTTCAATTGGTCAAAGGAAACTCCGGCAGTATTAGCAGCAGAAGAGGACTTAGAAAGTGCATTAGCTAAATCTGTAGTTTCGACCCCCGATTTATTACTTAATTCGTTCCAAGAATCGACAACTTTTGACACATCTTCTATTTCCATTTTATACTGACGGTATACAGCCACCAAGGCACGTCCAGCTTCAGCGCTTGATTCGAACTCCCCAACAGTACCGAGCAACATAGCATCTTGATTTATCTGCTCGGCATCAGCAGCAGGTAGGCCGAGCTTGATAATTTCTTCAAGGCTTTTTAGACTGTTTTCGATAGTTTGACCAAAGCGATTTGCGCTTTCGTTTGCATTGTCAAAAATTTGGCTAAGATTTGTACCTTCATCCGAAACTTTGGCAATTGAGGTTAATCTTTCATCCAATAAGTACAATGTATCTACAAAAGAATTTAGCATTTGTAATGGGGCAAAAAAGGCCGTACTAGCTATCATCCAAATAGGAAATTTTGTAAATGCTTGGTTCAAAGCGTCACCGAAATCGATTGAATCTTTTGAAGCAATTCTAGCGTTTGTAGCTATTTTCTTATATGCCAAAGATAATTCTTCCATCTTTTTTCTTGCATCAGGAGTTTCAGATGATATTTCTTTAATATCTTTCAAATACTGTTCTAAAGAAGGATTATCAATATTATTTTTATATCGACTTACCAATCCTTGAGCTTGGATTTCTGCTCTTTCTTGATAAAGTTTAATTGTATGTTCTAAATCAGAAATTTCTTTTGCTTGTTTCTTCCTGCGGTCTTCAATTTGTTGATTGATTTTTTGCTCATTTTGAAGTTGTTTTTCTCTTAGTGAATTTACTGTTGAAGAATTATCAACTAGACTTTTATCCTTCATATAGAATAAATTATCTAGTCCTTTGATACCTGCTAGTTCAGCTAATTCATACTTTAATCTCTCTATGGTTCCATCTGTCTTTTTAATAGTCAAATTAAACTTGGCGAGTTGATCTGTAAGAGGGTCAAATGTTTTATTAAAAGAAACTTCCCCTAATTTTCTTGAGTCGCTCAATATTTTATTGAAATCTTTTTCTAATTGCTTTATCTTTGTTGTATCTTTATCACCAAAAATGCTGACATTTGATTTGTTAATTTGCTCCTGTAATTTACCAACCTTTTTAGCAAGAGTATCTAATTCATTATTATTTACACCAATACTAACTTTTAGATCTTTTCCTATTACTTGCAACTGTTTATTAATTGATTTGATTGTTTCTCTTTCATCCAATTGTCCTTGTATAAGGATCTTCAAACTATTATCTGCCATTTAGACACTCCTTTCTATAATTTCGCATAAAAAAAGAGCGTCTAAATAAGACACTCATTAAAGGTTGATTTTATTTATTAAATTTTTCTTCAAGGGAAGAGAGGGCAGTATTCATTCTTGCTTTTAATTCTTCGGCATCTTTGGTTTCATCTAATCCTAGTGCAACATGATAAAATTTATAACTATTTATTAACTTATCCATGTCAACTAACAAATGGTCATATGCATCATAATCATCTGTCTCAATGTATGAATTAGAAAACTCAGAAGCCATGTCTAAAGCTGATTCATCATTATTCTTAATGGCCTCGTAAACTTCTTTAGCTTCGTTTAATAATTGTTCTTCACTGACTATTTTATTTTCAGTTGTTGATTGACTCTGGCAACCCATAAGAAATAATAAGAATAAGAGGAGGGGGGATATTAATTTTTTAATCATTACAAACACCTCGTGGTATTTTTAGTTATATTATAACATATTTACCAAGAGGTGGGAATATGCTCAAATTACTGACTGTTCATCATTTATGATTATTTTATTTATTAGGTTTTTAAAATTAGATTTATTATCTTTCGGATATAAATCAATTAATTTAATCCCTAAGTTTTTACAATCATCTATTTTCTTAAATGCTTTTCTTGCATATACTCCATTTCTACACTCACTATCTATTCTATTTTTATCAAAAAGTCCAAAATACTCAATATAAATATTCAGTTCTGGCAAATACCAATCAAATCTTCTTTTGTCATTTAAATTATTAGTTACATTTCCATATGGATATTCTTTAATATATTTTATGCAATTTTCAATTAGTAAATTTGTTATTTTCATTTCTGGGATTGATCTACAAATATCACCATTTTTGTCAAAACAAGAAGTTCCACTTCCCATAAAAGATTCTGCAATTAATTCATTATAATTCAAATCTAGAATTTCACATACATTGGATATACTTTCAAAACGAGAAATATATGTACCTGAATGGCACATTGAATCTTCTTCATCTATATCATCTCTCAGAGGAATTCTTCCAAGTTTTTCATAAAGATTTTGATAGTCTTCAAGAAGTTCTTCATCTGATTTATACAGTGAATCTTGACCAGATGGTTCCCATCCTAAATCACGAATAACATCATTAAAATACCTTTTATTAAACACATATTTATAAACGTAGAAGGAAGGTAAGCCATTTTCAGATAATTCTTTACCCATTGGTACTCTTCCTAATTTTTCTTTTAAGCTGATTAATTCTTCAATCATTTCATTTTTATCGTATTCAAGAACATTTGACTCACCAATTAGTTTCCTACATAACTCTGTATATGACGATACATTTAATTTTTCTATAAAAGTACTTGGAGAAAATAGTTTATTTTCAGCAGCGTATATTTTATATTCATGAAATTTAGGAACTTTGCCCGTAGAGGAGTACATTTCTTTGAAGTATTCAATACTATTGTCTAATTTTAACTGTTCATTAAGTTCATCCAGAGCAATAAGACCTGCATCAAAAAGTGCTTGCCTGTATGATCCAAAAATTTTTCTGAACCAGTTTTTATTAACCCCACGTTTATCAACATCACTTATATAAGGGTTTCTTCCTAATTCTTTTTTTAATTCTCGAAGAAAAATTATACCGTCCTCTTTATTTTTTAATTCAACTTCTCTTCTGAAAATAGGAAGTTCACATTCTATTAAAAAATCATTATATGATAGCCAATTCTGCTCTATTGCATTTCTTGGAAGTCCTAACTCAAATCTATAAGGAGATCGTCCTTTTTTATTGTAAAAATCTTTTGCAAAAGATATTAAGTAAAGCCTTGTTTCTTCATTGTTGTATTTTGGCTTATATCGTATTTCGTGTTTCACTCTCAATCCCATGTCACTAGCTTTTGCACGTATCGTATCTTTTTCTCTTTTTACCATTAATTTATTCATTATAATATCAATTTTGTCATCTGGATAATATTTCCTTATGATTGCTTCATCGTGTATATACCATCCATCTGTTGTGTTTTTATCTACGACTCCAACTTCTTTTAGATAATCATCCCAAGTACCAATTCTTCTGTTGATAGTTGATGGATTTGGATAGGAGGGATCGTTCCTAAAATCTGTTGAATTCGGATATCTTTTATTTTCATAATAGAATCTCCAAAATTCATTAATTAAATCTTCATTTGTATATATCTGTCTTTTTGCAATTAAATCTTTACATTTTTTTGTGCAAAAAGTTTTTCCATATGCTTTAATTACATTACAATATTTACGAAAAAATACTTCACTACATTCGATATTATCGCAGTTACACTTTACTAAAGAATTAGCTCCTTCACTTAAATGATCAACATGAACTGTAAATTCTTCATACCACTTTGTAAATATGTATCCTTTATTTTCATAATGATTTCTTGACTTTTTAACCCATTTAACCTTAACTTTCTGATTAGGTACGATCATTCTCAAATCACCTCGTTGTTTTATTACTCCAATTCTCCCTAATTTGTTATAAGGCAGATGAAGTAGTAGGGAGGTGAATACTTCTACTTTCTTCATGGGTAGCTAATCCATTGCATCATCTGCCAGTCTACCGAACACTTAATCTATAATCCTATTCATCAAAAAATCTATGTAAATCAGTTTCAATGTTATGTACTCGCACGTTATGTATTGCACCGTTGATATCTGTAACACGTAGTTCTGCAAAGACTATCCGATCTACATCTAACTTGTAATTAGCCTCCAATATTCCTAAGTCGTTATAACTCTCTACTGGAACACTGATGTCAAGTTTAGCCTCACCGTATACTTCATTCCTCATATTAACCATCTCCTCGAATATGTAATTGTAATTTGTTTCTAATTACATACTACATGAAGGTTCATGAACTGTCAATAAGGTTAATGAATAATTTTCGGTTTTTTATTTCTCAACTATTGAATAATACTTAATATAATGGTAAATTTATTTTAGAAAGTTATTGAACGTTCATTAATGTACAAGGAGAGATTAAATGAGTTTAAAAAATAGATCACAATTTAGCAGCACATTGGATAATAATCTTAAAGATAAATTAAAGAAATTATCAGATGAAACACAAGTTCCAATTTCTAAACTTTTAGATCAAGCAGTAGAGTTACTTTTAGAGCAAAAAAGCGCTAACCGTAAAATAGGGGAGTAACCGATTCATAAACACAAAGAAGTCATTCATAATATGAGTGGCTTTTTTCTGTTTATGAAGAGAGCAGGGGAGATAAGGGGATATCTCCCTTAAATTTAACCAAAGATTGTATTCTTTTCTTCTTCAAATGTTCTAAGGTCATAATGCTTCATAGTAGTTGATACATCTTCGTGTTGGGCAACAAACTTAGAAACTAATTCTATTGGGATCTTTTTAACCTCAAGTAAATATGTAATTGCAGATGCTTTGAAAATATGAGGGTTAATACGTCTTCCTAAAATATCTGACAGCACATCAGAACAAAAATAATCAGCCCATGATTCACTGATTTGTTTAGGTTCTTTACCGTATGTGGATGTGAATATGAATTCATGATCGTAGTCACGTTTTTCTATCTAAAGTTTCCAATAGTCCAATACTTCAAGAGGGATCATATACTGAAGGCTTTTACCTTCTCCACGACCTTTTCCCATAATGACATGACTTAATACATAGTTTTGACCTTCGGGAACATCGTAGTTAAGTATTTCAGATTTAAATTTAATTATTTCAGCTCTTCTAGCACCTACATAAAAAGCAGTTGCCAACCAAGCCATTCCAAGATAATTCTCATCTGATTCAAGAACTTTCATCATTTCCTGGAATTCTTCAAATGTTATTTTTACTTTTTCATATGTTTGCGTTTTAGGAATAGCAGGGAGACCACGAGTGAAGTTTCTGAATTTTTCATAATTTTTATCGTCTTCAGCTACTACATTTTCAATATAATTATTCAAACTTGAAACTGCTGCTTTCTTAAGAGCAATTCCACTTGATGACATATTGCGATTCTTTAAGAAACTTATATAACGAAGAAAATCACGCTTAGTAATTTTATATAATTTCTTTCCATTGAGACTCGTTTGAACCCACCAAAAGAATTGTCGAAGGGAGGAGTTATACTGTTTTCTTGATTTTTCTCTGAAGGAGTTTACTTCTAGAAATTCAGAAACCAATTGACGATGTTCGTCATCAACTTTATTCCACATTTCATCAGTTACTTCAGGAAGTCTTAGTGCACGTTCACGCAACATATTCTTTTCAATATTACTCACTTTGTCACCACCTTATATTTATTTTGTTTTTAAGTGTTACTATCAACAAACTCTACAATTTTCCTATATCTTTCTTCTGTAAAAGAGTCTTTAAAATCATAAAATTCTTCTAGTGATTTTGTATTCTTTGATTTATTACATGGCATACAAGCTGGAATTATATTATTTTTGGTGTATCCACCATTTTTACTCATAGGAATTATATGTTCCTGATGTAATTCACAATCATACAAAACATAGCTTTCAGACTCAGGTAATCCACAGTAAGCACAAGAGTTCTCGAAAAACATCAAAGTGTCTCTGTATTCTTCAACAGTTAAATCATTTATCAACTCTTTCTTCTTTGCTCGTCTTTTTTGTGTAAAAACCTTTTTGCTTTCTTTAATTTCTGGTCGATTATGATATAATTTTCTTTTCTTTTTTGCACATTTTTTACAGCAACAAGTTCTATTGTTAAAATCGTTTTCAACAACATAATTTTCACACTGATGACAATATTTTTCTCCATCAATTTTTAGCACTCTATTTGTTCTATGGATTCCATAATCAAAACCCTTGCATTTTTTACATATACTAGTTCCATTTTCCCTATTAGTGTTCTTAAAAAAGTATTCATCTGTACTAGGTAATTCGTATAAACATTTTGTACAAACTTTATAATTACTCTCTATTGATATACTAGTGTTGCCGTTTATTTTATAAATTCCGAATTTACCACCGTTACATTCTTTACAATTACTTAGAAAACCAGTCTTATTGTTTTTTCCATTCGATTTAGAAAAGTACAATATGTTTAATGCTAGGATTCTATCGCACTTTGAACAGTAGTGTTTTCCTTCTAAGTTCAACTCATTATTATAATTTCTTCCCCATCCATAAGCTTTGGCATTTTCACATATCTTACAGTAACTATGTAGATTATCTTTATTACCACTGCCTGAACAGAAGAAATAGGTACATGCAGGTAAGATTTCTTTACATTTACTACAAGTTTTATAAATTCCATTCCAATCATTAAATTTATCTTTCTCATTTTCTATTTTATTGTCAATATGTAAAACTAACTTTCTATATCCTGTTGATTCGTTAGTTTCCCAATGATAAAATGATTCACACACTATTACCACGTCTTTCATTAATCCTTTCTTTTAAAAAAAATAAAAAAGCAGGTACTCCAGAAAGGTAGGGAGTGTCACATGCTGATCAGTCATGCTTCCTGCTTTTATAGATTATTAAATCTATGCATAAATTTAATTTTATTTATTTTGTCTTTATTCCTATTGAATTTAAGTCTTTCTCTAAAGCATCTGATAAACGACCATCTTTTAAGTCATCTACAGTAGGCTTTACAACAGGTCTAGGTTTTTCGTATTCATATCCATAGCCTGTATAATCGTATCCAATTGCCGTTTCAACTACTTCTAAAATATCTTTGTTATTATCCTCGTAAGTATTTTCGACAACAATTCCATTTGTAGTATCATTAGCAACCCATGAATCTCTTAATTTACCAGTACGATCATATTGTTTAGGTTCGTATGAATAGATTTCAGACTCAGTTTTATCTCTTGCTGATTTAACTGAAACTTGCTTAACATTACTATTCTGTTTCTGCATAGCCTTAGCAGCCAACTTTTCAATTTCTTTTGCTAATTCCTTTATATTTTTAGCAGCCAACTTTATTCAACTCCATTACACTTCTGGAATTTGTTTATTTTGCTTGAATAAGACATCTTTATTTTCAAGAGGAAGATTCTTGATTATCTCTTGAGTTTGTTTGAATTTATTTTCAAGAACTGCATTTGTCTCTATAATTTCAAAAATACGATCAAATACTTGTGCTACAGATTCTTGCGGAAATGATTTTGATAAAACTTTAAATAGGGAAGAGTTGATTAGTAATTTAAATTCTTCATAGATTTTCTTCACTTTTTTGCTTGTTGTAAATTTGATATCTGTGAAATGCTTGCAAATAAAAAACGCAATTAAATCGTCTTCTTCAATTTTAGGAATCTCTAATTTTTCTTCTTTTGCTTTCTGGAAAAACTCTGTCAATTCATTAACTAAATCACGAATTTTTTCAGGCTTAAAATATGGATACATTTTAACAGTGTATTCTTCACCATTTACATCAACATCAATTTCAACGAACTCATCGAATACCTTTGCCTCATCTTTTAATTTTGAAATGGATAATTTTTTAGTCATTTTATTTCCTCCTTTTGTATCCTTTTAACACAACATATAGATGTATAATTTATTTATATACCTATATCTTGATTAAATATTTGATTAAAATCAGAATTTTATTAAGTTAAAAAAATAGAGCAGGGAATAAACCCTACTCTTATGATTAATTTATCTTTATTACACTCTGTCTACTTCGATGATACGACCAATACTTGTTGAGTTTGGTGCAGCAAGACACTCAAAGTTTACTTCAGGAGCTACTGCTGTACCGTTTTCTAATGACAATTCAAACTCATCCATTGGAACAACGTGGTCTAATTGAATGTAAATGTCTTTGATGACAGCGTTTGTGTCCGGATCGTAGGCAAGGGTGTGGTACTCAAGTGTGAATGCTTCTGCAAATTTCTCTGAGTCTAATTCAACGATATCACCAGTTACAGACTTTTGGTAAGTTGCAGAAACAAGTTCTCCAGCAACAGCATGACCAGTTGGAACAGTAACTTTACCTGAAGCAGCAGTTGCAGATTCTACTGCACCCTTCGCATTACGAACATGAACAGTCGTTACAGAAGTATCGCTAATTGTAATTTCTAATACACCAGCATTGTCAGCAACAGTTAAACCTTTTTCAGTTTTGTAAACTGTAGCAGAACCATCTTCTTCGATAGCAACACCTTGAGTTAAAGCAAGGAATTCTTGATCGTAGAATGCATTACGAAGAGTAGATGTTACCTCTTTTTGAGATTTCATAATTGCGAGGGGTTTATTTCCTAGACCGCCATAAATTTTTTCATTTATTCCGAGTGTGCCACTAATTGAGCTCAACTGCGCCTCGGCTGTAATGAAAATATGACCATCTCTTTTTCTTTTCATTACTACGTCAGCAGTATCAATAACTAAAAGTTTCATTAAAAAATTCCTCCTATATAATTATAAAATAAAGAATAGAATACCTATTCGCTTACAACTTTTCCTGTAGTTCTCTTAAACGTCTCATGAGAAATGGTATGTTTTTCTTCTTCAAACATCTCTATGTGCTTGCTCCAACTTTCAATATTTATCTTTTCAGTTGCAACAGTTGCAAAAAGGGTAGAAGTGTCATATCCTTTAATTTGAGCTATCCGATAAAAAGTCATATAGAGTTGATACACTGTCATTTCTTTAATGTTTTCATAGGTTAACCCATTGAATCCGACAATGCTTGTCACAATATCAGAGAATGTTAGATTCTCAGATTCTTGTTGCTTAACTCTACGACTTCTTTCCAGAGCACGTTGAATTTCAGGATTTGGATTTATTTTGTCTTCTTTTTGACAATTCATTGTTAAGATAAGTTTTCTAAGTTCGTCAAAGTTTTCTTTTGTAATTTTAGAAATTGACTCCTCTTCAAATACTCTTAAAAACACTTTCATATATGCCTGTGAGAGCTCAAATAGTTCATCAATATTTGTTACCACTTCGTAAATAGACGTACAACTTTTTATCCGTTGAATAAGTTCATCTATTTCACCTTTTTTATTTAACTTGGAATATTGATAAGCAATTTCTTCCTTACTCATTGACATAAATTGTAGCTCTTGAAAATAATCAGGGAAGTCTTTAACTTTAATAAACTCACATTTACCTATTTCAGTTTCAATCGGTTCACCTAAGATATAGAACTCAGGATTATTTTTCATGATTTGGTACTCCCAAAGACATACCTATGTGAATAGCCTACATAATTACTAGGAACGGAAATCTGACCTCCGCCAACGTAATCGATTTTACCTACACCTGTTATTCTTTCATTGAAAAGTAGTTCATTGATTCTGTCACTGATTCTCATGGATCTTAAATCTTTTTCGAAATCACTGTGGCAAACGATATCAACTATAATTTCTTGTTTGGCAACCTGGTAATTTCCAGTAGGTGTTCTTCTTCCTGCATATAGGTAAACTCTACATAAAGGATTGTCTTCAAGATCATTAGTCTTAGGAACTAGTAAAATTCTTTCATCTCTAATAGACCATTCTTCATCAATATCAATGACATTTTCAAGAGAAGGATCTAAAGGGTCTAAAATTGTTGAATAATTGGTGGGAGGGTAGTAGAGGAGTCGCAATAAATGATCATCATGATAAAACTTTTTAACTATATCATTTACATTTTCATACATTCCCATTTATCACACCACCTTCTCAGCTATAATTTTCATAATCCCTTTTTCACCTATAACACCTGTATAATCAAAATTAGCAACTTTGTATTTACTTCCATACATTTCAAACTCATAATCAATCTTAAGTTTTTCAGAAGTTTGATACTTCATGGAAATAACCAATGTGCCTTCAGGAACTTTGAATTGATTTACTTCACTTGATTTAGAATATTGAGATTCAACAATGCAAGGTTCACTTGTATAAGTAACTTGTTCATCATAAATAGGCCTACCGGTTTTAGGATCAGTGCCAATTAAGACTTTTGTTATTTCACCTGGTATAGGGAAGATTGAGTTGCATAACTTTAATGTGGCAGTTGGATAAATCTCATTGATTCCTTCATTAAGAAAATCAATAGCTAAGTATGATGAATTATTAACACTGACCACTGAACCAACACTAATTTCTGTATCTGGGCGAAGTACTAATTTTTTATCTTCACTCTTTTTTTCTTGTTTAACAATTGCTTCAAATTCAACATCATTGATTAAAACAATTTGATAAAAGAGTGAATCGTTAAAACTATCATTAAAAAATTGTTTATTTTCAGATATGACTAAGTTTGTAGAAACATTTTCTCTTTCATCCAAGCGCAATAGATTCTTATATTTTCCATAGTAATCATTAAACATAATTAAACACCGTCATAGATACTTTTTATCTCCCACGAAATACGGTCTCTGCTAAGATAGTTTGCGATTGAATTGACGACATTGAATTCTATTTTTTCAACCATTTCCATAAAGGTTTTTCTATCATTTGCCGGACTAAAAAGAGCATTTATTTCACTTGATCTAAGCCTTAATCCAAAAGCTTTTAATTTATTTATATCTTCTTCAAAATAGGAAAGATACATTAAATCGGATAATAAACTGATTTCTTGCTTAACTAAGTCACCATTAAATATTTGCAGCGTATCATCTTTATCATAGAAATCAAAATCAGGCAATCCATATTCATATAGTTTATCTATAGCTCTATTTAATAGTGAATTAAGATGATCGTTGATTATTTCGTCAACTTCACTTTCTAGCAATTCACTTCCATAATTAAAGAACTGTTTATCACCTTTTAATTTTCTTATAAACCTGTCGAATACAAGTTGATAATCAGTGGCCATTTAAGACACCACCTTTATTCATTCTTTTTTAGAATTTGCTGAAGTTCTTTTTGCTGTGCTATTAGAGCGCTTAGGTGAAGCAGCTGGAGCAGGTGTTGTATTTTTTAAATCGTTAACCATTTTAAGAAGATCTTGTATAGCAACTTGAGAATCTTGTAAAGTTTTATCTTTTTCTTCTTTCTCTTTTTTGAGAGATTCAACTTCTTTAGATAATTGCTCTACAATAGAATGAAGCTTATTTTCTTCATTTTTCTTCTTCTCTGCTTCTAGGATACGATTAATTTCACTATTCTCATGACGTTTTCCACCGTTTTTCAATTCACTATTTCTTTCTGTAACGACAGAAACAATAGTTTGAGGAAGGTGGAGGCCATTTCTCTCCATGTTGAAAAGTAGAGTCTTCATACGAGATAGAAGCGTAGAAGATTTCAAACTGCTAATCCATTTAATATTTTCAATACTATCATCTTGTAGAATAGCTGAAAGTTCTTTGTCAGTTTTAATGTTACTTTTATCTTCAATTCCTAAAAGTTTATATACTTCATCCTCTTCTTTAGGGTCAAAACGTAATCTTCCAACTCTAAATAAATCAGACTTGGTATTTTCTGATTCGATATCATCTAACGCTACACGTTCTACAACGAAAGATTCTTCTTCATCACGTCCTCGAATGAACACACCTTGAATATTGTGTTGACTAGGGAATCCAACAGGGGACATTTCATAGTTATAAACTTTAATTTTTCCATTCAATGAATCTAATGCCATATTAATCATCTCCTTTATTAAAAACAAAAGAGCCGACTATGGCGAGCCGACTCTTGATATTTTTGTTAATTATGCAAATGTGATACGACCAATTTTATCTAAGTAGTAGATAGTGTATTCGAAATCGAAACCAGTAAATTTAAGGTGTACTTTTTCAGCGTTGTTGTCATAAGTTTCATAAAGTCTCATTTCTCCACGCATGTTAGCTTCACCGATTTTACCAGCAATACCGAAGATACGTTTGTCTGGAACAAGAGTATTACCAGCAGCAGTTTTCTTAGCAGTTGGAATAGAAGATAAAGCAACTCCATCAAACATAGCTAAGCGACCTACACGGTTTAATTCATTTTTAAGCTCATCTGATAAATGAGTTTCATATCCAGACATACGAGCCATTGGATCGATGTATTTAGATAGACCAACCATGAATGGATTTCCTTCAGACATGTCACGTAGGTAACGAGCTAAAGTCTCAGCACTTGCAACAGTTAAACTAGAACCTGTAGCAATATCCTGATCTCCAGTTAATGGATCAATTGCAGCGTCAATTCCTGCAAATAAACGGTGGAACATTTCTTGTTCAAATGATTCACGAGCAAGCTCAGTCATTTTAGCAATAGATTTCCATCCATTTCTACGAAGGTCAGAATAGTTTAATTCTGTTTCAGCTTGTAATGCAATTTTCTTAGTTTGGAATAAACCAGGATCAACAAAACTTTTCGGAACGTTACCGCCACGAACAGCATCGTATGCTTTAATAGTGTTTTTAGGTAATCCAGTATAACGGCTTTCATCAAATTCTCCGACAGTTCCCATATCAAAGATATTGTAAAGAACAGAAGAGTCTGGTTGGAATACTAATGGCTCAACAGTTTTCTTAATTAATTCAGAAATAAGAGTTGTATTTTCAGTAGTTTTACCTGACTTACCAATTTCCTTTGCGAAGTTATCAAGAACCTCGATAGCATCATGATCTTGTGCTTCTAATGTGTTTAATTTAGCTTTCTGAGATAATTCAATAATATTAGTTTCTTGAAATGCAGATGCAACTTCAGCACTGAATAGTTTATTAGTCATTTAAAAAATCCTCCTAAGATATAATTAATTTACTTTTAATGAATTTTATTATGCAACAGTGTGTGGATTTACAAATTCAAAACGTTGTAGTGTTTTATCGCCATCCTGATATTCACCAACATATTTTAACGTGCTTACATTAGTAGCAACAGCAGGTACTAATAATCCAGCGTCTACTCCAGTTCCTGCAATAGCGTATCCTCCTACAGTAAATGTTCCACTTACTTGATCTGTAGCGATACTAGCTCCAACAGGATATTTCTTTAGTAAAGCATATTCGTTTTCTTTTACAGTATCCATTTCAGGATCGTATTGAGATACTTCTACGTCTGCTAAATGACCAGTAGGTTGATTGTCAGCGTCTAAAAACCAAACGTCTACACCTTCCGCATCTGCTTTAGCGGCAACTTTTGTACTTTCGTTTTTAACAACAAGAATTCCTCGTTTTGCTTCTACTCCAATTTTGTAGATTTCTGAAATGCTAGATGTTCCAATGACTTCTCTTAACATAATTTATTTCCTCCTTGAGTATGAATGTTTATATTTAATTTATTTGATAAAATTTCTTCAATTCTATCAAAATCGTAATACCAAATTTCCAATAGATCGATATTGTTTAATTTTGCATATTCACGCTTTCTTCTATCGTGCTCTTGTTGCTTATTTAAATTCTTTCTAGTATAGTCTCCACCGGAAACATCATGAAACTCGCCTTGATATTCAATGAATAAGTTTATCAACTCCAAATATGAATAATTTTTTACTTACCTTTTCCTAAAAACGACTTCATAACATCCATAGCACTTAACACACCGTCTGAATCTCCATTGTTTAAATCTGTTTTAGCTTTTGATTGAGCTTTTACTTCACTAACTTCTACATCAGTTTCTTCTTTTTGAGAAGTTTTATTTTCTTTGAATTTAGCAATAGCCTTGCGACCTTTAATGACTTCAATCTTTTCTTGGCTAGACTCATAGTTTTCTAAAGTTAATTCAGAGAAAATAGTAGATAGCGTTTCATCTTCTTCTAATTCAGAAGCTTGAATTAATTCATCTTCTAAGGCAAAAGTTTTTAACTCTTCCTTCTTAGAAGCTAATTCACGTTCTTTTTCAGCAAGTTCCATTTCCTCAACTTTTTCCTTATATTGAGTTAATTCTGCAACTTGCGTTTCAAGATCCTCTTTCTCTTTAGTAAGTTCTGAAACAGCTTTACCTGCATCCGCAATCTCTTTCTCAGTTTCAGTTAATTTTATTTCTAATTCAGAAACTTGAGTTTCAATTTGTTCTTTTGGAACGAACACCATTTTCACATCTTTTTGAGAAGTAACGCTAATTGTGTCATCTGAGTTTACCGTGTAAACAAATTCAACATAATCTTCCTCAGATTCACGATCCCATGTATATGCAATTGCACGGTATTCATAAGGTTGTAACATTGAAATATAGTACCACTTATCTTCGTTGGCAGAATTGATTGCTTTTCTGACTTTTTTATATAGATCATTGTCAGTTAAAGCCGATAATTCTTTTTGATTTTCTTTTTCCATTTCTCTTCCTCCTTCATTCGAAATAGTTGCATTATTTACTTCTGTATTTTCAGAAAGTGAAATCATATCTTGTGATAAAGCACTTGTAAATTCATCATCGGGTATAGAGGAGGCAACTTCTAAAACACCAGAAGCTTTATAAGCAGGGGGGACAAATTCACCCAATAAAGCGTGGCCTATAAATACTCCATCATCTACAACTTTTACAGTCTTTCCGTCAATTGTTTCTTCATGCGATTCAATGACGTTAATTTCCCAACTTGTTTTAAGTCCTTTTTTACTGGACGATCTCTTTTTAAATACTTTGTAAGCCTCCGAAAATCTCTTCCACACTTTAGCTTTGGCAGTTATATATTCAACATCATCAATTGTTTCAATTGAAGTTTCGTAAAAGCTCCCAAAAGCAGAAGTATCAAATTCAACAGATTTAACTTTATTACCTTGATCATCCGTTTCTTCAACTATTTTAGCGTTGTGTCCTGAAAAATCTCTTTTACCATCAAATCGAGTTACTACTTTACCAACTACAGGTTTAATATTTAAAGTTGATAACCAGTTCTCAATTTTTTCTCTATTAAGTGAAACTCCATTCGCATTAGGATTGAAGTCACATATGATAAATTTAACATCAGCAGTATCACTATTTTCATCTTCACTAAGAATAATATTAAAATTACTTGTTAACTTAATAGTTTCCTTTTCCAATATCTATTTCACCTCCTTAAAAGGGAGTTGCATTATCCAAATTCAATGTTAGATTCTTTTAATAGCTTATCCACTTCTTCTTTGTTAGGAGGGGAGGGAGGCGTCAATACAATTTCTCCATTAACTATTTCAACAAGCAATTTTTCATTGCAACATGGACAATTTAATTCAATTTTGTTTGACACATAAATCACCTTCCGTTGTCCCCATTGTATTCTTTGTCATAATCCTGTTTTTCAAGATCATCGCTATCTGACGGTCTACCCGAATCATCAGAATTATCACCATTGTTTGTATAAGCTGTCATTCTAGGTTTAAATATTTCTTCATATCCTAGTTCTGTTTCTCTCTGTCTTCTTCTAGCTTCAGTATCAACGTCAAGACCGAGTGTATTATATACAGTTTCAAGACTTGCATTTAATTCAGTATTTAGAAGTTTAGCTAATTGAATAGAGAGTTCTGCGTTTAGTTTCTCTGAGTCCATTATTTTAATTTTTGGACAATACTTTAATGGGTCAAATCCTAAATCTACCAAAATGCCTTTATACCATTTGACTAAGACTTTTTCTAGTTGCTCACTAATACGATTAATAGTCTTTAATAGTTCGGTAATACTTATCTGGGCAGCACCGTAGCTTCCTTTGTCTGCACTTAAGTGTGATATACCAATAGAGGTCATAATCTGATTTTTATATTCATTCTTAACTTGAACGTTGGTAGGTTCTAATTTTGATTCAACATATTCGATAGATTCAGTCCAAGGTGGAGCTGTAAATACTGTTACTCCATTTTGATTTAGAGCAGACATCAGATCTACATGTGATTTTGCTTGTGCGCTACTCCAAGTGATGTTCGGAATTTCTTTAGATTTAGTAATTAATTCTTTAGATAGCTTCTGAAATATGATTTTTTTACCACGAATTAATGTACTTTTATCATCGGAAAGTTCTATATTTTCCAATCTAATTACAGGTTTCAATGCTTTAAAAATAGGGGATAGTCCATATTTTCTATTAAGATTGTTTATTCTCATTACGCCTGAATTTTTAATATTTAAAATTGCATATTGTTCCTTATTAATATAGGCATCGTAAACTTCTTTTGGATAAGTATCTTTTATTTCATCTTCCATGCTTTTATAGAAAAGAGGTTGATTCTTTTTGTTTTTTTTATAAACTTTCCTCAATCTTGATTCCAATTCTTTCATGTTAACTAAAAGATAAGGTTCGTTTCCTTCTGAATAGTCAGCAATTTCACATATTCCAATGGGGTAGAAGTCAACTTGATAATTATCATTCTCAATGTCTTTTCTTAAATAAAGAAAATAATTTCCATCCATGTATGTCATGGGTATTGATTTTGTTATTAAGTCGTCTAGTCCAATTTTTTCATTAAACCTTTTGATGATAGTGTCTACTTGATTGAAAGTATCACTGTCTTTTTCATCGTAATTTGGATAGGATAAATCCCAATCTGAATTAACGTTAATTTCTATAGCTTCAAACAACTTTCCTAAAATACTATCTTTATTTACGAAGTATCTAACAATACTATTTATCTTTGTAATATTCATTAAGTTTGTTTGAGCATTATAGGCTAGACTGTCAATATCCTCAATTTTAAAATTAATCAATCCAGAACTTTCATTAAAGTATGTAGATTTGAAATTAGACTTATTTGTAAAATCATAAACAGCTTTTTCAAAAGATTCTCTTTCAAACTTTTCAGAGGTAATCAGAAATGTATCTTCGTCTACATTAGAAACAATCTTATCTGCCAATATAAATCACCTCGCTTCACAATAAATTTACTTATAATTTAATATTTAAAGATGATACTTGAGTAGGAATAGTGAATAAATCGATCTCTTCTAATTTTCTATTTACAATATTGTCTCTTCTTAATTGTTGTAAATACCATCCAAGCATTGCCATACAATAAGCACGGTCATCATTCATTTTTCCTTCTTTATCCTTAGAAAGATCGTAACGATAATTATTGTTTGCACCAGTTTCACGATAAATATTTACTAACTCTTCTTTGGCTAAATCAATATTTTTTAATGCCAACTCTTCCTCAAAATCAAGTTTAAATTTCTTGTGTTCAATTTCTTTTTCTTTAACTAATTGAATTTGACCATTTTGATCTGTAGTTTCAACTTCAACTTCTTTACCTGTCTCAATAGGTATCATTAAATATCCACTTGAATCATACTCTGAAGTGAAGCTAACTAAGTCAAGATTCATCATCTCAACAAGTGCATCGAACATCTCTTTTTTATATTTTTGAGGTGACATAAGTTTAACTTTATCTACAGCGTTAGGGAATTTATGAACATGATCCTTGCATTCAATAGAGTCGATCAAACCTTTATGCTTGAATCCATTTTCATCTTCCCAATCTTCCATAAGGTAATCTGCAATTGTTGTACCATGTCCACCAGCACCACTATCAATGAGTAAGCATTCAATATTCTCGTAATCAGCCATTTGCTCACCATTTAAAGATAATATCATTTTCTTTAATTGTTGAATTTGTTCGGGTGTACGCATAGGTGTCTTTTTCTTTTTACCGATATCAACAAAACTTACTCCACCGCAAACTTCTAATCTATATCCCACTTGTTCATCTTGAATAATTTCACCGACCATGCATACTGAGTTGTCATAGTCGTGTGCAGGGTCATAGGCAAGTACAAACATTCTCTTCTTTTTACTGTCATTTTTTAATACTGGTAATCTTACTTTTGAATTTTTTACAATAGTTGCTCTTTTAAAGACTTGTTTGTCCCCACCATCAACAGAGAACTTATTGTAAAACTCTCTAAGAGCCTTTTCTTTGTTTTTACGCATCTCAGCAGTTATCTCATCTTTGTTAATAAGAGACACAGGGTATTTTTTACCGTTAAATGTCGCATTAATCATAACTTCACAGTTTAAATCGCAAACGAAGTAATTTTTATCGCCTAAGAACATTCGTTTAGAATAATCTTTATACAACATATAAAAATAACTATCTGTTGAAGAAGCAGAGGATATAAATAAACGTTGGTTAGGAATTTGCTTAGGGAATGTTCCAACATCCATTTTTCCACCAAGACGGAATGTTGAGTTTTGAAGTAGGAAAGGGATAGTAGCAACAACATATTCCTCGCTAGTCCAACCACTTTCATCATAAACATTTAACGATGAACGTTTACCACGGTTGTTGTTTACATCTCCACTTAAACTTGTCACCGAACTCCCATTGTAAAGTTTATAGTTGAATCCAGATTGAGAGTGGGTGAATCCATCTGTGTTTGCTGCCGACTTAACTAATTCTCCCATAAAAAAATCTGTAAGACCTGTAAAACTAGCGATCTCCTTCTTAGCAATCTTTTCAATCTTTAAAAAGGTATCCTGACTCTGTGCGGATACGTTACTGAGAATGTAACTATTATGCCCGTTAATTAATATTCCCTTTGCCATAATAAATGGAGCAGACAAAGTTGATTTCCCACCGTTACGTGTAATACACCAAAGGTTATAAGGTGCAATCCAAGAATTCATAAATGCATATTTTTGTGCGTCAAGAAACTGAATTCCTAAAAATTGCTCACAGAATTTGATTGGATTTTTCCGACCCCATTGAATAATTTCTGATAACTTTAAATAACCTTCTAATTTTCGTTGTGAAATTTGAGCGTCTGTACTCCTTATGAAAAAGTCCATATTATAAACCTCCTCATAAAGTTCTTAAATCTCCTTTTAATTTAGCAATTTCAAGCCTTAATAAACGATTATCTTCTTCTTCTTTAATTAACTTTTCATCAAGTTGAGAAATCATTTCTTTTTGTTGGGCAATCATATCTGTATAATCATTTTCATCGAGCATTAATTGATCTAGAATACTTCTATTGCTTAAATCAGCAACTTGTTTCATGGATTCACTTGTTTCAATGTCGAAAAGATTTAGCTCGGCAGAAGATAGACCTATTTCGTTTAATTTACGTACAATGCCATTTAGTGTATTGCCGCCTTTACTCTTATTATTGTTATGGTTTACAGATATTCCGTTGTCCTTAGCTAGAGCGAGTACAGACTTTAACATTTTCTCTTTCGCTGTAATAAGTGAATTTACACTACCAACTTTTTCAGCAAAATTATCAACATCTGATGTTATTTTTGAAATAGCATAATTAATTTTATCTATTTGATTAAAAGTTTTAACAATTTCAATTACAGCCGGAAGCTTAAAATTATCTTCTAATGTATTTTCATCCAGAAAATCTACTAGTCTATTGTATAATCCAACTTTGTCGCTTTCATTTTCAAACATAAATGGATCGTATCCAAGCATTCTTATAACGTCATTTCTGTTCTTTTCATCAGATTCAGAGGTTTTTATTTCTTTCGGTGTAGTATCAACGTCTTCTTTTGGAGCGACCTCATTCTTATTGGCATTGACACTAATATCACCATCACGCCATCTTTTATTACGGTTTTGTTGCAACCCAAGATTTTTCATATATAATTTAAAGGCATTTTTATTTACTTCTTTTGCTTCATTTTCAGAAGAAGTTAAAAGAGCAGATATAAATGGCTTATCAAGCATTTGTAATATGTCTATCATTTTTTCTTTGTCGTATTCATTTTCATCAGTTACTACATAGCTCCATATACAATCCTTACATACGGATAGTTTATTGTTGTTTCTGTGGATATAAGAATGAGAAGCATAGTAATTTTCAGGAGCTTTAGACTTTCCGCAACATGTACAAACTATATATTCCTTTGACATTTTTATCACCTAATTTCTCAGTAAGAATTATCCTTTAATACACTTTAAGAGAATTGCTCAATCACTTTGAAAAAGGAGAGGGAAAACAAAGCAACTAAACAATTCTCTTAAAATGTATTAATATCAAAAACCCTTTACCTAAGTATCAATAGCAGAGAGGGGAGAGCTACTATTGATACTTATAAAAAGATTCTTGAGGGGATATAGATAAAATTGATGTTTTAAATCAATTCATCGAACATGTTTTATTTACTTTTATAACTCTTGCTTTTCAGCAGCTAATTTCTGATGTTTAGCAATCTCAACATTCATTTCTTTATTGATCTTAGCTGTTTCAAGATTATGTTCTATAGTTTGCTTATTTAATAGATAATCCAATACAAACCCTTGATCTACTCCTGTGTTTAACAACGCAGTTATCACACCTGCTAAATGGGAAGTATCAGCAATTCCTTTATGGAAACTTTCTGTGTCATACCATTCCATTGGAATTTCAATAGGAGGTAATTTATCATCTACCGAACCACCCATTAATTCTTGTAACTGTTCTTCAGTTAATTCTAATGCTTCTGTGTTATTTTGGTCTTCCATGATAATTACCTCCTTAAATGATATGGTCTATTACGCCTAGTTCTAATGCTTCTTCGCTCCACATAAACCAGTCGAATTTTCTGCGTTTAATATCCTCTAATTGCTCATCAGTAATTTTAGTATATTTAGTTATTAACTCTTTCAATCTATTCCAAATAGCAATTGTTTCTTCGACAGATTCAATTTGATCTTGGAGAGTTCCCCAAGTAGCCGAAGAGGGCTGATGACACATAATACGAGAATGCTTTAAACCTCTACGATAACTACCGCAAAGTAGTATCATAAATCCCATTGACATTGCGACAGAGTTGACAGTAGTGATAATTCTATAACCGTCTTCACGCATAGAAAGGATTTTAGAGATGAGTGCTAGACCGTGGTAACAAACTCCACCATAGCTATCTAGAATAATTTCTATATCTTTTTTAGTACCTTCTTGTTTATCAAAGTGAGAAAGTCTATCTAACAGATAACAAGCTTTAAACATTGATTCTCTGTCCACTTCTTCACTAATAAAAATACGTCTGTCTCTCATTGCAGAGTTAATTTTCATTTCATCTAGAAAACGATCAGGGTAAACGTAACTAAGTTCTGACATATGTAAACCTCCTTATAGTAGGAGGTAGCGCACAAATTTAATTGTGATACCTAATATATGTATAATTTATTTTTGAAAAATTATAAGTTACATTCTCCATCTTCACAGTCGCAACATTCTTCGCAACAATCACATTCGCCATCAAGAACTTCTAATAATTCAATCTTACGATTAATATCATTAACAAGAGCCTCTTTAAATCCCAAGTCAGTTGCTTCATCAATTAGTTGACGGACAAAGAATTCTAATTCATCAACTGTGTCTGACTGTAGAATAAGTTCTATATACTTTTCAGTTAAATCACAAGTAGGGCATTCGCAAGGTTCTTCGGTTTGTTGAAATTTTAGAATAGACATTAAATTCTCCTTTTAATCAAATATAATAAATTGCATCAAGAGTAGAAGGGGAGTACTCAAATAACTGGAATCTCTTATTAGCGCCAATGAAACCATTATCATCATGCCAAGAATCTGTCTTATTAGCTGTAGCAAGTGTTCTTTGAACTATTCCAAATTTATCACTCATCTTTTCAGCATGCAGATGTCCTGAATGAATTTCTTTGACTTCTGCTTTAGCGATCAACTTGCCATATTCAGATAGGAAATTTTCCATTAGTCTGTTTGCACCTTTGTCACCATGAGTCAATCCTAAGAATATCTTTCCCCATACAAATCCTTTACGTTGCTTTAAGCTGCTATCAAATTTTACTTGAGGGAAGATAGCCTTTAATACTCGGAATACTCCATAAGCAGATGTTTCATCATGATTCCCTTTTACGTAAATACATTCTACGTCTTTTGCTTTCACAATTGCTTCGCCAATAATAGTCTCATAGAATTGTAAAGCTTCATCAAATGCTCTCTCCATATCAACTTTTTCAATAGGAGTTCCATTTGCTGTATTCCCTTTAAAGTCATTGTTATGAAGTAGATCTTGGCCAATAACAAATAATACTTTTTCCCATGAACGAGAACGTATTTTTTGTACGATTTCATTTAAATGCTCACTGTAATATTCAAGAGAAGACACTCCAAAATGCATATCGTATAAAGGGATTTCTAAAAGTTTTGAATGTTTTTCTACTTGTTCTTTTTCGATTACAATAGGCTTACGTTTTGAACACACTAATTCAACTAATCTATCAATATCAAAACCATCTTTCTTAGGTTTAACAGTAATTTTACTTGAAAATAGTGTCAATGTTCCGTCATTCTTGTTATGCTGATTCCATATACTTGATTTAGCACTTACAATATTCCATTCAGAAGGATTATATCCGTGTGCATTCAATAAATATTCAGGATTCTTACTATCCTCAATAGACATTTTGATAAGTTTATCTGACTTTTGAGAACCGTCTTTAAGAATCTCTACTTCATGCTTTACAGGTAAATCCTCTTCAACAGTATTGTCCTCTAATTCTTGACTATTGAAATATGAACCCCAACGTAACGATTGTGCGTAGTCTTTTCTCCATTTACTTTCATCACAGTTTTTACCTGTAGCACTATTCATTAAGTCTGCAATCTTATATTTATCTAATCCGTACACTTTCATATTAGAGTAAAGTCTTACTAAATATGCATCTTCAGTCTCATTGTCCTGTCTTTTAAGAATAGAACTCATCTAGCCACCGCCTACTCTTCATCGTTGAATACAACGTCTTTAGCTTCTTTAAATGAAATATTTACATTCTTATCTTTGAATAAAGCCAAAACATCCGATAAAGTATGTACAATTTCATCTTCTTTAAGTTGTTCAACAATTGTATTATCCTTCAAAGAAATTGTAGCGTTTTTAAATGAAATAGAATTATCCATTTTAGCCATAGTTTATTTCTCTCCTTTTATTCCAAGTAAAATAAACCCTCCTAGAAAAACTAAGAGGGGAGTTGGTCTGTAACTAGACAGACAATGTAATGAATACTAAAACAGGGAGGACGGCACACCCTCCATCTCTGATAACTATTTAGTCGTACACAACGTGCGAGCAAATAGCGTGTAGAGAACCTATTTCTACCTCTGTTTTAGCAAATGTATAATGTTAAATTCAAGTCGAGGTAAACTCTTTATTAATTCAAATGTGTAAATTTATTTGTGAGAGTAGGACGTTGTTTAGGTAAGTATAGTTTTTGCTATACTTGTCTTATATTAAATTAGCTCTGAAAGTGAAGCTATATCCGATCTTTCAGTTTTGTCAAGTGTCACAACACCAAATAGTGGATTGCCTTTTAACTTCTTAAGAGTGTTAATAGCAGAATTATGTTTGTTATAGTCACTGTCACTTTGTTTTATATCACCATTTAAATAAATAAAAGATTTCTCACCTATTCGAGAAAGTAAAACTCTAGCATGATAATCAGACATAGACTGTATTTCTGTACAATATACTCCACATCTATTGAAACTTCTACCACGTATTGATTCAAAATGTTGAATTTCAATTTTACCTTTTTCAACCAACATCTCTAAAGCCTCTATGCCACCGAGTTGATCAGCAAGTGGAAGACTCCATGTGAGCATCTTAGAGAAAAGATCCCCCTTTAAGAATCCAACTTCACCTGAATCTTTTAGTTTTTGTATATTCCTAACAAATACAATCTTGTCAATTTCTTCTCTTTGGAGTGCTTGCATCATGTGAGCAGCCATTAAATGATCCTTTCCACTACCGGCTCCTCCTAGAACAAGATTGACTCCTATATTCTTGTTTTGAAGCATATCAAATGCAAGTTGTTGTTTTACGTTAATCGGCTTTGTCTTACCCATAAACAAATCTTCTGTTGGTTTATACTTCAATTTGACTAATTTTTCACCATCAAATCGAAAAGTATCAATTGCTTCATATCCATTAACTTCACCAGAAGTACGATGATATGTAGGTTTAGTTTTATCCCAAACAACAAGATATTCATTTTCAACCATATTAAGATAATTATCGTCAGAGTTTTGATATATTTTAGCAAGCATTGCTTGGCTTTCTACATCTTCACCTATGTATAAATCCCTAATTCCTGTATATGTTGAATAATCGTTAATTTTATCATTATCTAAACTAACGACTTCAAGACCAAAACCTTCTGCCTTATAAGTTAATAAAATATCATTTGAAATGAGGGAATATTGATTTTGTACACACGCAGCAAGGATGTTGTTGTCTTGGTACGCATCGTCATAATCTTTTCCTAATTCAAATCCATTATAATCTTTAGCGTCAAAGGTAAATTTTTCTTTATTGTTCTTTATATATCTAGTTGCTTTTCTTGCTCTAAATGCTAATTCATCATTATGCGAAGACTTGTGCTTATCTAATTCTCTCAAAGTATGACTTAGTAGTACAATATTATAATCGGATAGACTTTCAATATTGTCTAAGAGAATATTGGTATCTGCTACAAATAGTTTAGTCATAATAGTAACCCCTTAGTTTTAAGATTTATATTTCAGGTAGGGAAGTGACGAGGGGTGAAGATAACCTACCTTTGAATAGAAGGGAAGAGGGGAAACTCAACCCTTCATGACTTTTAAAGCTCGCATTTATGGTAGCGAAACACCTGCTTACAACATCTATAATGGTTAAGTTTATCTATAAATTATAAAGAAACTGTTTCTTTAAATGTCTTGCCTGGTTTAAACGCAGGGACACGTTTCTCAGGAATTTCAATTTCAACTGTTGGATCTTGTGGGTTATGACCTTTACGTGCTTTGCGAGTACGTGCTTCAAAGTTTCCAAAACCAACAATTTGTAATTTATCTTGTTCATTAGTTAAATCAACGATGCTGTCTAAAACTGCATCTACAATAGCAGTAGCTTCTTTCTTATTAACAGAAATTTCCTTTTCCGATAATGCTTCCTCTACTAATCCTTGCACTGCTTTTACTAAATCTGTTTTGTTTGCCATTTGTAAATCTCTCCTTTTATTCTATTTGATAAATTTATTTTTAAAATTAGGAATAGTAGAGAATCCTTTGTTTCTCTTTCTTCCATATACATTTTTAGACTCTATGTGCTACAAAGTCAATAGTGTCAAGGGTTCTAGCCTTTTTAGCTTTTTCTACTCCGATTTTTCCACATTCTTTTGTTCTTTTTTGTATTTTCTTCTGCACATTTTCTACAATATTTCTTTGCATTTGTTGAACTCTTGCTATTACCTTTAATAGCTTTTTCACAAACTTCACATTTCTTAAAATTTTCAGTTCCTACATATAATTCATATTCATAAACAAAATCATCAAAATCCTTAATAGTAATTACAGGTTTTCCTTTCTTGTCGGAGTATTTAACCCAGCGTTTTCCACCCATTGTAATATCAATCAACTCTTTTGAGGTGAGGGATTGAAGTATTTTAAGTTTAGTTTTTGAGTTTATATTTAATTTACTTAATCTATATAAATCCTCAATGACTACTTCAAATTTCTTATAGTCGTAAAACTTATATAAAACCAAAAGAACAAAAACGACTTTTTTCTCCCTTATATCTTCCAATGTATCAATGACATCTAATTCTTTTTGCGTGATATTTACAACTTTTCCTGTAATAAACTTTCCACGTTTAGCAGCGAACACTGTTCTATTGATAATTTGAAACCATTCATCAAGGTTAAAATGTTCTATGTATTTTTCACAAAATTTTATTATCTTAGATTTAACCTCATCATCGTTCAAGTCTTTATAAAAATAGTATTTTGCTAATATATTAAGTTCATAAACAATCTTATTCTTAGTCTGAAATCCTTTTTTTATCATTGTTTCAGCGTATTTCTTTTCATCGAATATAATCAAATAACCACCTCTTGTAATTTATATTTTTTACCTAAATATTCTTCACCTGTTTCATCATAGAAAGGCATTTCAATGACCATATCACTCTTAGACTCAAGAATTTCCAAAAGACCATCTGTTCCAATACTCCAAACAAAATCTTTAGGTTCATTAGGCTTCAACTTATATAGAAGGTAGACAAGATGATTTGCTAATTCCTTTTCATTTGAACAAATACTATACGCTTCATTGCGTATTTCGTCATAAAACTCATCAATCATCCTATCTTTTTCATTTTCCTGATCCATTGAGAAGTCAATAGAATTCATTGTATTGTTCTTAACTTTAAAATTCCTTTTCTTAGAAAATTTAATATACAAATCATTTAAATCATTAAGTTTATCCTTATTGATTTCAATTTCTGAATCAAATAGAAGCTCAAACATTTCTTCTACATTTTCATTGTTTTTAGGTCTTTTGTATTTGAAATCTACACTCTCAATCATGTTGCATAAAACATTCATCACAGATTGATTTTTAATAACCGGCATTCTACGATAATACTCTGACACATAATAAGACTCTTGTTTCGTTTTGTCTTTCTTGCTTAATAATTGATTTAAAGTGCAGCCGAACTTCTCCTTACAAGTTCTTTCACACTTCTTTTTATATTCTCGATAATCATTTTTAATACGGTCATAAACATAAATCATGAAGTATGGTTTTCGGTTTGCAATTAAACTATTTCTGTAATATTTTTGCTGCTTAATTTCTGGCAAATCATCTTCGTATATGTATTCACGCTTTTTCCATTCGGAAGGGAAGGGTTTCATTTTAATACCCTTTGCTTGATCTATTGAATCTCCTATATATCTTCTAAGTAGTTTAATTCTTGAGAGTAGTTCATTATACTCTGAGGAACCTTTTTTGAAATTGGCAAGCATACTGATAAAAGTAGTCGAATAGTTAGTTATCGTACCAACTTTTGAGTCAAAGCTTCTTAGGTCAGTTTTCATTAAGTTTGTATTATTTAAACTTTGACTCGGTGCAGATTCTTTATCATATGTAATTACATTTTGATTAGGGAAGATACTGTTTAAAATAACATCATTGTCTGTGGTGTAAACTATATCATAGTCCCAATCTGAATCTGAATGTCTTATTGTATCAACACCCCATACATTATAAATAATTCCAGAATTAAGATACTCAAACCAATTTTCTGTTTCATCATTTTTTATGAAGTTTAGAATGTTGTGTTCATGGAAGTCAACCATTGGACTCCTACATGCATCCACTTTTTTTACATTTCGATTATTCCAAAAGCGTGAATAGTGTTCAAATTCCTTCAGTAAGCCTGTAACTGGTAGCTTGAATGCCCATTGTGCTTGACCATATGGATCACTAACCATTGCCTCATAGTTTCCTCTAGCCCACAATCGACCAATTTTAGCATCTTTAATTTTAGTTGAAATACTGTCATATATTTTTTTCTTTATGTAAGGGTCATTTAATAACTTATCATTATATAGAATTGCTTTGGCAAAATTACTGTTTGTTTTATCAAATATCTTTGAAACAGTGTCATTCTCATCAGATGTTCCTAATAAAAATAACAAAGTGTAAAGTTTATCTCCGTTGCATATTTTTTCAATCCAATCTACGGTTGGCTTAATTAGCTCCGTTATTTTTTCTCTGTTTAAGTCGAGAGTTTGGATGTATTGGTAATTTAACAAACTCATTTCTTTATCAACTTTAGGATTCACTTTTGTTACTCCCCAAGAATGCCCATGATGCTCTTGTAGCTGAGTAAACTGTTCCCATGAAGAGTATTGCTTATACATTTTAAATTGACTGACGCTTAACAGGACATCGATTTCAGAAATATCCCAATCTTTACCGTAATAATCTGTAATTTTATTTTTCTTTGCAACCTTATCTGCGAACTTATGAAAATCGAAAACTGCCAACATGCCTTTGATAAAGCTGCTTCTGATGCCAAACTGAGAAGGGAGGTAATTAAGCTCTAAATCTTCTTTCCATTGTTCTGCCATTGTAGGGGATATTAAACCTTGACCGTCCCACATATTAGGGATGAAGTCAAATTCTTTTTCAGATAGTACTCGCTTGGTTTTCTTTTTACCATTTTCATCAACTTCCTCAACATCACTTATCCAATCAACTGTTTTCGGTAGCTTGTATTCTTCACAGTCAGGAATTAAACAAACCCTTGGAGTTCTAACTGGATATGTAGCAGACATATAGAGACCGAAATATGCATTATATTTAGCCACGTTAATCTTTTTAACTTTTAATCCACAATTGAGTCTTCTGTCTAATTCTTCTTTTAACTCACTGTTTACAAAAGATGCTGTATTTCTTCGTGACTGACCTGCCCCACTACAAAATCTTAAAAACTTAATATCGTTTATGATAAATCCATTTTTACAAATTTCTTTGTAAACTTTCTTGTCATCTACTTTTACATTAACAATATCAGGAACAAATATAATGTCATCAATTTGTTTTTGCTTGTTTTTAATGGCTAACGAATTTTCTTCACTTGATTCCAGTTGCTTTAATTCATCTCTTTCTTTTATGAGTTGCTCTAGAATAGTGGGGGAGAAGTCTATATTTTTTATTTTCCTAATCATACGGAAAACTTGATTATCTCCGATTTGCACAAGTTCACCATTTAGGCGAGCCTGTGCAACTGTGAAATCAGAAATGTTGAATTTTGATTCAAGTAATCTTGATGTGGTTAATTTAAACACACTATATTGTTGTAGTTTAATCAATTAACTTCCTCACTTTCAATTTAGTTTATTTTGCTTTCTTTTATTGCGACAGTTCTTGCACCTTTTAGGAAGATCAAATCCTTTTTTATTAAAGAATTTTAACTCTCCAATACTTATCTCAAAATTATTGTTGCAATCGTAACATTCCCTGGTATAGTAATTAATTAACTTTTCACTAGCATCTAATAATAAATGATTTTTAATTTCATTTAATCTAGAAAACGGTAGTTTTACTAAATCATTTCGGCAATCTTCTATTAAACCATAGTTATTAAAATAATAACTACTTAGTCTATAGCTAGTTGTTATGGAAATTTCACATGTATCTTCTAGCCAATCCCTAATTGTAATGTCTGTTCCTGTATTATTAAAGTTCTCTTTCAGATTAACAATCAATGATTCTATTTTTTCCCTTGTTTCATTGTTTAATGGTTCCAATTTATTAAAATAGTAATTTATATCTTTAACTATTTCTTTTGCTAAATTATCTATTCCTTTGTTTTTATCGTGCTTAAATTTGAATATCTCAGCAGTTATTGAGTCGTAAGAAAGCGTTACATTAATTTCAAATATCCCATTTAAAAAGTCGTTCTCATCTATAAGTCTGCAATTTTTCTCTGATTTCACCCATACCTTTAAGTCGTAATTTTTATTTCTCTTTTTTACCTTCTCGTAAATATCAACTAAAAGACTACATCCATTTAAATCTTTTTGAATTTTTTCAGCAGATTTATTTCCTTTGTCTATTTCCTTTTTTCGCTCAATTGTAGTTTTATTAAGGTGCATTTGTTTAAGTGTTGCTTTTATTATTTCACTTTCATTAAATCTGTCTATGTTATTTATATACCAACATTTTTCTTTTGAATTGAAGTAGTTAATACTTCCTTCAAATTTATTAAAAACCCTTGAGTATTGAATGTCATATTTTAAAAATCTTAAATATTCTTCACCGAAATTATCCTTAATATTAGAACTTAAAATATTGAATATAGTTTCGGTTTTTATCCTGACATATTCCCTCATAATATCAGAACACTTAACTTTATTTAAAAACATATTTATAAATTCAAAATCTTTGTTGTCAATAACATTAATCATTTTAATCATATAATCGATGTCAACCTCACCATTTTTGTACCTTAAAACATCGTCCCAGAACCAATCTAACTTACGAATACGTTCTTTTAATTCTTCATCAACTTCACCTTTTAATTTTTCTTCCTTATACTTACCGATTGTATTGTAGTAAGTGTCATTTCTCTTAGTGTTGAAACATTTGCCTTCGTAAAATAGAGCCTTGAAAGAAGGGAATTCATTCTTATTGATCAACTGTTTAATATCCACTTCAACAACAATGTTTCTCAACTCTAACCAAATATCTAAGTAATCTCTAACTTTCTTCTTATTACTAAAAGCCATTTCAAAGTAAATTGTACTGCCGCATTCAGTTAATACGGTAACATCTGGTCTATAGACTCCATTAGAAATTTCATATTCCTTTTCAACTAGGATGTCCTTACAAACATATTGTCTCTCTTTATCTGAAACAACTGTAAAATTGTCACCTTTTTCAATAAACTTGTGCTTGAACCAAAAGTGGACTTGAGATTCACTATTACATTTACTTGAATCAACATGTGCAAAATGTGAAGTAATTTGTTTTGATTTGATAGCTTTTGGCTTTAAGTCTGATCCGCAAACAGGACAGAAGTATGTGTTTTTCTTATTAGTTTCGTCAACATCAGCAATAGTGACGATTTCGTTATTGTTGCTCTTAGCAAACCATAATTTTACATTTTCATAACTCAATGTTTAACCTCCTTTTTAGGTTTTTCTCAAATTCGGGAAAAACCTCTTATTCGATTCTATATATGTATAATTTACTTATATTAAAATTCTTCATTATGTAATTTCTTAATTTTTCTAATTACTGACTTCCATTCATTAGATTTACGATCAATCTTATTGAACCACTTATAATCTTGGTAAATAATTTCCATTGATTCTGTTGCAGTCCCATCAATAATACTTTCCTCTAGGAACGCAATAATCTCAGATGTTCTCCATGTTAATTTACTCATATTATCCAATTCACCTCCAATTCAACTAATCTACAATTCTATTTATTAAAATAAAACGAACATTTTATTATGTATGCACCACTTGTTCGTGTGGCTTACTCTAATAATATATGATTATTTTATTTATGTCAAGGATAAAACATGATTAATTTATCTTTATTATTTAAAAAAGGAAATGGAGTGATTTTATCTGTCGTTTAATTTATCTGATAAAATCACTTCAATGTTATCTATATCCCAATACCAGATTTCTAATAATTCAATGTTATGTTTAGTGGCATATTCACGTTTTCGTTTGTCATGTTCCTGTTGTTTTTTAAATTCAATTTCATTTTGTTTTCTCGCAGTACCATCATGAAATTCACCTTGATATTCAATTAAAATGTTATATTTCGGTAAATAGAAATCATAAGACAATAAACCACCAGAAGTTCCTAGTAAATTATCAAATTTTTTCTGGGGTTCATTTTCAATCATGTTTTCAGATAACCACTTTCTAATAATCTTTTCTCCATTACTTTCATTGCAGACTGGACATCCTCTTCCTAAAATTGTTCTGTTTGATACAGATGCGGCCCATTCATGACCACAGTTACCTAGCCACCAGACTTTTTTATCACTTCCCTTCGTAACTTGATAAGGGGTTAGCCCTTCGTTTTTCTTATGATTCCACTGTTTTGCTAACTCTGGATGTGTGGTTTGCAAGCACTTTTCTAAAGGGATGTCATTGCAGTGTGGGCATTTGGAATTGTTTACAGCTCTATTTCTGATAGAGGATTCCCATTCGTGATTATTTTCACATTTCCACCATACTATTTTAGGTGATGAAAATGTATAATCTTCAGGATGCGAATCATTTCTATCTGACCATTCATTGATCAAATTTTGAAAATCGGTTAATTGGTGCTTTACATATCTATCTCTTTTAGTGACTAAGCCTCTGTTCTTCTTATTCATGCATTCTTGTGAGATACAACAATCCTTAGATACAATTTCTCTTTGGTAATTATAGTCTTTAAATTTTTTCCATTTACTTTTTTCGTCAATCTGATTTGCTCCATTACAGTAGTCACAAATAAAACGAACAAAATAATGACTTCCTTTTTTCAAATCATTAACATCAACTAGAAATTCATCTCCATTTTTCGAAAAAGAGTAACCTTTTTCAATAAAATGCTTTTTATTACGGTTGCTCCATTTTACTTTAATTAACTGCTCTATTAACAATATAATAACCCCCGTTATATTAAATTTATCTTTCTGGATTAAGAAGACTGATTTCAATCTTCCTTATATGTATACAAATCATCAACTTTACAATCTAGTATTGACGCAATTTTGAAGGCTGTTTCCAATGTGGGAACAGATCTACCGTTAACCCATGAGCTTAGCGTCTGTTTTGTTACACCTAATTTCTCTGCGAGGTCTTGTTGTTTCATTTCCAATTCTGCAAGTTTGACTTTAATTTTTGATTTTAGCATTGTAAACACTCCATTTTTCATAATTTATCCCTCCTTTCAATATATAGGCTTAATTTTATTATAGCAAGTATATATAAAAAAGTAAATACTTTTCTTTAAAAAGTTATAAAATTATTTTAACTTTTTATTGCATCATTTTACCAGGTTATAATATACTGTTACCAAGATATTCAAATATTCATAAAAATATTTGTGAATTCACAACTATTTGCAAATATTAAGGAGGTTGCAATGAACGACTATTTCTCTTATATTCTTTCTAATTTGTCACTAAATGAACTTAGCGTCTTAGGAATACTTTCTGATAATCAAGCAAATTTGGTATTTAAATCAATGAAGAAGAAGACAATTCAGGACTTATCACAATTATCAACTGCTAAATTTAGAAAATCGTTGGATAGATTAGAAGCAAATAGATTTATTGAAATTGTGACTAATGAAAAGGAACACAAAATTTATATTACTGAATATGGTCAAATAGCTTTAAATCAGTCATTAAAGGAGGAAGTATAATATGTATTTAGGAGTCATTGGAATTGGCGCAGCAGGTGGAAATATTGCAGACGAAGCAGCTCTAAGAGGAATCCCTAGTTTAGCAATTAACTTTTCAAAACAAGATCTTGATTCATTACTACATGTGGAAGATAAGTTGCATTTTGTGGGATCGGAAGGAATAGGGAAGGTAAGGGACAATGCAATAATGCTAATGAAAAATAATTGGGAACTTGCAGTTAACTTTATAAAAACTAAAATGTCTACACCATCCCTTGAAATAATTTTAGTATGCTTTTCGACAGCAGGAGGCAGTGGAGGAGGTAGTAGTCCAATCCTATTAGAGATTCTGCAAAGTGAGTTTCCAGAGAAGACATTTGTGGCCGTTCCAATTCTTCCTGCTAATAATGAGGCTATAATAAATCAGATTAACTGCCTAGAGACAATGAATGAATTATCTACTCAGAATATTTCAGTGTTTCCTATAGATAATGAAAAAGTCAGAACTATTCATAATCAGTATTCAAAAAACAAGTTGTATAATTATGCGAATCATGAGTTTATTGAAGTCTTGGCACAGATAATTACTTATACAAATAAATTTTCTAAATTTGGAGTACTTGACCAGAAAGACTTGCTACAAATATTCTTACAAAAAGGCATTGGTATTATGTCTAGAATTAATTTATCTGACATGCCAAACAGTAAACAGTTAAATGAGTATATCCAAAGGTCGTGGAAGAAGTCGGTTTTTGCACCTATTGATTATAAACAAGTTATTAAAGCTGGAATCATATTTGACGGAACTGAACATCTGTTAGAAAACATTAATTTTGATGAATTATTCAATGTCTTTGCCAATGGAATGCCTATAGATTTATTTGAAGGGACATATATGGAATCTGATGGGACAGTCATATCTATCCTTAGTGGGCTACCTTGGATTAATGAGCGATTAGCACAAGTGGAGGAAATAATAAATAAAGGCAAAGTAGACCTGGAGATATCAAACAATACATTCACCCCAAAGACGAACTATCGTAATCTGAAATCAACCTCTGTCCAAAAGCAAAATAAAGGGGGTTCTGCACTAGATATTTTGAAGAAGTATCAGAGATAGCTTATTATTTTAAGATATTAAAACCTATATACCCCTGTTATTACCCAAAGAGTAAATTTTCATTACCCAAACCAAATTACCCATGTAATTACCCCTTCGGGTAAGAAGGGTTTGATTGGGTAAGTATATTTTCAGTGTGAGAACGATCTCGGTAATTTGACTACAGATTTGATTTACTAGAAAAATAATAATCAAGGAGAGTTATGTAATGAGTTATAAAATAACATCACGATATTTGCAGAAAGAAGGATTCAGAAAGAACCCACACACGGGCATCGATCTGAAGATGGAAATAGGTGAACCACTTCGAGCAATTAAGGAAGGTAAAATTTTAATCCGTGATTACGGTTCAACGAATGCTGGAAAGACTATTCTGATTGAAGCAGAGGACGGCAAGACGTATATCTATGGGCATTTATCTGAATTCGTAGTAAAAAATGGTCAACACGTAGATATCGGGCAGCTAATCGGCTACTCAGGAAATACGGGACACTCAACCGGAGCGCATCTTCATTTTGGCGTTAAGTCTGGGGAGACTGGACGATTTTTAGATCCATCTCCCCATGTGGAATTCATTCAAAATATGAACAACCCACAATTCTTAGCAAGTGTTAAAAATAAGACAATCACATTGACTCAACCGCCATATTCAATGTTTGATGTACTCAAAGAAACAGCCAGTACCTACGGAGATATATTTCAAAATTTAAAATTAAATTTAATTTACCTATTAAAGTCAATTGATTATGCGATTATCATACAAGGTTTCCAGAACTTGTTTCAATTTTTCTCTTGATAAGCCAGTTTCTCTAATTACACTCTCGGAAGCATCTTCTAAATTTGTTTCCCAAGTCGGCTTTTTATATTTCCAGCCATTTAACATTAAACTAGACATTTAGCATACCTCCATCTAATTAGTCATATTTATTTTATAATTACAACTTTTTTCCGCCTTTGTTTGTTTTTTCGCTATAGTCATCAAATTTATCACTAGGAGATTTTTTATAAAGCATATAGTTCATCCCTTTCTGCAACTGTTGTTTATATTATGGGACTAAGGAGGATCGTTTATACATGGTCGAGAAAATCATTTTTGAAATTGAATTGGAAAAAGAGACAGTTCATGAGATTGAAGATCTAATCAAGTATTTTAAAATCAGAAAGCTGCTTACTAACAAAGACTTTTCCCAATCACATGAAGAATTTATCAAGTCAGGCTTATATGCTCATATAGAAAGGCTGAAAAGGTTTCATTCCTTTACTATAAGTAAAGACACTTATAAATTGAAATCATCATCTAAATTGAAAAATAAAATTAAGCAATTTATGGTTGAGGAAGGGTTAAAACAAAAAGACCTTTCAGAGCTAACTGAAATCGATCCAGGAGCTCTTAGTAATATCTTATCAAATAGAAATCAACCTTCAATGGACTATTTTTTACGTATATGGGTAGCTCTGGGATGTCCTCCAATTGAAGAATTGTTTTACCGTGACACTGATTGAAAAGTGTCATTTTTCTTTTCCAAAATTATTCAGTAATTTTTTCAGAAATAACGCATAGGACAATTTACCATTTTCGTATAGTTGAGTATAGATATATTAAGTTAACAAATAACAACAAATCGGGAGGAAATTAAAATGATTACAACTTTAATTGGAATTCAAACAGTTTGTATAGGAGTTTCTGCATACTTAACATATAAGACAAGGAAGAAATCCACAAAAGTAAAATTAACATCTAATGATAAAGGTTATAAGTATTACAAAGCAGGAGGTTTTTAATATGGGAGTTGAACTGATCGGTATTGGAGTAGTTATCATAAAAGTTTGTGCTTTTGGTAGTTTAGGTGCCGGAATAATCACAGGAGTTAAATGGTTTGCTAAATTTGATCCAACATTTAAAAAGAAAAGCAGTTTAGGAGGTGGAGACAGTGACAATAACCTTGAACATCTCCGCAAAGCAATTAGACAATCAAACTAAATATATAAAACCAAAACAAAATAACATACTTAATAATTCAAATCTTCCATCCATAGAAGAAATGAGTTTTTTAGCAAAAAGCCTTTCAAAGGAGGTGATGACAAAAAAGAAAGAAGGGAAGAGGTTTATAAATATAGCAGTAAAAACAATTGTAACGTCACTATCAATATTAGCCCTCGTAGACCCAACATTAACGTTTGCAGCACAAGTAGTTCCGGTAGCTACACAAACTCCGAATCTAATCACTCCACCAGATATAATCAAACTGTGCAAATATCTTCTAGGAATATGTGTAGTAATAAGCTTCGCAACAGCAATGATCATGTCAGTAATAGCAAGCAGTTGGGGATACTTCAGGAGAACAAACGATGCATTCAAATGGGTTCAAGAAATAATAAAGTCTTTCGTAATGATGATGTTAGCGCCAACTTTAATAATCACAATAGCACTTGTCGCTTATCTGTTATTCGGCAGTTCAAGCTGGTTCATCAAACCTTTCTAAGAGTAATTAAAAAGTTTACAATTCCATATGCAGCAGTAACTCCAACATTCCTTTTTACTAACATCAGTGTAGCGAAGGCCGAATCTAATTGGCTATTTCAGCCTAAAGGAGCATTATATAAAGTAGCCGAACACAAAGCAGGGATATCTAGTGGAGGAGATGTAGGAGCACTTCAAACCTGGAAAACCATTGGGGAATATATCATTAAAGGAATTAACTGGTTCGTCCATTTACCCGAAAATATCGCACAACTTTCAGTCAATTTACTCACAAAACTGTACGAATTACTAATGTATATCCTACAAACCCCACTATTTATCTTCAATAATTCCTATATAAAAGATGCAACACTTGTATTTACAAGTTCTTCTATTCTAATAGTTACAATTCTTACGCTAATCGAATTAATGAAAAGAATGTTTAAGAAACGTCATACAGACTTCAAAGATATTATGGGTAGATGGGCATTGGCAGTAACCGGCTCAGGATTTGCACCATTTTTATTCGAACAAACATTTAACCTGCTAAACTTAATTTCTAAAGCCATAACCAAAATAGGAGCGAGTGAAATTAAAGCAGAAGAAATGATGACTTATATGAAGATGAGTGGATTCAACACAGTACTACTTGTAGGGTTTGACATTATCCTTATAGCAATCATGATTCCAATATTCTTACAAAACTTTCGCAGGTTCTTCGATCTCATGTGTCTTAGTGCAATCACTCCTCTTGCATTAACAGCTTGGGTGTTTGATGACTATAGACATTACTTTAATAAATGGTGGAATCAAGTTAAGTCTTTAGGAAGTATTCAAATTGTATATTCGCTATTCATATGTCTACTAGGGATATTCATATTTGGTACTAGAAATATTGTTGATGGAGGAGGGTTGTTCTTAAAAATTGGAATTGCAATTGGTGGACTTTACAGATTGGCAAATCCACCGCAGTTTATTAAATCAAAGTTTGATAATGGGGACGATATTATTGATGTAGGTAAGAACTTATGGAAGACAGGTAGAAATGTATGGAACACTGTGACTTTGCAGCCAGGACGACTATTTTTACAAAAGAAAGAAGAAAGCAAGATGAGCGAGATTAAAAAACTGCGTAAGAAACACGGTCAACGTTTTGTTAAAGGATTATCATAAGGAGAGAAAATAAATGCTAACTAAAGAGAAGATTATTTTAACTTGGGAACAAGATTTCGATGAAGTAACTTATTTCACATTTACTCATGAAGGAGATTGTGTTATTTACAATATAGTTGAAGATAGATACTACTTTGGAACATATAACCATGGAATCTCATTCGCTGAAGCTTGCGAAATATTAAGTCTAACTGCATAGGAGGTATAAAAATGGGTGTATTAGAAACTATAATTTTATTAAACACAGGTATTATTGTAGTTAACACATATTATCTGTTCATTAACTCAAAAACAATTTGGAAAGTCATTGATCAACATGCTTAAGGTATTCAAAAATAAAATAAATACTACTAACCGTACCAATTCATCAAATATAGTCCGACTAGTTGAATCATTTAACGAAGAAGCAACACTTCCTCTCTTAACATCTGACTTGTTAGGAGAGGGGATTTTCTCTTTTGAAGTAGTTGCTAACGATACATTTATTGAAAACTATGTTGTTACACCTCCATTTTTCCGTAATATTCTTGGTGAAGAGTGTTTTAGAGACTACCAATACCTAAAAAATAGCCTAAATACCCTCCATTGTTACACTATTGAGCTAACAAGTCCTTCATTTTTGCCCATTTTTACTGAAAATGAAGCATCATTACTGCAAGATTTATCACTTTTACAGCAGAAAAGTAGCGAATTATTCATACAGTTGCTTATTACATTACGTCAAGACAATTGGAGAGAGATATTTATTGACCAATATGAAGAATATCTTAGGGGAAATGACTTCCCAAGTGCAAAACGTGTACAGAGAAGAATGCAGCGTTCCATTCTCAATGTTTTAAACAAAGTTAGTGGTACAAATACTAATAGAAAAGAAGTAAAAGAGATTAGCAATAAGATTCTTGATAATGGATACCGATTTGAACTTAGAATAATTAACACTGATGATGACTTTGGCAGATTTGAAAATGAATTAAGTGATTTGCTAAAAGAATATGACTTTTTTAATTGTTTGCGATTCTTCAAGGATAGAAATAAGAAGCAGTTTATTGATAACTTTTTGAATAGAAGGTTCTCTCCTATCTCAAAAGATCAGTTAATCAGTGAAACTGAGTTATTGAGTATCCTATCAAGTGAGCAAGTTGTAATTAAGCAGGAAACGATTATAGAAAGGATGGAGGATACTAAGAAGACTGTAACGAAAATCAACAATTTTGACTTGTTGCCTATTGGAGTTAAAAAAGACAGAGAAGTTGATCATGGAATAATTGCACAATTACCTGGAGCATTAAAGAAAGCAAGGGCAACTAAGACGGATAAGATTGAAATATTAGATGTTGAATTAGGAGCTACTGTGCAAAGAATTACATTTAAGATACCGAAAGACCATGTTTATACAGATATTAAGAATAGGCATAATGATATAAATTCAGCATTGGGATCTGATATTAATATTATTCAAGGCAAAGAAGCCAACACAGTTACATTTTTAATCCCATGTCAGCAACGTGATATCATTTACCTTAAAGAATTATTGGAGAGCAAAGAATTCCAGGAGTTTACACAAGATAATCCACTTCCTTTTGTATGTGGTCTAGATATGTATAATCAACCGGTATTTAAATGTTTAACAAAAGCCCCCCACCTGTTAATTGTCGGTGGAACAAACAGTGGAAAATCGGTCTTCATGAACTCAGTATTAATGACATTGATGCTTCTAAAATCACCGAATGAATTGAGGCTATTTTTAATTGATCCAAAGAAAGTCGAATTAACATTATACGAAGGATTACCTCATGTAGAAGGAAAGGTTATTAAGGATATGGAAGAAGCCATTGGTAAACTAGACGGTCTAATAAATGAAATGGAAAACAGATATGATAAAATGTCTAAAAAGGGTGTTAAGAATATTGCTGCCTACAATAGACAAAGTAAATCAAAGATGCCTTATATTATCTGTGTGATAGACGAATATAATGATTTGCGTATGCAGTATGCAGATGTGGAAAGCAAGATAGAGCGACTTGGACAGAAGGCGAGAGCTTCAGGTATTCATTTGATTATTGCAACACAGACACCAAACAAAGATGTCATGAGCAATACACTTAAAACCAATTTACCTTCTAGGATCTCATTTAAATTAGATAATAGCAATGAATATAAGACTGTGTTCGGAACGGGGATACCTTATAGGAATTTATTGGGATTTGGGGACGGAGTAGTAAAATATGTAGCTCAGACAGAAGAATTTATAAGATTCCAAGCACCTGTTATAACATTGGATGAGAATGAGGAAGAGAAGACATTTAACAATCTTAAGAAATTATACAAAGGCGAACAGATTGAAGAGTTGGATCTGCCAGAGATAGAGAAAGAAAGCGACCTAGATAGATTGAAACGGATAATTGCCGAGTCCGGTGAAACAAGGGTTGGCGAGTTGCGCAAGGAAATGGGGATAAAAATGAACATTGTATCTGACTTGATGCAGCAATTAGTTTTGGAAGGTTGGCTAGAGAAACCTGAAACTAAAAATAAAGGTTATCAATTGATTGCTGGGGAGGAAGAGTTGGATAAGTGGAGGTCATAATTAGTTATGGCCTTATTTGTTGTTTTGGGGACGCAGGAGTTTGATCTGAGCGTTTTAAATGGAAGGAAGGGTATTTATATTACGATAGGTTAAAAAAGCGAGATGAGGGTTATAGAAGGTTTAAAATAATTTGTATATTTAATTTATTTATATATTGCTATAAAAGTAAATTTAATATACAATGAATACATATCGAATTGAGGTAAAATTTGTTTTACCAAGAAAGGAGGGTAGTTAAAGTGAATTATACAAAGATTATTGAAGAAAAAGGATTAATGAAAAAGTACGTTGCGAAGAAAATTGGTGTCAGTCCTACAATGCTATCATTGTTTTTACATAAGAAAAAGAGTTTGTCAGAATATAGATTGAAGTTGTTACATAATGTTTTAGAGTTACATAAATAAAATAAATTTAAAATAGGAGTGAAATGATGGATAAAAATATTGAGTTAAAAGCAACTGTAATCAAACAAAGGTTTTATAACGGTGCAAGCATGTGGGGCGTATATGTATTTGAGCCAACTCAACAAGATATGCGAAAGGTTGATTTAAGTTACAATGGTGATTTTGCTGTTAGTGGAAACTGTCCAGAATTATTTGTAGGGAAAACTTACGATATTGTTATAGAACCGTCCGAACATCCGAAGTACGGAAAAGGTTATTCATTCGTAGCAATCAAACAAAAGAAACCTACGTCAGTTGACGAACAACAAGCGTATCTTAGAGCAATGTTAAAAGAAAAACAGGCTGAAGCAATTATTGAGAAATATCCTAATCATTTAATTTTAGATATGATGAAGGATGATACATTTGATTATAGCGACATTAAAGGAATTGGAAAGCCTACATATGACAAGATCAAAAAATACCTATTTGCTAACTTAGACATCCAGGAAGCATTGGTTGAACTAAGTGAACTAAATATTACGTTCAAAGCCATGAAGAAATTAATTGATCACTTTGGAGATGCAAGTGTAGTTATTCAAAAGGTGAGAAATAACATTTACAATTTGTGTGAAGTTTCTTCCTTTGGATTCCTGAAAGTAGATCAATATGCATTGAACCGTGGAGATGATAAGGAGAATAGAAACCGAATTATTGCAGCATTAAAGTATGTGCTTGATGAAGAAGCAATGTATGGTCATTCATGGTGCAGTGTTCAAGGATTAACAGATAAGGCTAAAGAATTATTGCAGATTGATAAAAGGTTAATCCATAATGCGATTGATTATGTAGAAGAGAATGATGATAGTTTCTATATTAGTGGCGACCAGATAGCAATTAAGAAAAATTACAACTTCGAAAAGAAATCTTATGAATATTTGATGGATATGCTTAATGGTAAGGTAAAAACAAAGGTTGACAATGTTGATGAGAGAATTAAGCAACTGGAAGATGCAAGTGGATTTCAATATACTGACGAACAGAAGAATGCAATTCGTGAAGCTGTAAATAACAATTTATTGGTAATTAATGGAAAAGGAGGTACAGGAAAGAGTTTTACTGTTAAAGGTATTCTAAATGTACTTAGCAATTACAGTTATGTATGTTGTGCATTAAGTGGGAAAGCTGCGAAAATTCTTGAGGATCATGGGTTAAATTCTATGACTATTCATAGAATGCTTGGAGTTGAAGGAAATGGACAATTCTTATATAAAAGAGGAAATCCAATGCCATATGACATTATTGTTTTAGATGAGGCGAGCATGGTGAATAGCCAACTATTTTATAGTGTCCTCTCAGCAATTAAAGATGGTGGTAAGTTAATCATCGTGGGTGATAGTGGACAATTGCCAGCCATAGGAACTGCTTCAATATTTGAAGATATCTTAAAGTCAAATAAATTACCAAGACAAGAGTTAACTATTGTTCAAAGGCAAGCGCAGAAGTCTGGAATATTATCAACTGCAAATGAGATCCGTGATGGAAGACAGATTAATGAACGTTACAATTATGAAAATAAAGTGGTTGGTGAGCTGAAGGATTTTGTATTATTACCTGTACAGAATAAAGAAAACATTCAATCTATTATTCTAGACATCTGCAATAAATATAAAGACAAGGATTTAAATGAGTTCCAGGTGCTAACAGGATTAAAGTCTAGAGGAGACTTATCCGTAAAGAAATTAAACTTAGAGTTACAAAAAATATTTAATGATGTAAGTAAGCCATTTGTAAAACGTGGGGGATATGAATACCGTACTGGAGACAAGATCATTCAGTGTGGTAATAACTACGATGCAGGAGAAAAAGGTGAGTTTAGTATCTTTAATGGTACATTGGGAATGATTGAGAAAATTGATTTTAATAAGAAAGATGAAAGTAAGAATGTTGTATGGATTAAGTTTGATAATATTGATGAGTTAATTCCATATAGCAGAGATTTATTGGATAGTATTGAATTGGCTTATGCAATTACTGTCCATCGTTCACAAGGGAGTACCATTAAGCATATATTGTTTGCATTTGATTATGCATCCTATATGTTACTTTCTAGACAATTTGTTTATACAGGTATCACAAGGGCGAGTAAAGGTTGCGTAGTTGTATGTGAGAATGCAGCATTACACCACGCAATTAAAACAGATCACAGTGGAGTTAGACGGACATTCTTATATGATATGTTGATGGGATGATTATATGGATGAATTAATTAAACAATTACAATATGATGAAAAGGAATCTACAATATTTATTCCTAATGAGATATTCACAGACTTACAGAATCATATTAAAAAGTCAAATCATATTCCTTTTGCTTATTCATATTATTACTTGGTTAATTGGCTGTACAGATACACTAAGTATGGTGGATTGAGTATTGATAATAAAACGATTAAATCTATACTTGGCTATAATCCAACGTATACTGAGATAGACTATTTAATTAAAAAGAACGGTGTCCTAGATCTAATGGGATACTGTTCTACTGTTAAAGATTATCCTATTTCGTGGACATTTGAAGATGAAATATTAGAATTTGTGCTGCTTAGTGATATTGAAGAGGAGTTTCAGAAGTTGATTAAAGAGTCTAGGAGTAGGAAGTATACGATTAAACTTCCTGTGAAGTCATTCTACAGAAAAGAAGATAATGAAGATGTTATGGATGGTACGTATTATGAGTTTGACCGGACACATTTAATTCCATTTGAAGTATTTCTATTCTGTATGAGTAATAAAGAATTAGGTTGCTCAGGTTTTTACTTATGGAGCTATTTAAAGATGCAGAATCAAATGTACAGTGGTTACGATATTAGTTTAACTGATTTAGCAAATGAAACCGGAATGACTAGGAGAACAATGTGTACATATTTGACTAACCTTAGAAAGTATAGGATGGTTGATTGTTATCATAACCAGGAGTTCTTCTGTACGGCATTAAAGGAAGATGAACGAAAAGCTAATACATATGTTACAAAGGAGTATGACTTGTTTTCTGATAAGCCAGTGGATATTAAGAGAATTGAGATTGTAGGAGTAGATAAATACCTTGAAAAACTTGATAATAAAGCTGTTTATGATGTGATTGATAAATGGTAAAAACGAAAAACATAGGAATTTGCACTATATATAATATAGAAGGGAATAGTTATAAGTTAATTAAATAATAGTTAAATATATACATTAATAATTAAATTATAATATAAACAAATTAAACAAAAGTTGAAGCTTATATAATATATATTATATGTAGTGCAGAAACCTATGTTATTCAAAAATTAATAAATGGGAGATGGAGAAATGACGAAAAAGAGTAAAGTTGAAATGAGATATTGCTATAAATGTAAAACAAAAAGTCCTAAAGAAGAGTTGACAATTGTTAATACTGGTAAGAAGTCTAAGACAGGTGGGGATGTAATAAGGTATTATCATAATGAATGTATGACTGTTGAAAAGGTAAATAAATCAAAAGGTGAAAGAAGAACTGGTTCTTGGAATAATGAAAGTGATGTACATAAAAGTTTTAAAGATAAATTATTCAATATGATTATAAATAAAGAAATTAAACTGTATGATCAATTTGGGAAAGAGATCATTTTTAAAGATAATAGTTTTATATCAACTGAGACTCCAGTGAGTAAAGAGTATGGAAAAGAAATTCCGTATGTATCATCATGTAAACCCTGCTTAGATAAATTTGAGTTAGAGTATAATGAAGAAGTTGAAAAGAGAATTGACCCCAAGGTTGTTAAATCATGTTACAATTCATACAAGATTCATCCTTGCATTGGCTGCATATTTAATAAACAGAATTATATAAGTGTTTTTGACATTGGAGCAGGTAAAGATAAAGAATATACTACTGCAATTGAAGTTTTGAATACTTCTAGAGTAAAAGAGTATAAGTTGAAATATTGTATAAAGAATAATATTGAGTTGTTCGAGGTTAATGTGAATGATATTGAGGATGAATTGGATGATACGTTAGTTTTACAAAGACTATGGTGGATAGATAATAAAGGTAAAATAATTATACATAAGGATTATATTTGAAGGCGGTCTGTATAGGCTACCTTTTTTAATTGGTGTAAATATATCCCCCGGTAGGTGATTGACTAGGCAAGTGGATGATGTATTGATCAGATTATCGTAAGCGTGAAAATTGAGTATCGTAAAATTAGGGATTCATAGCTGGATAATGTAGATGTGATAAGGGATTGAGTGGTGTAAAAATATTATAAATAAATTTAATATAAAGTATTTACACGTTATTTATAGTGTGATATATTAGAAGTAACTACATGCTTAAGTCATCTAGAAAATATAAATAAAATAAATATACATATTATAAAAAAGGAGATGGTCTTTTGGTTCAAAAGGAAGTGTTAATTGGTGATATTGTTGTTCCTATTATTGAAGATGGAGGTGATAAGTATTATCCGATAAGTTATGTATCTGATAAAGTATTGTTACGAAAAGGAAACGTTATTTTACAAAGTAATTATGAAACTTACAAAGATAAAATAAAGATATTCACGCTTGATTATTCATTTATTAATGGAGGAATACAAGAAGTTAAATGTGTAAATGAACAAGGCTTAAAAGACGTTCTTAAAAAGTCTAAGATTGGAAGGTTAAACGTTGAGCAACGTAAAGCTATGAATATATTGCTGAGATATTTAAATGTTGAACAAGTTAGTGAAGATGAACAATTTATTAACTGTATAAGTGAAGACGAATTAAATAATTACAGTTTATTTATAAAGGATGCAATTGTTGATGTATTAAAAGAATATCCGAATACAAAATTTCAAAGGTGTAGTAAGTGTAATACGTATTATCCCTTACATGAAAATTTCTTTAAATTAAATTTAAATTCTTCTAAAGAATTTGATACTTACTGTAGAGATTGTAATAGATGGGATGAAAATAGAGCAAGGGATTTCGTAAGAAGAAATGATATGTATTTATCAAGAATTAATATGAAATACGGTGAGGAAACCTATAAAATATTTAGAGATCATAAGGTTATTGATATTTATTTGTTTTATATTGATAATTTAAATACAATTCCACCAATTATTAAAAATAAAGAAGATTACTTAGAAATAATAAAATACATAATTAATAAGGATAAATTAAATATATATGATATAAGTAGTTTTGCGGAGTTTAATAAGAAATATAGATTACAAGCAATAAATAATTTATTAAGTATGAATGAATTATATACTGATATACTTGGAGATTTATATTATTTAGAAGCATGGAAATACAAGCAGTCAGTGTTTAAGCATATTGAACTTACATACGAAATTGCAAATAAAGTTTTCGATAATTACATAAATAAATTTAATATTAAAATTGATGATATGTTTAAGTTTAATTATGATGAAATATGTAAGAAGGCAGGGATAAGAAGTTTAACTGACGGAAATATACTGTACTTCATAGTGCAATATAATGATTTTAAATATCCAGGCTACAAATATAAAACAGTAAGTCCAAATTATTACAAAGAAGAGAAGAATCTTTTATTTGACTTGAAGTGGCTGATTGTAAATGATATGAAATTACAAGTTGAAAAAATACCTTTATATTTAACTAATTATACGCTTACTAAAAAGGCAAGGTCTTTATATAATTATATAGTTGTTAATGATAATGGCAATCTATTTCATTGGATAAACAAAATATACCCTGATCAATTTACTGAGCTAGACTTTGATGTTAATTTTCATAGAAATGAATTTGACTCCCTAGAAGAAGCTAGAATAAATGATCTGCTTGAAGAAAAGTTTGAAAATGTAATATACAATAAGCGTAAAGGTAGTAGATCTTTAATCAATATTGATAGTATGCAGCCGGACTGGATAATTGTTTCTAAAAGTGGGTGTTGGTTTATTGAATATTTTGGAATGTATATAGAAAGACAAAAGGATAATAGTACAAGAATTAAAGATTACATAGATAAGACTCATAGAAAAATAGAAAAGTATAATCAGTTAGAAAATTATAAGTGTTTATTTTTATATCCAGAGGATATCGAGAATGATTTTTTAGGCTGTCGAGAGAAGTTAGAGAGAATAGAATAAAACTCAATATTATTAAGGGTTAGAGGCGATTTTAAGTCGTCTCTTTTTGTGTTTGAGAGTGTACGTATCGTTAAAACATAATGATTATAAGGGATTGATCGACTTCCATAGTTAAATTATGCTGCATTTAGATTAATTCTTAGATGGCTTAAACTGATAAAAATATTGATAATAAAGGATTTCTACGATACAAGTTACGATAGAAATTTATGTTCTATGGAGTCAAAAAATAACTCTAGTGTGGAACTCAATCTGCTTGTGAACATTTGTTCCTATATAAAATGCCAATAAATGTAAATATACGCCCCCTCAATGGTATATAGAAGATTCATTATAGGGTTAATTCATAATCTTATCCGATATTGCAGCATTTCCAACCTATTCACTAATTTATTTAAAATTTTTCTCATTTCACCTTATTTATTAAAAGCTGCTTATATTTAAATCGTGAGGTAACATACAAGCGCACTCCAATGACTTATTATCACTAACTTACTTTTTGTAACCTGGTATCATTTTACTGGTAACTTTTCGCTATACACTGTTGTATAAATACTTACTAATATATCTACACTAACTAACATTTCATAATTAACTATCAATATGTAACTTACTTACTAATAGTAACTAACTCTATCCTTTGTAAATATACCACTATATCAGGTTAAAATATTTCACTTGTTCATTCAATAAAAACATACAAATAAATTAATCTTATTTAGTATCTTTTATTGTATTCTCACATATAATATAGTATAATAAAGATAGTTAAAGAAAGCAAACATATTAAAAGGGAGATGTTCACATGTTTAATCAATCATCTAAAAAGTTTTATCTTACTAAAGTTATGAAAGGTTTCGAAAACATCCTTAAAACACGTATTACCTCAATTGAACAATATCAAGATAACAATCTACTTCACATTTATCTATATGTTAATCCTACAAATGATATCTATACAGACGTTCAACGCATTGAAACAACAGTTACATATAATCTTACTAATGATAAATATACTATCAAGTGTGAAGGTAAAGGCGCACGTAAATATAATAAACAAGTAAAATCAGACGTTAAAACTATCATTAACGGACTTGTTAAAGAAGCACACAATTATTATAAAGGTGACACTTCAGAATCTCTTTTCATGACACAACAGTATTATCATTCTTTACTCAAACAACAAACTGAAGACACTGCAATATTAAACGAATTCTATTACCAAAGTGGTCACGTATTAGAAACAATTCAAGAAATAGATAACTTATTCAACGATATTATGAATAAACTTAATGTAAATAATTTAGAGGTTGCATCAACTAAAGAAGATAATACAGCTAATGAGGAAACATTCACAGTAGGAAATAGATGCTTTTCATCTTATTCAGAAGCTAAAACATACTGTGATAGCGTAGACTTCGACTATGATATGATTATAAAAGAGGTTGCTACTTTACAACCTTCTACAACTCAAGAAGCAACTCAACAAACTGAAGTATTCCACCTATATAAAAACACATTTACAACCTATTCAGAAGCATACAACTATGCATTAACTAACATGATACCAGTTACAATGATTATATCTTCTTTACATCCAACTATGACTAACGAACGCTTAAAGCAACTAGAACATGAATATGTATTCTCAAAGGGTAACATGTCTTATAATGATATGATTGAATACTTTAACTATATAGAATCCTTGCCAATAACTATAGACAGAGATGACAGATACTATAAGTTAAAGTCATATATTCAACGTTATGAATACAACCAACAACAAAAACTAAACAGAGAAAAAGAGCAACAAAACTTATCATTAGAAGGATCACGATTATTAGTGTTCATGAAGGAAAAAGGGTTACAACTTGAAATAAGGGAAGGATGGCAAAGGTACTTATATAAAGGTGAACATGTTTACTCTTTTCATGGATGCAGTGTAGAAAAGTATTATAATGATATGTTAACACTATTTAATACTTATTTTTCAGAGTACGCAAATGAGTATAGTAATTCTAAAGTTTATTATTATAAAGGAAACGAGAATACTATTATAGATAATGATAATTATCCTAAAGGATGGATATCATACAATAATACAACTAAGATTGCAGTCTTTAACCGTCAATTGACTAATGAAGAGATGACACAATACAATCTTATTTATGAGGATAATATTCAGATATTAGCTTAGCAACTTAATAAAAGGGTTATAAGAATAAAATAAATATAAAAACACTTATAATCCTTTACTTTTCCTTTTACGCTTTATTTTCCATTCTAAACGTTTTTTATCCTTTAGACTGTCTTATTATTATCATTTAATTTTAACCGTCTTACATGCCATTATAAGTGCTTAAAACGTCTACTTTTTACCCTTTATTTTTCGGATTTTTACCTATTTTCTATCCATTCCTCAAAAAATTCAAATTATCATATAACAGGAACCATACCAAAAAGCAGGCAATTTTTCATATAACAGCAGCTTAATAATAAAACGGCCAACATTCGAAACTTTATATAACAGTGACCAGGTTAAAAGCTGTACTTATTCAAATAAACACATAACAGGATCACATATAAATAACTGGCTTTCTTGATCTAATTAACATAAAAACAAATTAATCTTATTTACACTTGCCTATATACATTCCAATCAATCAATGTTATACTAGAAGTAACTCTATATAGAAAGAAGGTGATCAAATGGACGCTAATAATATAAATTTCTTTTACTGTTACTCTAAGAATCTTTCAGACTATCTCACTAGTCAAAACATTAAACGTGTGACAATAGCAAAGGAACCTAAGACAAACAAGTTATTCTCACTCTATATTATCAATGATGATCTTCAACAAGCAATAGATAAGTATAAAACAATCACTAACAAATAATATTCAGTTAATCACTACATAAACATTCTATTACATATTCGATTAACATAATCAGGAGGAACTAAATAAATGAGAGTAAGCGAACTAATTACAATTGACCATATCAAGTCATGGAATCCAAGCGATATTGTTACGATCAAAGCTGGAACCGGTAGAGGAAAGAGTTACTTTATCAAGAATAATCTACACGCATTGGCCAAGAAAGATAATAAAAAAATTCTATTCCTACTACATAGAACTAACTGTATTAATCAGTTTCAACAAGAGATAATAAGCGACAATAAACAAGACACAATACATATTAAGTCTTATCAACACATTGAAGCACTAATAAAAAAGAATAAGCAGTTTGACTTCACACTATATAAATATATTGTATGCGATGAATTCCATTACTTTATGAGTGACGCAGCTTTCAACAAAACTACTGATATGTCACTTAATACTATTCTTGAGCAATCAGACAAAATAAGACTGTTTATGTCTGCTACTGGTGACTATATGAAGAAGTATATTAACAACTATAAGAAACTTAACACAATTGATTATGAGATACCTTTAGACTATTCATTTATAGATAATCTAACTCTATTCACTAAAGACACAACACTAGATACATTTATGAAAGATGCAATAAGAACCAATCAAAAGGGAATATTCTTTATTCAATCAGCTAAGAAAGCATATGAACTATATAAAAAGTATGAGAAGCATTGTCTTTTTAATTGCAGTCAAAACAATAAAGAGTACTATAAACATGTTAACACTGATAAAATAAATAATATGCTACTGAATGAAAAGTTTGATGAATTAATATTAATTACTACTACATGCTTAGATACTGGTGTAAATATACACGATAAAGAGTTAAAGCATATTGTTTGTGATGTTAGAGACATAGGAACAATTATACAATGTATAGGAAGGAAACGACTAAGTAAGGACGATAATAAACTGAATGTATATATTAAATCCTTAACTAATCAGCAGCTAGGAGGAATAGAAACACAATTAAGAAAGAAAATAGCAATGGCTATGTATCTAAGACAAAATGGAATTGAAGCCTATGTAAAGAAGTATCAAAGAGAATTAGATCACTCTAATATAATCTATGATGATATTATAAATGGTCAACTCACTAAGAAAATAAATGATCTAATATATTTTAAATGTTTAATAGATATTAATGATATAGATTGCATGAAGAAGGATAAATTCGGATATTCTAACGCAGTATCCAAACATTTAAATAAATATAATATTAGATGGTTAGAGGAGGATAATGAAAGAATGGAATTGAATGAATATCTAGAAAGCGTAATAGGTAAACGCATATTAAAAGATGGTCAAAAAGAATTGATAAATAAAATATCTCTTAAAGATTCTAGAGGAAGACTCCAAAAAGGCATTAATACACTTAACGCATATTTAAAGGATAATAAATTTAACTATCTTATTGTATCTAAGCGAACAAGTGAAAGAGAAGGAGAGAAAACAAAAACGGTTAGATATTGGGAAATTATTAATAATATAGAAATAAATTAAATGTATGTCATAAAGTGGAGTAAGCTCAATATAAAGCTTTATCCAACAAAACGCATACAAACAAATTTTACTGGTACTGGTTTATATATTCTTTGAGAGAATCGGAACCAGTAAAATAAATTAATCATACATATCATCCATAATTAGCAGCCTTTCACCCTAACCAGTGGAAGGCCTTTTATTTTACTCTTTACCATTCAGACTACAAACAAGTTGTAGTCTATTTGTTCGCTGAAGCTCACAAAACTTATATAATTCTCTCACATGTACACGCATAAACTAATCATACTAACATATAATATACTATATCAATCCTATTCAAATCAAAAGGAGTGTATCACATGTCAAACAAAGAACAACTAACCTCTAAACGTGACCTCTTAGAATTCATCCTTTCAGATACTTCGCACTTAGACAAAAATGATCCATACTATTCCATTTACATTGATGAAACTATGAATGAACTATTTCAGATTGAAAAGGAATTAAAAAAGTAAGGGAAGTATAAAACTTTTTACAAATAAATATAATATATTTTAAAATTATCTATAGACAATTGGTAAATTATTCTGTATAATACTAAGTATAGAAGCTAATCAAAACGAATTAATAATAAAACTAAATTAATCAATTATTGGAGGTTTTACAAATGACAACTAAAAATGAAATAATTAACTACTTTACTGAAAAATACAGTGATAACGAATTTATTCTTGATGCAATTTCTAAATCTACAGAAGAGCAGTTACAGGAAAAATATCAACTTTCTTTATACCGTGATCAAGAAGAAAATAACATCTTAGAAAATGGCACATATACATATAGACTAAGCTATGAAACTAAAGAAGATGAAGAAGCAATTTTAAATTATATGCGTGATAATAAAATGTATACTTTTGATGAAGATGGACTGAATTTTAGAATTAGAGTAGGCAATTACTGTATTGTTGGTGTACCGGAAAAATTTATAAATAAACTTAAAGAAAACTTTAATATTACTCATATGGATTTAAAAAGAAAGATTATAGGTAAAAAGGATATTGAAGGCTTAAAAGTTGGTGACAAAGTGAAAGTATATATTGATGGTATTTTTGGCCTATCGTCTGATCAAGGAACAATTTACGAGATAAACGAAAATGAAGTAATTGTAAGAAAATACAGAAGCAGAACAAAAGGATATACAATTCAAATTGGTCATATTGGAGAAATTGAAAAAGTTAGCAAATTTACAAAAACAGCTTAAATAAAACTAAATTAATCATACTTTACTAATCAGAATCATATAATAAAATAAACAGTCCTAAAGGACAAAAGGAGCTAACCAAAATGAAAAATAAAACTTTATCAATCACATTAAAACTTATCTTATCATCTCTAATCATTCTAACAATTGCAGCATGTTCTAACGTTCAAGCAATCTCACCAACTCAACAAGAATCTTCACTTGACCCAATCCAACAATATAAAATTTCTAACTCATATAATCCACCAATTGAAAACTATATCAGTAAATAATCATAATCAACTCTAAAGAAAGGAGGCCTTCACAATGTTACTTACATACCTAGCAATTTTCATTCTTGGCAGCTCATTCATAATGTATAAAAGTATCAATAAAGTAAATTAATCTTAAAATAAATTATAAGGAGTATTAAGCGCTATGATTATTCTAATCGGTGTTATTGTATATCTCATTCTAGTCGCTTTAATTGTCGGATTCGTTCATGTTGGTAATAAAAATAATAAATTTTAATCTTTGCATAAATGAGGAGTTTTATTTAAAAATATTGAAAGAAAATTGATAAATTTATAAATAAGCACTTGATAAAGATAAACTTATCATATATAATATAGATATAAAGTTAAGAGTTAAACAAATACAGTTACATAAAGGGGACAGAATAAAATGAAAAACATTAATGAAACAGTATTTAAATTATTAAATGGTGAAAAAATTAGAATGTCGTTAGAGAATTTAATGGAATTAGAAAACTACATTGATCAAGAAGCTTCTGAAGAAGTTTATCAGATATTTAAAAGGTTAGCTTCTAAGGATGTAACAATGGGAACAATTAGGGTATTTGAAGTATTTTTGAAAGATTGGCAACCAATTTAATAAAGATAAATTTAATATTTGTTAGCACTTCATTAATAAATTTAATTAGTGGAGTGCAATAGAAATATTAAATCTTACATATAAAGGGGAAATGTTAAAATGACAGTTAAAACTAGAAAAAACAAAGGTTACATTTCAATTTTGTTAGATGAAGTATCTGAACAGTCATTCAAAGAAGCTAAAAACACATATGATTCAATTGATGGAACAAAAGTGATTAAACCTAGTAAGAAAGCATGGGAATCATTTGTGAAATTACACAGCTTAACATTAGACAAAGTAAAAGCAGGTGAAGAATATAAAGTATTAGGAACTAAATTTACAGTAATTCGTAATTTAGATCATAGTCGAACTGGTAGCAATGAATGGTATCCTATTGTACGATATTTTGACCGAAGTAAGAATGAGTATGAAGAGTTTGGAATTGTTTCTACTGATAATTTTGCGGTAGGTGTTCATGAAACATGTTTCAAAAATCAAACAGGAATACTTCTTTACTTTTAAAAACTGTATATAATATTGATTGTATCTAAACTATATTATAAACAAATTAAACTAATTGGAGTGATTTAAAATGTCAAACATTAAAACAACTAGCGAATATTTTGGATTAAGTCATGAGGAGCTACTACAAACAAAAGATCATAGCTACACTAAAGAAGAAAATTTACTATATGATGAAGGTTTAAACGTAACATTTTTTGATGATTTAAAAGAATGCGAACAAGAAAAAGAGACTTTTCAAAACTGGATTAATGAGCGTAATTTTGAAGTTAAAACAGTATTAGAAACAATTAACGGAAGAATAGCATTTGTATTAATCTAATCAGCCTTAAAGGGCTGTTTTTTATTTCTCGATCAAATTCACTTTTTATGTTAATCCTTGTCAAAAATAAAGTATATAATTTAATAAATATATGATTATTTTACTTGTATTAGTTCCGGTATCATGTTATAATTTACTTAAGTTAAAGAAATGAATTATACAATTCCTGGAGGTTGTTAATATGATCAAATTAAACAATACATATTTAGGATTTACTAATAATTTAAAGCCAATACAGAAAGCTAAACAAGAAAATACACTTGATAATTTAATCAGATTCGAAAACGATGTAATGAAAGAAAAAGAATTTATCTATACATTATTACAAAAAGGATATACACCAACAATTGAAGAAAATTATTCATATTATAGCAGACGTTTAGACGGTATGACTAAACCTAAAACGGATTACAGGTTATACAACAATGAAGAAGATTCTTTTTCATCAGTTACAAAAACAGCTTATAATTTTGCGGTATATGTTATTGAAAATGATTTCCTAAATGAAGATAAACTAAACAATTATATTATTAATGAGAAAGACGAAAAGGAAGCAAGGGAAAAAGCAGAACAAGAAAGAATTCGGTTAGAAAAAGAAAATCAACAAATAGAACGTGAAGAAATGGAAGCTAAAAGAGAAATAGAAAGAATGAATAAAGTTGCAGCATGGGAAAGTAAAGGCAATCAATTCATGAATGAAGAAATAAAAACGTTAATCGAAAACACTGTTAAAGATAATTTTATTAAACATGAAGTAGAAGCAGACGAACAAGAAAAACAAAGCTTTATTAATGGTTTTATTAGTGAAATGCCTCAAAAATTAGGGAATGAAGGTTTTATAATCCATACTTTGCAATATCACAATGAAGAAGGACACAAAAAAGATTATTTTCATCCAATGACGATTGAAGCTGAAATTTTAATGACTATCTTTAATATTGATAAAGATGATTCTAGTAGAATAATCAGTAATAAAGTTAAAAAATATTATCAAGAAAAACAAACAGCTTAAAATTATAAACGAAAAAGGAGTGGTAACATTATGAAATTTGTAGTAATTTATGAAATTCCTCCAATGAGAGGATACTTCCAAACTGTAATAAATGCAGTAAACAAAATAGAAGCAAAAGAAAAATTTCAATTAATTGATGAAGGCAACGAGTACCAAATAAAAGAAATTAAGGAACTTGCAAACTTAAATAAATAGAAACAAATTAAATTTAAAAGGAGTTTTTGAAATGAAGAAAATTTCTAAAAAAGACATGTACATATTCAATAATGATGTTTTGGGGTTAATTAAATTATTCGGAGCTGTAGAAAGTGATTATTACATTTCGGGAGGCTATGAGCTTAACACGGAACTAGGAAAATATTATCTAAAAATCGATGACGATTTATCCTCAGTGTATTCAATCTTTGGACGGTTTGAAAATGTAGAAAAGGCCTCAAAGATGCTACCATGTAACCCATACAACGGAAAATATAACTTTCATTCATTTAATAGAGAAGAATGTATTAGAGGCTTAGAAACAATGTTAGAACGCTTTGCATATGAGTTAGAGCCAGCTTTTTAAAAATTATACGATCCAACAATCGGAACTAAACACAAACTAGTGCCGTTTGTTGGATTTTTTTTTGCGATAAAATCAGGTTTTTATTTAAATTGAACAAATAATATTTAATAATATATGATAAATTTACTTGTAATAAAGATAAATTTAATGTATAATATAGACATAAGATAAGTTAATAAAACAACTTAAAAAGGAGCGGATCACAATGACATATTATGATAACCAGGAAAGCGTAGCAAACATTTATGTAGGATTAGTAGAAAGAGGCTGGAAATGTTACGGATATAAACCAGATGAAAGCGATTCTTACACGGACTACTGGAGTCCAGCACGTTGGGACGGCATAGCAGAAAAAGACGGATACATATTATTGATTGATGTTTACGGAACTCATGACAGCGGAAGACAAATAACAAAAAGTACATATTCTCCAGATTGGGCAAAAATTGAAAAGTTACAAGCAACTATTAACGATAAAGCAGCTTCAGAAAATGAAAAGGAAATGTCTCAAAAGGCCATTGATCGCATGATGGAAAAAGAGCATAAAAGCAAAACTATCATTGAAGAGTATCCAACATATAAAAATGCTAATCCTAAAGGCTGCAACTGGCATATTGAAAAGGACGGAAATATAATAGCGAAGGGAAAAGGCGCTTTTCAATGTGACGGTTATCTGTTCGGAGGATACGAAAAAGAAACAATGAAAAAAGTAAATGCTTTTGTTGACAGAATCGAAAAACATATTGCAGATAATACACAATTAGTTCCGGTTATTAAAAAAGTAGTTAAAAAAGTTATTAAGCCGGTAGAAGTTACAGATAGAAAAACATTACAAGTTGGAGACGTTTTATCTTTTGATTATCACGGCCATTACTGGAAAGTTTATAACTTAACAGATAAAACATACTCTTATCAATTATTAGGATCGGAAAAAAGAGGATACCAGGAAACTAAAAACGGAAAACGCTACTATGATTTTTTAAATAAATTTGAAAAGAATCTTGCAGAAGGCAAAATTAAAATTTACACATTACAAGAAGTTGAAGAAGTAACAGAAAAAATCGTATATAAGAAAGCAAAAAGAGAGAATGCACAAAAGGATAATTTATTACAAGGTGAAACAGTAGAAGAGAATACAACAAGTCAAGAAGCAGCACCAGAAGGCACAGAAGCGACTCAAAATAAAGATAAAGTAAATAACACTATTACATATAAAACTGGCACAGGAAGCAAAGAAAACGGAATAGAAATAACATTCACTAGTAAACCAGATGAAGAAACAAGAAATAAAATGAAATCTGTAGGCTTCAGATGGGGAGGAAAGCAGCGATCTTCTATATGGTGGGCAGTGTTGAATGACGAGCGCTTAGAACTGGCTAAACAATTAGCAAGTGAAAATATCCATGATGAAGAACAAGAAGAAATACAAGCAGAAGAGGAGATTATCTATAACAGCGAAGATACAAACGAACAGGAAGAAATCAAAGTTGATCCATCTATTATTGAAACTGTAGATAACATGAATGTAGATTTACAATTCTTTGCAAGTCAAGTAGACGTTAACAAAGATGATATATTCTTAGCGTTTGAAGATATTGACCTTACAAAAGGAAATAACAGCGTTATAAGTGAAGAGGATCAGGAACACGTTAACAACCTAGAAAAACAATTCAAAGAGGTTTTGAGCGTTTACAATGATACCATAGACCAATTAAAACAACTAAACGAAAATAACAAATATGTAGAAAATTATCACGATTTTAACCCATTAGAAGACAGAATAAAGCAACTTACAAAAAGCTTTGTTCATGGCATTGTTGGATATTTCAACAAAAAATATAACATATCAATCGATAGTTACGAACTAGTTAAAAAATATGACTGTAATGTAACATCGGATGATCTAATAAGTGAGGTAATAGAAAGCTTGGACGGGTACAACTTCCAAGAAAAAGCGACTCAAGAAATAAAAGAAAATATATCTAATGTGATTAGCAATAAAGATATAAAGTTAAATAATAATAAAATTAGTATAAATTCATTTTTCTATTGTGATAGTTTTGATATTAAGTATTTCAACGCTTATAGAATTCATTATAATTACAGAGAAAATTTTACAATGTTATTCAAAGCATTAAGTCACTATATGACAGGTGAAACAGATATATTAAATGAATTAAATGAGCTGCACAATTCAATTGTAAATAACAGAGACCAGGACATAATGACAACACATGATATTAATTTACACCAGTTAAAAAATATTAAACTATTCAAGAATGGACGTTTAGACATTCAATTTACTAATAAAAATGATGCAAAGAATTTCATGACTGAGTATTTACAGAGGTAAAATAAACATATAACAGGAAGTTGGTATAAAGTCTGGCTTCCTGTAAATAACGGAGGTTTTAGGAATGTATCCAGATTTAAAAATGGCAGTACCACAAGAGAAACGAAAAGAAATAAATACTAAAATACTCCATATAGTTGACAATAATATTGATCATCCACAAATAACAAAACCGGTAATATTTAATATGTTTAGCGGTGAAGGTGCCTTGCATGGTTTGAATTATAACGATTTTAACAATTATCATGAATTCAGTAATAAAAAGAAAGAGCTTGAACACGGCCAATTTTTTACACCTTTGAAGCTATCAAAATTTTTAACTTTAATGTTAAGGCCTAGTAAAAATGATTATATAACAGACATGACAGCAGGACACGGCAGCTTGATAAACTGGATGCCTAACTATAATAATGTTTACGTTAATGAGTGGGAACTAAAGGCATATAAAGTTTTAAAATATTTATTTCCTAGTGTAAATGTAACTAATAATGATATACGCACATATGAACCTGAAGTAAGTTTTGACTTAGTCTTAGGAAATCCTCCATATAATTTAAAATGGGAATATAATAAAAATACATATAACAGTCAAATTTTTTATATGTTGAAAGCTGCAGAACTTCTTAAGCCTGCTGGAGTTATGGCTTTAATAGTTCCTGAATCATTTCTAATAGATGATTTTACAGACAAAGGAAATATAAATCTAGTCAATGAACATTTTAACTTTATAGAATCTTTCAAACTTCATAGAGATACATTTAAAGATACAGGGGCAGATATAACAACTAAAATTATGATATTCCAGAAGAAAAGCGAACACCTGGAGAACAAACCATATTCAGCTAAACATATGTCATTAGAATTAGATAGTATTGATCCTAGAACGGCCGGAGAACTTCATAAACTGTACATTAAACCATTATACGAACAGAAGGAAACAATCAAACAAAAGTTAATTCTAGAGGCCATGAGAAGCGATAAACAGGATCAAGAATTTGAATTCAAAGTTAAAAAGATGTTGCATCATATCAGAGTAGGGAAGAACACCAAAAAACACTATAACAGAGCCGAAGAGTATTTACTGAAGTTTAGAACACAAAAGAAACCTAATGACATGGATTATAAGGAATGGCAAAAGAAAGTTATAACAAAAAATAAAGTCATTTCCTACCTTAAGAAGATACTGAAAGAACAGCATAAAATTGAAAAAGATGAAATAAAACTAGTTAAAAATAGATACGGTTTATCCATGAAAACATATAACAGAAAGTCATTGCTAAGACTGGGCAAAATGGATGTAGTAAAAGAAATGTCTTTCAATGATATGTTGTTAAATGATACTTATCCTTTTCAGGATGAAACGTATAAAAAGTTGTTCAATAAAAAGAAAAGTTTATATAACAGTCAAGCTAAATCATTTCAGGATATTTCACATAACAGCAAGGTTGTAGAGTACCTGGACAATTTAGTTATTACAGATAAAGAAAACAATCAAGAAATAAAATTAAATGAAATACAGAAGCAAGACACCATGAAAATGCTATCTAAGAACTATGGTTATCTACAATGGGGCACAGGATCAGGAAAGAGTATTTCAGCTATTGCGCAAATGATGTTCAGATTAACACATAACAACATTAAAAATATATTCCTAGTTGCGCCTGCTATAGCGATAAACAATAACTGGAATGACATCTTAAAAGCGTATGGGATGGATTATATAAGAGTCAATAAATTAAAAGATATTGAAAACATTAAACAAGGTCAAATTGTTATTATGACTTTTAATATGTTAATTAAGTATAAAAGATTCATAAAGAAATATGTAAGAATGCAAAGTCAAAAAGTTATGCTAGTTTTAGATGAAGCAGATAGTATCTGTAATCCATCATCAAAACGTACGAAAGCAACGTTAGACTGTTTCAGAAGAGTTAAATATAAATTACTTATGAGTGCCACGAGTACCAGAAACAATATACCGGAATCCTTCACAGCATTCGAACTTTTATATAACAATTCATATAACATGATTTGTGATGTAAATACTATCTTTGTAGAGGATAGAAAGACAAAAGAAATCAAAGAACAGTATAACGAAAAGTATTATAACAAACCATTTCCTGCATACAAGAAAGGCCATACACTATTCAAACAATGTTTTTCACCTGAAAAGGCAACAGTCTTTGGAGTAGGGAAGCAAAACCAAGATATATATAACAGTGAAGAATTGAAAAGACTTATTGACTCTACAATGATTACAAGAACATTCGAAGAAGTTAGCGGAAAGAATATCTATAAAATTATTCAAAATACTACTAGCTTTAATACATCTGAAAATGAATTGTATAGGGTTATTGTTGAAGAGTTTCATAGATTAACACATATGTACAGATCAACTGGAAATAGTAGAAAAGATAGTTTATTACGTATCATTCAACAATTGAACAGTCTTTTAAAGGCTTGCGTAACTCCTAATGTATTCAAAGGTTATTATTCAAGTGAAACACCTTCAAAGGCAATTAAAACGCTTGATATGCTTTCTAAATGGGATAGTGAAATTGTTGCTATTGGATGCACTCATATAAAAACTGTAAATTTATATGCAAGTTATATTAGACAACAATATCCAGATAGGCCATTATACATAATAACAGGAGATGGTACATCATTAAACAAGCGTAAAGATATCGTAAAACAACTAAAAGAATCTAGAAATGGTATTCTTATCTGCACTCAACAATCACTATCAAGCAGTATGAATATTGATTTTGTCAACAAAGTTTTATTGTTAGAATTGCAATGGAATTTCGCAGCAATGCACCAGTTTTTTGCTCGTTTTGTCCGGTATACTTCAGAAGAACAAAAGGAAATACATTTCTTAACTATTTCAAATTCAATTGAAAGTAATTTATTGAAACTCATTCTTAATAAAGAGAAATTAAACAACTTTATGAAAAATGAATCAATCGATGACCATGAAATACTAGAGCGATTCGGGGTAGAGTTTGATATATTATCAATGTTAATGACGAAGGAAACAGATCAGGAAGGAAAAAGCTATATTAACTGGGGCAATCAAAAGGTCGTTTAAAATTTTATATAACAGTGAGTTAGTTTTATTACTGGCTCACTTGAGATTTTTATATAACAGAACTTACTAGAAAGAGTGGACAAATAATAGCGAGGAGGAAAATGTCTTGTCAAATGAAACTGTAGTATGTGATGTTACAATGTTAAAAAAGGGTGATGAAGTACACTATTATAATCGTGATGAAGGGGAATTTCTAATTGATAAAGGAGTATTAAAAGAAGATAATCTTTATTCAGACGGTGTAGAGGTACATGGAGATGGATGGAAACAATATGTTTCTAAATGGTTTATTTGTAAGGTTGAAAGAGTTGGAGAAGTAATTTTTACTTCTAGATAAATTGAGGGTTTTAATTTAAAGAAAACATTTACAAATAAATTAATCTATTATAAAATGAAATTAACAAATAAAATTTAAGAAGGATGTGATTTTAGTGTTCAGAGAAAGTTTATTAGATAGTGGTTATGTAACAATGGGATTTGATGAAGAAGGAAAGATTGAAACTTTGTATAAGAAGTTTAAATTGAATAACGGGATGTATGTTTTTCAGTTTAATAATAGAGGTATAAATACTGGCTGCGTTTTCTTAAGTCAGGATCAAATTGAACAAATAGCAAATGATCAAAAATTTAAATAAAGGCACTGTTGTATCTAGAAAGGAGAAGAAAATGAAACATTTTAAAATAACAAAAGTAAACAAAACAGATGAAGGTGAAGTTATCTCAATTGAAGTTGCAGATAAGGAATTCAATGAAACTTCTGTAAGCTTTAAATGGGATGGTTGTATTGATTATAGACGATATTACAATGGATTTAAGGTTGATGACGAGTACTCAGAAGAAAAGGCTAATAATACTGACTATATCCATATTTGTGAAATAGATGATATGATTGAAAAACTTCAAGAAATTAAAAAGATAGCACAGGAAAATTTTACTGAAGATAATTATAAAACTTACTGGAATAAATCTAATTAAAACTACTATTGTATCTTGAAGTAAATACATATTAGGAAGGGTGAATTATAAATGAATAAAAAATTAGACGCTATTCGAGAAGTTGTTTATGGTGCAAATTTAAATCTAGAAAGAGATGATATTGACTGGTTAATAGAGCAAGCAGAAAAATTTCAAACACAAAAACAAGAAATTAAAAGACTAAGAGAAGCATTAAAAGAAGTAGTTGAAATGGCAACATCAGGAAGTAGTACTTATAGTTGGGAACTTTATAAATCTATTTTATTGGAATTTGATGATTTTGAATATGACGCTTATGAACATGAATATGTTGATAAAAGAGAATATTAAGAGGTGATATAATGCTTAATAATACTGCAAAACAATTTGACATTATTGAAATAGTCGAATCACATTATGTTCCGTCTCATCCGATTGGCAATAAATATGTAGTAATTGAAAATGTGGATGGTGCTGACGTAGCAATCATTAATGAAAAAGGCGAGTATGACACTGTTTGTTGGGAAGATTACAAAGTTATAGGAAATGTTAATGAAGCCAAGGAAAAGTTCTATGATGAGATTGAAGTTTATAAAATTTATGAATAATATTTTATTTAAGAGGAAGCGAATAAACAATGACTGAATTAATTAACCGTTATAAAAATGACCAGGAATTCAGATACATAACACTAGGAACAATTGGAACTGCGATAATCATCGTTCCATTACTTTACATTGGAACGCTAATTGGATATCTACATACATAAACTAAATATACATAAAAGGTGTTGATTAGATGAGATATAAACGTAAATCTCATAAAAATAAATTACTCGTTGTATGTCTAATTTTACTTGTTACATTATTTCTAACTATAACTGTTAATTCGCAGCCTGATAAGCAACCAGAAATGCCATTAAAAGCAGATTCAGAGTATAGAGTATATGAGTATCAAATTGTTAAAATTAAAGGAAACGAGGTATATGGAGAGTCCACAACCGACAGCAGCAAGATTTATTTTACTAATGATGAGTTAAAAGGAATCAAGGTTAATGATGTTGTAAAAGCATATTTTGAGCCTGAAGACTTAATACAATTAGTAAAGGTGGAGAAAATAAATGAAAAATAGAGAAATAGATTACTTGATTGCTACTAAAGTTATGGGCTGGGAAGATAACGGAACTCCTTTTTACGGTGTAGATGGTGAAAGAGTGGCGAGCAAGGAATACTTTAACCCTAGTGACAATATACAAGATGCTTGGAAAGTTGTAGAGAAATTAAGAAAGCAAATGATTATGATAGACGTAACAACTTCGGAAAGCTGCTATTACGCTACAGTAAGGCACCAGGGGAAGGGAATAATTTCACGAGGCGTAAAGTCAGAAACAGCACCATTGACAATTTGTAAGACAGCTTTAAAAGTACATGGAATAAGTGTCTAGTTAAAATTGCGTTTTTATTTTAATAATTATTGATTAATCACAATATCTATGATATTATAACTGTTAATCTGCCTATGGGTAGACCCAATTAGTTATAGAAATTGGAGTCGGGATATTGTATCTCGGCTCCTTTTTTGTTGTAGAAATAAATAATTAATTAATTTTTAAAAAACTTCAAATAAAGTAGTTTACAAAGTAATCACAAAGTAGTATACTTCTAAATGTGGAAAAGATAACCACTACTAAATAACTAATTGGGAGATGAGTAAAATGGGTTTGTTTACGTCTAAGATTGCTGTAGGTGTATTAGCAGGAGGATTTACTTTAGCAGGTGCAGGACTATTATTTAGTGGTAGTGCTACATTAGAGAATGCTTCAAACTTTGTTAAAGAAGCAGGAGATAAAATTACTCAGTATGAGCAAAATGAAGGTAGTTTACTAGAGAAAATCGGCCTAATCAAAGAAGATGCATCTAGTAAACTTGCAAGCGCAAATGCTAACATTGAAGATCTAAAAGGTCAAATTGTTACATTGAATGGGGAAATTACAACTTTAACTGATCAAAAAGCAGCATTAGAGGTAACTGTTGCAAATTTAAATACACAAATTGAAGGACTACAAGCAGATATTTCTGGTTTACAAGCAAGTTTAGAAACTGAGCAAGCAAACCATGCTGAAACTCAAGCACAATTAGAAGCTAAAAAAGCAGAATATGATACCAAAGTAGCAGAGTTGGCAACAGTTCAAGGAAACTTAGATGCAGCTAATGCAGAGATTTCCGATTTAGAAGCTACTTTAAGATGGGCTGAAGAAAAAGTTGCTGAAGCAGATGGTCATGTAGCACAGCTAGAATTAGAACTTGAAAAAGCTAATACAGAAGTAGAAGCTCATGGTGAGGTTGTAGAAACTGTTGAAACTGAAACAGAAGGATCTGAGCCAATGAGTCAAGAAGAAATAGATGCCGTTGAAACAACAGTTGAATAATAAAAAAGAGATGCTGCGAACATCCCTTTTCATAATAAATCTTTCTCTTTAAGATATTGATCAACGATGCCTTTGACTATCGTCTCAAGATAGTTATTATCAGGTGTCGTTGATTTATTTTTTATTATAATAGTTTTTAGATTGCTGTCAAATTCCATTTCAATTGTATCATTAAAAGTAACACCAAGTTCCTTTAAAAAAGAAGATGGAATTCTAACTCCCAAAGAGTTACCGATTTTAACAATTTTTCGTTCTATAGTAATCACCTACCTTAATGAAATTATATCATATGTAATTACATTTTATTAACATGAAAAAGAAGGGAATTAACCCTTCTTTTTATCAATGTAACATATTATTTTTATTCATAAGTTGCTGTTTACCCATTTGAATTAGTCTTCTTGTAAGTTCTCCACCAACACGGCCATTCTCTCTACTTGTTGTATCTGCTCCAAGTACAATTCCCATCTCTTCAGCAATTTCCATTTTCATTTGTTCTAATATTTGTTCTGATCCAGGAACTAAAAGTTTATTTGTACTGTTATTTTCACCTTGAATAGTTTGGTTAATGTTTAACATACGCTATCAGCTCCTAATCATTTATTCAGAAGGCTTGCTGTTCTTCTGTGATTACATCTTACCACGGATTGAATCACATAATCAAAGGTGAAAATTATCCATAATTGTAATTATGATAAATTTTTTTATGTCGTACATGCATTAAGTTTAACTTTCAGTAATAGAATACAATATAAAGACTACGGAGGTGATGAATAGTGAAGGATAAAATTATTATTGTAAGTGAGAAAAGGGATAAATTTTATGACCTATCTGATTTAATTTCTGAGATGATGGAAATAGAAAAAGTATCAGAAGAATTCGCAATAAGATACTTCATGGATGGACTTGAAGGTGATAGATATATGAAGTTTCCGTTTACAACTTCTAAAAGTGTAATTTTAAACTGGATAACTCAAGATATGGGGATTAATTTTGATAACAAAGAAACTGAAATACATTGAAAGGTAAGTATGTATACAAATAAATTAAACATAAATAAAATTATACTTATTAAGGAGGAAGATAAAATGAATGTATTAAAAACTGGTGAATACTTAATAATTGGAATGGATTTGGAGTTTGACTGTGGATTAACCTTAAATGAAGGAACAAGATTAGAGAAGGCTAATTATCATTTGCAGCATGAAGGATTTGTAACAGTAATTATAGATAATGATATTAGTTGGTTATCTCAAGAGTGTTTCCAAGAATTTCAATAAAGGTAAATTAATTAAATGATTGATCAATCGATTCTTTATCTTTATACTTATTATTCACTTATAAATTGAAATTCATCCACAGATATGTTATAAATAAATTGTTATCACAAAAATAAGTGATGGCACACTATCTCAAAGATTCTTTTAGTCCACCCTTGTCGGCCAATCAGGGTGGATTATTTATTTTAAGAATTGTACGAATTATCTAGACATGTTATAATTGTATTGCAAGATCGCTATGAGCGATTGGCTTTTATCAGGCAATTACAGAGAGTAGCAACCCGTTTCCGTCCAAAGAGCAGGGTAAGCTACGGAGCAGTTACCATGTCGCCAAGATGTTTTACGTGGTAACTGCTTTTTATTTACTTTAAAATTATAGATAAATTCTCCATTTTAATTAGAAAAAATATTAATAAATTTAATTATTCAGGGTTGATTTAATAACATAATCGTTATATAATAAATTTAAGCACGTTGGGAAGGAGGGATATAATGGAGAAATGGTCAGAATATAAAAAAGAAATTAAGTCACTGTCAGAAGATGAAAAGATTTATTTAGAATTATTAGCAGATATTGTTACGGCTAGAGTGGATAAGAATATAACGCAAAGAGAATTAGCTGAATTAACTGGGTTAAAGCAACCAGCAATAGGAAGATTAGAAAGCCCAACCACACATTCTGCAAACTTGAGAACGGTTATTAAATATTTGGATGCATTAGATATGAAATTGCAAGTTATTCCTAAAAATAACTAGCCTATAGTTTTCGGATAGTTATAAAATTTTAACAAAGATAAATTAATTATAAACAAAAAAGGGATGGTTAAATGGAAAAAGAAATGAAAAAGTGTACAGTATGTGGAGAAAATAAACCTTTAGATGATTACTATATGCAAAAGAAAACCTCTAAAAAGAAAGGGACTTTTTATGTTCCAAAAGCAGAATGTAAAGAATGTAGCAAGAAACAAACTTTAAAATGGCAATATGATAATTATGATTATTGGAAAACTATAGTGGCTAAAAGAGATGCTACGCCAGAAAAGAAAATGAAAACAAGAGAAGCTGCAAGACTACAACGTGAACGAGGAGATCAAAAGAAGTGGAGGAAGAATAATCCAGACAAAACTAGAGAATATTCTTTTTACAAACAAATGAATGGCACACATAATATAAGCAATGAAGAATGGGTTGCTTGCAAGGAGTACTTTAATAATTCCTGTGCATACTGTGGACTATCTGAGGAAAAGCATAAAAATAAATTTAATCAAAGATTACATAAAGAACATGTAGACCATGAAGGAAGCAATGACTTAAACAATTGCGTTCCTGCTTGTAGGTCGTGCAACGGATCTAAATGGATATTCGATTTAGAAGAATGGTACAATGAAGAAAATAAAAACTTTACAAAAGAGAGACTTATTAAAATATACAAGTGGATAAACGAAGACTATAAAAAATACATAAAAGTGGAAGAAAATTCTTTACATAAGTAAATTAAACGTATATAATATAAAATATAGAAAAGAGAAATGATAACAATTTAAAACGTTTATCATTTCTCTATGAAAGAAGTATTTTAAGTGAAAAGGGGAGAGTTTTTGGTGCATGCACTTAAATATTTAGCTGAAATAAATAATGTATCCATGAGTCAAATAGCAAAAGAATTAGGTATAACAAGACAAACTGTAAATGAGTGGGTAGGGAAACGGAATAAACCCATTCCCGAGAAGCAAATTGAAAAATTACATGATAAATATGGTATTAATAAAAGTATTTTAAGGGGCGATATTGAATTAACAGAACCAATGATTCTAAAACTTTATGAAGATAAAATTTCTAAAGAAATAGGTAAAAAAATTAAAATAATTATTGAATAAATTGACAATTCTATCTAGAAAGGATTTAACAAGATGAAAATATTCGGCAAAGAAATCATATTCAACACTAAAAAGAAACAAATTGAGGATGTATTACGAAGTGAAGGAAAGCGAGCAGCATACAATAAATACCTGGAATTATGCAAAGGTCATAAATTAACAGATGCGATTAAATATGTGGATAGGGTAGCAGCTAAACCAAAATGAAAGGGTGAGTGAAAAATTGTTTTATTTAAATTTATTTCCAACAAAACCAAAGTTGGAGAAAAACACTATAAAAGAAATATTGAAGTTAAAAGAGCAGATATACTATTCAAATGATGAAGAAGAAATTGAGATGTTAGAACAACGAATAAAAATATGCGAAGCCTTACACTGGAAAGATTATAAGCTTTACTCATCACTATAAAATAGGAATTACATTCAGAAATATATCATATAAAAGTAAACTAAACATACATTATACATAGGACTTATTATAGTTCTTTCATATAGATACACTATATTAAGGGAGAGATTATATTGAGTATATTTTTTGGATTAATTGGTTTTGTAGGAATTATTGTATTTGGAATTATGGCGATTGTAGCATCAGTTAAAAAGAATGGTAAGGCCAAAAAGAACTTTATCATCACTGGAGTATGTTTTGTATTATTTGTAATTGGATTATCTTTACCAAGTCCAACACCACTAGAAGAGGTAACAGCCGAACCAGAACAAACAGAAGAAGTTGAAAATGAAGTTTCTGAAGAAGTAGAAGAACCGACTCAAGAAGAAATTGATGCAGAAGAGCAAGCCAAGAAAGAACAAGAAGAACAGGCTAAAAAGGAAGCAGAGGAACAAGCGAAGCTAGAAGCTGAACAGAAGGCAAAAGAGGAAACCGAAGCTAAGAAAAAAGCAGAAGAAGAGAAAGCTAAAGAACCAGAATTATCTGCCTCACAACAAAATGCTATTCGTCAAGCTGAAAACTATATTTCAATGATGCCATTCTCAAAAACTGGACTGATCAAACAATTGGAATTTGAAGGCTATGCGACAGACGAAGCCACTCTTGCAGTTGAAAACATCGAAGTTGATTGGAGAGAGCAGGCAGTAAAACATGCCGAGCAATACAATAGTACAATGCCTATGTCAAGACAAGGTTTAATTGATCAATTAATATATGAAGGTCACGGTCAAGATGATTCAGCATATGCGGTTGATCAACTAGGACTCTAATATAAACTAACAATTTAAAGGTGTAGTAAGGATTCTTATTACACCTTTATGACTTATGGGAGGGAATGTAAATGTATTTAATTGAGTGGTATGAGGATGGAGAACTTAAGTCAATAGTCGTTGAAGGATGGATCGAGCGTGACTGCAAAGTTGAAGAGTTGAAAGAGAAGAAACTGGATCACAAAGTAACAATTTTATAAATAAATTAAATATAAATATATACAAATAGATTAAAGGATGGTAAAATATAATTAAATAAGAGAAAAGGAGAGGGTTACATATGAATAGCTATTTAGTTAGAGATGTTAACTTAGCAACTGGTAAATTTCTTGAACAGGAATTAACAAAGGATGGATTGAATTACTTGAAGAGAGATCATATCCAAGTGTTAGATATTATGGAGGTTAAGGAGAGAGTAAAATGAGTAAGGATAAAATAATTGTTGGTCAAAAAGTTTATCTTAAACCAGTAAATAACGCTGCTAGATATGGAAATAAAGAAATAAGGGAACAGGAAATTGTAAAAGTTGGGAGAAAGTATTTCTTTGTAGGAAGTAAAGGAGAAGCAAGGGAAAGATGGATGATAAAATTCAGCATCGAAGATTTACGACAAGTTACCGAATATGCAAATGATTGGGAGCTATACTTTTCTGAACAAGAAATATTAGATGAAGAAGAAACAGAAGAGATATGGAATGATCTTAGGTTGATTTTCGGTAGCTATGGAAGACCAACATTATCACTTGATAAATTAAGAAGAATTAAAGAAATTGTTTCTGAATGATAAATATCTTTTATAAGGAGTTGGAAAGAATGTTGAATGCAAAATTTGAACCGGAATTTAAATCTGAATAATTAGGAGAGATTATAATGGAAAAATTCTATGAAAGAACTTACAGAGGGGATCTTAAATTAGAGGGAGCAATTGAGCATTTTTCAGAAGGAGATATGAAAATGAATATTGATTTATTTAATGAAGTTAAAAGACTGAAAGAGGAGTTATTGGAATGGGAAACTGGTCAACGTCAAACGTCCGAGCATTATAATGCATATAGAGCTAGAGGTGTTGAGCTTTTTGAAAAAGACCAACGTATAAAAGAGCTTAATGATGCAATCGCCTTTGCAATCAATTACCTTTCATCAAGTGACATAGGGCAAGTTCAGACGGTTGTTAAGTCATTGAAAACTGTTTGGGAAAAATAGAAACTTTGAATGAAATCCAACTTTTACTTAAAGGAGGTAAATTAAATGTTTGCTAAAGAATATAGAGTAAAAGGTGAATTAGTCAAAGGGCAAATTGTTGCTAATTGGTCAGTGAAAAGTCAATATGCATTCAAGGTTGACAGTATGGAGCCTTTCACATTTGATGAAGAAAGTTTAGGTAAATATATCAAAGAATTACAAAGTGTGTATGAATTAGTAAAGACATCTAACAAAGAATATAAAGGTTAACAATTCACAACTTTTTCAAAAATAAATTGTCATTATACAACTTAACCAAGCACTCCAGCATAAAAGCAGCATAGAATATATTAACAAGAACAAAGGGAGATGCTTACAAATGAATTTAACATTTAAATACGATTGTGAAATCAATAATTGCATGATGATTCCAGAAGGAACAAAAGTAAAACAGTTTGAATCCTGGAGCGAATACGAGGGATTTACAGCCTTTGAGTATAAAGGTGAGAAGTATTATGTATCAGATCATTACTTTGTAGAAGTAAGATGTCCGGCATAAATAAAAGACCACACTGATTGGAGGTCAGAGTGGTCTAGGTGGACATAAACGTACAGCAACATTTATGTAGGGATATTATAAAATTTCTATATAAAAATGTCAATCTAATTTAAGGAGGTGATTACTTCCAAATAGAATGACAAAATAACTACAATTATTACAAACTTTTTACACACAAAAATGGGCTAATATGGTAAAATTACTTTTGTAAAAATTTGAGGAGGAAAAATTTATGAAAAAACTATTAGTATTATCATCTGCATTATCATTATTCTTACTTGGAGCTTGTGGAAATTCAGACGTTTCTACCGGAGGAGAAGGAAATTCAACTGAAGTTAAGGAAGAAAGAACCGAGACAAAAGAAGCGCCGAAAGAAGAATCAGGTAAAACAATCGATGCATCTGCTCAAATTGTAGAAGCAGCAGGAATGAAAGTGGGATTAGGTGAAGTAAAAATAGCAGAAGATAAAATTTCAGTGGGTATCAACTTAGAAAACACAACTCAAGAAGCATTAAGTTTCTATCCTGATCAAGGAAGTGCTGTTGTAGGAGATATGCAACTACAAGCCAATTTATTTTTAACAACTGGAACATTGGGTGGAGACGTTCAAGGAGGAGTAAAACAAGAAGGCGTAATTGAATTTTTACCGCCTGAAGGAAAAACAATTGATACTAACGCAATCACAGAAATTAAACTAATTTTTGGTGATGTTACTACAGCAGACTTCATGACTAGCAAAGCTGTTGAATTCACGGTTCCTGTTAAATAAGGAGGATACAAATGAAAAGAACAACTGAATTTGTATTAGGTTTAATTGGAGGTATTTTCGGTCTTATTGGTGCAGTTATGGCACTTTTTGTTGGAGTAGTAGATGAAGCATTTAGTGGAAGTACTGAGATTAGTGGGTTAGGTTGGTCAGCAGTATTATTATCAATCTTAGGTATTGTTGGATCAATTGTTGTAAAACGTAAGCCTAAACTAGGTGGAGCATTTATGACGATTGCAGCGATTGGTGGAGTAATTTCTATATCGATGTTTTACATTATTCCTGGAGTGTTGTTGATTATTGGTGGCCTAATGGGATTAATCAGAAAAGATAAAATAAATAGCATAGAAGCGTAGAAATAAACTAAGGTAACTGTTATAATTAAGTTACCTTAGTAATACATATATAAATAAATTAAACTTTAAAGGGTGATACTAAATGAGAATACCTATAAAAGGAGTTAAGACATTTCACAATGAAGAATCAGAAAGTGTATATTTTTACAACGAGGAAATGTTGGATAATGGCATCCTAATTGAAGAAAGTACTTTGTTGTTGCATGACAGTGTAGAGACTATGATCACCGTTTATTATATAAATAAAGTAGCTGACATTGAATTAGATGCTGCCAGTTATATCATGTATTGGGGAGAATTATTAGAACCTATTCAAACCTATGGAATTATTAAAAATATTTATGAATTATACAATGAAAATTCTTCCAAAGATTTTGTGGAAATCATGTATAATATGAGTAGTCAAAGTACATCGTCTTCAATGCAATCTTTAGAAAAGAACGGTAGGGAAATATTTAATCACATTAAACAAAATTTTGAAATTGTAAAAAGTAATATTTAAAGAAAATAATCATTTTAATTTAAAAAAGGAGGAATTATAAATGACTGAAAAATTTAAAAAAGGTGACAGAGTTGAACATAAAAACAGAGGTAAAGGAACTTTTATTGAATATGACATCTTAGAAGATGATGTATATGTTGAATTTGATTTAGATAGTGATGGAGAAGGGGATACATTGCTAGTCAGTGCTTCGCTATTACGAAAGATAGAAAATTAGGTATTATGGGAAAGGGATAAATAATAATGACAAATGAATCAAAGACACTAAAAGAGAAAATTGTAAGCTTTTTAATGAAAACCTCAGTACCTAGAATTCTTGAAGAAAAGGGAATGATAGATATGGATATTACTGAAAGTAGATTATTTAAAGAATATCCAAGAGTTGCACCGACTGCACATTCATATGGATTATCAGTTGAAGACGTTGAATTTTTACTGAATAAAATGGAAAATGATTTATCGGCTTCTGCTTACTTTAAGACAACAGAGCAAAGGCAGAATGCATTAAAAGCAATTCTAATGAGAGTAGACCAGAATAGAAATGATTTCTTCAATCATATTAATGATCGTTTTAATAATGTAGTACCTGATGAAAAGTTAGAAAAAGATTGTGGAAAATACTTTATAAAAGCTTATAAGGCTATTTTGAAATGAAATTTTAGATTTATTGAAAGGAGGATGAAAACAGTTTGCTAATTGTTATTATTGGATTTATAATCTTATCTTTTGGGTTGTTTTATATCCCTATAAAAGAAGCAGAATTAACTATTCTTAAATCTAAGACACCTAGGTGGTTTACTTTTTTAGTAGGAGCTTGGGCGTTAACTACAATGGCTTATATTCCATTTATTTGCAATATTTTCTTAGAAGGATTAGTTAGAAGTGGATATCTTATTTATAGTGCGGGAGAAGGAGCTTTCTATTTTTTATCAATCAGTAGTATGATTTTATATGTTATCGGGTTTAAAACTTATACATCAAGATTAGAAACACAAAAAGAAAAATTAATCCAAGAAAATTCCAATGTTCTATAAAAATTCACATTCAAGGAGCATACATCATGAAAGAACTTACTCCAATGCAGAAAGCATTTTTTGAACTTTGGTTTAGTGGACATAGATTTTTAACTGATGAAGAAATAAAAAGTAAAGGTAATGGAATGTATAGGGAATCAGAAGGATATGTTGAAGGCTACACAATTGAAGGTTTAAAAAATCTCGCTAGGAATAAGAAAATGAATTTTGAAGGAATGAAACTGACAGAAGAAGAAGTTGAAATAATGTTTAGTTTTATAAAATTTATGAGACAGTTTAAATAAATGATTGATTTTAAGGAGTGTTTAAATATGGGAAAATGGTTTTCAATAAATGATAGTAGTTCAGGAGGTAAATCTAAAACAAAATATTGGAGTATTTATGTACATGGTAAGAATGAAGATGAAGCATGGGGTAAATTTGAAGATGAAACAGGGTTTGACAGATACCAGATCACTTGTAAATGCTGTGGGGAAGATTTTTGGATATCAGAAGTAGAAGATTTAGAGGAAATGAATAAAGAGATTTCAGAAAGAGATTGCCTAATAATCGAATAAAAGTCTAATTTAAATAAGGAGTCCCTCAACTCTGGTTCTATTATTAATTTTTATCAAAACACAGAGCTAATGAGGGACAATTAATACTTTACTGCCAATAAAGTATTTCATTAATAATATTGGCTAAGCAAATGCTTATTATTCAAATTAAATTGAAATTATGCCTTTAAGGAGTGATCATCATCAATCCAAATATACCGTTCATTTTATTTTATGACTTAGAACAAGAAGATTTAATGGATGTTGTAAACTTAACAAACAATTTAATTATGTTTAATAGCCAGCTAAAGGAATTGGAAAGTAAATACTCCTTAGATTTATATAATAAAAGTTATATAGAGGTATTGGAAACAATTCAAAACCTGGATAATAAATTATTTGAGTTAATTGAATCAAAGAGTGCGTAAGCAGCACTCATACATAATATAGATAAATATAATGAGGGAGAGGGTATTATGAGAATGAAATTATCTTTATTTGAGAGTGAGAAGTTGGCAAGGGTTGAAACAGTGACATTTCGCTCATTCAAAGAGAAGGAACATATTGTAAAACAGTTAAGAAAGAAGTATAATGAGGTTAAGATGACATTCTTGGACAACACGATAATCTATCAGTATGTTGAAGAAGAATATTAAAAAATAATATAAATAAATTTAATATACATATTGCATTCCCGTCCAATATATAGTACACTAAATACATACCAAATAATTACCATTATACAAAGCAGGTGAAACTCATGTCAGATCTAAAACAGATGATGAAAAATAAGTTTGATGAAAACAGAGGCTTACTTAAAGAAGTTGCAATTGCAGTAGGATTAGATAGCTCTTCAACATTATCTAAATGGTTGGATGATCCTAGGAAAGAATTGGCAGACTTCAATGTGTTAGTTTCTACTGTAAAGTATCTATACCCTGACAAAGAGTATGACCTAATAAGCGAACACAGTTTAACGTTAGATCCTAAGAAACAGGCATCCAGACAGGCTTTAGAGTATGCAGATGTCAATCATCTTGGAGAATTAGCAGACAGATTAATTATTCGTTTAAAGGAAGCGAAAAATGCTACGAGTAACGAATGGGCAGCCGTGTATGAATTACATAGAAAACTTTCAACTGGTGAATACAGTGTACTTCAAGCAAATGATAGGTTGTGTGGAATATCAATTAAATCTGATGAAATGAAAGTATTTAGCAAAGTAATGTTTTTATATCAATATCTAAATAAAAGAGAATTTAACAGATTAGATGAGACTATTTCTTATATTAACATGGATTTAGTGGAAGGTTTCTCAAGTGAATACGTTAAAAACTCATACAGAGCAAGAATACTGATGTTAAAAGCGAATGCTTGTTTGTTTGATAGGAAGTTAGAAGAAACAAGAAAATATGTTAATGAATGCTTAGAAATTACTGATACAGTTAGATTTTTAGCATTTGGTTATATGAACATGGGCAACACTTATATGTTTGAAAGCTATGATAAAGCTAAAGAATTCTTTTTAAAGGGGTTGGAATCATGTCAACATAGGGATATTTATAAATATGAGCTAAAATTAAGTTTGTCTTTCTTGGCCAATTACTGGGGAAAGGAAAACAAGTATCTAGCCGAATATTCAGATGATGCAGATGATTTACAAGAAATTGCTTTTTGGAATATTAAAAATGGTAACAAGGAAAAGGCATTAGAGATACTAAATAGCACCAATAAAGATGATTTAGACAATTTTCAATTGGCCTTTGATAGTTACTTTAGAGGATTGATCACCCTAGAGAAAGATCACTTCTATGACTCAATTGAGTATTTCATATTAGCTGGTGATAAGTTCTATAGAACTGCGCCACTAATTGAATTAAAAAAACTAGGGGAGAGTGAAAGATCATTGAAGATATTCGCTATGTAATTACCTCCTTCTATTTGAAAGGAGGTGACAATATACCATGAAAAAAGGAATTATCGTAACATTGGTAGCTGTAGCATTATTTGCTGCTGGTTTTGGACTTGGAGTATCTGTTAAGACAGTTGAAGAAAAACCACAAATCACATATCGTCCAGGAGTAGGAGCATAAGTAAATTAAATATTAGCAGTACATATGAAATGGTGTTTAGTTCTTCAGAACTGAGCACCATTTTGTAATTTAAAGAGAAAATTCCAGAATTTCAAAAATGAAAAATTGGAATAATTGAGAGACAAGGGGAGAGATAATATTGAAAACTTATTCACTATCAAAATTACAGAGAGAATATTTCAAAGCGCAGCAAGAAAGATTGCATAAGGATCATGAAGGAATTGTGTGCAACACTTGCTGGACTCCACTACCTGATAGTTATTGTTATAAATGTGATCAGCAAGTAGATACTGAACAAGACAGTTTTTTAAATTTAACTGCTGAAGAGTTTAAAGCAGTATAAATGACAAAAATACATAGTTCTTTAAGGCTAGAAACTCTAGTCTTATTTGAACATGTTTTTATAAATAAATTTAATGATTTTAGTTGTAATTTAATCCGTTAGCGTATATAATGAAATTAAGAAATGAAACTAACGGAGGGATTGAATTATGGAACTTAAAAAGGTGGTGGGTTCTAATGTAACTCATATAGCTGAGGCAAGATATAAAAACTTTAATGGAGTTAATTTAAACACAAGTGAAGTTATTGCTAAAGCAGCTAAAAAAAGAACACCAGAGGAAATCAAACGTGAGATGATTAAAGGTTATATGGCATTGCTAAGTAAGTAAAATAAACTTATCGTATCTGTATGGAGGTGTATTCGTGGTGATCTATCAAGATGCAATCGATTATTACGATATAGATAAAAAGTCAATGGAAGAGCATTTTCAAACTATAGTAAATTTTAAAGAAGATGAATTTAATAAAATTAAAAAAGTTATTGATAATAATATTGGAACAGCTCCTTATGAGAAATTCGAAGCATTACATACATACGTGATAAATAACATAGATAATGATTTAATTGATATGGGACTAGATGATTTAATTATACATAACAGTGGAATTGAAAATGATATTAGAAACTATTTATTAAATTATAAAGTTAGAATTGAAGAATTGTTCAGCAACATACTTTATTGTGAAATAAATTAATAAGTAAATTTAATGTAAAATAAGGATTTGAAACAAATTTATATAACAGAGAGGGTATTGAAATGTCAAATATTGAAGAGTTACTTAACAGAAGACCTAAAAGATGGGTAAATTTGTCCATCAAAGAATTTGAAAGGGATATAGAGCATTTACAGAATGAGATAAAAGATTTGAGGGAAAGTGAAGATTGGTTAGTTAAAATACGTGAAGACTTATCAGATATTGAATTTACACCTAATACATTAACTTTTGCCGTTGCTAAACCGGAAGGCATTTATGAAATGGTTATGGAATTAAAACAGTTACATAAAGAAACTGAAACTAATTTAATGGCTGCATATGCTTCTGCTAATTGGCAAAAGGAATTAAGGAAGAAAGCAGAGGACAGAGAAATGTTGTTAGAGAAGGAAAATAAACTTCTTCGCAAGTTTATAGAAGTCAATGAATTAGATTTATTGATGGAGTTTAAAGATTACTTTCCGAATGGATTAAAATAAAACAGAAATTTTAAGGAGTGATTACAGTGGAAAACTGGGAAAAGCAAGAACTTATAAAAGAAAGATTAAATGATTTTTACTATGAAAAACTAAAATTTTGTGGATGTGGTAATCCAGGGGACACTTTGAAGCTAATCAAAGAATTACTGAATGCAATTAACGATAAATACGTCAATGAAGTTCCTTATGAAGTGCATAAAAATAGAATTCATTCACTATTTGAATTTGAAGATAAATCTAAGCCGAAATTGAAGTTTACCGATATTCAAAACGGAATTATTCAATTTGTTATGTATCAATTAGATTTAATCGAGGTATTAGAACATGGTGGGTCAATCGGAGGATCTTGGTTAACATCGTATGGTAAACAGATAATGGAGTATTTAAATGAATGTGAGGATATTGACACAGTATTAATCTAATAAAAGGAGGTTTTTAATGTGATTGAGAGTTATGTTTATGTAGTTCTTTGGAAATATGATGGGCGTAAAGGAGTAGAAATAGTCTTTAAAGAATACTCCGAAGCCGAAAACTTTATAGCCACTAAAAGTAATAAAGACTACACAAGTTATGAAATACAAAGAAGTAAAATTCAATAAAAGTTTAGTCGTATATAGATATTTACATAACAGGGAGGAATAAAAATGAAAAGTAAATTTATAATAGAAAGTCCATCAGGCTTAGATCGCCTTACTGTAACTGGTGAAGATACAGATTTGTATCCTGATAAGTATATAACATTGCGAGTCAATGATGGAGAAGATAGTGTAGAAGTAAAATGCTCTGAATTATTAAGAGCACTTAATGCAATTATAGGAGGATGATTAAATGGGCTTGATCGCTGGTTTATATTTCGGTTTTATCATCGGTTATATATTTAGATCATGTGTTTATTATAGAAGATGGAAAATCAAGGGCAAGGAATTCCTTTAATACGTATACTTTATTGAAAGGGGAAATTTAAATGAAATTTAAAGTAAGTGTGGCATCAGAAGATATCAGTAAATATATATTGTTTCTAAATGAATTTGATTTTGAATTAAGTGAAGAGTATGAAGATGAGGGCTATATAATTATTAATACTTTAGAAGATTTAATTAAATTGAGAACTAATATAGGGCAAAGTTTAATTTTAGGGCAAAATTCAATTACAATTTATGATGATTGGATGGAGTAATAATTAAAATAAATCATCTATTTTATAAGGAGTTGATTATTATAAATGAGCGAGAAAATAAATAGCTCTTTTCAAGAATTAAAAGAAATTATCCAAAAGTACGGGTACTCAATTACATTTTCCACAGCTTACTTTAATAGGAAAATTCAAACAGGAAGTGCTGTGGATCATGGTAGGAAAACAGTTATTACAATGCCTAGAATAACTGAGAGAGAAATAATAGGTGTTTGTCACGAGATAGGACATATCATTGATAGACAAAAGACAGGTAAGAAAAGAGATAGAAGTAATAAGTTAATAAGAATGTATGAGGAGATAATCGCTTGGTTATATGCTATTCCAATTCTTATAAAATTTAAAACACCTTTAAAACTAACAATACATAACATCTTTTTCTCTTTGTTATCACACTTAGAATATAAAAAGAAGAGGTTGAAAAAATGACTTACGCTGATTATTTAGCAATTAAAAAAGCAGTGATTGAAGAGGATGCGACAGTAAATTATGTTAAAGAAAAACTAAACATACCTCATATTGTAGCACGATGTTTAGTGAAGGATTGGAAAACAGAAAATGGCGAATAAATAAAATGAAGTTTGTATCTAAAATTAGGAGGTAGGGGAAACAATGTTAATAACATTTGTAGTTTTTATGATTGCAAATATGATTGCTGCTTTAGTATTACTTCAGAGAGTATGTGAAGAGAAATTTATGGAAGATGGTTTTCAAGTTAAACACATTTTTGTATTTACGCTATTTCTTCCAGCTGTAATATTAGTGTATCTTCTAATAGGAATAGCGTATGTCATATACTATATTTATGACAAGATATCCTGGATATTTAACATTAGATTATTTTAATGAAATGGAATTTTTATTGAGAGGTGAACCAGGAATGAAATTGATTTTATTAGATATTGGAAAAAGGTTATGCAACATCTTATTCTTTATTGGTACATTGGCTTTAATGACAATCTTTATGGTAGAAAGCATTATGTTTTTAACAAGTGATCATCCAATGGCTAAAGTCGTAGGTAAAATGCTTGAATATGGTACATATGGGATTTGTGTCATCCTTGGAATAACTTTCTTAGCAGCTGGAATTAACTACGTATTTATTGAACCGATAAGAAATAACAAGATTAACAAATAAATTATACATAACAGGAGTGATAATAATGTACGTTATCAAGACAGACAAAGGATACATAAAAGGAACAGTTAGAGGAGGATTTTCATTTACAACTAAAGCTCATGCAAGACATTTTGACAGGATTGAGTTGTTAAGTAAATATAGTCATATTGCTGCTGATTTAAAGGATCATTATGGATGCGAGGATGTTGAAGCTGAGAAACATGGAGAAGAGGTGGAAGTGTGATGAAAAATCTAACAAAAGAAGATATTGAGAATCTTGAAAATACAACGGTTTTTCAATTAGCACAACAATTAGAAGATGGTTTGTTACATTCATGTAATCTTGATGAAGAAATGACTGTCTTAGAATTTATTAAGTACTATCTACATAAATAGAAGATTATATATAAATTAAAGGGAGTAATCGAGTTGGATAACTCAACTACTCCGCACCCAATGGGGTGATTGGGGTGGTTTACACCACAATATAAATTATTCAATTAATGATTATTTTATGCATGTACAATATAAAAGGAGAAAATTTATGAAACCGTTCGATTCTGAAGAAACAATTTTTTACGACTTATTAGTTTATAATGCTGAAAAAATCGCAGATGGAACACAGGAACCAATTAAAGCAGGAAGATTTTATGAGGAAAATATGCCGACATTAGAAAAGATTAATGAAGTTGTAAAGGCTAAAGGATTTGATACATTTGAAATTGAAACAAATAAAATAATCACTAAAAGGTATTTGGTAAAATATTATGATTAAAGAGACTGAAATTAATAATGTTGTTCGTTTTCAGGATGGAAAATATTTAGGGTTATTCGGTAAAGTTGATAAAATTAGTGATGCAATCAAATTCAATGGTGATTGGGAAACTGAATTACATATGAAAAATAATCCAATAAGGCTAAATGAAGAGATATATGAAGTTAAAACAGTTCGTATAGATATTCAGTTAATTGATTAGTATTAAAATTCAATATATGAACAATTTTAATTAGAGTTTTAAAGTAAATAGCGAAGTGAAGGAGTGGAGAAAGAAGATGGCTAAGAGTATATTGTGGTTTATAGTTATTTTGGGCTTCTTAGCAATATTTATTAATAGTGAGGATATAGGGTTATTCCCTCGAATAGTAACGTTCTCATGTTTAGGCGTATTGGCTTTATGCGAGTCGATTGAAAGAATAAAAAGTTAATTCGCGTTTCACATAAAATACGACACAATAAAATAACTCTTTTAAAGTAAATTATACATAGGAGGATTTATATGACTAATGAAGAAGTATTAGAAATGCTAAAGGACAAAGATATAGATGATCCTGAATTTTTTAAAGCAATCAAATTTCAAATGGAGCAGAATTTATGGAATTTAAGAAAGAAACTTAGTGAGACCAAAATTTCTAATAACGAAAAAGAACTGGTTAAGAAAATTACATTGGCAGCATTTGATAATGAAATTAAACAGATGGAATTTATGGATGATTTAATGCCTCCTGATCAAACAGAGAAGGATTTTAAAGAATATGTATTATCATACAGAGAAAGAATTTTAGAACTTTTTCAATAAATTTTGCCTTTCATTCAAAATAAAAAGAGGTCTAGAGAATAATCTAGACCCAATCCATCCTTCAAGCAGTCACCTTAGATTTACTTTTCCTAATATCATATGATTTATACATTAAAAAGACCTGGACAAAAAGGTCTTTTATTTTTTTTGTAAATAAATTAAACATATTGTGTTTACATGCATAATATAATATGGTATACTTTGAATAACAAGAAATCGGAAATATAAAGGGAAGGAGATTGAGCAAATATGTTACTTGTAGATGTCTTCGGATATTTTAAGCGTAATCTAAATAACATGAAACCTTATGAAAAGAAGAAAATGAAAGCAGAGCTACAAAGAATTATTGATCTAATTAATCAAGATTTATCATCATAAATAAAATAAATATATAAATATATATAGAGAGGAGATTTTTATTTTGGCTATTTTAGAAAAAGAGGTTGTAACTACTGTAGTTGGCACTAATGCAACACATTATAAGAGTAAAGGATACAAACTAGATACATATAGAGATAATCAAGGGATTGAGAGGATAAGGCATGGAACAAAGATATGCGTAAGACTTGAAGACCTTCCCGTAAGTAGCACCACTTTAGTAAAGTTTATTTGTGATTACTGTAATGGTGAAAATCAAATTGAGGAAAAAGATAAATTCAGACCGTATTATAAACTCATAAATGGAAGAAAAAATATAAATAAAGACTGTTGTCTTAATAGTACATGTGTTAACAAAAAAGTAGTTGAATCGAGAAAGTCCAAACCAATTCCAAAAGGAAAATCTCTAGGTGAAAGATATCCCCATCTAATCAATGAATGGAGTGAGAGAAATGAAAAATCACCTTTTGAACATATGCATGGATCAGAAGATGTTGTTTGGTGGAATTGTCCTGATTGCAAAAGCGAATATGATATGATGATAAAAAATAGAGGTTACTATAAGTGTAATTGTCCTTATTGTAGTGGATTTAGAGTAAATCATACAAATTGTCTTTGGACTACACATCCTGAAGCAGCTAAATTGTTAAAGGATAAAAAGCGTGGATATGAGATAACTGCTGGAATGAATGGTAAAGAGGAATTTAAATGTCCTAATTGCAATTACAGCGAACCTAAAATAATACAAAGTGTGGTTAAAAAAGGTTTTTCGTGTCCTATGTGTTCTGATGGGTATAGCTATCCAGAAAAATTTGTGTATAATATGTTAAAACAACTTAATATCAAAACTGAAAGACAAAAGGTGTTTGATTGGTCTAAAAATGTTGACCACGAAAATAAAAAGTTATGCGGATTAAAAAGATATGATTTTTATTTACCTGATTTAAACTGCATTATCGAAGCGCATGGAGAACAACATTACTACACTAAAAGAAGACAGTTTAAAAGAAACAATGAAGAAGAGAGAGAAAATGATAAGTTAAAAAAAGATGTTGCACTAAAAAATAACATTGGTCACTATATAGCTATAGATTGTTCAAAATCTAATCCTGAATTTATAAAGGAAAATATAATAAATAGTAATATTGATAAATTAATAGACATTAAACATGTGAACTGGGGCGAATGCCATTCTTTTGCAATATCATCACTAGTAGAAGTTGCATGTTCATTGTGGAGTAAGTATAAAAGTACAGTTGAAATATCTAAAGTAGTAGATGTGGATAAGGCTACTGTTAGAAGATATTTAATTCAAGGTAGCAAGATTGGGTTATGTGACTACAATGGAAAAGAGGAGGGAGATAGAATACGTAGAGAAAATTTAAAGAAAAGCATCCAAACAAGAAAAGTCAAGGTGATACAATTAACAAATGAAGGAGAGTATGTTAGAGAGTGGAATAGTGTTCAAGAAGCTCAAAAGTATTACAACATAAATAATATCTCAACAGTGTGTCAAGGTAGACAGAATACAGCAGGTGGATACAGATGGATGTATAAAGAAGATTATGATGTTAATAAAGATAATATAGAACCATACATTGATCCACGTTTGAGAAAAATTGTTCAATTATCAATTAATGGAGAATATATTAAAGAATGGGAAAGTATTAGAGAAGCAAGCAAACATATGGGTGTTTTCGAAGCAGTGATTGGAAATGCTGTTAGAGGAATAAACCGAACATCTTGTGGATTTAAATGGATGTACAAAGAAGAATATGATAAAGATCTAGTATCTGTAGATTGATCAACATCTACAGATACTGAAATTACTTTTACAAATAAATTATATATATATTACTTTACTCCGTTTATAAAGTGTAGTAAAATATAGTTACATAAAATAGTTATCATAAATAAATTTAATGTGTATAAAATAATAAATGAATGGGAATGATTATAATGTTAAACAATAAAGTAGTACCATTTAACGAAAATTCTATTTATAGCGATATTCAAGCGTTCTTCAATGAATTGGAAATGAATACAATTAAAGAAAAAAAGAACACAAAGATAACTTATGAAAGAAATATAAGACAATTCTTTAAGGAAATGTGTGGCAAAGATATCGAACATCTGACAATTGATGATATTCAATTTAAAAGAAATGACATAATAAATTACCGTAAGTTATTGTTCGATAAATATGGCTATAGAAATGCGACTATCAATCAAAAGATAGCTTCCGTGAAAAGCTTGTACAACAACCTAGAAGCTAATGAATATGAAATAAATGCCTCAATCTTTAATATAAAGAGATTGAAAGAAAATACTCAAGAGTATGAAGTGCTATCTGAAAATGAGGCCTACAGATTTGCCAATGCTATATGGGATACTGAAAGAGAAAAGAAGCTAATTAAATACTTGCTTGTTATGTTTGCAATAAGGACTTCTTTTAGACTTGAGGAAATACTTAATATTAAATGGGGAGACTTGAAAGTAAATAACGGCGTATGTGAAGTTTACGGATTAGGAAAAGGTGACAAAAACAATGTAACTTCAATAACGGTTGATTTTTATGAAAAAATTTTAGAATTAAAAGAAGTTAATAATGTTGAATCTGATTGTGTATTTCAAATTTCAATAAAAGCTATATCAGGAATGATGAAAAGACTTCGCAATCATTTAAATATTGATCCCAGTCGAAAAATTGTCTTCCACAGCTTTAGAAAAACTGCTGCCGACTGGTTATACGAAAAAAATAATGATATCAAAGAAGTTTCAATGCACTTACACCACAGTAATCCTAATGTATCTTTAAGATATTTAAATAAGAAGAAAGATTTAACTCAAACACCAGGAGTTTTAATGGAACAAGAAATTGATATGAGTTTTCTTGATGATATAAGTGTCGATGATTTCAAAGTGTATTTTAGAAACTCAGATATGAGAGGGAAATTAAGTATTAAAAAATTCTATGAAGAATTAAATCAAAACGTGTCAAAATAAGTCATAACAAATAAATTAATTAGAAAATAAACCAAAAACGTTTACAGGTGTAAAGATAAATATTATTATAATTATAGACACTATAATGGGTAAGGTGTGATTTTATGAGTACGCAAATTAAAAAAAATAAAAATGAATTTATTAATGATCTTAGAGAAGTATTTACACAAATTAAAGATGATAAGAAAATTACAGATAAGATTAAAAACAACATGAAAAAGTTTAGAGTTTTACCTGGTAAAGTTCAAGAGTATATTAATGGTCAGGTAGAGATGAGGGAAGACGATATTGAACTTATCTCTATATTGGCCGAACAGACTTATATTGTTACTGGAAAGAGTTTATCTAATCCACTTAATGCATTGACCGAGAGAGAAATGAAGGAAATTAAATCTAACTTTGAGGGATATCAATCAGAGAAAGTAGGTTTCCCTTATACTTTTAAAAATGTAGTTAAGATTGCAGATGATGACTTTATTTGTTCTATAGAAGCAAGTGAAATTAATTTCCTTTATTCCAATGGGCTTCTTGAGTATAACCCTGAGACTCAAAGGGAAGGTCGACAAATCAAGAATAAATCTAATGATGAGATCATAACAGTACCTAAAGTCATTGAAAAGAATGTTAAAGAAATGGTCGAGTTATTAGAAAAAAATGAAATTATTAGTTCTATGATCACTTTTAACGCAAGATTAGGGACATCAGAGAATGAATTTGGTGAATTAATTTACAATGAAGAGAATAAGACTCTAACTATTACAGAAGGTACTTTATTAGACGTATTAGACGGATTCCACAGAATCAACGCAATAAGCCGAGCTTTGAGAAAAGATCCAAGTATTGACGCAATGTTTAAATTAAATATTCTAAACTATAACAAGAAAAGAGCTATAAAATATTTTGCCCAAATGAATAAAGGACAGTCTGTTTCTGAATCACATTTAAAGAAAATGTCTGAAACAAGATACGGTGATTTTGTAGCAAAACAAGTACAAAGCAATAGTCAACTTAGTGGTAAAGTAGCAGCAGGAGATCATATTTCTCCTAATTCTGATTTATTGGTTACATTTAACACTTTATCAGATGGAATTGATGAGATATTTAATATTGAAAATAGACAAGAAGCATTAAAAGTTTCGGAATATCTGACTGAATTCTTTGATACTTTATTTGATTTATATCCAGATGAGTTCATTAATAATATTTCAAAGACTAGAGAAGAAACTTTGCTTAATACTAATGTAATGTTTTTTGGATATTTAACATTAGCAAAAAAGATGAATGAACAAAATGTTAAATTAAATAAATTACCTAAAATTCTAAATGATATTGATTTTTCTAGAGATAATGAGATGTGGGAATCTTTTAATATAATCGATGCAAATAAAAGAATAAAGACTACAGCTAAAAAACGTATAATTAATTTCTTTAATTTAATGGAACTGTGAGGTAGTAACAATGGCTGAATTATATAATCAAGAAATTAAAGAGGATTTTTTAAGTCAATATCCAGAAAATACACGTGAGACTTATAGATATGTATTCATAAGAAGTAAAGCTACAGAAGAAATTATAGGAAGAGATCTATATACTTTTTCAGCAGACGAAATAATATTAACACTTAAAGACGCAAATCACACAACATTAAACGCAATTAGACATTCATGGAATATCATTAAATTATATCTAGATTGGTCTGCAAAATATCGTGATACCAGTATTAATCAAGCTAAAAACATTACAATGGATGAGCTTAGAGAATGTCTTGATAAAAGTAAGAAACTTTATATGACAGAAGAAGAACTTATTGAAATAGAAAATAAAGCTGCAAACGCACAAGATATAGTTGCTTTACGCTTAATATTTGAAGGTGTTGGAGGAACAAGTTTATCAGAGGTTTGCAATTTAAACTATAATGATATTGATTGGAATAACAATAAACTAAAACTTAAAGATGATAAACATGGTGAAAGAGAGATAGAAGTAAGCGATAGATGTATGAGTATTATTAAAAGTGCCTATAATCAAGATGTTTATTTAAAGAATAATGGAGAATCTACAGCAAGAAATCCCGAAGCACCACTTTTAAAATCAGATTATATTTTACAAAACATCCAAACTAACCTTACAAAAAATCTAAATGGTGTAGACAGGCATACAATATACAGAAGGGTTACTACTTTAAGTGAATCGTATAATCTTCCATATCTGACTCCAAAGGGCGTAGAGAAATCAGGTATGATCAAATATGCCTACGACTTATATAAAAAAAGTGGAAAGTTAGATAATGAAGAATTAGAAAAAGTTGCAGACAGATTTAGTGTTCGTAAAGTGAAAATAGCCGGAGTATACAAATATAACTATCAAACCTTAAGAGAATTTATTAACATGGATAACATTAAAGAATTATATTTGAATGATGAAGAATAATTAATAACAGCATTTAATCCCTTAGTAGGGATTAAAGCTCATACATAAGTAAAATTAATATGTTTTACGTTTTAAATAGTGGGGATTTTATGAGGGTAGTAGAGGGAAAATAGTAATAACGTCCTTAGTATTTAACACGTAATTTGAATTTTATATTCTTTTCGACATAAAATGTCAAAGACAAGACTCATTTTATGTAGTATACTAGATACATGTGAAGGATTTGTTTGCGAAATCGTCAACTTGGAGGTACTATGGGAGGATAAAATACCCATAGCCAATGTTACCTTTCCACCTTCCACTCGTAAAGATCATCAATATTGCACTTTATAACTAGTGCAATCTTCTTAGCATTAGTAAGGCTCATTTTTCTAGTATTGGATATGTACCCACTTAATTGTGATTTATCTATACCAGTTAAGTCCACTAATTGTTGCTGTGTCATTTTACGTTTATCAAGAAGTTCTTTCAGTAAGCATTGTCCGATTTCTAAATAAATCATCGGACTAGTCTCCAAGCATGTGTAATTGTACCTATTCCATTTTACCATTTTTTTCTTATAATGGAAAGAGTAGATTTACGTATGGCATTGTTACTAGTTTTCGGTTATAATTAAGATACGAACAAAGGGAACAAATGTTCTTATTTTAGTTTAACATATATAAAATATTATCCAGGGGGAAAACGAATGAAACAACTTTTGCAAGGGGAAGTAAAGTTAGATTTCTATTGTGTAATTGGAGGTGGAAATATAGAAGAAGCTGAAAATAAGTTTCATAGTCTAATTGATGTAGACGATTTACAAGTTCAAGGAATGTTGGTTAGAGGATCTGACGGAAAATTACATATGGTAGGCATTGAAGGAGGATCTGAATTAATCATTAATTCTATTGTAGGGGTAGACGAAGATACACCTAGAAAGTACTTAGACTACCAAGTTGGGAGATTAGTAGCCTCTAAAAATACTGATTTGTAATTATTTATTGCATTTGCATATAAGTTACGTTGGTAGCGAAACTTATATGTACGTATCATTTGTTAAGTTAATATTAATATATAATGAGACGCAATATCAACGAAAGTGAGTTGCGGTATATCGCAAAATGTACGCAGTTAGTGAACTACGGTATACCGCAAAAAATAGGCGAATAAATTGCGATATGTATTTTCAAAATGCTCAATATATAGTACACTGATTATAATGCCATATATTACAAAGAGAGGAAGATCACTTTGCGTATAGGTAGTATCATTGCACATTTAATTAATAAAGACAACGAGGAAGAAAAAAATGCAGTCTTAACAAGCAAAGCAAGTTTGTTAAATGTAGATGAAATTGAATTAATGTCTATAAAACAAGTATTAATGTTTGATGATAAATCATATATGGAGGATACAGAAGATGAAAGTTGAGAAATTAATTAATTACTTACAAAATAACCCACAAGAAGCCCTTGCAATTGTTGAAGGTAAAGCATCTCCAGCCGAACGACTTAGCACCAAAGAACTCTTAGAAGTAATTAAAACTATTGTATCAGATAAATCATCAAACTTGATGAAGTATTGGGGTTAATATATAAAATGAAGAAATGGTTCAATCTTTTTACAGTGTTGATAGCGATAAGTGTCGCTCTAACACTGTATTTTTCTTATATTGTATTAAAGTATGATTATATTGGCGCTATGGTAGAAATCAAGGGGGATAAGGTTTATATTGCTGATGTCGAACCTTTAACATGGGCAGATAAGAATTTAGAAATTGGAGACAGGGTATTATTAGTCAATGGCGAAAATCCTTTAAAATTTAAACCCATAAAAGAATGGAATATGTTAGAACAAGCCAAGGTTGTTACTATTGAAAAAAGCAACGGAGAGTTAAAAAATCTTTCAGTAGAAGCAAATTTCGATAGTCAAATTGTGTTTATGTGGATCATACCATTGATAGTTATAGTGATAAGTATTTATTGTAGCTATTTAATATATAAAAGTTACAAGCGCTCTGAAAATACAAGAGAATCGGCCTTAATGCTAATTGTATTCTTATTCACCTTTTCTCTTGCGTACATGTGTGGAGGAGCATCTGCAAGAGGAGACAACTTTTCAAGAACTATTGTAGTGCTCTTATTAATTGCAACACCAGGTACCTATCTTCATTTTATGTACACTTATTATAAAGAATTGAATTTAGTTTGGTTTAGTAAAAAATGGATATGGATTTCATATTTGATAATTCTAACAAACAGCATACTTGTGGAATTCGATCAAATATTTTTTGTTAACGGTACATTAACCAAAACTATAAACCTAGCAAGCTTTTTAGTAATATTTATTATGGTTGCCTCCTTAATTGGAATTGGTTTAAAAAAGATAACATATAAGACACAAAAATATTTAATCCGAATATTAGTTATTTCTAATGCATTTGCATTTTTACCGTTTTTACTTTTATACGTCTTACCTTATGTCTTATTTAAGGTGACAATTATTAGTCCAGTTTTTTTAACTGGATTTTTAATGATCATCCCATTTTCATTAGTTTATCAATTCTTAGCCACAAAAATATATGATATTGAATTTATTGTCGGCAGGATAAAATATTACAGCCTAATCATTACCGTTCCATCCGTTGTAACTGTATTAATGGTAATTAATATTAAATCAGAAAATGTAACAGTATTCTCAATTAGAACATTTATAATTATTTTCCTATTAATGTTTGCCACCCTATACCTTAAGGAAGTTTTTGATTTCAAGTTTAAGCTGAATAGATTTTCTGAGAAATTAAACTATCAAGATAGATTAACAGTATACACACAAAAAATAAGGATTGCTAAAAATATATATGAGGTATCCAGCATCTTAAAACAAACAATAGTAGATGTCATGTTGATAAATGAGGCTTATTTACTTGAGATTGATAAAGATGGTCGTCTAGCTGATTCATTGAGCCACAAGAGATGGTTATTTGATAAGTATTTGGATAATATAAATTCCTTAAGGGATGAAATAGGTAGAATAGAAGAAATAGATAAAGGGTTTCTTTTAAATATTGGAGAAGCTGAGAATAAAACATATATTATTTTAGCATTATCGGATATAAATACTCCAATATTAACTATAGATGAAAAGCAGTGGTTAAACAATTTGGCATACTATACAAATGTAACACTAGAAAACTTTGTAAAAATTGAGCATCTAATGGAGAACCTAGAGGAATTAGAAAATAATCCAACATGGTTAAACAAGATTGTATTTAACTTAGAGGAAAAGCAACGCTCTGAATTAGCAAAGGATTTACATGACTCTGTGTTACAGGATTTGATAAATACAAAAAGGAAAACCGAAGTTTTGTATTCCAAATATAAAAACATGGACGAAGAAGATATTGAGAAAGAGTTTCATGACCTAATAGACGGCATGAGTAAATCAATTGAGATTACTAGGAAAACCTGTCATGAATTGAGACCACAATTCTTATATGACTTAGGATTGGATAATGCCTTAAAGAAACTTGTTAATCAGCATCAAAATAACAGATATAGAATAACAATTGCAACAAGTAATTTAGATCAGTCAATCTCAGAAGATGTACAATTAAACTTGTACCGAATTACTCAAGAGTTATTGAACAATGCAAAGAAACATTCAGAAGCAAAAAATGTCAGATTAATTGTGGTAAAAACTAAAGATAAAATTGTGCTACATTATGAAGATGATGGACTTGGTGAAGATTTAGACTTTGTTCTAAACAAAGAGGGTAGTATGGGACTGTCCGGTATAAGAGAGCGTGTAAGAGTGCTCGATGGAACAATTGACATACAGACTGAACCAGGTCAAGGATTTAAGGTTGTAATTGAGGTATAAGAGCTGCTAAATGTAGCTCTTATTTTTTTAGAAATAATTAGAAAAAAGTATTTACATAAGTAAATTAATCGTGTAATATGTAGTTAAGGAATAGAAATAAGACGGAGAACAGAGAGGAGGGTTAGAAATTGAGTACATTTACAGGGCATAGAAAGACAAATGATATTGATTTTGGTGATTATGTATTAATCGAACAATTAAGATATGGCGCACCTAATGAAATGTATATACACAAAGTTATTGGCGCTTTAGAATCTAACACTTGGGTTGATGTACCAGTTAGATGGGATAAGGAAGAAAAAATACACAACAAGATGGAAAAAGTTATAAATGTCATTTGTTGTGGAGTGGATGAAACGAAGGTTTTTAAAGTAAGACAAAAAGATTGCGTAAAGACTGAATTTTAAAGAGAGGAGATAGAGTATGAAATTTCCAATTGGTTTTAGTTTTGTTCATGGATTCTTTACTTATGAAGTTATTAGCTATGATGAAAAGGCAGAAAGACCATATACAGTTAGATTTGGATTCTCAAAAGATGATAACGAATGCGATGAAATTGAAATGACTGAAGGTGAATTAGAAGTATCTAGCAGCAGAGGAGTTTAAATGAAATCTAAGATTTATTCAAATAAATTATATGTAAATGGAGGGAAAATATATGGCAGCACTTGATGAAAATACAGGTGGAGTTCAGTTTGGTCAATTTGATAATGGAGAGGATTTACATAAGTCAATTAATAAATACATTAAAGCAAAAACAGAAGATATCTTCATTGTCTGTATAGGCACAGATAGATCAACCGGAGATAGTTTAGCTCCTTTAATTGGTACGATGTTGACTGAAAAAGGATATAAGAATGTGATTGGAACACTCGATGAGCCGGTTCATGCTCAAAATTTAGATGAAAGGCTAAAGGAAGTTCCAGAAGGGAAAATAGTTGTGGCAATTGATGCTGCCTTAGGAAGACTGCGAAACGTTGGGAATATAGGTTTTAATAAAGGAAGCCTTTCTCCAGGATTAGGGGTAGGAAAAGAACTAACACCTGTAGGAGACTACAACATTCAAGGAACAGTTAATATAAGTGGATACAAGGAGTTTTTAGTACTACAATGCACAAGGTTAAGTTTAGTAATGAAAATGGCAAAAGAAATTACATATGCATTAGAAAATGCTTTTCCTTTAGTTAGTTCCAAAGATAACAATAAGCCAGTTTATTCAATGAGATGAGATGAGAGCAAATATTCCTATATAACAATATTAATCGAACGTATTTTCGTGTATAATAGTCATAAGGAAGGTGATTTCTTGTGATTAATGATCGAGGAACAATGAAATGGACAGCATTTATTATGCCTGAGCATAAACAATCAGTGAAGAAATATTTTAATGATGATTTAAAAATTGAAAAACCAGAATTAGATGAGCAGCAGATTGAAGAAATAAATCTAAAGATTGCGGATGCAATGGAATTTAATCAAGAGTTAGTTTTCTATTACTACAGATCCGGTGAAATTAGATTTATCATTGGTCGAGTGCACCATGTTGATACTTTGAAGAGAGAATTTAGGATTATGGATGAGCACCAATATGTAAATATTATTAAGTATGATGATTTAGTGGATGTGAAGAATAAATAAACCTACAATAGAGTAGGTTGGTAAAGATAAATTAAACTTATATAATGAAGGGGATGGGAGAAATGAATAAGCTAAATAGACAATATGAAATTATAAAAAGTTTAGAAACTGAAAATGGAGCTTTCTATGCTAGTGCTTCCTCTGACTACAGCAAGGTGTGGCTCCGTGACTCAATGTATATTGCCTTAGCTTACATAGATAAAACATGTAACACTTTTGAAAGAGCTATTCAGGCACATCTAGATTACTTTAGGCAGTATGAATGGAAGCTAGATATACATTTAAAACAAAAGCCACATGCATGGTTCGAATTTATGCATATTAGATATTCTGCTCATGATATGAAAGAGATTGAAGATCAGGAGTGGGCGCATGTGCAGCTAGATGCTTATTCATCATTCCTATGGGCAATAGGTATGGGTGTTAAAAAAGGTAAGAAGATGTTACGAGATGAGAAGGATAAAGAAATTATCCAAAAGTTAGTTTGGTATCTGAATACATTAGAGTACTGGAGATTAGAGGAAAGTGGAGCATGGGAAGAACAAAGGGAACTGCGTCTAAGTTCATTAGGAGCTTGCGTAGCAGCACTAGAAATTATATCTGATATAGTTTTCGTTCCTGCTGAATTAATAGCAAGAGGGTTTGAAGCGTTATATTCACTTTTTCCGAATGAAACACCCACTAGAAAAGTGGATTTATTCCAATTGACACTTATATATCCTTATAACATCCTTCCTCGGCCTATGGCGCAGCTTATTATACATAATGTAGAGAAGGAACTACTTAAGGACAAAGCAGTACTTAGATATTGTGGAGACAGTTACTTTAGCACATTGGAAAAAGAACACGGCAGGAATCATCCGAAAGAATTCTTCTATGGCAGCGAGGCTCAATGGGTATTCGGCTTAAGTTTTTTAGCACTCTCGCATATGACGATGGGAAATTTAGAAAAAGGTAAATATTACATAGAGCGAACTGAGAAATTAATTTTAGATGATGGTAATATTCCAGAGTTATATTTTGCTGGCGACTATAGAGATGAATATGGTAATAACTACAATGAAAATAATCCACTTTGCTGGTCGGTCTCGATGCACATTCAAGCCGTAGAAATGTATGAGAAATTAAATAAAAAACAATTGACATAAGTGAATTATACATATTATACTTAGTTATATAAATAAATTAAACGTAAAAAGAGGTGATACAATGAAAGAGGAAGATGTAGTTAGATACGCAATTAGAAAGAAAGCTTACTTTGACTTAGGATCACTGAACGAAGAGAATTTACTAAAGGCTGCAACTTACATCGATAGTTTAAAAGAAAAACAGAATTACGTTGAGAATTACATAGAAAAAGGTTTAAAGGTTGGAGAGTAACGTGTCACCAGAAGAAAAAATTATTAAAATAATGGACTCGTGTTTGAGAGCTTTAGAGAATATTAATCAAGGAAATAAAAAACTGGCTATAGGAGATCTTCACCATGCTATGCATAAATTAACTGCTGCGGAAAGTTTACTGTGGGCTGAAATTGAAGAAGAGGAAAATAATACAAGTTAATTAATCACTAAATTAAGCAAAAGGGTGTTGATTAATGAAGACATTTAAAACTATAGGGTGCTGGTTGTTAGTCAACACTACAATCTTGCTATACACCGGATTCTTTGCTGCACTTGTATGGGTATTGTTCAACAAAGGTGATTATGAAGTGTCTGCAATGTTTACGCTGATTTGGTTGGTTACAGTAGTAGGATTTATGATTGTTTATGAAAAGGAAAGAAAAAAGTAATGAGGAATTGACGTAAATTGCGAATTAAAAGGAGTGTAGAAAATGGAAGAATTAAATAAGTTTCTTGAAGATTGGGATGATGGAGAAATTGTCCTTAGTGATATTCGTAATTTCAAGGATGAAAATGATTTCTTAGAACAAGCAGAAAAATATGTAAAAGAAACAAGAGGTTACAAAGTGCCTTTATTTAAACCTCTTTTAATGGAAATTGTATATAACGGTGATGTATACGATGAGTGTTGGCAAAGTAAATCATACGCTCAAAAAACTGGATTTAAAGGTGAAGTAATTACCGTTTATAAATCAACCTTAGATTATGACAATGCAGAAGGTTGATGCACAATCCGCATAAATAGTGCAACTATTTAAAAGTTATGTTTTATATAAATAAATTTAATGAAATGAGTTTATATTTTAGGATTTTACTAATTCGTAATACTCTTATAGTCCGAAAAATTATTACAGGAGAGTGACATATTGATTGAATTGAACAAAATTTATAATGAAGACTGTTTGATAGGAATGAAAAGAATTAAAGATAGATCGATTGATATGATTCTTTGCGATTTGCCTTACGGAGTTACAGCAAGGAATAAGTGGGATCAAATTATTCCCTTTGATGAGCTATGGGAACACTATAATAGAATTATAAAAGATGATGGAGCTATTGTATTGTTTGCGAATGGAATGTTTACTGCTGACTTAATGCAAAGTAACCGTAAAAATTGGAAATATAATTTAGTTTGGGGAAAGGTTTTGCCTAGTGGTCATCTCAATGCTAAAAAACAACCAATGAGAGAACATGAAGATATATGCGTGTTTTATAAAAAACAACCGACTTACAATCCTCAAATGGTGAAAGGTAAGCCTAGTCATAGCGTTGGTAAAGCAGAAGGAATCAGTCAGGAAGATCATTCACGTAACACTAATTACGGAGAATTTAAAAAGGTTCAAACAGAAGGCGACATGAAATATCCTAAATCAATTTTAACATTTCAAAAACCACATCCTTCAACTACAATTCATCCGACTCAGAAACCCGTTGAATTATGTGAATGGTTAATAAAAACTTATACGAACGAAGGTGAGACCGTTTTAGATAATTGTGCCGGATCAGGGACTACTTTAATTGCAGCATTAAACACGAATAGAAATTTTATAGGTTTTGAATTAGAAGAAGAATACTATAATGGTGCGTTAGAACGAATTGAAAATACATATAAAAAATAAATTAATACAGTAAAGGAGATGTTTATTTGATAGAATTAAATAAAATACATAAAGAAGACTGTCTAGAAGGCATGAAAAAGATTGAGGACAATAGTATTAATTTAGTCATCACCGACCCTCCTTTTAAAATAGTGCAAGGTGGAGCTAAAACAAAAGGTAAAAATGCAATGGGTGGAACATTGGCACAGGGTAAAAGTGAAGTAAGCAGTGGGACATTGTTCAAACATAATGATATTAAGTTAAGTGATTGGATTCCAGAAGTTTATCGAGTATTAGAAGATGGCGGATTCTTCTATTGTTTCATTAATAGTTTAAACCTGAATGAGCTGTTAACTGTAGCTAAACAATCAAAATTTAAATTAAATAATGTATTGGTTATGATCAAGGATAACTGTGTTGTTAATCAATGGTATATGAAGAATGTTGAATATGTAGCATTCTTTAGAAAAGGAAAGGCTAAACCGTTAAATAACAGAGGAATTAAAACCGCAACTAATGCTACTATGCCAAGTAAATCTGAAAAGATTCATCCTACACAGAAACCATTAGATTACGTGCAAATGCTTATTGAAAACTCATCACAGGAAAATGAGATTGTATTTGATCCTTTTATGGGAAGTGCTACTACTGCTATTGCTGCGATCAATGCGAACAGGCAATATTTAGGATTTGAATTAGACGATGAGTATTACATATTGGGCAATGAAAGAATTAATAATACATATAAAAATAAATTAATATCACACAATATATAGTATTATAATTAAATAATACATACTAAATATAGATATAATTTACTATAAAATAATTCTTGTATCGAAAGGATGGACTACAAATGAAGCATCAAGTTTATGATAGTAGAACAAATGAAGTGTTATTTGAAGATGACGAACAAATTAAATGCGTAAACTATATTTTGGACAACGTGGATGAAGATTCAGATGATTTTGATCATATTTGGATAAAAACTGTATAAATATATTGAGGTGACAATTTGAAAACATATTTTACAAGTGACACTCACTATTGGCATAAAAATATATTAAACTTTGAAAATAGACCATATGAATCTGTTGAAGAAATGACGTTTGATATGATTCAGAAATGGAATGAGCAAGTAAATAATGAAGATACTGTTTATCACTTAGGTGATTTATGTTTAGGGAATTTAGAACAAACAGTAGATGTTTTGCAACAACTAAAAGGAAAGATCATTTTAATCAAAGGGAATCACGATTTCTCAAAACATTACAAGAAAATTAATCAAATGGGATTGTTGCATGGGTATCATGAAATTGGAATTACACTTAATTATCAAAAGCAGCAAATGTGGCTAACTCATTATCCTTTTGAAATTGGATTAAGGCCTAGAAAGTGGTCAATACATGGTCACATACATGGAAATGAATCATCTTATGATAATCAAATTAATGTTGGAGTAGATAGTCCACATTTTAAACATAAGCCTTTTGGTGAATTAATTACAATTGATGAATTATATGAGGAAATGATGAAACGATTACCTGGAATTGAAGAGAGATATCTTAAACAGAAGATGAATAGATAATATAGATTGTGAGGTGAAAACAAATGGGATTTAAAATACCAGAAGATAAATTAAAACCTAAACTAGAGCCTTTTGCTTCATTTAATGGTGAGCAAGTTAATCTAGACGAGTTAGAAAATCAATCATTAACTTTAGACTTCTACACAAATACAGACATCAGAGCAAACACTCCAGGACAAAATGAACTCATCAAGAAATACACCAATGAAGTTTTGGTCTATAAGTTAAATAAACATATCCTTCCTAACTGTTCAAGTAGAGATGATATCACATATGACGGGGCTTTGCAGCTTAGATACGTACCAGAACTAATTAAAAGAATTCAAGAGTTAGAGAATGAACTATCTAAAGTGAGAGTTACATCTAGAGACAATGAACGTCAAGTAAACTACTGGCAGAATCAATATTTCAATAAGGAGTATTAAAATGAAAACTGTTGAAGAAACTATGACATCATGTAAACAATCACTTAAGGATCATATTGAAAAACTCCAGGAGCAAAATTTTCGTGCTGCTAATATAGAGATTGAACTTCTACATTATATAAAGAAATTAATCTATGAGGAGAGACATTAAATGGATTATAAAATAACTGATGACATCACTAAAGCAAGTCACTGGTTAGCAAAAGTGGATGAAAATAATCATCTGTCAGATGTTAGAGTAGGAGTGTTCTATCCTCTAGAATATGATCAAATTGAAGATGAATATTTCATTGTAGATGATAAAGGAGTTGCTTCTTTGATCTTTTTAGGGCATGAGGGCGATTATGTATATTTTGAAGGATAAAGATTCTATTTTATGAGTGGCAAAATGGGTGAATTAGAAATTGCAATTGAACAATTAAAATCAGAAGGTTTTAAATCAGAGGATATTAAAAAGGCACTTAACCTAATAACCAAAGAAACAATAATGCAAAAGGCAACCACTAAGAGTCTAGATGAACTTCTCGATGGATTAACCGAAGATAATCATCATGAAGAGCAAATATCAGATGTTCAAGGTGAAGAATTAATTTAAATAAAATTCCCATTTTACCTTAATTATAAGCTAGAAAAACAGAGAATGAGTGAGTAAATGGAAGGAAAACGGAGGTTGAAAATGTTTAAATACATAAAGTATGTTTACGACACTGTTGGTTTTAACATATATTATAAGCAGTGGCCAGGATCAGATATTAGTATTTGGGATAACTGTAGTTGGGCTGCTTATAAGAGGAATATAAATAAATTTAATAAGGAGTGATAATGTGTATTTATCAAAACATCCTGTAATTAGTAAAGAAGGAAATGAATACAGAGTTGATGTTGCAGAAATTGAATTTGGCTACATAGGTGTTGCAATTTATAAATATGTCGGATTATCTAAGTTTAGGAAAAGAGAAAAGTTTAAAGTTCTTTATGGCGGAAGTATATGGGATAGACATTACGATCCAAGTAAATATAATTATGATTATGTGAAAATGGCTAAAACACAAGTAGAACATTATGAAGGCTTATTAAAGACAGAAGAGAAGAATACGAGGGCTCATAGCGATGGAATTGAAAAATTTAATTCCTGGAACGGCAAGTGTTAATTTCAATAAAATAAAGATTTTATTCTAAATATAAGAATGGAAAATGGAGCATTTGCGAGAAAAACGGAGAATGAGAGAGGTGTGAATATTGACCAAAGAAGAAAGTTTGATTACATGGGGAAAGATAAAGGATGAATATGGTGTAGGTAGAACTGAAGAGATATTTGGTATAAATGATCCTGTAGAATACCAATGTGATTTTATAACTAAAATCAAAGATAGAGTAGGCAGCATAGAAGTAGAAGCTGATGTAAAAAGACGAGATGAGGATGATTTAGAGGTATTAAGTGATAAGTTACATTCAATTAGATATGAAGTTTACGGTCTTGAAGATGATATTGAAAAGATCAGAGGTGCAATTGAAGATGTTAGAGAATGGGGTACTCAATGGAAAGAGTTATGTAAAAAGATAATACTGGATCATAAAATAGATATTAATGAAATTGAATTATAAGTTTTATAAATAAATTTAATTATTATATTGATTAATAAGGATAAATTTAATATAATGAAATCAAGGAGGTAGAAAATGAACAAGGATAAATACTCATTAAACGAACCAACTTCAAATTACACCAAGTTGAGACAGTTGGATAATTACATGACAGGTCACAAAGGATATATTGCCGGTGGAGTTTTCAAGAATATCTTCAACAATGAGAACTTTAAAGATGTAGATATTTTCTTTGAGAGTGAAAGAGATTATCTTGAAGCTGTTGAACTATTTAAGAAAGATGACAAGTACAAATCAAGTTATAAAAATAATAAGGTAACAGCATATAGAAATATTGAAACCGGAGTTACAGTTGAGCTAATTAAACATAAATTTAAATCACCTTTAGATATGATTGATGAATTTGATTTTACTATTACACAGTTTGTTTGCTATAAGGTTGATGTACATGGTGAAAAGAATGAGTTTTTCGGAGTAGATGAAGTTGGATATGTTGAATGGAAAGTAGCATATCATAAGAAATTCTTTGAACATTTACATATGAAACGGTTAGTTATTGATCAAGAAATGCAAAATATTATTCTACCAGTTAACACGTTTAATAGGATGTTCCGTTATGCGAGATACGGATATTTCCCTTGTAGAGAAACGAAAGCTAAGATTATTGAAGCATTGAGAAATGTTCCAAGTTTTTCGGATGAAATGTTAGCTATGGAACTGTATAACGGATTGGATTAATTCTGTATCAAAACGATATTTTAAACAAATAAATTTAATATAAAAATGGAGGAATACATATGGAGTACGGTGATTTAAAGGATTTAAACAAGCATTTACTTTACAAACGCATTGTAGAATGGAATAAAGATAAACTCATATTAGATGATGGAACAGTTATTACTCTTGAAATGAGTGAGAGCGATTGTTGTGCTTACGCAGGAGGGAATTTTAGCAATGTTGAATTAGATGCGGTAATTACAAACGTAGAAGTCGGAGAACAAGTTAATATTCCTGACTTTGATACAACTGTAAACGAAGTTAAAGTAACATTGTTTCATAACCAAAATCCAATTGCTTTAGCTGAAATGACAGCAGATGCAGGTAACGGAGGGTATTATTATTCTGTAGGATCATTTGTTGTAAACGGAATACACTTCCCAATTGTAGATGCTTAAATTGTTTAAAAGTAATTTTTTAAGGAGTGTTAATGATGGACTTAACTTTAGGAATGATGCTCGGTATTGGAATATTTGGATTAGGTATAGCAATTGGATGGCACATGAGAAAAGGTGTTATTGAAGAATTGGATTATAAACTAAGGGGAATTCATGAAAATCTAGATATTACAAAGGAATGGGTAAGAAAATCAACTAAATAAAAGCAATCTTTCATGGAGAAATGAGGTGATTATGTGGAATTAAATGAAATAATTGAACAGCACATATCTAATGGCGGAATTGTTGAGAGAAACATTGAACATACATATTATTATAAGCTGATTGATGGCGAAGTCGAAAAGATTTATGGAGATTATGAGGTTATCAGGTTTAAATAAAAGGAACATTTTAATGAGAAAGGTGATAAAAATTATGAAAATTGAACTAAATAAAAATGAATATAAACTCATCAGAAAAGCCCTTGAATCAAGGTATTATTTAGCCAAAGATGAGGGTGATTATGAAGAAATGGATTTAATCACTAAATTAGAAGAAAAATTGATAAAAAATTCTAAATAAAAGACAAGTTTTAATGTAAATAAATTTAATGTGAAAGGAGTAATTATGAATAAACTTACATACTATGCTGACCCAAAAGACACAAGTATTACAGTGAACGATGGAAAGAAAGACCTTCTTGACAAAGTGTTTGGTCTACTTGAGTCTAGAGGATTTAAAATTCAAACAGATCAAAGAATTCTTAAAGAAGCGCCTATTTTGGCAGACAGTTATTGGGAAGGTATCAAAGGAGATTTACAGTTTAAGTCTCATATCTATCCGGCAGGATTTGATATAAAGTTTTTTCAAGAAATAGTAACTGAAAATAGACATGGTGGATATTATGACTTTGATAAATTAGAAAAGATGCCTTACCTGGTTAAATGTGAATTCAAGATTGTGCGAAAACTGATCTGCGAATTAATAGAATCAGAGGGGTTTTCTAATCGAGCAGAACCAGAGTTTAAAGGTTCCTATGACAAAGTAATGTACAAAATTAAAAGTTGTTGGCACTACGAAGAAGGTAAGGAGCTTCCTAGTTTTGAATTTCCCTCCTACAATGCTAAAGATAGAGATGATAAGCAATTATATAACGGTCAAATGAAGTATTTTCGTGATCGAAAAGGACGTTTGAAGCGAGGGATTATTTATCACAACATCAATAATATGTGGTGGGTTATTCTAAATAAGAAAGATTACACAAATATTGGTGCATTTCAGTTATTTGATTTAACGACTGAAGAGGATCGAATTCCTAAAATTTATAGTCGAGTAATACCACATAGAGTCAGAGCAGAAAAGGCTAGAACTCGTTTTAACGAAGAGTTTAGCTATTCAATGATAAATGAAGTACATATGAATCATCTGAGATTACTTGTTTCTAATGAATTAGTAAACCATGATAAGGAAATAAATTTGTCTATAAGAGCGCCTCGAAAGAAAGATACTGACATCCTGAAAAGAAAAGGGTTAAGGTATACAGCGATTACAGTAAAAGGATCATATTTTGATAGAAGAGAAGGTATTACGTTTAATCAAGATGGCTTCATAGGATTTGCTGGTTGGGCATCTGGATACAATTTAAAACCTTTTGTAGATGCTTTTGAAAAGTGGATGGATTGGCTAAATGAAGTTGTTGAACGAGCAGCTTAATAAGGAGGAATAGATAGTTGGAAACAGGTAAATGGTCTTTTAATGAACTCAATAGTGAAATTTGGTGGCACGATCAATACGAAACTATGGAAGAAGCAATTGCAGCAGGAAGAGAATATTTTAAACATGAATATCAAGAATATGATAAAGATAAATTTAACGTTGGCCAATCTGACGAAGTTCCTGTTGGGGTAAATGTAGACAGAATTCTAGAGGATATAGGTGAAAATGTTTATGATGAAGTTGGTGATGTTGCAGAAGACTATCTGCGAGATGTAACAATTTCTCAAGCTAGAGAATTAGAAAAGGAATTAGATGAGGTTTTACATAAGTGGATGGACAAACACAAACATAAACCTAACTTTTGGCGAGTTATTAATATTAAAGAAGTGTCTGTACTATAACTAATTTTAGATACAATCAAGTTTTTATAGAGAGGGGAAATGCTATGACATGTATTGTCGGATTAGTTTATGATGGAATTACATACATAGGTGGAGATTCATTAGGATCAAATGGACATTCAAAAGTCATTAGAAGAGATAAGAAAGTATTTAAACTTAAAGACACTCCTAACGCAATTTTAGGATATACAAGTTCATTTAGGATGGGTCAGTTACTAATGTATGCAACAGGATTAATTGACAACAGAGATGAGCCGAATATTGATCATGAATATTTAGTAACTAGATTTATTCCAAATGTAACAAGTTTATTTGAACGTGGTGGATATTCAAGGAACAATAGCGGTGAAAAAATAGGAGGAGAATTCTTACTTGGATATACGGATAAATTATACAAAATTTCATCAGACTTCCAAGTAGGTGAATCTTTTGATAATTATAGTGCTTGTGGATGTGGTGAAGACTTTGCATTGGGATCATTACATTCGACAGAAGGAACAAACTTAACTCCAGAAGAAAGAATACTTAAAGCATTACAGGCAGCGAGCCAATTTAGCACAGGAGTGGCACCACCTTATTACATACTCAATACGAATAATGATAAAGTTGTAGAGTTTAAGAATTAATTACTATTTTAAAAGGAGAGGAAAATAAACCATGAAAAAGAATAGTGTGAAAAAGAATAAGATTTGGAAAACCTTGAAGACTGGTTTTAAAATCCTGTTTATTCTGATTCTGCTGTTCTTGTTAATATCTCTCATAAACGATCTAATGAATACAAACGCAGCCTTAATTGAAAAAGTGACTCAACAAGGAAAACATATCGATATGCTACAAGGACAGCTTTCAGAATTAACTCAAGTGAATGCAGATTATCAGATTCAATTAAACTTAGCTGAAACAAAAATCGAAACGTTAAAAGAACAAATAAAAATATCAATCAATAACCAACCTATTAATCAACCTGTTGAAACAGTGGAGTCAGTTGAACCAAGAGTGGTAACAGAAGAGGATTTAAAGGCTGAAATTGAACCTCAGTTGAAGTTACCCAATGTTCCAGTACTTCCTGTAGTATTAGTTGGAGTGTTATCGCTTTTTAAAACTTTAATACCTGCTTATTAATAAAGATTGATTACATACATATATAAATTAAATATATACATAAAATCATCTGAGAAGGAGGAACAACAATGAACTACAGGGAAGAATCCAAAATGGTTTATGAACAATCACTTAGAGCTTACGGTTACTCAGATAAAATAATTAATCTCTTATTGATTGGATTTGATACTGGTTATTCTACAGGTCTACTGAATGGATCTGACAGGAATGAACAGGTTGAAATGCTTAAGAAGTTGTTGAATGAAGAGGTTGTTAATTAAAGTAAATTTAATATGAGGTGATTTGATATGTATTACGTATTATGGGTTATGCTGATTTTATCTATATTTGCATTGTTTGTTGTAGATAGCTCTATATATCCAGTTGGAGCACTCGGTAATTTAGGTATCTTTGCAGTATGTTCAATATGCCTAACTTGGCTGAAAGTTTCGGAAAAAGAATAAATTGATGATTTTAATTAGACTTAATAAGGAGGTAAGTAAATGATTGTTTCAGCATGGATATTATTAATTCCGTTTGGCTTGTTATCGGTTTTAACTTGGTTAAGTATATTTTTGCAACCTAAAATGAATAATGTCACAACAAGGGCATGGGTAATTGTATTTGTTTCAACACTAATTACTGCAATTTCAGCAGGAATTATATTTAGATAAAAACAAACTTTTATTGAAAGGAGTTAATATGGATTCATATAATGAAGCAAAGAAGCGCATGCCTACTCAACGAGAACAAATATTAAATAAACTAAGGGATGCCGGAGATAAAGGAGTAACTAACACAGAATTATTGGAGATTGCTATTCGTTATACTGCTCGTCTTCATGAGTTATATCAACAGGGGTATATTATTGAAACAGTATCAATTAATGATGGAGTTTATAATTACATACTTAAAGGTGAGCCAGAGGGAGAAACAAGTGTATCTGCTGCCGTAGATATATTGGCCGAAAGATTAAATCATGAATACAGTCTTGGTTTAGATCCAGGACAATTAAAGGAACTATTAGTAGATAGTGGGTTAAGAGTGTGTAGAAAATCCGGATCATATAAGAGAAGTAAGAGTGCAGTTTAACGAAAAAAGAAAATATAAATAAATTAAATTTATTTATAAAAAACTATTTACAAAGATAAATTAATCATATATACTAAAAGTACCCCATAAGGAAAGGAGATGAAAAAAATGAAGATTCTAAAGCTCAGTAAGAAGGCCTATAAACAGTATACCACTTCAGTTAAGGGAAATGAAACAACAGATATGGATCAGGCATCAAGGAAGCTTACAAGAAATATCCAGATTGTCAAAGAGAAGGTTGAGCGACATAAATGGATGAAAGAAAAACTGATTCATGAATCAATGTTTGGTACTACATACTTTTACGGTAACTTACATATTAAAGTCTGGAATGGAAAAGTTATAGGAGTGAAAAACTTTCAAGGTGAACAAGAATTTGAATTCTTTGTTCCAAGAAGAAGATATGAGCAGCTTAGTAAGCAACTTAGAATAGAAGGTTACGAGAAGAAGTTTGGTAGAAAAAAGAATAATAGAAAATTTGCTTAAAAGGTGGTGAGGGTTATAGAATATAACAGAGGTTCACCATAGGTTAGAATAAATTAAACCTTTTATTTAAAATAATATTTATAGGTAAATTAATTATATATTAAAACAATATTGGAGGAATATACATATGTCAGAAAATCAAACAGTTTTACGTGAAGCAGAAAACAAGGTTATTATCGAAGGAACTCTTTTAGAAAAGAGATTGGAAGAAAAAGAGTTTAATGGCCAAAATGGAAAACGAAATGCAATTACTGGAGAACTTGACATTGAAACAGCAGAAAATGAAGTACATACAGTAAGAGTATTCTCATTCGAAAAGAAAGTAGATGGGTCAGATAACGGTATCTTCAAAGGATTAAAAACAGTAGACAATGAATATAAATCAGTTGCAGAAAACGGACGAGAAGAGGCTGATAAAGTTCGAATTACACAAGGTCAAATTGGACTAAATGAATACTATGGTCAAGATGGAATGTTACGTTCATTCCCTCAGATTTCAGCTAACTTTATTAATCGAGTCCAAGCAGGAGAAGAGTTCGAACCAAAAGCAGAGTTTGAAATTGAAGCATTTATTAAGTCTGTTAGCCCTGAAGTTAAAAACGAAGAAGAAACTGGTCGAGTTAAAGTTGAGGCTATCATTCCAGCGTATGGCGGTAAAGTGTTACCATTCAGTTTAATGGCTCCTGTTGAAGCTGCTGAATATATTGAAGATAACTACGAGCCAGGTAGCACAGTTAAAATTTACGGTGATATCATTAACTTCAAAGAAAAGAAAGTTGTCCTTGAAGATGTTGCATTCGGTAAACCAAAAGAGAAAGTTACATACAATACAGTACGTGAATACTTAATCACAGGTGGATCTGAACCATATGAAGAAGAAAATAACAAAGCATACGATGTAGAGCTAATTAAGAAAGCATTAACTGAACGTGAAATTTACTTAGCTGAATTAAAAGCTAAAAAAGATCAACCAAAACAAGAAGAGAAAAAAGCTGGATTTAACACCAAATCTAATAAAACAACTGAGAAAAAAGAGAAAAAGAAAATTGATTTACCATTCTAACATATAAATAAAATAAATGTACAAAACAAAATAAAAAACGAGTGGGTGAAACTCCCACTCAATACATAACAATGGAGGAAATTATTATATGTCATTAGATATTTTTAACCCACAGATTTCAGTTGTAGCAAAAGGATTAGAAGGTAAAGTTATTACAATCGTAGGTGGAAACAACTTAGGTAAAACAAAACAGGCAACTAGAATGAAAAAACCACTTTATCTTGCATTTGAAAAAGGTTTAAATGCCATTGCTGGAGTACCTTTTATGGCCATTAATAAATGGTCTGACTTTAAAAAAGTAGTAAGACAATTAGAAAAAAACACAGAAAAAGCAAAAGAGATGTATCAAACTATTATCTTTGACCAAGTAGGAGACTCTGCAAAGTTTTGTTCAAGACATATTTGTAATGTTTACGGAGTTGATCGTATTAAAGATGGCAATGATGGTTTCGGTCTTTGGAACGAGTATGAAACAGAATACTGGGAACAAATCAGTAAATTGTTAGGCCCTGGATTCACAGTGGTATTCATTGCCCATGCTGAAGCCGATAAGACCGGTAAATTCTACCCTAAAGGCGACAAACGCTCATTGGCTCCTGTTATTAACAATAGTGATATTGTTGCATTCTTAAAGCCGAATGGAGTAGACGAGGACGGAAACGTAATTAAATCAAGTGCTTACCTAGCTGAAACAGATGAGTTTTTTGCACGATCAAGATTTGACTACATTGATACTTATATTGAAGAATACACAGCAGAGAGTTTGGAAGCAGCAATTGTTGAAGCAATTGAGCGCCAAGAAGAAGAAGAGGGCATTCAGGCAGTTACATTTACAGAGCAAAAATCAACTCAGGAAAGTGAAGAATACGACTTCAATGAAGTTATGGAAAAAGCAACCAGTATCATTAATGAAATCATGGAAAAAGACGAGGATAATGCTAAGAAGATTACAAAAATTATTGAGAAAAATCTTGGTAAAAACAGCAAGTTAAGTGAAGCTGAAGAAGAACAAGCAGATATTATTAGTTTAATTGTTGATGAACTTCAAGATTTCCTTGAAGAATTAGAATAACAATGCATAGGGATAGTATTCTTGCTATCCCTTTTATTTTAAAGAGGTGTGATATGGGGAGACAAGTAAAATGTCCATATTGTGAATTGAAACTTGATAAAGATGATTCAGTTGAATATAAAAAGCGCTATTATCACGAAGAGTGCTTTGAAACATGGAGAATGGAAGCAGAACACAGAAAAGAATTAATTGAATACATATGCAGTCTTTATAAATTAGATGCTCCAACTGGCATGATGTTAAAACAAATTAAAGAATTTCAAGAAGATTATAAATACAAATTAAAAGGCATTGAACTGGCATTGAGATACTTCCATGAAACACTCGAAAAACCTGTTCAAAGTGGTACTGGGATAGGCATTGTTCCATTTGTATATGAGGATGCTAAGAAGCACTTCATGATGAAATTAAAAGTTGAAGAAAGTGTCGAGGATTTAAAAACTGTAGAAAGTAAATCTGTCACTGTTCAATCTCCTCAATTTAATTATGAAAGAAAGTTACAGCAAATTGATATTGGTTCGTTATAGTCATGTGAGGTGAACTTATGAGTTTAATAGATAAAAGAAGCGTATTCCAAATACTAGGCAACTTAATGAAAAAACCATCTTTACTAGATGAAGAGAAATATAAATTCACTACAGAGGATTTCCATTCAGATGGTGAGTCATCATTCTACACAATTATCTATGCAGCAATTAACAATCTTTATAAACAAGGTATTGAAGAATTAGACCTAATGATGATTGACTCTTTTTTAAGCAGCTATGATGTGCAATATAAGATATTTAATGATAACGATGGATTAGAGTATTTACAAAATGCAATAGATCAATCACACTTTAGAAATTTTGACTATAGTTATAATCGCTTAAAGAAATTTAGTTTGCTTAGAATGTATAAAAATAATGGCTTCGACATTTCAGAGTTGTACGATGAAAATATTATTGTCCCAAGAGAATCGGAAAAGATGATGGCTGAATTTGATGAGTTGACGATTGATAAAATGATTGAACACTATGATAAGAAACTTGTTGAAATAGCCAATCAGTTTTCAAGTAACCAGGAAACTAAAACTATACATGCATCAGATAAAGCAAAAGAGTTATTAGCAAAGTTTAAAAAAGCGCCTGATTATGGTATATCAATGATTGGAAAAATACAAAATACAATTTTCAGAGGTGCTAAATTAAAGTCGTTAGGCTTAAGATCGGCTCCATCCAACTTAGGTAAAACACGTATTGCACTAGGCGAAGCCACAGATATGGCGATTGATGAAATTTACGATCTAAAAAAGGAAGAATGGGTTTCAAATAATAATGGTGAAAATGTTTTGTTTATTAGTACAGAGATTGAAGGAGATGCACTCCAAAGTACTATATTGGCCTACATATCTGGTGTACCTGAGAAAAAAATTAAAGATGGTGCTACTAATGAGGATGAAGATGAGAGATTAGCCAAAGCCATCGAAATACTGGAAAGAAGTAATTACTGGATAGAGTACATACCTGATTTCGATACACAATTAATTGAAAATAAAATCAAGCAGCACATTATTGAAAATCAAGCACAGTACATTTATTTTGACTATCTACATATTAGCATGAGTATTCTAGAGGAGATTGCTAACTCATCAAAAGGCATGAAACTCAGAGAAGATATGGTCTTATTCATGTTTATGAATAGATTAGATCAAATGAGAAAACGTTACAATGTATACATACAAACAGCAACACAGGTAAATGGTGACTGGAAACACACAGAAAATGCAGACAGTACAGTTTTGAGGGGATCAAAGGCCATTGCAGATAAAGCCACAAAGGGGATTATCGCTTTAACTCCTACAGCAAAGGATTTAGAGTCCATTGAGCCAATTTTAAGAAATGGTTTTTATCCAGAGCCAAACGTTGTTTACCATATTTATAAAAATCGTGAAACAGAATATAAAGATTGTAAACTATGGCTTTATATTGACTATGACACTATGAGACAACAAGAGCTATTTTTAACAAAAAATAATTATGAGTTAATTAATATTGAGCCAACTGAAATTAAAACCGAACCAAAGCAAACGAAATATAGTTTCTAGGGAGTGAACCCTAGTGAGATACGACAAGGATAAACTTAAAGAATCGCTAACAATAGAAGAAATAAAATTAATTTTATATAACCTAGGAAGCAAAGAACCAAGAGAAGACAATCAAGGAAATCCCATGTTTCAAACTGTCTGTCATCATGGAGATAGCCATAAGCTTTACTATTATCATGATACGAAGTTGTTTCATTGCTACACACATTGCTCAGAGTCATTTAATATATTCGATTTAGTAATGAGAAATAAGAAAGTATCATTTCCTCAAGCAGTACGGTATGTTGCAGAAACAACCAATAAAACCTTTGGTTTTGGATCTGTTGTTAAGAATAATCAAGAGGAAATAATAACTGACTGGGATTGGATTTCTAGACTGAAGAAAAAGGAAAAGAAAGTCATTGAATTGCCTGAGTACAGTGAAAAGGTTTTAGATGTATTAATAAAACTTCCACATGAAGATTGGCTATCAGAAGGAATATCTTATGAGACTCAGGAAAAATATGAGGTGGGGTATTATTTTCGAGACGAAAGAATATCAATAGTTCACCGAGACATTAACAATAGATTTATAGGTTTACGTGGAAGAGCAATGAAACAAGAGGATATTGACGCTGGTAAGAAGTATATGCCATTAACCATTGGAAATAAATTATACAATCACCAGACAATGTTTAACCTATTTGGACTTAATCACACTCAACATGCAGTAAAAAGACTAAAAAAAATAATGATACTTGAAGGTGAAAAATCTATTCTTAAAAGTGAAGACATATATGGAGAAAATAATTTCACTTGTGCAGCTTGTTCAAGTCAGATTACAAATTTCCATAGGGATATAATTTTATCGCTTGGAGTTGAAGAAGTTTTTATAGGATTTGATAAGTTTAGAGCAAGAAAAGAAAATGAGTCAGAAGAAAAATATGAAGAGATGATCAAAGAATACCAGGAAAACTTGTTGAAGTTTGCAAAGAAATTCACTCCATATGTAAGAACTTATATACTGTGGGATGACTTTGACTTACTCGAACCCAAAGATTCACCTATTGATAAAGGTAAAGAAATTTTAGAGCAGCTAATGAAAACTAAGTATGAGATTAATACTAGTGGGGTGGAAGAATGAAGTATGAGCTAATTGGAAAGAATGATTATTTCTTAAATCCAATTGAGACAATTTTGAAAAATCGAGGGATTGAAGATATTCAATCCTTTTTAAATATTAGTGAGAAGGATGTTATTCATTGGAGTTTATTACGAAATATCGTTCGAGCTGCTGAGTGTTTATTAGAACATGTTAAAAAGGGTAGTTACATATTTGTACAGTATGATAGCGATATTGATGGCATATGTTCAAGTACGATGATAATCAAGTATCTTAAGAAAGTCTTTCCTGATATTAAACTGCAATGGAGAATACATAACGGTAAAGAGCATGGTGTTATTGTAAATGAAGTACCAGATGATGTTGATTTGGTTATTATACCGGATGCAGGGAGTAACCAATACAGAGAGCATAAGCAACTAAAGGATAAAGGTATTGACGTCATTGTACTAGATCACCATGACTGTGAAAAGGAATCAGATTATGCAATTGTAGTTAATAATCAATTATCTCCTGATTATTTAAATAAGAATTTCTCAGGGGCTGGAATTGTGTTTAAATTCCTACAGGCTTTAGATGATAAACTACAAATTAATCATGCTAACCATTATCTTGATTTAGTTGCAGTTGGAAATATTGGAGACATGATGGATAGTAGAGAATTAGAAACTCGTTATTACATGTCTGAAGGATTAAAGAAAATCAACAATAAGTTTTTACAAGCATTGTTTGATAAACAAGAATTCTCAACTAAAGGGGTAGTCAATTTAATTAATACTGCATTTTATATCGCTCCATTGTGTAATGCTGCTATACGAGTTGGTTCACATGAAGAGAAGATGCAAATGATTAATGCTTTTTTAGAATCAGACGAAAAAATTTATTACAAGCGAAAAGATATTTATGAGGATATTCAAACTAATACAGCTAGATTGCTTGCGAATATTCGTGCAAGACAAAATAGATTAAGAGATAAAGGAGTTGAAGCTATTAACGAACGTATTGAAGAAAAGAATCTGCTTCAAAATAAGATTTTAATTATCAACGTTACTGATTTATTAGATAAAAATCTTACTGGATTAGTAGCGAATCAGCTTTCAAGGCTATATAAAAGACCTGTTTTACTAATACGTCAAAAGGATGATTCAACAGTATTTGGTGGCTCAGCAAGGGGGTATGAGAAAGGATTTATCAAGGATTTAAAAGGGTTTTTATTGGATACAGATAAATTTATCTTTTGTGAAGGGCATAAATCAGCCTTTGGGATCGAGATAGAAGGTGAAAATTTAATTAATGTTAATGAAATAGTTAACGAAAAGCTAAGTGAAATTGATATTAATATGGACATACATGAAGTAGATTTTATAATTCCTGGAAAACAACTAGCAGATTCCATTATTAAAGACATACATGACTTGAGAGATTACTGGGGTCAGAGAGTCGAAGAACCTCTTTTAGCTTTCAGTGGCATTGAAGTCAATAAAGAAGATTTAATGCTTTTAGGATCTAATAGAGCAACTTTAAAGTTTACATTTAGAGGAATTGAATTTATCAAATTTAAATTTAACGAAAATGAATTTAATGATTTATTTAGCAACAATGGAACTTTTGTCATTGATTTAGTTGGAAGGTGTGGATTGAACATCTGGGAAGGAAAAGAGAAAGCTCAAGTTATAATTGAGGATTTTGAAGTTATAAAAGTTAAAAAGAAACAATGGGTATTTTAGAGGAGGTAATTGAGTGGGTGTACCAAAGCATAGAATGACTGGAACAAGACTTTATAAAATATGGGATGGAATGAAATATAGGTGCTACAAAGAAGATTCTACTCATTATCATAATTATGGTGGGAGGGGAATCAGTGTATGCGATGAATGGCGTGAAGACTTTATGAATTTCTACAATTGGGCGATGGAAAACGGCTATGAAGAAGAACTTCAGATTGATCGGATAGATAATGATGGAAATTACGAACCCTCAAACTGTCGTTGGGCTACAAGAAAAGAGCAAGGCAACAATAGAAGAACATGTGTTTACATAACCATAGACAAAGAGACTAAGACAGCAATTCAATGGGCGGAAGAAAATGATATTCATGTTTCAACATTGCTAAATAGATATCATAATGGCATAGAAGGTTTAGCGTTACTTGAAAAACCAAAAGATAAAAATCCAGCAGAAAAACAAGTGCACATTGAGGGACTTACTTGGAGCAAAGATAAGAAGAAATGGAGATTGAGACTAAGATTGGAAAAGAATAAGTTGAAACACTTTGGTTACTTTGACAACTTAGAAGATGCTATTGAAGAAAGAGATAAAATAATTAATAAATTTAATTTAAAAATGTATTTACATAAGTAAATTAATTATATATAATGAAAATAACAAATAAACAGAGGGGTGATAAATTGATAGGTTGTCACTGTCATACAGATAAAAGTAACATAAGGCTACTGGATTCAACTAATCGAGTAGCAGACTTACTAAAAACAGCAGTTGAAATGAACTATGCAGGATTAGCAATAACTGATCACGAAGTTCTTTCAGCTCACGTTGAAGCAATTCAAACAGTCAGAAGCATGAAAAAAGAAGGTGAAATGCCTGAAGACTTCAAGCTTATTCTTGGAAATGAGGCATACTTAGTAAACTCCATTGAAGAGGTTAAAGATAATTATAAATCAGGAGTAACAAAGTTTCCTCACTTCTTAATGTTAGCGAAGGATGCAGAAGGACATGAGCAACTTAGAATCTTATCAAGTAAAGCATGGGAAAACTCATTCTACACTGGAACAATGGAACGTGTACCAACAATTAAATCAGATGTTGAAGAAGTTGTAAAAAGTAATCCAGGTCATTTAATTGCAACAACTGCTTGTTTAGGATCTGAAGTTAACATTAATTTATTGGCCATTAAGGAAGCTGAGTTAGTAAACAATGAAGATAAAATTATTGAACATAAACAAATTATACATGAATTTATAACTTGGTGCATTGATGTTTTTGGTCAAGAAAACTTCTTTATCGAGCTACAACCTGCTTTAAGCGATGAACAAATTTACTGCAATAAAAAACTAGTTGATATTGCAGATGCTTACGGTTTAAAGAGAATAGTATCAACTGATGCACACTTTTTAAGACCGGAAGACAGAGTTATTCATCAAGCGTTCCTAAATGCCAAAGATGGAGAGAGGGAAGTAGACCTCTTCTATGAAGCTTGTTTCGTTCAAAATATTGATGAGATAAGGGAAAGAATGGACTATCTAGAAAGAGAAATTGTAGATGAAGCAATAAAAAATACATTGCTAATTGGAGAAATGGTTGAAGAATATACAATTGAACATGACCCAATTATACCAAAGATGGAACTACCAGACTTTGAATTAAGACATATGTTTAAACCGGCATATGAGAAGTATGAATACATAAATAAAATGGCATATTCAGAAGATGAGCAAGACAAGTATTTACTAAAATTAATTGAAGATGGATTTGAAGAGAAGTTATTGAAACCTGAGCTAACACAAGATAGCTTTCATGAAATATTAGAAAGAATCGATGTTGAATTAGGTGAACTTTGGGAAATTAGTCAAAAGTTAAATCAATCAATGTCATCATATTACGTTACTGTACGTGAAATTATCAATATCATTTGGGGTGACGAATGTGGAGGGAACTCTTTAGTAGGGGTAGCAAGGGGTTCAGCAGCAGGTTATCTAGTTAACTATTTGATTGATATTACACAAATTAACCCTATGACTTACAACTTGCCTCACTGGAGACATATTCACAAATCTAGACCAGATTATTGTGCTTAATTACTTGTTTTTACTACATTAAAAGGAGAAGGAGGTGAAAACTTTGGCAGGAGCTAGAAAATACATTGTTAACGATAATTTTTTTGATGCTATAGATACTGAATCTAAAGCATATTGGTTAGGTTTTATTTACGCAGATGGATGTGTGACAACACATAAGAACTCTAATTCGAAAATTCTTGAAATAGGTTTACAACTGTCTGATAAAGATCATTTGGAGAAGTTTAAACAAGACATTGAAACAAGCTATAGGATTACAGAGAAGAAGAATAGCTGTAGGATATCAATAGTTAGTGAAAAAATATTCAATGATCTAAATAAATATGGAATAGTAGCAAGAAAATCTAATTCAATTAAGCCACCAAGAAAAGATATGATTCCAGAACACTTAGAACATCACTTTATAAGAGGGATATTTGACGGAGATGGAGGATTTACACTTGGTGATAAGTACTTAACTTTTGCTATAAATTTTTGTGGAACTAAAGAAACATGTGAATATATATTGGATTATTTTAATCTTAATGTAGCTATCAATGGAAAGAAAGGAACTAATGAAAACTTTAGACAACTTCGCATTAAGGGGAATGTACAAAGCTTACAAATTGCAAATAAGCTATACGAAGATGCCACTGTTTATCTAGATAGAAAATATGACCAATATACACAACTTCAACAGTTAAATGACGTTCAAAATTTAATAGATGAAATTTCAAAGTTAGAGTTTGATATTAAAAAACTTGAAATGACAAGACTGTTAAAAAGTGGGCTAACTGGAAAGGAAATAGCATCTATCTATGAATGTGGAGAAACAAATTTAACAAGGTATACAAAAGAATATCGCAATAAAGAAAGATTAGAAAAGGAAAAGATCGTGCTTGATTTATTTAATAATGGAATTACAAACAAATCAGAGATTCATAGACAAACTGGGTTTTCTAGGGACTATATTCGTAAGGTATTAAAACAAGTAAACTAAGCATTTTTACAATAGTCGTGCATAGTGGAGACATTGTGCTTAAAGAGCCTCGAATTGCTGGAAACCCCTTATAGTTACACTGACCACAACGTAATTGGAAACGGTAAGCGTGACGGTTTGAAAACAGTGTAAATTGGGCAATCAGCAGCCAAGCTCCTGTGAGGAAACTCTGGAGAAGGTTCAACGACCAGTCCAAAGGGACGTAGCTTAATTGCGAAGTGGGGCAGCCCTAACGTAAAGTCGAGGGTGAAGATATGGTCTACTCCCGATTGACAGTAATGTCATGAGAAATATTCCGAAAGGAAGGGTATTAAGGTATCCTGATATAGATATTGACACTGAAGGAGCAAAAAGACAACAGATTCTTAAAGCATTAAGAAATAAATTTGGAACACATAGAGTATTACAAATAGCTACATTTGGGACAGAAGGTTCAAAATCTGCATTGCAAACTGCCTGTAGAGGTTTGGGTATAGACAATGATATTTCACAATATTTAAGTGGAATGATTCCGTTTGAAAGAGGATCTAACTGGTCTTTATCGGATTGCTTCTTTGGTAACGAAGAGAAGGAGCGTAAGCCAATTAAAGAATTTATCAGGGAAGTTGAACAGTATCCAAATTTAAAGGAAACTGCTTTGAAAATTGAAGGACTTGTAAATAAACGCTCTAGTCATGCTGCTGGAATAATTATATTCAACGATCATTACACTAAATCTAACGCAATGATGAAAACACCTAAAGGGGCTTACATTACACAATTTAACATGGGAGATTCTGAGTCATTAGGGAATGTGAAGTATGATTTACTAACAATTGAAGCCCTTGATAAAATTCGTGTTACTTTAGATTATCTTATTGAACAAGGAGAAATTGAATGGCAAGGAAATTTAAAGGAAACTTACAACAAATATTTACACCCAGATGTAATTGACTATGATAAACCCGAACTTTGGGAAATGGTTGGTAAAGGTGAAATTATGGATCTATTCCAGTTTTCAACTGAAGTAGGTTTTCAGTCTGCATTAAAGGTTAAACCTAACAATCTACTTGAAGCAGCAGTTATTAACTCTTTAATGAGGTTAATGTCCGATGGTGAAGAACAGCCGGTAGATACATATATTAAGTTTAAAAATGATATCGGCCTATGGTATCAAGAAATGCAAGACTATGGATTAACTGATGAAGAAATAATGATTATGGAGAATTATCTTAAAGATATATATGGAGTTGCTGATACTCAAGAAGTGGTAATGATGATGGTTATGGATGAGAAGATTGCTAACTTTAGCATTGCAGAATCAAATAAATTACGTAAGGCCATCGCTAAAAAGAAGGAAAAAGTGTTAAAGGAAGCACAGGATTTATTCTTTGCAAAAGGTCGAGAAATTGGAACTTCCGACAACTTGTTGGATTAAAAAATTGTTGTTTTAAATAATAATTAAATTAATTAACTATATAGCAGAGGAGGTGTAGACAATGAGATTTAAAGCAACAGAAGAAATAGAGAAGTTTATTCTGGAACAATATGTAGTACATCGCAAATCAATGAGAGAAATACAGAGATTGGTAGGAGCAAATAGTCCGAATACAATTAAGAATATTTTAAATAAACATCAAGTTGAAGGAAGGTCTCTTTCAGAATCACGTAAAAAATATAGTTGTAGTTTAGACTTTTTTAAGGAGATTGATTCAGAGGATAAAGCATATTGGCTGGGTTTTATAATGGCAGACGGATGTGTAACTAAAAAAACCTATAAAAACTCTAGCATGTTGAAAATAACGCTAAAAGTAAATGACATTAAACATTTAGAAAAATTTAAAAATGCAATAAATGGAACATATCCTATAAGGAAATATGAGCAACAAACGAATTATGGTTTGGGTAAGTATTGTGAAATAAAAATACAGGATGATATATTTTGCAGCCATTTGAATCATAAAGGAGTTGTTCCCAATAAAAGCTTGATTCTTAAATATCCGAACATCTCAAATGAGTACAGTAAAGATTTTATTAGAGGATATTTTGATGGTGATGGGTCAATCACACTTACAACAACCAAAGATAGAAATAGTTTTGGATTAAATATTATCGGCACAAAAGACATTTTATTAGGAATTATAAAAAATCTTAACTTATCAGATAAACATATTTATGAAATAAATAGTTACTACTTAATAAGCATTGGTGGCAATAAACAAGTCTACACTATTCTTAATTATTTGTACGAAGATGCAAATATTTTCTTAGATAGGAAATACAATAGATATTTATTATTAAAACAACAACAATTATAGTCCCTTATGTTAGTGATAACATAAGCAAACCTAGAATATGCTGGAAACCCCTTAGAGCCTTTTGTAGAAATTGATATTAGAAATAATAGCAATACCTAAAAATCAAAAGGATTGGGCAATCAGCAGGGATAGACCTAAGTTGAATTTCAATATGGTAAGCCCCCAACGACTACCAATAGGCAGCTCATTGAGTTGATGGTATAGTCTACTCCGACTTTATAGTGTTAAAGTATCCTGAAAAGGACGGTACAAAGGTACGTGTGGAATGTCCAGTTTAAACGACAATTTGGATACAGTTTCAGCTTACTTCATACATTGGCATACTCAGTTATTGCTCTCCAAGAGTTAAATCTTAATTATCACTACAATCCTTTATACTGGAACACTGCCTGTTTAACCGTTAACAGTGGAGGAATTGAAGATGAGGAAGATTTAGATAATGAAGATGAAGAAGAAGACGACAAGAAAAAAACTCGTGCAACCAACTATGGTAAAGTTGCTTCGGCAATAGGAACTATTCGTCAACGTGGAGTTAAAGTAAATTTACCGGACATCAATAAGGCACAATTTGGATTCACTCCTGATATTCAAAATGATTCAATTGTCTTTGGTTTAAAAGGCCTAAATGGTATTGGGGATGAAGTTGTACATTTAATCATGCAACATAGACCATATAATTCATTTGGTGATTTTTTAGATAGAATGTTTGAAACTGGGTTAGTTAAAAAAGGACAGATCATACAGTTAATTAAAGCCGGATGCTTTGACTCATTCGAGGATAGAATTGAGATAATGAAGAAGTTCATTAAAATTGTAAGTGAACCTAAAGAAAAACTTACAATGCAAAACTTTAACATGTTAATGGTTAATGATTTGATACCTGATAAATTTAATCTTGAAATAAGATTTTTCAAGTATAAAAACTACATATCTAAAAATGTTCTGAAGACTATTTCTAAGCCAAAAGATAAACTGCTTATTATTGATGACATTGCATCAAATTTTTATAGTGAGCATTTCAGTGATGATGCAGTTGTTGATACACATGAAGGTCAACTTGTTGTTTCTGAGAATAAATTTAAAAAACTGTATGATAAAAAAATGGAAGAAATTAAAGAGTGGATTTCATCAGAAGAAGCGTTAAATAGCCTAAATCAAAAGTTGTTAGAAAATGAATGGGATAAATACGCAAGTGGATCAATTAGTAAATGGGAAATGGATTCCTTAAGTTATTACTATAATGAGCATGAATTAGCACATGTAAATAAAGAAAAGTATGGTATAGCCAACTTTTTCGAATTACCTGAAGAACCAATTAAAGGTAAGCCGTATACCTGGAGAGGAAGGCAAATGTTTGAATATGAGCTTACCAGATTAGCAGGAACAGTATTAGATAGAAACAAAACTAAACATACAATTTCATTGCTAACTCCCGATGGTGTTGTAACAGTTAAGATGTATTCTAGTAAATTTTCTTATTATGCAAAACAAATCTCTGAAAAACAAGGGGATAAAAAGGTAGTAATTGAAAAAAGTTGGTTCACAAGAGGAAATTTATTGATGTTCACTGGATATCGCAGGGGTAACAACTTTGTTGTTAAGACTTACAAAAATTCAATTTATCAAAATAGCGTAAGCCTTATTAACAAGGTAGATGAAGAAGGAAACCTATATTTAACAACAGAAAGAGTTAATACTTAGGAGGTGATTAATATTGACCGATGCTTTCAAAAAGAACAGAAGACCTAGAGGATACTTTAACAATAAAGAAAATATAATTAAAGAAATAGCAAGAAGATATGAAAATGGTCTAAAGTTAAACAATAAAACAATGAGAAATGAAGATAGTGGACTAATGACTGCTGCAATAAAGCATTTCAACAGTTGGGAAAACGCTATTAGGATAGCTGAATGTGACTACAGTGAAATACAGGAATCTCAAAAATGGACAAAAGATATAGTAGCAGCATCCCTGATTGACAGGCAGTTAAAGGGATTGGCTTTAAACCCTTCTGTTTTAAAGAATAATGATCATTCTTTATACAAAGCTTGCTTGAATCATTTTGGAAGCATTAAATCTGCAATTGAGTTTTCTGGACTTAATTATGAAGACACTAAACAAAATCACTCTTGGAGTAAGGAAAAGGTGATAAATAATTTATTAAAACGTTATCAAAATGGGCTGTCAATGAGTGTTAAAAGCATTAGCTTAGAGAATCCGTCTCTCTACAGTGCCAGTAAAAGGTTTTTTAAATGCTACAAAAACGCATTGTTAAATTGTGGTTTAACTTATGATGATGTAGGAGAAAGGAAAGATTGGAATAAGGATAAAGTTATAATTGAATTGAAAAAGCGATTTAAAAGTGGAAAGCCAATGAGTGTTGATATTTTGTCTAGTGAAGATAGTTCATTATTAAATGCTTGCATTAGATACTTTAACACATATAAAGAAGCCATTGAAGCATGTGAACTAAACTATGAAGATATAAGAGAAGACACTGAGCTATCTAGAATATATGGTTTTAAATTTGAAGAATTGTTAAGATCTATTTTACAAGAGTTGAAACTTACTCACACTAAAGGATTTAATAAGGAAATAAGACCAGATATTGTTTTAAAAAATAATCAATGGATGGACGCAAAACTATCAGAGCATACAATATTCAACTGTAAGACAATCGAGAAATATGAACCCCACTGTTCTTTATTAACTATTGTATATCTTAGAGGTAATAAGAATAGAGTTCAAATGTTAACAAATAAAACAAAAATAATGAGTGTTTATAATTTAATTAAACAAATACCAAAAGGGGAAAGACAGTATTACACGCTACTGGCTGATAATTTGTGGAGTGAAGCAAATAAACACATAGAATTTAAACCCATTTTAAATTAGAAAGATTTCATTAGGCTGAAAATAAAGATAAACTAACGAATAAATTATACATACAAAGGCAGGTGATGAAGCCTCACTCGCAAAGAGGCTTACATTATGATTAAAAAACCATTAACAACTGGAATTATCGCTGCATTGTTGCTGTCAAATGGTGTAATTGCATGGGAATATAAAAATGATTACGATCAATTCAGTAAGAAGTTAAAAGTTAAAACTGAGCAGTATGAAGAATTAAAAGTAAATTATACGAATAAATTAGAATTGTTAGATGAAAAAGAAAGTGAGAATAAGAATCAAGCTGAAACAATTAATGGATTGAAAGATGAGAATAATAGTTTAAATGAAACTGTTACTAAGCAAAAAGAAGATATTGTTAAGCTAAAAGAACAGTTGAGTCAGGCTAGAGACAGGGAGGCAACTTCACCCTAGTCCTCAAGTGAGTAGAGATGATAGCACTGCTTATAAAACTTTAACAATGAATATATCAGCTTATACATCAAGTTGTAAAGGCTGTTCTGGTCAAACAGCGAGTGGTAAGTGGGTAACCGATACAATTTACCATAATGGATATCGCATTGTAGCAGCAGACACGTCAATACTTCCGATGTACTCATTGTTAGAAATTGAAGTAAACGGTCAGTCTTTTAAAGCTATTGTACTTGATAGAGGTGGGGCAATCAAAGGTTATAAGCTTGATCTATTAGTTGATACATACAATAACGCTATTCAATTCGGGAGACAGAGTGCAACAGTTAAAGTTTTAAGAAAGGGGAAAGGATAAATGCCTAAATATTATACATATGAAATTGGTGACAGAGTTATTGTAAACGACCATGCTAAATCAGGTATGAAATATGATGTAGGCAAAGAAGGGGTAATTCTAGATACATTAGAAGTCTCACAATATGATTACGAAGTGCTGCTTGATTCAGGATATTTAAGTCGATTCAAAGAAATTGAATTAAATAAACTTAATATACAGGAGTGATACACTTGTTTGAAGTAGGTGAACAAGTTCAGTTAGTACATACCAAAGAACCAGGAAAAGTATTAATGATTGATCATCAACATGAGCAAGCAGAATTAGAATTTCAAGACGGTAGTTACTTTGTATATAACTTTAAACAGATTGAGAAGGTGAATGGATGAAAATAGCTCTCATAGCAAAAATGAGAAGTGGTAAGGACACTGTGGCGGACTATCTTTGTGAACAATACGGATTTGATAAATATGCTTTTGGTGATGAACTAAAAAGATACTATCATGAATTGTTTGGTGAAACTGAAGCAAAGCCAAGAGAAGGTTATCAATGGTTTGGCCAGACGCTTAGACAACGTGATAGAGACATATGGGTAAGAAAGTGCTTTGAAAACATTGATAAATTTGATCCTATACATATTGTAGTAAGTGATTTAAGGCAACCAAACGAATATAAAAAGTGTAAAGCAGAAGGATATACAATAGTCAAAATTGAGTGTGATGATGAGCTTAGGGTAAAAAGAATTATGCAAAAGAATGATCAATTTAATATGAGTAACCTCAAACATGATACAGAAATGCACATAGATAAATTTAACTATGATTATATGATAAATAATAACGGTAGTTTGGAAGATTTATACAAACAAGTTGATAGTCTAATACAATATGTAGTTGAATATGAAAAATAAATATCTATATGTAGTATATGAGATTGTATAAAATGATTGATTTATTTAGAATTAGAAAGGAGGAATTCAATGGCTTTATCACCAGAAGAGAAACAAAAACGAGCTGAGGAACGTAAGTTAAAGAAGTGGAATGATACACACAAATTGATTGATGGTGTAGATCATAAAATTTGCAACAGATGTAACGAACATTATCCATCAACAAACGAGCACTTTTATAAAAATGATAAGAATGGCATTGATGGATTGTATCCCTATTGTAAAAAATGTGCATTGGAACACTCATACGATTGGAGGGAAAACAATCGAGAGGGCTATCTAGAACAAATTAAACGTAGAAATAGTAAGCCTAAAGCAAGGAAACGTATATATGAAGCCAATAAGAGAAGACAAGAATCTGGAGAATTTAAAAAATGGCAGCAAGATAATAAAGATAAATTATTTCAATATAGGCTGAATAGAGGGAATAAACGTCATAAAATTAACAAGCAAGAATGGGAACAATGTAAAGCTTACTTTGATAATTCTTGTGCTTACTGTGGAATTACATATGATGATCATAAAGGGAAATTTAATGAAGACTTACATAAGGAACATGTTAACGATAAAGGTGCTGATGATTTAAGCAACTGCGTTCCTGCATGTAAGAGATGTAACAGTAAAAAACATATTTACAGTTTAGAAGAGTGGTATCCGAGTCAAGAGTTTTATAGTGAAGGGAAACATGAAAAAATCAATAATTGGTTATCTAAGGATTATAAATTATACATAAAGGAAAAGAAGCCTAGAAAACCGTATACGAGAAAGTCTAGATAAGTTAATCGATTTATTTAAAAATAGTGGGAGGAATGAGTGTGAGTAAGATGATTGATGTTGGTTATACAGATTATGAAGCAGACATAATCCTAGAAAGAACTAGTGGAAGAATTAACTTAGAAAATGAATATTCAATGCAAGAGTTGGGTGGCATCTATAGAAAATACAAGTCTAACAAAATTAAAAATTATGAAGACTATTTTCCGTTTTACTTTTGGATATTAGACTACTTTGATATGTATAGATGGAAACCTGGATTAGTTAAATCTAAAGAAGAAGAGGATATGTTAATTAAACAATATCATGAATACAAAAAGAGTCTAAGTGAAAAGGAGAGAGATCTTATAAGAATAAAATATTTAAATTATCGTGATGAAACTCATAATAAAGGAGAATTTCTATATCCTGCATACTATTGGTGTTTAAAGCAAAGAAATTCAAATAAATAATACATATAAGTTTCAATAAAACATGAATTTTATATAAAGTGAGGTGAAAAACGTAAAAATGGAGTATTTTCTTGAAAATTGGGAACGAGACTACTATGAAGGCAAATTAATCAAAGAATACCCTGAAAAAGCCAATAGTATCAAGGATTTGAACGATGTGGCATTGATGAACATATATGATTCAGATAATTGGGGTGAATACATAAAAGAACTTTAGATAAAAGAATCCTTTTACTCAAATAAATAATATTAGGAGAGATTAAATGACAGAACAGTTAAAAGTATTATCATTGTTTAGTGGAATTGGAGCATTTGAGGAAGCATTAAATAAATTAAACATAAATTATAATTTGAATAACTACTGTGAGTTTGAACCAACTGCAAGTAAAGCATATTCAATAATACATAATGTATCAGAAGATTTGAATTTAGGTGATATAACTAAAGTAGATGAAACAAAACTTGAGAACTTCGATTTAATGACATACGGATTCCCATGCCAGGATATTTCTGCTCTAGGTGATATGAAAGGATTTACCGATGAAAAAGGAAACTTAACTCGCAGTGGATTATTCTTTGAAGCTATGAGAATAGCAAAATACAAGAAACCTAAATATATGGTTGCTGAGAATGTAAGAATGTTAGCTTCAAAGAAATTTAAAAATGACTTATCTGCGATGCTAAAATTACTAGATGATATTGGTTATAATTCATATTGGAAAGTTTTAAACTCTAAAGATTATGGAATCCCACATAGTAGAAATCGGATATATATAATTAGCATTAGAAAAGACATAGATGATGGACAGTTTGAATTTCCAGCCCCAATTGAATTGACAAAGAAAGCAAGTGATTATTATGATTCATTTGCAAGTGAAGATCATTACTTGCGAGAAAGTGATATGAAATATTTAAGCGAATTTAGGTTAAAGAAAAAATACAGTTCATTAAACTCTGATGTTATTGTATGTCAAACAACTAAACAAGGCAATTTAGCTAATCCACAAAACTTTGTTAAGGATGAAAAAGGTTATCGAGTTATGACATCTAGGGAGTTATTATCTTTACAAGGATTTAAAAAGTCATATGCAGATAAATTATTACAAAATGGAATTACCAAAGAACAAATTGGTAAGTTAAGTGGAAACAGTATTACAGTAGATGTACTCGAACATATATTTAAGAATCTTTTACATACAAATTATACAATTAAATGAAACGAAAACACTACATACGGTGATTTAGGTATCTAATGCATACTACATATAGATTTAAAACTAAATAAAATTTACATTTTATCTTAACATAAATAAATTAAACTAATATGAGGTGATCGATATAAGATACTTTGGAGGAAAGGCTAGAATTGCAAAGCCTATAGTTGAATATTTAAAGTCGATTAGGGAAGAAGGTCAGCCGTATATAGAACCATTTGTAGGTGGAGGTTGGGTAATGTCGCTTATGGATGGTGAAAGAATTGCTTGTGATAAACATACATACTTAATTGAAATGTATAAAGCAATGCAAAATGGTTGGATTCCACCTACTAATCTTACAAAGGAAGAATATGAGTATATTAAAAATAATAGAGATGAAAAACCGTATCTTACTGGCTTTGTAGGCTTTGGTTGTAGTTTCGCAGGTAAATGGTTTGGTGGATTCGCTTCAAGTAAAGATAGGAATTATTGTTTAAACGCTCATAATTCCATAATGAAGAAGATGGAAACAATGAAAGACGTTAAGTTTTATGATTGTGATTATAAGGAGATAAATCCAAAGGGGTTGTTAGTATATTGTGATCCACCTTATCAGGGAACTACTCAATATGGCTTAGTGGGAAACTTTGACTCAAATGAATTTTGGGATGTAGTAAGAGAATGGTCAAAAGAAAATATGGTGGTAGTTAGCGAATATAACGCACCAGAAGATTTTGTTGAAGTTTGGTCTAAAGATGTTAAAACAGATATAAGAAATAAAGATAATAAAAAAGAACAGCGTATTGAAAAATTATTCTTACATAAAAGTAATTTAAAACAAATTATACATAATGAAACAGCTTAAAAGCAATATTTTACATAAACAAATTAAATAAAGTGGGTGGGTAATATTAAAAATCGCACATTGGTTATTAGTGACATTCATGGCTGCTATGATGAATTTAACAAACTATTAGGAATGGTTAATTACAGTTCATCAACAGATCGATTAATACTTCTAGGTGATTACATAGATAGAGGCAAGGATAGCTTAAAAGTTTTAGAGTTTGTCAGAGAGTTAAATAATAAATATGGAGCAATTACACTTAGAGGAAATCATGATCAAATGTTATTAGATTGGCTTAAAAATCCAATTGAAAACTTATACCATTACATGCAAAACGGTGGAATGGAAACAATTAAATCATTTATTCCTGGTGCAGAGAATCAAGTATTATGTTGGGATACATATATGGAATGGGCTAATGAAATTAAATTAGGTTATTGGGAAGAATTTGATTTCTTATCTGATTTAGATTACTACTATGAAGATGATAAACATATATACGTACATGCAGGAATTAATCCTAATTTAGCTGACTGGAAGAATACTAATAAGGAAGACTTCATTTGGATTCGTGAGCCGTTTCTAAATCACAAACACTCACATAGTAAAACTGTAATTCATGGTCATACTCCATGTGTTTACCTACATAAGAAACCGGATATTTATTTTAGAGAAGATAAGATTGCTATTGATGGCGCATGTGCTTACGGACACCAGTTAAACTGTCTAGAGATAACGGAAGAAGGATATAAGCAATACCATGTAAGTAAATTAAAATAATAAGGGGATGGATAACATGAACAAGTTCTCGATTGGCGAAAAGGTTGTGGTAACAGGTAAGAGTAATATCGGTGTAGTTGAACAGATTAAGGAAACTAAATACATATACAAAGATGGACGTACAAATTCTACATACGAATATTTGGTTCAAGTCGGACAAAGCACATATAAAGATTGGTATTCTGAAAGTAGACTAGGAGTTTATCTGGAACTGAAAGATGAAATTGCAGTAAACAAGGTGTTAATCAACTCATTCCTTAACCGAGACTTAGCTTCTGCTAAACATTATGCAAGTGAAAATGTTGAATTGGAGGCACAGATTAATGAAACAAATTAGTCTAGAAATACAAGATCAGTATGGTGAAACGATCAAGCAAGAAACAATAACCATTAATAATGGTGATAAAATTATCATGCAAGCAAAGGAAGACATTCCACTTGATACAGTGAAGCTAATTCATGAAAGTGTAAGGCATGCATTGACTGATGAGAGTATAGAACTGGTTACACTTGCTAATTCATTCGAAATTAAAGTATTAAAAGTAAAATAAATTATCATTATACACTACATTTAGTGTATCAGTTAGTGAAAACCACTACATATAGACATGAAATTAACATAAAACGAGAGTTTTATTAAAAGGAGAACGATATAGTATGAGATTCCCATATTCAGTTCCAAATGTAACAGTAATTAAGAATAATGAGCCGGTACGTACAATTGAAACGATGCAATATTTAGATGAACAAGATGATCGTGTTTACCTGAGATGTGCTGAAACAGTTAAGGAATTTGTCAGAGGACTCACTTGCGATTTAAATTGTCATTACTTAACCTTTGACCAAAACAGAGAAAATGAAGAAACTGATTCATTTGATATTAAAGATTTAGTTTTAGTCCACATCAATAAAACATTTGACATAAATGGAGTACCAGAATTCGAATACGTATTTTTCAAATAGAACAGGAGGACATGAGTGAAGAAATATTTCGTAAGATGTTGCTCTCAGCATAACCAGAACATAACACTTAAAATTGAAGCCGAGAGCAAAAACGCAGCAAAGGAGATAGCCTTCAATATACATAAAGTTAAGCAAGTATTTAACATTAGCGAGGAAGTAAAGAGTAAGGGATTTGAGTGGAGGAGAGGACATTCTTCTCCGCATGTAATTAATCGTGATGGGAAATGTATTACAGTATTTTGTTAAGGAGGTGTAATAATGAAACATATATCCGAACACACAAAGGACTCTCTTACTCAGCAAGCCAGTACATCGATTGATCTTGTTGATGAAATAAGACAGTTGATTGAAGACGATAAAAAGTTATTTCCTGATAAGAAATGGCCAGAATACGATGATTTATTAGGCAAGATACTAGTCAGACTTGAGCAATTAAGATCCGAACTAGAAGATGTATAATTTTTATAAATAAATTTAATATACCTATTTACATAAGCAAATTAATCGTGTATAGTAAGAGTACAGACAACAACAAACACCACGACAAGTTAACGGGAGTGAGAAACAACGCTCACTCTCAATATAACAAAGGGGATAGTAAAATGTATGAAACGTGGGCGATAGTGTTTATGGGGTTAGGAGCAATAAGTTTGTGGGCTTTACTAGTTATGTTTATTATGTCGATTATGATTGCAGCAAGTAAGGCAGATGACGTATTGCTAAAAGACAGACAATATCATGATTAATTACTTGCAAACATATTATCACCTAGATATAATATAAAATAAGAACAAACATTCGGGTGATGATAATGAAAGCAAACGTTCCAAGTGCATATGAAGATGCTGCTTATGAATACACATATACTAAGTTAATGTAAAACATGTTTAATACAGGTAAATTATATATAAAAGGTTGTGGTATCGATAAACAAAATCTGTATGAAATGCCACTTTTACATAGACGGTACAGTTTGGGGCTGCTTCATTCCAGTATTAAAAACAGATAAGAAACTTGAAGTAACTGGATGTGAAGGTTGTATTAAGGAAATAGTTGAGATAGTTAAGAAGAGTAAAAAATTAACGTTAGACGAGACTAAAAGATTATTAGGATTGGAGGTTGATAACGATGGAACTGAAACTTGATGCTAGGCATAAGATTGTTAGTGACCGTATGAACTATATATTGCTAAGGTTAGATGATGTAAAAGATAAGAAATCTGGTGAAGTAATTGATAAGAAGTGGAAAGAAATTGGCCATTATGGATTAAATTTAGGTCTTGCATTGAAGAGATATACCACTGAGAGAATTAGGGAAGAAGATAAATTAATCGTTGAAGAGCTAGCTAAAGTGTTAAAAGGATTAGAGCAGCATGTTGAGAAAGTCGTTAAAAAGGAAAATATCGAGTTTGTACATAAGAAGAATGATGAAGAATTGAATTAAATTGCTACATAAGGAGGAACGAAAATGACGGTAATAAAAATACAAGAAAGTGATTATAACGACCTTTTAAAAAAGATTGAACGTTATGAGTTAGCGTTAGAAGAAATTTCATTAGTCGGGTATTCCGAAAAGTTCGGTGGTGGTTGGACTTATACAGGAGAGTACCACGCTAGATGTATGAAAATCGCTATGGAAACATTGAGAAAGCATTACTAATTGTGTCGCATTTCGCTTAAACTGTGAAACATTTTGTAATTTTTAAATGTTGCTATAAAAGGTTTTAGGCGGTATGTTTCACAGCAATTTTTCAATGAAATATTTCTTTTATTTAAATCCAGGAGGTGAAGTAAATGTACACAGAAAATTTCTCATATCAAGATGTTCAAAATGTTATTGAAGTATACATGGAGTCTAAATAAGTTTACTATCTAATAAATTATACATATTGGAGGTTATGAAATGAAGAAATATCAAGATATTGTGAGACATGGTAAATCTGGTACACATTTAACACTTGAAGGTAATCCTCATATTGTAATCCAAGAAAAGTTAGACGGTGCAAATGCAAGTTTTAAGTTTGAAGGTGACAGCATTAGATGTTTTAGTCGTAATACTGAATTAGATGAAAGTAATACACTAAGAGGGTTTAGTGTATGGGTAAATGATCATTTTAAAGATCTAACTTTTCACGAAGGTCTAATTCTATTTGGAGAGTGGTTAGTTAGACATAAATTAGATTATGGTGAAAATGCAAATCAATTTTATCTGTTTGATGTCTACGATGAAAAAACTGAGGAGTATTTACCATTCGAATTAGTTAAAGAAACTGCTAAACAATTAAACTTAAATTTAGTTCCGGTTTTCTATGAGGGCGAGTTTCAATCATTAGAACACATTCAGTCATTTGTTGGTAAATCAATGCTAGGTGAAATTGGCGAAGGAGTAGTTGTTAAAAATACGTCTTATAAAAATAAATATGGTGTGCAACAATTCACTAAAATTGTATCTGATGCCTTTGCAGAAAAAGCACAAGTTAAGAAACAAACGATTAAACAACCAACGGATCAACTTCAAGAATTCATTGATTCAACTGTAAATACAGCTAGAGTTTCTAAAATTGTCCATAAATTAGTCGATGAAGGCCTATTGAATGAAGACTATGCAATTGAAGACATGGGGACTATTTTAAAGCATGCTGGCAGCAGAGTGTATGAGGATGTTATTAAAGAGGAATTAGATGAATTGTTAAAAGTCTTAAAAGGTAAGATTGGCAAGAAAGTTCCTGGGATTGTTAAAAGCGTATTAGCTGAAGAGGGTAGAGTCTAAATATAATTCGATTTTTATATAGAAAAGGAGAGTGAAATTAGTGGTAAAGTTACATATTGAATTTGAAGGAGATTATGAAGTACGAGAAAATGTGTATGAAAATAAAATAATGAGCATGGGTAAGATGATTAGCGACTTAGGAGATTCAACCTCTTACGATCTAATACTTCCTCCGAATCCAAAAGTAAAAGTTAGTATTAAAGATTCAAATGGGGAACTGAAGAGAGAAATAAAAATTGCTAGTTTGATTATCAGTGATAATAAAGACAAAGAAGTATTAATTAATAATATAGCAGCATTATTACAAAAGTCTCTTTAAAAGTTTTAATTTATACAAATAAATTAAATATACATATTTACAAAACAACGAACAAGTGTTACTATTAAACTATCATTTAAAGGAGGTGAGTTTAGTAGATTTCGGACTAAACTAAATAAGAAGGAGTGAGAAAAGTGGGGAGAGTAAAAAGGTACGTTCCTAAAGGTTTTATATTTGATGCTGAAGAGGTTAAAGAAAATGGTGAAGCTGTAAGTCAGTATGGAATAATGCCCATATTCGCTGGGGAAATCAAGCTTGTTGATCTTTATAAAAATGAATTGCCTGAAACTAAGGAGCTATTCGAGAGCAAGTACATACAGGTTGAGATTGAGGAAGATAAACTAGAGATTGACAAAGAAGATATGGCTGCTATGTATGCCAGTTATGGTAGTTGGATGACTAACAATGAGGAAGATGAAAATTACATAAAAGGTACGAAAGATATTCATTCGATTGAATGATTTAAAAAATATAATAAAGATAAATTTAATATAAAAAATACAGAAAAGAGTGATTGATATGGCTAAAGTTACAGTATATACGAAGAATGGATGCCCACAATGCGATATGACAAAGATGGTTTTAAATGGTGAAGGAATCGAGTTTGAATTGATTAACGTTGATGAAGATTTAGCAGCAAGAGAATATGTTGTTAATGAATTAAAGTTAACATCAATGCCAGTAGTAGTAGTTGAAGGTCAAGAACCTTTCACAGGTTTCCAACCAGATAAACTCCAATCTATTGAACAATGAGAATAGTTTATTTATCACTATCAGGCAACATTAGAAAATTTATAAATGATGGAGGGATTGAAGCTACTGAGATAAGTTATTCTAATCCCCTCATTGAAATTAACGAAGATTTTGTATTAATTGTCCCTTCATATGATCAAGAAATTACGGATTTAATGAGTGAGTTTATCGAATATGAAAATAACGAAGAAAACTTGGTTGCAATTGTAGGAAGTGGAAGTAGAAACTTTAATGATGGGTTCTGCTTTAATGCAAAAGATTTGTCAGAGAAGTACAACAAACCACTGATATTTAAGTTTGAATTTAGTGGAACGGAAGACGACATTATAAATTTTAAAAAGGAAGTGGAACTTATTGAAATCACCAGAACTAAGTAAGAAAGTTAAAGAAGATACGTATTTTACATTAAACAACTTATTAAACATTCCAAAAGATGGTCGTATTCAGTTGGATAAAGATAAAGAAGCTGCAAAGGCATATTTCTTAGAGCATGTTAATCCTAACACAGTATTCTTTCACACCTTGGATGAAAAATTAGATTACTTAATTGAAAATAACTACATTAAAGAAGACTTCTTGAAGAAGTACAGCCGTAAGTTTATTAAGAAAGTTTTTCAAAAGATATATAAAAAGAAATTTCGTTTCCGTTCATTTATGGGAGCATACAAGTTCTATAAGCAATATGCTTTAACAACGGATGATGGGAAGAGATTCTTAGAAAGATTTGAAGATAGATTAGCTTTTAACGCACTTGCTTTAGCAGATGGAAATGAGCAATTAGCATTAGACTTAGCAGATGAATTAATTAATCAACGCTATCAACCTGCGACTCCAACATTTTTAAATATCGGTAAACAACGTGCTGGAGAAATGGTTTCTTGTTTCTTGCTAACAGTATCAGATGATATGAATTCAATTGGTCGTACTGTAAATTCAGCGTTGCAGCTATCAAAAATTTCTGGTGGCGTGGGAATAAATCTAACTAACCTTCGTGCAAATAATGATCCTATAAAGGGTGTTTACGGTTTAGCAGATGGTGTTGTACCAGTAATGAAAATATTTGAAGATGCTTTCTCTTACTCTAATCAAGGTGGGAAAAGAGATGGCGCTGGAGTAGTTTACTTGAATATTTTTCATCCTGATGTAGTTGATTTCTTATCTGTTCGTAAAGAAAACGCAGATGAAAAAGTACGAATTAAAACACTATCATTAGGATTAGTTGTACCAGATAAGTTTTATGAACTGATCAAGAAGAATGAGGATATGTATTTATTCTCGCCTCATGATGTTGAAAAAGAATACGGAACACCATTCTCTTATATTGATATCACTAAAGAATACGACAACATGGTTTCTAATCCCAATATCCGTAAATCTAAGATTAAAGCTAGAGAACTAGAAACAGAGATTAGTAACTTACAGAATGAAAGTGGTTATCCATATATTATCAACATTGATCATGCAAATAGAGCTAATCCAGTAGATGGAAAGATTATAATGTCTAATTTGTGTTAATAACCTAGCACCTTCATACAGTAATGTATGTCGAATAACCCTGTGAATTCGGTGGAAGTCTCAAGTAGATAATGCCGAGCCAAGTCATATAATTAAATTATATGAAAGGTGTAACGACTAGTCAGATGACGTACGCTCAAGCGAGTGGAAGCGCAGGGAGTCCCAATGGGATTATGATATAGTCTGCTCTTACTGGTGACAGTAAGCTGTGGTTAGCCCACGCTCTAGAATTAGCGACTCTAGAGGAACATAAAGGACGGAAATATTCCAGGTACAACAAGAATCTGTAATTAGCAATGATCAAACCTATGAAGTTCTTGGCAACGACATTAGCTGCAACTTAGGATCTACAAATGTAACAACTCTAATGGCTTCTCCTGACTTTGGTAAGTCTGTTAGAACAATGTTAAGAGCTTTAACTCATGTAACAAATGCATCCAATATTGATGTTGTTCCATCAGTTAAAAACGGTAACGATAAATACCATTCAGTAGGCTTAGGGGTTATGAACCTTCATGGGTTCCTAGCAAAAAATAAGATTTACTATGGCTCTCCTGAAGCATTGGAATTTACTGATATCTACTTTATGCTATTAAACTACTGGACTCTAGTTGAAAGTAATAACATTTCAATTGAGACAGGAAAGAAATTCTTTGAGTTTGAAAAATCTAAATATGCAGATGGAACGTACTTTGATTTATATTTAAACGAACCTGACTTTGAATTCAAACATGATAAAGTTAAGTCACTATTCAAAGGAATCTTTATTCCTAAGCATGAGGATTGGATCAAGTTAAAAGAGTCAGTAATGGAACATGGTATATATAATGCGTTTAGACTCGCTACCGCACCGACGGGTTATTGATTAGCCCCATTATGTAGTGATATGTAATGAAAACTTCTCGAATTGCGGGAAACCCCTAAAGATTCTATTACCAACTAATAATGGTGACATGTATTAGGGCGTTGCTAACCACAGCGATATGGTAAAAAGATAGAATATGTGACAATGGGCAATCCGCAGCCAAGCTTCCTATGTAAATAGGTAGAAGGTTCAACGACTGATGTGGGAAGGATCTCTTTTATAAATAAACTTAACTTAATATATAATGAACGGAGGTGAGTATTTGATAAAAGTAAATAAATGTCGTGAGTGTGATATAGAATATGAAACGAAATCATTCAAGAGTCTGTTTTGCTCAGATAAGTGTTCACAAAGACATAGGAGAAAAATAGAGAAAAAGAAAAAAGAAAGAGAATTAAAATGTCCAAACTGTGATATTGTTTTTACAACATCTAACACTAGAAAGAAATTTTGTACTATTAAGTGTAAAGATGAATATAAAAATAATAAAAAGCTAAAAGGAACATTGGAGAAAAAATGCGTGATCTGTGAATCTTCCTTTACAGTAGAAGGTAAAGCGAGACAATCGGTTTTTTGCTCAGAAGAATGTAGAAAACAAAGATGGAGATTAAAACTGGTTGAAAAACAATGTCCTGTTTGCGAAAAAATGTTTAAAGGTAATCATAATCAAGTCTGTTGTTCCCCTAAATGTGCAAATGAAAAAAGAAAAGTTAGGATTGAGATCAATTGTCCGACATGTAAAGAAAACTTCTATGTTGAACCAAACAAAGCACATAGAAAATTCTGCTCTAGGAAATGTGCATCAAAATCTAGAGAGGTAGATAAAGAAACACCGAATTGCAAGTGTGATAATTGCGAAGAGGAATTTTACAGACCGTTAGCACAACAAAAAGGACATGAACATCATTTTTGCTCAAGAAAGTGTAATGGAGAGTTTAATTCCAAGTACGGTTTAGTAGCAGGTAAAAATAATGGCAATTATACAGGTTCTTTTGATAGGCATAAGAAATATTACGGTGAGGATTGGCTTCCTCAAAGAAGGAAAGCTAGATTGAGAGATAATTATACTTGTCAACAATGTGGAATCACAGAAGATGAGTATGGCATGGAGCTATCTGTCCATCATATTACACCTTTTGTTGCCTTTAAAGATACTAAAGAGGCGAATAAGTTAGATAATCTCTTATGTGTATGTGAACCTTGCCATCGCAAAATACATAGTGGTGAAAACCATCCTAGAAATTATAAGAAATACATAGACTTATAAATAAATTAATTATAAAAGAGATTATGATACAGTCTGCACTTTAGGGAAACCTAAAGAGATGAGAGGAACAGAAACTACTCATCCCCTTGTAAAACAAGGAGTAACAAAATGGAGCATCAGTTACGTAAATGAAGCAACTGCTTCAATTCATCCAATTACGCAGCGTATTGAGGAAAGAACAGAAGGTAAGCGTGGTAAAGTTTATTATCCAGTTCCATACCTGTCTGATGAAACAATCAAATACTATGAATCAGCCTATGATATTGATCAACGAAAAATCATTGATACTTATGCAAAAGCAACAAAACATGTTGATCAAGGGCTTAGTATGACATTATTTTTAAGATCAGAACTCCCTGAGGGAATGTACGAGTGGAAAATTGACAGTGAATATCCAACAAAGAAAACAACTAGAGATTTAAATATTCTCCGAAATTATGCCTGGAAACAAGGCGTTAAATCAATATATTACATTAGAACATTTACAGATGATGGAGAAGAAGTTGGAGCAAATTACTGTGAGAACTGCTCAATTTAAGGGAGGAAAATATTAATATGAAACATTACAAAGCAATGAATTGGAATGTGTTAGAGGATTTCTTTGATAAAAAGACATATGAGAAACTTACCGAGCAAACGTGGTTTGCAACTCGTATGCCTGTTTCAAAAGATAGAGCAGATTGGAGTAAATTACCCGATATTGAGAAACGTTTAGTTGAAAAAGTATTTGGTGGGTTGACTTTACTAGACACACTTCAATCAAGAGAAGGGATTTCTTCATTAAAAAAAGGTGCTAGAACTGATATGGAAATTGATGTTCTAAATCAAATTCAATGGATGGAAACTGAACACGCAAGAAGTTATTCATCAATATTTAGCACACTAAATACAAATAAAGAAATTCGTGATATTTTCGAGTGGGTTGAAGTTCACGAAACACTTCAAATAAAAGCTAATATTATTGATGAAATTTATCAAAATGGAACTGATCTACAAAGAAAAGTTGCAAGTGTGCTATTGGAATCTTTCTTATTCTATTCTGGGTTCTATACTCCTTTGTACTATCTAGGTAAATCCAAGCTTATTAATGTCGCAGAAGTAATTAAAATGATTCTTAAGGACGAATCCCAGCATGGAGCATACATAGGGTATAAATTTAAACTAGGGTACAATGAGTTGCCAGCAAAAGAACAAGAAGAAATTAAATCTTGGACATATCAATTACTTTATAAATTATACGAGAATGAAGTAAAATACACTGAATATCTTTACAATGAAATTGGTTGGACAAATGATGTTAAAGTATTCTTACGTTACAATGCCAACAAAGCATTAATGAATTTAGGATTATCACCATTATTCTCTGATACGGCAGACGATGTTAATCCTATAGTATTAAATGGATTGTCTACAGGAACGAATAATCATGATTTCTTTTCATTAGTAGGTAATGGATATCTAATGTCTGCTGCGGAAGTAATGAAAGACTCTGATTACGATTATTAATAAACACATGGGAGACTAACCTCTCCCTTATAAACAAACTTTACATAAAAGGAGATTTTAAATGACTAATAAAATGGATGAACAAATTATCGTAGCTCCACGTACTACAGTATTCAACAATGAACAATTAACTTTTCAAGGTGTAAATAGCAAACAATCACAAACTCAACAAATCGTAGCAAATATGGCTTCAAGTTACTCAGTTATGCGTAGAGGAGATGCAGAAGAAAATCCTGAATATAAGCAGCCTATTCCTTACTGCGTCATTCGTCAAGGTGACAAAGTATTTGGCTACAAACGTTTATCCGGTGGAGGAGAAGCACGATTACATAATCAAATTTCATTAGGTGTAGGCGGTCACGTAAACGATATTGAAGGTTTAGACTTTTATGGTGTAATTTCAGAAAGTCTTAAACGTGAATTAGATGAAGAGTTATATATTGACCAGGATAAATTCACTTTAAGCACAATCGGTCTAATCAACGATGATGAAAACGAGGTAGGCCGAGTACATCTTGGAATGCTAGTAATTGCCGAGTTAGAAGAGGGTGCCAAGGTATCAGTTAAAGAAACTGATCAATTAGAGGGGTTATGGTTTAGTGTAGATGAGTTAAAACAACCAGAAGTATTTGAATCATTGGAAACATGGTCACAATTTGTTGTAGGAATTCTATAAAAGAGGTGAAATAAATGTTTTCAGCCTTTGTACTACTAATTCTATTCGCTTTGTTTTTAAGTGGAATATGGTTTCTTATTGGTAAGTTAGGATTGTTTAATAAAATCGGCAATAAAACTATTAATCTAAAAAATATGTTTGAAGATAAAGAGGAGGAAAATAAATAATGTTTAAAACAACAAAATCAATCGTAGGTGCTGGTGTAGTAGGAGTAGGTTTATTAGTTGGTGGAGTATTAGGAGTTATGTCAATTGAAGTTATTGGTCAAGGTCATGCTGGAGTAGTTTATAACCGATCTCATGGAGTTGAAGAGGAAACATTAGGTCAAGGTTGGCATTTTGTAAGTCCATTTGAAAGAGTAACTGAATATCCTGTTTCAACTGAAACTGTTAAAGTAACTAAATTTAATGTACAGACTAAAGACGGTAAACCTTTATCCGTAGAACTGTCTTATGACTATTCAAATGCTTTAGAGAAATTGCCAAGTATCTATAACAAGTTTAAAGGTCAAGATTCTGCAACAATTCAAGAAGGTTGGTTACAAACAAGAATTAAAAAAGCAACATTGAACGTATTCGCAAAATACTCTGTATTAGAAGTATTCCAACATCAGGGACAAATCAATGCAGAAATTGAGAAAGAATTCCGTAAAATTGTAGAGGAACATGGGTTCATTGTTGATTCTGTAACTTTGGGAGCTCCAACTCCAGATAAGAAAACTGCTCAAGCAATCCAGGCAGTAGTAGATGCTCAACAAAAATTAGAGCAACTTGAAATTGAAAAAGAACAGGCTAAAGTAGCAGCAGAGAAATCTAAAATTGAAGCACAAGGTAAGGCAGATGCTCAATTAATTCAAGCAAAAGCTGAGGCAGAAGCAAATAAAACAATTAACGCTTCTTTAACTGCTCAAATCATTGAATTAAAACGCATAGACAAATGGGATGGAGATAAGAACGTTCAAACAAAAGTTGTTGGATCTGATGCCAATGTAATTGTTGGTGGAAAATAATTTGTAATAATTAAGTATTTTATTAGAATTTGAAAGGAGGTGATAAATTGGAACATAAGAAAATTTTAAATGGTGGTTTTGTAGATAGTGAAAAATTAGACGTTCTTCATAAAAGAGAGACTGTTTTAAGTAATAAAGATACCGAACGTTTACTCAAGGCGATTGATAAAGTCGGTTCTGTCATTGGTGTAGAGAAAGAAGATTAATAAATAAACTTTACACAAAATATAGGGTAGCGACCAATCGCTAAAGGAGAATTTAAATGGATACTGTAAAATTTGCTGAGAAAATGCTAAAAAATATTTTTAACAACTTGAGAATTTCAAGAGAAAATTATAAATCGCATGAATACAAAACACTTGCAAAATCGTCTAGGGAGTACATTAGTTTAATAGACAGAGTAAAAATTGAGGAAATTAATTTTATGAACGATCTAGTTGATTTTTATAATAGAGAAATTACTTTTTTGGAAATCTGGATTGAAAAAGCTTTGAGCAATCGAAATTTTAAAGATCACTTTATATTATCGAATGTTTATGTAGATTTAGTTAGAAATAAAGAGTATTTAGAATCTTTAATTTTGAAGTTTAATCGTAAAATTGTAGAAAGAAAATCTTTACCTCAAAATAAATAAATTAAACAAAAAAGGAGAGATTAATATGTTCAGAGTGGAAAAACAGTTAGATGAGAATATTACAATTACAGTTACTCCAGAAGCAGCGTTAACATTACACAGTATTCTAGAATTCTTTACTCGATTTGATAGTATTGAAGATAAAGCAACAGATACTGAAATCAACATGGCCACTATTATATCAGAGGAATTAGAAACTTATATTAAAGATGATGTCAGTGAGAAGATTGAAACTGAAGTAATTGACTACATAAACGGTTCCTATAATTTTGATCCTAAAGAAGCAGATAAATTTGTAGAGTTAATGGCTAAAAGCATAAACAAAAGTGGCAGTGTAAAATTCTAACATAAATAAACTATACATATCGAGAAGGTGTTAACTCGCCTTCTCTTTTACTTACGAGAGGGGATAATGAATGAGTAAAAATGAAATGCAGTATTTAAATCTATTAGATAAAGTATATAAACAAGGTAATGACACAGGAGACCGCACAGGTACAGGTATGAGAAGTTTATTTGGTGAAACAATGGAGTTTGATTTACGTGAAGGTTTTCCATTAATCACAACAAAGAAAATGTTTACTCGTGGAGTATTCGGAGAATTATTATGGTTTCTAAGTGGCTCAACATCCAATATTGAATTAGAAGAAAAGTATAATATTAAGTTTTGGAGAGAATGGCAGAATGAAGTTGGTCAATTACCTAACATTTACGGGAAGCAATGGGTTAGATGGGAAGATGGAAAAGGTAATATATTTAATCAAATCAAATATGTTATTGATGAGATTAATTCAAATCCAAATAGTAGAAGAATCTTATTTACCGGATGGAATGCTCCTGAGATGCAATATCCAGACACTGCTTTACCTTGCTGCCATTCTACAACTGTTCAATTTTATGTGACGGGTGATGAGCTTCAGATGTATCATTATCAGCGCTCAGGGGATCTATTCTTAGGTGTACCAGTCAATATTGCTTCCTATGCAACCTTAATGACAATGATTGCACAACAGTGTGAACTCAAGCCAACAATAATGAAACATACAGTAGGCGTAGCGCATATTTATCACAATCACTTGAAACAAGTTGAAGAGCAGTTGTCTAGAGATCCGTATGAATTACCAAGATTAAATATTGGTCGCAAACCAGAATCAATATTCGATTACAAATTAGAGGATTTTGTAGTTAGTGGTTACACTCACCATCCTTTAATTAAAGGAGATGTAGCTGTTTAATGACTATTAACCTTATAGCATGTATTGATAAATCAAGAGGTATCGGTAGCAACGGTTCATTGTTAACTAAACCTCCATTAGACTTTCCACATTTTAAGAAGTTAACAATGGGGAACATAGTTGTATTTGGTCGATCTACATTTGAAGAAATAGGTCGGCCATTAACAAAGCGACATAACATCGTCCTCAGTAATCAAGATATCAAACTACCCAATGGGGTTTATCATTATAAGTCCGTAAACCAAGTATTAAGAGAGTATTCATCTTATGCAGAAGAAAATGTAGAGCTTTTTATCTGCGGAGGGGAAAGGCTATATAACGATTTCCTTCCATATTCTAATAAGATATATTTAACAATCGTTGATCATTCTTTCCAGGAAGCTGACAGACATTTTCCTGAATTCTCACTTGATGAGTGGAAAGTTACGTCAAGTGTTAAAAATGAAGCAACAAATGAATATCCTTATGATTACTATTTTGTTGAATACGCAAAGAAATAAAAGTAAATTAATTATAAAAAGGTATTTACATAAATAAATTAATCGTATATAATAAGGGTAACTTCAAGGAAACAATCTTAGGTTGCTCTTATTTTATTGTAAAGGAGGATAGTTGTTAAGTTAAGAGTTACATAGATAAATATAATATACATATTAGGAGATGAGTGTAATGTTAGATAAAAAAGTGATGATTCAATTTATAGATAAACGTATTAAAACTTTGGAGCACTTATTAAAATTAGAAAGTATTAATTCACATCAGCATCACCTATTACAAGGTCGAATATACGAAGCTGCAAACATTAGAAATGACATAATTGATGGAAAATATGATGCAAAGGTTTGGTGATACATAATGACTAAATGGTTAACGACAGGACAAATGATTGACAGGTTAAAAGTTGGAGATATTGCGGAAACGGAAGCACGTAAATCAGATGCATTTATAAGTGGAGAGTATGTTAATTATGTAACAATTACAGATGAGGGATTAATTTCATTTTGTGATGAAACAGGTAATCACAGGCCTTTTCTTTTATTTAGTTTATCAGATGAGAATAGAAAGCTAATGTGGAGAATTATACCTAAGTATGTAAGATTCCATGAAGCTATGAGTGCCCATGAATTTGGTAAAACAGTAACATATCATCATGATAAAGAATTAACTTATACATTTAAAAAGGAATTGGAAACAGGTCAGTTTGATCAGTTAGCCAATGACAGCATATGTCTCCATGAGTTAATTGAAGGTGCGTGGACTATTGAAGATTAAAAGTTTGTGAAATTTACAACTGTTCAAAGTGTTGATACATAAGGGTTTCTAAAAACAATTCACAAACTAAATTAAGATAAAACCTAAATTTTATTTAAAGTTGAAAGGAGGTTGAATTATGACAATTTACAGTAGTGAAAGAGTTGAGAAATCTAAATTGGAGTCAGGAGCATTTGAAAAAGCAGTCAATCTTATAAAAAATAGAAATCAATATACAAAAAGCGAGCTTATTTCTAAATTGAAAGAACAGCAAAGCGAGTTGAAACGTATTGAAGATGAATACGGATCTGATTTGTCTTTGTTAGCGAGTTCAAATTCATTTAGTTTACAATATGAGAAACTTACATCTGAAATGAAAAAGAGAAAATTCAAAGAATTAGATGAGTATATTGAAAGGTTAATAAGCGAATAAATTCTGTATTTTATTTAAAATAAAAAGGAGAGATATATTATGAAAGATTTAATGATTGAAATGTTGGAACTATTACAAAAGAATGGGGAGCAAGTAACACGCTTATTATATAGAGAGAACGGTAAAATTGAGTACGTTGAAAACTTCTCGCCATTTGTGAATGAGAACTATCTGACTAATGGATTAAGAGAAGCCTTAAGCAACAGTAAAACATTGACATCTAATCAAGAAAATGAACTAAAACATTTCATTATTGAGAAAGCATATAATGGAAACATCTATGAGGCAATTGTGAAAATTCAAGAATTGAGAGATCAACTTGATGTTAAAAATGCTGCTAGAGGAAAAGGTATTATAATTTCAGGTGCAGAAGGAGATTGTATCCTTAATCATAATGGTATGGATTGTAAATCTGGAAGCATTACGATTTCACAACAAAACAATATAGTATGGTACATTGATTCCATTTTCAATAAAGACGGTAATTATAAATTCGACATAAGAATTGATGCGCTGGATGTTAACAAAGGTGAGTTTAAGTATATGAAACGATTTATTGATCTTAGAAATTCATCTGAAGTTGCGAGTAAAATTATTAATTACATTGTCCAAAAAAGACCTAATCAAGTTATTTTTAATACTGTTGGCGTATCTGTAGCAGTTTATGATTCATTTGTTGAAAAGTTAAAAACATATGACATTGAAATGAAGGAAAATGGAGTATTAGCTTATTCTAATTAATATAAATAAATTATACATACATCTAATATTTAGGGAGATGAGCAAGCTTGCTGCGAACCGTCTCCCTAGCAGTTCTTTAAAAGTATTTACATAGGAAATAATTGTTATGCATTAAGGGAGTGAATGTTTTGGCACTATTACTAAGTAAACGTAAGGAAACATACTACACATACCAGTTGAACAACAATGAGAGAGAATTCTTAATCAATTTATTGTGTGGTATGTGTGGTATGAAAGAGGTTATAAAGGATGATGAAACATACTTTGAAAACATTAAAGAATTGTTGGGAGTATTAGCAGAAGAATAATAAATTAAATATATTTTAGGAGTGGTTATTTGCAACTAAGTTTAACGTTACCTGTACCAACGAGTCTCAATGAATTATACATAAATGAATATTCCTGGAATCCTAAAAAGAAAATGAGAACACCAACGGGTAGAAGAATACTAAGTAAAGATGGAGAAAAGTGTAAAGCCGAGTTAATCAAATTAACGACTGAGCAGCTACAAGATCAACAATGGGATTATGAGTATACATTGGACAATTACATATACATGGACACGGTTATTTATTTCTCACGTAAAGGCCGAGACGATAATAATATTTATAAGTTGCTTTGTGATTCATTGGAAAAGCTAGTTTACGAGAATGATAGCAGAGTATTAATTAGAACACAAAAGATACTTTATGATACAACTAATCCACATATTGAAGTTACGCTTAAGCCGGTTGAATATAAAGGAATATTTAATAATGAAATACATATGAACCAGTTTGAAGATAAATGTAAAAAGTGTAAAAGGTATAAGAGGAATTGCTCTATTTTGAATAAGGCCAAAGAAGGGCGTATCCAGGAAGAAATTAATGAGGAGTTTGTTTGTGCGAAGTACAGTGAGAAGAAGTGAATTTTAAAATCACAACAAAATACATTTTTATTTGTAATAAGACAACTTATCAAATACATAACGTACATAATGAGAGGTGGGAAGGATGAATAAAATAACAGACATCAAAGACAAGAAAGTAAAAGTTAAAAGCTATTCATCTGTTGGTAAAAATGGAATAAAAATTACCGTATCATTTACTGATAATGAAGAGGACGATAAAAACTCTAGAGAAATAATAAAAGATTTTATTGTAAGAGAGATTCTATAGGTCTCTCTTATTTTTGTATATGATATAATTGGTAGTGGGAGAATCTTTAACAGGTAAAGGTGGAGAAAACAACGATGAAAAAACGAGTTATTACTTTATATCGTGTCTCAACGAAAGGGCAAGTCAACAATGGAGAAGACGATATCCCAATGCAGCGTAAAGCATGTAGAAAATTTATAGATGAACAAAAAGACTGGGAGTTAATAAAAGAATATTCTGAGTTAGGCGTATCTGGTTGGAAAAAAGGAACTGATGATCGTGATGCATTGATACAAATCAAACAATTAGCAGAAAAAGGTGAATTCGACATATTACTTGTATTTCTTTTTGACCGCATTGGTCGAAAGGATGATGAAAGTCCTCTTGTTGTTGATTTCCTTCATAAAAATGGGGTAGAATGCTGGTCTGTCAAAGAAGGAAAAAGAAGCATGGAGAATCACATTGACAAGTTAATGAACTATATAACTTTTTGGCAATCTTCCGGTGAGTCACTGAAAACCTCCGTACGTGTACAGGAAATTATGAGTCAAATGAATGAAGAGGGCTTGTATACGGGAGGTAAACCGCCTATAGGATATGAAGTTTATGAAACAACTAAGCGCCATCCTAAAAAAGACAAATTTATAAAAGATATTCGTATCAATGAGGAAGAAAAAGAAATTGTTGAATTAATCTTTAATTTATTCTTAGAGAAGGGATATGGATCAGGAAGAATAAGTCAATATTTAAATGAACATGGTTATAAAAATAGAGAAGGGAAAGTATGGAGAGATAATACTATCCTTAGAATGCTTCGAAATCCCATTTATATAGGAAGAAAGAGATATAACTATAAGGATAAAAACGACAAAAATAAGACTAACACAAATGAAGAATGGAAATTGCAACCTAAAAATGAAGACCTTGTTATTATTGATGAACAAGATTTTTACAAAGTTCAACAGATAATGGATATGAGAAAAAATAAAACCCAATCAAAAAATATAAACATTCCTACAAAAAGCAAATTACTTCTAACCGGTTTCGCATACTGTGGTTACTGCGGTAGCAAATTATCTGCCGATTATAGTGTCAAAAAATATAAAAGAAAAACTGATGGAGAAGTAACTATTACAAAGCAATACAGATATGTTTGTCATCATGCAAAAAGTGTAAAGCATCCTGTAAAATCTTTTGCTTCAAAAAAATACGACAATGATATTCAAGATGAAATTATTAGAGTGTTTAGCGAAGAATTTAAATTAGAAGAATTTATTAACGACTATAAAAAGTATAGAGATAAAAATTTAACTCAGAAGAAAAAAGAATTAAGTCAATTGAAAACATCAATGGAATCCAAACATAAACAATTAGATAAATTGAATGATGAATTAGTTAATGTATTGATGGGTGAAAGTAAATTTACAGAAGATCAGTTGAGTAGAGCCTTGAAGAAGGTAGAGGGAGAAATTGAAGAGATCCAGTGTAGGATTAATGAGTGTGAAGAGGAAATAAGAGGAGTCGAATTAGAAGCTAATGATGCAAAGAATATAATTGATAATTATGATGGTTGGGTTGAAGAGTACCAAAAAGCTGATTTCGACAGAAAAAAGATAATGCTGTCTCAAGTAGTTGATAAAGTAATTATCAAGAAAAATGAAGCACATATACAATTTAAGTTTATCATAGAAAGAAATATCAGTGATTTAGGGGAAAATCTTGATAATATCGAGGTGTATAATACCTCCACTTCCGACCGGTATAGGCGGTCCAGATTACAGTATTAAAGGAGAATTTACTTCAAATGGCTTTGAAAACAATTTAAAGCATGAACGAGGCGTCATTTCAATGGCACGCACACAGGAACCTGATTCGGCAGGCTCGCAATTTTTCATTATGGTAGCGGATTCCAGCCATTTAGATGGGGAATATGCAGCTTTCGGGAAGGTAACAGAAGGTATGGATGTAGTTGATCAAATCGTCAATGTTGAAACAGATCAACAAGACAAGCCGTTAGAGGAGCAGAAAATCAAACATATAAAAGTTGATACCTTTGGTGTGGATTATCCAGAACCAGAAAAGATAGAGTAGCTTTATTAATATGTAAATATATTTACGGCGAAAGGAATCATTAAACTAAGTCGTACTATTTATTTCGAAAAAATAGAGAGGTTGTCTCAAAAGGGTTTGTGACCTTTGGCTGAGACAGCCTCTTTTTATTGAGAAAAAAGTCATTTTGACTTTTTTGTTCACTTAAAACCACCTCATCGCTGAAATTCTTTGCAAGATAAATCAAATGAAACATAGTTTTAAAGGAATAATCCGTTCATAAATTGTTAATAATTTTGTTGAATGCAGTCAGGACATAGCTTCATAGACATTCTGTAAATTTATAAGATTGCAATCTAGCAAAAAATGAGTTAATATTTATTACTGTTAATTAAATGTAAATTTAAAATCAATTTTATGTAAATTTCAATTGGATAATTGTAAATTTTTTATTCAATTAAAGAGGTGTTTCAAATGAAAACAAAATTAACTTCGTTACTGAATAAACCGATTGCTTTTTTTACACTTGCTGTTGTACTTTTATGGATTAAAACCTATTCTGCTTATAGAGTAGAGTTTAGCTTAGGTATTGATAATAAGTTGCAGGAGTTTCTTTTATTTATTAACCCTGTAAGCTCGGCTATATTATTTTTAGGTCTTGCCTTATTTTTTAAAGGGAAAAAATCATATGTATGGATGATTATTATTGATTTACTTCTATCATTCTTGCTATACGCAAATATTGTGTATTACCGCTTTTTCTCTGATTTTATTACCTTACCAACATTGACACAAACAGGGAATGCCGGTGACTTGGGACAAAGTATTGAAGCGTTGCTAAAACCTTACGATGTTTTGTACTTCTTAGATACAATTATTTTAGTTGTATTAGTCTTGATGAAGGCCGTCAAACCTGCACCGATTAAAATGAAAAAGCGTGCGTTAGTGATGGTTTTTTCTGCAGCAGTTGCATTTTTTGCTGTGAATTTAAGTCTAGCTGAAGCAGATCGACCTCAGTTGCTTACAAGAACATTTGATCGTAACTATATTGTGAAATATTTAGGTATGTATAATTTTACCATTTACGATGCCGTTAAAAGTACAAATGCCTCTGCACAACGTGCGATGGCAGACTCTGATGACATTACTGAAGTGACGAACTATACAAATGCGATTTATGCTGAACCAAATCCTAAATACTTCGGGGTCGCAAAAGATCGAAATGTTATTTATATTCATTTAGAGTCTTTGCAGGAGTTTATCATTGATTACAAGTTAAATGGGGAAGAGGTTACACCTTTCCTTAACTCTATGACAAGAGATAAAAATACGTTTTATTTTGATAACTTTTTCCATCAAACGGGACAAGGTAAAACTGCGGATGCTGAATTTATGTTAGAAAACTCGTTATTTGGATTGCCGCAAGGATCAGCTTTTTCTACGAAAGGGCGTAACACGTATCAAGCAGCACCAGCTATTTTAGGACAAAACGGCTACACGTCTGCCGTGTTCCATGGAAATACAAAAACATTCTGGAACCGAAACGAGATCTATAAATCATTAGGCTTTGATAAGTTCTTTGATTTGAGTTATTATACGGCAAAAGAAGGAGATATTGTGAATTATGGTTTAATGGATAAGCCATTTTTCGAACAATCCATTCCGATGCTAAAATCATTAAAACAACCGTTCTATACAAAATTTATAACATTAACGAACCATTTTCCTTATCCAATTGATCAGGATTTAGCTACGATTGAGAAGCATACAACTGGAGACAAATCAGTAGATAACTATTTCCAGACTGCTAGATATTTAGACGAAGCTATTAAACAATTCTTCTCTGATCTTAAAGCATCAGGATTATATGAAAACTCAATCATTGTAATGTATGGAGATCATTATGGTATTTCAGATAATCATAATAAGGCGATGTCTACAGTGTTAGGTAAGGAAGTAGGAGATTTCGAAAATGCTCAGCTTCAGAGGGTACCACTATTTATTCACATTCCTGGAGTAGAAGGCGGTACAATGCATCAGTATGGCGGACAAATTGATTTAATGCCGACTCTCCTTCATTTACTAGGAATTGAAACAAAAGGATATGTTCAATTGGGGACAGATCTATTATCAGAAGATCATCAAGAGGTTGTACCATTCCGTAACGGTGACTTTGTAACGGAAAATGTAGCAGGAATAAATGGTAAATATTATGATACCCAAACGGGTGAACAGGTTGAAGTAAATGAAGAAATCAAAAAGTATGATCAAATCACCCAAATGAAGCTCAAGATATCAGACAAAATTGTCAACCAAGATTTATTGCGTTTTTACACCCCTCAAGGGTTTGACCCAATTGACCCGTCTGATTATGATTATACGAATCGGATGACGGATGAAAATGCTGAAGTAACTAAAAAGTAAAAAATATGGCTGTTAAGGGATTTTCTCTTAACAGCTTTTTTGTTTTGAGAATATGTTAATTAATCATTGAAACATAAAATAAATGTCGCAATAAACTTAAGTTTCCGAATAATTCTCAGCTTATTGACCATTGTTACCCTATGCTATAAGTTAGTAGAGGACAACAATGATCGGGGGATCTATATGACTCTTATTAAAAGACTTTTATTTGTACTAGTTGGACTAGTTATTACATCATTCGGAATAAAACTTTTAGCAGATAATATGTTAACATTCGGAGGAACGGCAGGGATTGCGACGATTCTAGGTTATGCATCAGAGATTTCATGGGGAAGTTTATTTTTTATTGTAAACTTGCCGTTTTTTCTTATTTCTATACAGGAGCTTGGAAAATGGTTTACTATATCCAGCTTATTATCGATAACCGGGATCTCTATACTGCGTGAGTGGTACGATCTCTTCATTCCTGCTTTTCAAATGAATCTTGTTCTTGCTGCAATTCTAGCAGGCTTGCTGATTGGAATTGGTGTCACGTTTGTTTTGAATAATGGTTCATCATTAGGCGGAATCCACATTTTAGGGCTTTATATTGATAAGAAATTCGGCATTAACAGAGGACTCGTTTTATTCATTTCCGATTCCTTTATAATTATTCTTACGCTAACAATGGTGGGATGGTTTAAAGCCCTAGTTTCGATAATGTGTATTTTTATTGCCAGCTCCATTATTGGCCGATATAAAAAGTCACCGATAAAAGAAATGGAACGAGACCAGGAAGAGAAGCTAGCAGATCATCAGATACATTCTTAAGCTATAGTTAACACTACCCTTGATTGGAAACATTTTAGGGTAGTTTTTTTATCGAATCTCAACTAATGTAGTTATTAGAGGAGAGGAGATAAAGTGAATTATTTAACAGTAAACAAAATTATTGAAAATACAGAATCGATTCAGGCGAAAAAATACTTGATGGAATTATGGTATGCAATTGAAGAGGAAAGCTTCCCTTTATCACTCAAATATCATACCTTTAAGCATCAATTCATGCATTTAAAGGCAAGTGCTCCAAAGAATTGGAACTTAGATTGGGATGGAAGCCAATTTTCCTTATCCAGACAAATAAAACATCATTGCTACTTTTCCATTATTGTTCAGCCGAATGGAATGATCACATATAAATTTTCATAAAAAGGGTCTGTCTCTAAAAAGGATTCAGCTTCCTAACAATTACAATTAAATGGACTAGTTTAGTGTCCTATATTGTGGGTTGGGGGCTCATCCTTTGATTTGAGACAGCCCTTTTTTTGTTGAGGAAAATAAGTTTTAACAAGATGATGGTTTATATGTATAAAACATTTTAGTTAGTGGGATTTTAATTTTGGCATTACAAAATTGTTTCAAGGAGGAATCGTGATGCAAAACCAAATGAACCAAATCAACATTGGCGCACATGAATTGATGGAATGTCATGAGGTTCTTTGCAGTATGATAAATGGAATTAATCATTTCCAACTTTATCAGCAATATTGCCAGGACCAAGAATTAAAAAACATTCTAAATAATCAACTTTCATTTATGACAAATGAATACAATGCGTTTGTTAATGTGCTTCAACAAAAGTCCAATATCGGACAGTTGCCAAGTGTGAAATCACAGGTCAATGTGTCACCAACCTATGGAGTAAGCAGCAATGCAGTTCCAGAAGGACCAAATGCTTCAATTAGCCAATTAAATGACCGCGATATCTCGTCAGCAATGCTTGGCTGTCATAAAGCTGGTGCGGTATTTAAAATGCATGCTTCTTTAGAATGTACAGATCCGCAAATAAGAGAGATGATGATTCAAGGAGCAAAAAATTGCGCTGATCAAGCGTATGAAACATGGGGCTATATGAATAAAAAAGGCTATTATCAAGTACCGACATTTGATCAAACAACTACTCGTTCGTTAATGAACAGTTATCAGCCAAGCAGTTTATACAGCAATCCGCCGCAACAACAATAATACTATTTGATGGAGGGACTAATATGCATACACAACAACATGCTTTACAACAAATCAATGAATGTCGTCAACTTGTTCAACAATTAATCCAACAAACAGAACAAGGAAACCAATTGTACAAACAAATGCTCCAACAAGAGCAGCAAAACGCACAAATGTTACAACAGCTTATGCAACGCGAGCAACAAGCTGTACAAAATATTCAACAAAGCCTTCAAGGTCATCAACAAGCCATCCAAAAATGTCAGCAAATTTTAAACACTTGTAATCAAATGCAACAGGAAGTTTCTCAGGGTATAGCTTACAATGTTGATTTTCAACGATTTCAACATCAAACACAACAGGTTCCAAGCTATCAAAGCTTCCAACAAGGCCGACAATTTATGCCACAATAATTGGACATAATCTTTAGGGTCTGACCTTCCATTAAAACACAGATTAATGTGATGGGGTTAGACCCTTTCATTTTTATATAAAACCGTACAAGTTCTTATGGGTTGACATACATAAACTAATTCATTTATAATTTATCTTGAATTCGAGATTATTTCATTTGAGATAACGGTTATGAAGAAAGGAGCTTTTTATGAATAGAAAATCATTAAAAGGTATTCACCATGTCTCAGCTCTTACAGCAAATGCGAAGGAAAACTATCATTTTTATACAAAGGTTTTAGGTATGAGATTAGTTAAAAAAACAGTTAATCAGGATGATACATCTGTTTACCATTTGTTTTATGCAGATGAACGTGGAAATCCAGGTACAGATTTAACGTTCTTCGAAATTCCGCATGCGGGAAGAACATATCCGGGAACAAATAGTATAAGTGCAACGTCTTTACGTGTAAAGGATGATCAAACACTAAAGTTTTGGGAGAATCGCTTTAAAGAATTACAAATTAAACATGATGAAATTAGCTATGAAAGTGGTAGAGCAAGCCTTGCCTTCCGGGATCATGAAGGTCAACGCTTAATTCTTGTATCTGATCAGGAAAACGGAGGTGTCCCAAGCGGAATTCCATGGAATAAAAGCCCTGTTCCACAAGAAAAAGGGATTACTGGACTTGGTCCGGTACATTTAACAGTCACTAGACCGGAACGGACGATAAACGTTTTAACAAACTTGATGGGCTTCCGGGAAAAATCAGGTTATTTGAGAGAGTTCGACCAAAAGAAAGTGCGAGTTTTTGAAACTGGTGAAGGTGGTTCTGGTGCAGAAATCCACATCATTGAAGAGAAAGAATTGAGTCGTGAACGTCCTGGACGTGGAAGTGTTCACCATGTTGCCTTTCGAGTGGAGGATGTTGAGGAATTAAATAAATGGGTCGATGTGTTAAACGAAAGTCATTTACCAAATTCAGGATTTGTTGAGCGTTATTATTTCCGTTCTTTATACTTTAGGGAGCCGAACGGTATTTTGTTTGAGCTTGCGACAGATGGACCTGGATTTGAAGGTGATGAGGACTTTGAGCATCTTGGTGAAAATCTGGCTCTTCCACCATATTTTGAAGGTAGACGGAAAGAAATAGAAGCAAAGTTAAAACCGTTAGATACAAAAGAATAAGAAGACAAAGGAGTAGACAGAATGAAACATATTTTTATAGAAGGAAAAAATAAAAACGCACCAACTCTTTTACTTCTACATGGAACAGGTGGAAATGAGCGGGATTTACTGCCTATTGCTGAAATGATTGACCAAGATGCATCTGTGTTAGGTGTTAGAGGTAATGTATTAGAAAATGGCATGCCCCGGTTTTTCCGCCGACTAGCGGAAGGAGTGTTTGATGAAGAAGATTTGATTTTCCGCACGGAAGAATTAAACGAGTTTCTTTCAGAAATGGCGGAACAGCATCAGTTTAACCGTAACAATGTTGTTGCGATCGGTTATTCAAATGGCGCTAATATCGCTGCCAGTCTTATGTATCATTATAAAAATGCATTAAATGGGGCAATTTTATTACATGCAATGGTGCCAAGAAGAGGAATTGAAGTTCCGGATTTAGCAAACACGCCAGTTTTCATCGGTGCCGGAACAAATGATCCGCTAATTCCCCAAGCAGAAACGAAGGAGTTAACCAATGTGTTGCGACAAGCGAACGCGGCAGTAACAGAGCATTGGGGTAATGCCGGACATCAGCTTACTAGAGAAGAGATTGAAAAAGCAAAAGAGTGGTATGATCAACATTTTTGGGACAAATAAATAATCAGATAGAGAGGCTGTTGGGGCAGCCTCTTCCTATTTATGAAGACGATTAAAGGCTGTTTAACGGTTGTATACATTTTGCATTGTCATTACGCGGTGAATTGACAATGTTCGAAACCGGATAAGCATCCATCAGATTTGCTTCATATGGGCTAAGAAAGGAATGTAATGTATCAAGGTTTTGGAAGTCCCTATTAAGCCAACGCTCATATGTTTCAGGAGGAAGAATAACAGGCATGCGATCATGAACATCTTTTGTAAGTTCATTTGCTGTCGTTGTGATAATTGTACATGTGTAAAGCGGTTTTTCATCACCTAAATTTGATTGTTCCCAAAGTCCTGCAAATGCAAAAGGTCGACGATCCTTCATGGTAAACCGATATGGTTGTTTTTTATTATCCTGTTTTTTCCATTCGAAAAAGCCATCGCATAAGATTAAACATCTTTTTTTCTTAAAAGCCTGTCTAAAGCTTTGTTTCTGGGCAATCGTTTCCGCCCTTGCATTTATTAGCTTATTCCCAATCTTTAAATCCTTTGACCATGGAGGGACAAGCCCCCAACGCATCGAAACTCCCACCCGATTTCGCCCATTAGACCCAACGACCAATATATCCTGGGATGGGGCAATATTAAATCGGTATTTTATCTCCTCATGTATGATAAATTCAAATTGCTCCTGCAGAATTTCCTGCTCTGTTGCTAACGAAAATCGTCCGCACATTGATAAACACCGCCGTTTATTTTCTGATCTTTCTATATAATAAAGCAAAACATAACAGATTTTCAAACATAGTATTAATCAACATAAAATTGATAAACTTTGAAAAGATTAATCAGTAGATAACATACTTAGGAGGAACAGTCCAATATGGCTAAACTGATAATCTGTCTGCTTTTTTGCCTTGTGTCTACACTTTTTTCAACAAGTATCCACCATATAAGCGCAAATAACTGGACAACTGATCTTAAAAGCCAATTAAATAAACTGCTGAATTATCATCCAATATTACAAGGAACTCTTGCTGGGGTAAGTATTCGTTCATCGTCTAATGGTGAATTACTCTATTCTTATAATGGTGACCTACGTTTAACACCTGCCTCTAACAGGAAGCTGTTTAACGCTGCGGCAGCTTTAGAAACATTAGGAAAAGATTATCAATTTCATACTGAATTCCTGACAGATGGGTCAATTAATTGGAAGGTGCTTGTTGGAAACCTTTATGTAAGAGGAAAAGGAGATCCTACTCTTTTACCTGAAGACTTTGATCGGCTGGCGCAAGAATTAAAAAAGAAAGGGGTTAAAATAATACAAGGGGATTTGATTGGGGATGATTCTTGGTATGATGATATCCGTTATTCGATTGATGTCCCTTGGAGTGATGAGACTTTTTATTATGGTGCGCAAATCTCTGCTTTAACAATTGCCCCTGATAAGGAGTATAACCCAGGGACTGTAAATATTGAGATTATCCCTCACAACAAAACGAACAATAAAGCTATGATCAATGTACATCCGCAAACAAGAATAGTCAAGATTATTAATAAAACAAATACAGTATCGGATAAAGGAGAAAACACCATTAGTATCTGTCGAGAACATGGTTCGAATATAATAACAGTTAAAGGAACAATACCAATCAATACGCCAATACAGAAAGAATCAATTGCTGTTTGGGAACCGACTTTGCATGCTGTTCAATGGTTGAAACATTCACTAAAAAAACAAGGAATAAGGTTGGTTGGCGATGAAAAAGTTGGAGTGACACCTGATAAAGCAAAACTAATCCTTTCTCACCGTTCAATGCCTTTATCAGAATTGCTAATACCGTTTATGAAATTAAGCAACAATAGCCATGGAGAGATCTTAATTAAGGAAATGGGAAAGGTATTTAAAAATAATGGCAGCTGGGAAGCTGGTCTGGAGGTTGAACGACTTGCCCTTGCTGAATTGGGTGTCAATACAAGTAACATAGAATTTAGGGATGGATCTGGGATCTCACACTTAAATTTGACCTCAGCAAATGAACTTTCGAATTTGCTTTATCAAGTGAAAAAACGGGAATGGTTTCCGATCTTTTTAAACTCTTTGCCTATTGCCGGATCCAAGGAAAAAATGATCGGAGGGACATTACGTAAACGCATGACAAGTCCACCTTTAAATAAACATGTTATAGCAAAAACAGGCACCCTAACAAATGTGACGTCTCTTTGCGGCTATGTGCAAACGAAGAAAGGTGAAACGGTCATTTTCTCCATACTCATGAATCATCTACATAATGAAGCTGAAGGAAAACTTGTGGAAGAGGAAATTGTAAAGTTGATCGCTAATGGTGATTTTTAATTAAAAAAGCAGACTTTTTGAATCGTATCTTTTTCTTTGAAATAATAGAAATGACGTGCATTATATTACTAATGGGAGGAGCAAGGATTTTATGAAGGTATTTGTAGTTGGTGCTAATGGGCAAATAGGTAAACAGCTTGCTCAAATCTTAAAAGAAAGTGGAGAACACACTGTTCGGGCAATGGTACGAAAAGATGAACAAATGAGGATGTTTTCGGAAAATGGAATTGAGGCAGTAATAGCAGATTTAGAAGGTAGTGTAGATGAAATCGCAAAAGCTGCCAGCGGCTGTGACACCATTGTTTTCACTGCAGGTTCCGGCGGACATACTGGGGCAGATAAAACACTATTAATTGATCTTGATGGGGCTGTAAAAACAATTGAAGCAGCAGAAAAAGCTGGTATTAATCGGTTTATCATGGTAAGTGCACTTCAAGCCCACAATAGAGAGAATTGGAATGAAAAAATAAAGCCTTATTATGTTGCGAAACATTATGCTGATAAAATGCTCATGAAATCTGATTTAAATTATACAATTATCCGGCCTGGAGGATTACTAAATGAACCAGGTAAAGGTAAAATATCTGTTGGAGAAAATTTAATGAGAACGACAATTCCTCGTGAAGACGTAGCACGAACAATTATGGCCAGCTTAAATGAGGAGCATACTTATCATCGTTCATTTGACCTTGTTACTGGAGAAGAATCAATTTCAGATGCCTTGAAAAAGGTTTAAGTTAAAGAAGTATTTAAACCCTTTTTACAGAGAGTTCTTTCTGTAAAAGGGTTTTTTACGTTCTTTTAAACTTGCCGGTTAATTTAATCAGTATAAACTAGAGAGTTTTTAAAAGAAACACTGTTTTTTATAAATAGTAGACTGATTTTTTTATGTAAGTGTAAAATTTATTCCCCTATAATTAAATTGAATTCTCAATTTTCTGCTTTTTAAAAATGTAAGTGCTTTCAATACCTGGTTTTTATGTTTAATTACAGGAGGTGATTAATCAGTCCTAAAAAAGCAGATTTTTTTGAATTTAATGATGAATTTAACCGCTAGAACTTATTATAATTTGCGTCATTTACTTATTTAGTAAGCTTTAAATTTTAACGGAAAGGTGATGAACAAGAACGTGAAAAAACAATCACTAACCAAAAAGGTTTTAGCAGCATCCCTAGCAGTTCCTCTATTAATGTCAGGTTTTCAAAGCAATGCATCAGCTAAAACGGATAACCCAATTAAGGGGAATGGAATCCAATTAGAATATCTTGATAGGGGTCTCGTTGCAGCTTCTACATCTGAAGGTAATTTTTTAAGCTGGAGGCTGTTAGCCGATGAGGTTACCAGACAATCAGATACCGGTTTAACTGGGGTAAACTTTCATCTTTATCGTAACGGTGAAAAAATTGCCACGATAAAAGATAGTACAAACTATTTAGATGCAAATGGATCGCCAACGTCAACTTACTATGTAAAGGCAGTTAAAAATGGTAAAGAAATCGATCAAAGCAGTAAAACAACATCTTGGGAACATACATATTACGATTTAAGATTAAAAAAGCCGGCAGATGGTGTCACTCCAAGTGGTGAAGCATATTCTTACACGGCAAATGATATGAGTATAGGGGATGTTGACGGTGATGGTCAATATGAATTCTTTGTAAAGTGGGATCCTACAAACTCAAAGGATGTATCACAAAAAGGCTATACAGGAAAAACGTATATTGATTGTTACACATTCGATGGCACATTGTTATATCGAATAGATCATGGGGTCAATATCCGCTCTGGAGCACATTATACGCAATTTTTAGTCTATGATTTCGATGGAGATGGTAAATCCGAATTAATGTTTAAAACAGCACCAGGAACAAAAGTAATTAGATATGATAAGCAAGGTAATATCAAATCCGAGGACTATATTACTATGCCAAAAGAGGATCGAAAAGCAGGCTACAGTCATCAAGATGATTACCGCATGAGCAGTAAAGATTATTATCAACATATAGTAGATATGTTTATGAACTGGCATAACCATGAGGAAGTGATCAATGGAAATTGGCCGTCAACACTAGAAGAAAGCTTTGGTATTGAAAAGCAATACCAATATCCATTATCAAGAGAGGATGCTGAAAGCTTAGCCGATTATTTTATTGATGAATATGCACCAAGCAGAAGCTCGCGCAATGATCTAAGAAGTTTTGAAGGATTTATCCTTACTGGCCCTGAGTATTTATCAGTATTTGAAGGTGAAACAGGTAAAGAATTAGAAACAATTCATTATAAGTATGGTCGTCATGATGATGGATTAATGTGGGGAGACTACGCAATGTCAAGAATCGAGCCGGGCAATCGTGTTGATCGATTCCTTGCAGGTGTAGCCTATTTGGACGGGAAAAAGCCATACGCTGTTTTCTCACGAGGTTACTATACAAGAACAACAATGGTGACGTATAGCTGGGACGGGGAGCATCTCAAGGAAAACTGGTCAGTTGATAGTGGATGGACACCAATGAGCAATCCTTTCAATGATAGTCCTCATGGTAAATTTGGAACTAGTGAGGAATTTGGTTCTCTTACAACTCAAGGTGCGCATTCATTGAGTACCGCAGATGTTGACGGGGATGGAAAGCAAGAAATCATTTATGGGTCTGCTACAATTGATCATAATGGTGCATTGCTCTATAGTTCCACTGATGTCATGCCGCCGGAAAGTGCAACACCTGGTGTAACAGCTGGTTTAGGTCATGGAGATGCCTTGCATGTCACAGATATTGATCCGGAACGCGAGGGCTTAGAAATTTTTATGGTTCACGAAGGCGGAAGATATGCACCATACGGATATGCACTAAGGGATGCGAAAACCGGAGAGGTGATATACGGCGGATACACTGGTAAGGATACAGGCCGAGGTATGATCGGTGATGTTGAACCAGACACTAAAGGGTTGGAGACTTGGGCAGTTGGATTATGGTCAGCAAATGGTACTAAACTCAGCGACCAGGCACCAGGTACAAATATGAATATTAAGTGGTCTCCTGATATGACAACACAGATTGTCAGTGGATCAATCGATAGTACACCAACAATTAATAATTGGAAAAAAGGAACGGTTTTAACAGCAGAAAATACACGAACAAATAATCATACGAAAGGGAATCCTTCATTAGTAGCTGATGTTTTTGGTGATTGGCGTGAAGAGCTGCTTGTTCGTACTGCTGACAGTCAAGCAATCCGAATTTTCCTAAGCACAGAGGTAACAGATCGGAAATTATATACATTAATGCACGATCCACAATACAGAACCGGTATTGCATGGCAAAATGTTGGCTATAACCAACCAGCATACACAAGCTTTTATTTCGCATCAGATACAGATTGGGGAGAGGTTCCTGTACCTGACATAGAAATACCAAGTAAATTGAGTGTTTTAAAAAATATCCTTTCTACAATTATAGAAAATAAAGAAATCGAAGCACCGCTTTCTTCACAACTAGCCAATACTTTAAAACAAGCTCAACTCCATGAAAGAAAAGGTAACAAAAAACAAATGATTTCATTTGTTGAAAGATTCATTGATCAGGTAAAGGACGCTTCTGTGAAAAATAATGTTTCAGAAGATGCAAGAGAACTTCTGGTAAACCAGTCAGAACATATAATGAACGATTTAAATAATGAATAATTGAAATTGTCGTCTCCCAATCTCAAGGGAGGCGATTTTCAGTTTAAAAGGATTTCCTCTTATACTGATTTCTTTTTCCAGAAACGGGTAAGATATATATGACTTGTAAAGATTCGGAAAATAGTACAGGTGAAAAAATCCATACAAGGGGGAAGAATCATGCTAATTCCAGAGCAGCGAATACAGCTACACGGATTTAATAACTTAACAAAATCACTAAGTTTTAATATGTACGATATTTGCTTTACAAAAACGAGGGAAGAACGGGAGGCATATATTGAATATATTGATGAACAATATAATGCTGAACGATTAACAAATATCTTAAAAAATGTAACAGATATTATTGGTGCTCATGTACTTAATATCGCAAAACAAGATTATGTACCTCAAGGAGCAAGTGTGACGATCTTGGTATCAGAAGGACCGATCGTAGAGGTCCCAACAGAATCCTATGATGAATCACCGGGTCCGCTGCCAGAAGCAGTTGCTCTCAGTTTAGATAAAAGTCATATTACCGTTCATACCTATCCTGAATTCCATCCGAATGAAGGGATCAGTACCTTTCGGGCAGATATCGATGTTTCGACATGCGGAGAAATTTCCCCATTAAAAGCACTTAATTATTTAATTCATTCATTCGATACCGATATCATGACAATGGATTATCGTGTTCGCGGCTTTACAAGAGATATAAATGGAGATAAATTATTTATCGATCATGATATAAGCTCAATCCAAAATTACATCCCTGATGAAGTGAAGGAACAGTATGATATGATTGATGTAAATATTTATCAAGAGAATATCTTTCATACAAAATGTAAGCTGAAAAAATTTGATTTAAATAATTATCTGTTTGGTTATACAAAGGAAAAACTAAGCAGAAAGGAACAAGATGAAATAACGGATCGTTTAACAAGAGAGATGGATGAAATTTTTTATGGAAAAAATATTAATTAGGTTAATTTCAAAAAGGGGAGAGATGTCAATCTCTTCCCCTTTTGAAATTTAAACTTCTTTTGTTTAAAGATGGTATGTTATTTCAAAATATTTTTTTCGAAAAGTGAAGTGATTTTTTTGTTGCGAACTTCTCTTTCCTCCTCTGAGGCCAAATCATACTTTTTTAAGTGATGGAACAGCTCATTTAGGTCATTTTGGCTTCGTGGGACGGTTAAAAAGTTAGCGCATTTCTCCGCTAATTCCGATAAAAGAAAAGGGGATTGTTCCTCAAGCTTTTTCTTCACATCTTCTACTGAATGGTCAATGTTACAAGGGCTCACGTTTTGATTCCTCCTAACCTCCGATATGGGACATTTCAATTTTTTTTCGTTTTGTGGATGCTTCACTGCGCTCAAGTGAATATCGATCTTTTCTGCCATGCCAAATATTTTTAAGAAGCTCAGCCAGTTCTATATCAGATAGACCAGATCTTATCGGTTCACGTAAATCATGGCCCATGGAAGCAAATAGACAAGTATACAACATTCCGTTTGCAGAAAGACGGGCACGGTTACATGTTGAACAAAAAGCATCAGATACTGAGGAGATAACACCAATCTCATCATTGGATCCGATATAGCGATACCGTGTAGCCACTTCACCTGTGTAATTTGGTTCGATTGCTTCAAGCGGCATGACCTGATGGATATCTTCAATAATTTGCTTTTTAGGGTACACATCTTGAAGGTTCCATTGATTGGTATTGCCAACATCCATAAATTCAATAAAGCGTAGAATATGGCCTTTTTTGCGAAAAAATTTAGCCATAGGAATAATTTCATGCTCATTCAGCCCGCGTTTTACAACCATATTGATTTTTACTTTTAAACCGGCATCTGCCGCGGCATCTATTCCCTCAATAACTGTCTGAACAGGAATATTGCGTCCATTTATTTTACCGAACAATTCGTCATGTAAAGAATCAAGACTAATGGATACCCGTTTTAAGCCGGCTTCTTTTAACTTTTTGGCATATTTAGGAAGAAGGTAGCCGTTTGTCGTCATTGCAATATCTTCTACGCCATTAATGCAGCTTATGTTTTCAATGAGTATCGGCAAATCCTTTCTCATTAAAGGTTCGCCGCCGGTAATTCTTATCTTCTGCACTCCTAAGGATTGAACAAAAAGGTTCGTCAACCGTACAATTTCTTCATAAGATAGAAGTTCATCTCTTTTTAAAAACGGATAATCTGGTCCAAATATTTCTGCAGGCATACAATACGTACAGCGAAAATTACATTTATCGGTAACAGAAATTCTTAAATCACGAAGCGGGCGGTTAAGATGATCATAAACCGAGTTATTTGCTTTCAATATAGATTCCTCCCACTATAGTTTATCCATTTATAACCTTTCCACAAATAAGTTTTTGCTTTATCCGTTGATGATTCTCTCAGGATGTGAATAAATATTGAATGATTGCCCGCGGATAAACCCAACTGTAGTTATATTTAAGTCATCTGCAAGATTTATGGCAAGATCAGTTGGTGCGGATTTAGAAAGGACAATTCCAACTCCGATTTTTGCTGCTTTTACGAGCACTTCTGACGAGATTCTGCCACTAAAGACAATGATTTTATCACGAACAGAAAGTTGATTCATCATACTATATCCATATAATTTATCTAAAGCGTTATGTCTGCCAATGTCTGTCCGAGTGACAACGATCTTTTCAGGGGTACACAATGCTGCATTATGAGCACCGCCGGTTTCCTGAAAAACAGTACTTCTTTTTTGCATATCATTCATTAGCTTTATACATTGGTCAGGATTAATAGATAGGTTAGTCGTTGCAGTTTTAGCTGTTCGGGCATCATTATGAAAATAAAACTGTCTGCTCTTACCACAGCAAGAACCAATAAATCGTTTTGAATAATATTGCTGGCTCGTTGTCACATCCGCATGCAATGTCACATGGGCATAACCGGCATTTTCGTCAATCGTTAAGGCTTTAATATCATCTAGAAATCGAATCACACCTTCTGATGCCAAAAAACCGAAGACCATTTCTTCAAAATGGGCAGGAGTGCAGACCATAGTAGCAAATTCTTGATTATTAATAAAGATCGTTAATGGAAATTCTGTAACGATATCATCTACAGTATCAAATAATTGACCGTTTGTATATTTCCTTATTTTCTGCTCTACACTTATCTTTTTTATCATACGATTCACCTGATTTTTAAGATTAATAAAGTATAAACATATTCTAATTTATTTAACAAGTATAATATCTAGAGAGTTTTATACTTATTTAAAACATAATTAATGAGTTTAACATTTCCTAGGGTTTGGATGATATTTGCTATAAAGGACAAGGATTATGGAGGATTTTACAGAATTAATTAAGTGAAACAAATAATCATTCTGACTTTCTTTCTATAGATTAGGAGTGAACAAAATGGGAGAGACAAAGCATCAAGGACCTATAAAAGCGACGAAAATACCACAACCAAAACATTGGGTTAGTCCAATTCCCTTCGGCTTAGGAAAAGTAAAACCTCAGCATTTTCGCGATACAATGAAAATTGCCTGGGACAATCGAGATAACATAGGCTATGCGACACGGATTTTAACACAGGGGGTTTGTGATGGTTGTGCATTAGGGGTTTCAGGTCTATATGACCAGACACTTAAAGGACCGCATGTTTGTACAACACGTCTTAATGTCCTTCGCTTAAATACAATGCCGGCAGTAAAAGAAGACATTCTTCATTCTGACATTGATAAATTGCGGAAATATAGTAGTACTGAATTACGAAAATTAGGCCGTATTCCATATCCGCTTATCCGCCGTAAGGGTGAAAAAAGATTTTCGAGGATTACCTGGGACGAGGCAATGGATCTCATTGCAAAAAAAATGAAGAAATTGGACCCGAAACAATATGCGTTTTATTTAACTGCAAGAGGAATTACCAATGAATCTTATTATGTTGCTGGAAAAGTAGCTCGGTTTTTAGGAACAAATAATATAGATAATGCTTCACGAATTTGTCACTCGCCAAGTAAAACGGCACTAAAGCGTTCAATCGGTGTAGGGGCATCGACTGCGAATTATCAGGATTGGTTCGGGACTGATGTTCTAATATTTTGGGGTAGTATTGCTTCCAATTCTTCACCTGTTTCAACAAAATATATGCTTGAAGCTAAAAAAAGAGGAACAAAGATTATTGTGATTAATCCATATAAAGAACCAGCAATGGAGCAATATTGGATTCCCTCAAATATGGAATCAGCATTATTTGGGACAAAAATAGCCGATGACTTCTACCAGGTGAATATCGGCGGTGATATTGCGTTCATGTACGGAATTATGAAGCATTGGTTCGAAATGGAAGAAGCGGAATATGGTTCGGCCATTAACCATCAATTTGTTCAGGAGCATGTAAATGGATACGAGGAACTTAAGGCAAAGGTTCAAGAACAGTCATGGGATGAAATTATAAAATCCTCAGGGGTTACAAAAGAAAGAATGATTGAATTATCCAAGCTGTTAGCCAGGAGTGAAAATGCTGTATTTGCTTGGGCATTAGGCTTAACGATGCACTCTTTTGCTACAGATAATATTTCACAAGTAGCGAATCTTGCTTTTTTACGAGGCTTCTTAGGAAGAAAGAATAATGGCTTAATGCCTTTTAGAGGCCACTCCTCTGTGCAAGGCTCAGGTGAAATGGGTGCAGATCCCTTTGTTTTGCCAGGAAGCGGATTCGATGCCGAGAATATTAAGCGGATGGAACAGATATGGGGATTTGAGATTCCGCAATGGCAAGGTGATATTGTCGGTGTAACCTTAGATAACATCTTGCTTCCAGACACGCATGAGCGTAAGATAAAGCTCTATTATTTATCAGGAGGAAATTTTCTGGAAACAATGCCTGACCCTGATTTTGTAAAAAAAGCCTTATCTGAACTCGATATTCGTGTACACCAAGATATTATTCTAAACTCTTCCACTTTAGTTGATGCAAAGGAAGCAGTTCTTGTTCTACCCGCGAAAACACGCTACGAACAAGAAGGGGGAGGAACATCCACTTCAACTGAACGAATGGTTTATTTTTCTCCAGAAATTAAAGGAAATAAAAATAAAATTTTGGAGGCTCGAGCAGAATGGAAGATCTATATTGACCTTGCCAAACGAGTAAAACCTGAGACAGCCCACTTAGTTGACTTTAAAACTGGTCAAGAAATTCGCAATGAAATTGCTATTGCGAATCGCGATTATGATGGAATACAACATCTTAAGAAACAAGGTGATGTATTCCAATGGGGTGGAGCATGGTTATGTGAAGGCGGAATTTGTCCGACACCTGATGGAAAAGCGACTTTAATCCAGGTTGAGATTCCTGACTTAGGGAAGAAGGAAGGGCAATTTATTGTAACTTCACGTCGTGGAAAACAATTTAATTCGATGGTTTATAAAGAAACGGATCCCTTTAATGGAGCAAGCCGTTATGATGTTTTAATGAATAAGCAGGATGCGCTTGAGCTAAATATTACAGAGGGTGAAGGAATTGTCGTATATAATGGATTTGGAGTTTTTCAAGGCAAAGCAATGTTTGTTGATATAGCAAGAGGAAACATAGAGGTACACTTTCCAGAAGGGAATTTCTTATTGCCAAGAGGCAGATATGAAAAATACGCCGGCATTCCGGATTACAATATTACCGCTAAAGTAGAAAAGGCAGATCGTTTTAATGCGAGGAAGGATGTGCAATATTTAGAGAAACGTATTGAAGAGTTGGAAATTGATGCACCTGTTTAGGAATTAATTCGCCATATCAAAAGGCTGAGTATAAAAGCATTGATAGAATACGGGGCTGGTTGTTATAGAGTCAGCCCCCTGTTTATTTATCGCAATCTAAACGTCCAGTAACCTCAATAGAAGGAAGTCTTACTTATTCTTCATCATTGATTTCACCATCACCAATTTCATCTTCCCCTGGTGCATCATCACAAGCAACAACAGATGTAGCCAAGATACCCGCAAGTAAAAGTACTAATAGCTTTTTCATTGCCTTCATCACCACCTTTTTTAAAAATAAGTGTGTATGTAGGTTGTGTTATTATTGTATGAAATATGTAGTAAGCTACGAAAAATAAAGATGCAACAGTTATTGGAAATTAATTATATTTGTAATATTTTGAAAAAAAATGCTTTAACACCCATGAAAACGTGATAAAATAGAAAAGCTCTTATTTAAAATTTGGGGGTTAAGAATGGACAAGAAAGCAAAGCGGTATATTGAATTATATGTGCATTTTTCACAAAACTTAGGAAGGTTTTTAACAAAATCAGAACAAGAATTTTTGAAGTGGCTTGTGATCAAAGAATAATTTATACATACTTTTTTTGAGGCTGTCTTATAAAGGTCTAACCTTTGCTTTTAGGCAGCTCTTTTTTTATAAGAAGGCTATGCAAGAATTCTTGAGAATAAAATCATTATTAAAAATTTGAAACTTTTCTAATAGTAATCCGTATATTTGATATAACCAATTACAAGAGGTGATTAATAGGTGAAAAAATTACGATCGGTTGCTGCTATTTTGTTAGTGATGATGTTAAGTGCCTGTTCTTTTTTAGAAGATGTGAACAATTCCGTTGATTATGTAAATGAAGCACAAGATTATCTTAATTCATTAAGTGATTTCGCTCAGGAAGCACCGCAACTAGTTCAAGATGCGGCAGTTGATTCAGAGGCAAAACAGAACCTTGAAGAGCAACTAAATACAGTAGTTGAAGAAATAAATACGTTTAATGAATTAGAGGCTCCTGCTATTGCAGAGGATATTCATCAAGATATTGTAAACAATAATGAAAAATTATTAGAAGAAATTAATACAGCAATGCAAAACGGAGAATTAGTTATTGAAGAACTAGAGGATTCGGAAATTATGAATACAGTGAATGAGATAACCTCATTGATGGATTCAATAGAGAACTTAGAATTTTAAATGTGCTCACTGTGTGTGAGACTTTTTTTTTATAAAAAATTAGTATAGAATATACTTTACTACTAAGACCAAGTAACAACTATATTCAAATACTATTTTTATGATCATCAATTGATAAAATACTAGAATAAAGATAGAGTTGAAGGGGAGAAACAAAAATGAAAAAACGAGTCGTTGTTACCGGCATCGGAGCTGTTACGCCTGTTGGCAATGATGCATTTTCTTCTTGGGATCAGATAAAAAATGGGATATCCGGTATTGCGCCATTAACCCGAATTGATACTGAAAAATTCAATGTTAAAGTAGCTGGTGAAGTGAAAAACTTTGTTCCAGAGGAATTTATTGATCATAAGGAAGCTAGAAGGATGGGAAGATATATTCATCTTGCTGTTGCAGCAAGTAAGATGGCGATTTCTGATGCTGGTGTTCGTATTGGAGAGGATGTCGATCCTGAGCGAATAGGAGTATGGATTGGATCAGGTATTGGCGGACTTGATGAGTTTGAAGAACAGCATAAGAGGTATTTAGCAAAGGGTCCTAAGCGGGTAAGTCCGTTTATTATTCCAATGTTTATACCGGATATGGCCGCAGGGAGAGTTTCAATTGAACTTGGAGCAAAAGGAATTAATAACTGTTCAGTCACTGCTTGTGCTTCTGGGGCAAATTCTATAGGAGATGCCTTTCGTGTCATACAAAATGGCCATGTAGATATGATGGTTACAGGTGGAACAGAGGCAGCTATTACAGAAATGACAGTCGCAGGTTTTACAAACATGACAGCTTTGTCTACAAATCCAGACCCGGGTACAGCTAGCCGTCCTTTTGATAAAAATCGTGATGGATTTGTCATTGCTGAGGGTTCAGGTATTTTAGTATTAGAAGAGCTTGAGCATGCGTTAGCACGTGGTGCAAAAATTTATGGTGAAATTGTTGGATATGGAGCAACTGGTGATGCTTATCATATCACAACACCTGCACCTGAGGGAGAAGGCGGTCAACGTGCAATAAAACTTGCATTAAATGATGCAAATCTTAGACCAGAGAATGTGGATTATATTAATGCTCATGGAACAAGCACGTATTATAATGATCTTTATGAAACACAGGCGGTTAAAGAGGTTTTCGGGAAGCATGCATATGAACTCGCGATTAGCTCAACCAAATCGATGACAGGGCATTTACTAGGAGCTGCGGGTGCCATTGAAGCGATTTTCTCAATTATGGCAATTCAGGACGGAATCATCCCTCCAACCATTAACTATGAAACTCCAGATGACGAGCTAGATTTGAATTATGTACCAAATCTAGCGAAAAGAGCGGAAGTAAATGTAGTCTTATCCAACTCTTTTGGGTTTGGCGGTCATAATGCAACATTAGTCTTCAAAAAATATTAAAAAATGAATGAAAGAAAAGGGCTATCTCAAAGTGTTGAGACAGTCCTTTTTTAGCAGGGTCTTGAATAAAATCTGACAAACGAATGAAAAAATAGGCATTCACCCTTGTGAGATAATCTACATATGTTAGGAGAAAAGGCGGGAAAGGGTGATACAAATGAGTGCAAAAGTTCGCCATTATTATGCTGGCGGGAATACAGCGAAGGGGTTTTATAGTCTTTATGATTCGGTATTAGAGGATGTAGAACGATTGTATATATTAAAAGGGGGTCCTGGTACGGGGAAATCCTCGCTCATGAAAAGAATTGGCGAGTACATGGAAGGGAAAGGGTTTGATATTGAATACCTGCATTGTGCATCGGATAATCATTCAATTGATGGGGTCCTGCTACCGGCATATAAGGTTGGAATAGTCGATGGCACTGCACCACATATTATTGAACCGAAAGCACCTGGTGTCATTGAAGAGTATGTAAATTTGGGGGTTGCTTGGGACTCGCAAAAGCTTTCACTTAATAAAGAAGCGATTCTTCAATTGAACGAAGAGATTTCAAGTAAGTTTTCTATGGCTTATAAAACATTTGCTGAAGCGTTGCGTGCACATGATGATATTGAAGAAATTTATATATCTAATATGGATTTTGCCGAAGCAAATAAGCTTTCACAAGAATTAATTTCTCTTTTTTATGGTGATGACCAACTAGAAAAAAAACCAAGCATTAAGCATCGATTTTTAGGTGCTGCAACTCCATTAGGAGCAGTTGATTTTATTCAAAATTTAACGGAAGATATTGAAAAACGTTACTTTGTTAAAGGGAGAGCAGGGTCTGGTAAATCAACTATGCTTAAGAAAATTGTTGCCGCGGGTGAAGAAAAAGGCTTTGATGTCGAAGTCTATCATTGCGGCTTTGATCCTAATAGTCTTGATATGGTCATTTTGAGGGAAAAAAGTATTGCCATCTTTGACAGTACAGCCCCGCATGAGTATTTTCCAGATCGAGAATCAGATGAAATCATCGATATGTACGAAAGATGCATGACACCAGGGACAGACGAAAAATATGCAGAAGACATTGCAAGAACAACAAAAGCATATAAAGATAAAATGAAGGAAGCTATTTCCTACTTGGCAGAAGCAAAAGAGCTTCGAGATAAGCTAGAGGATTATTATATTGAAGCTATGGATTTTGCCAAGGTAGAAGAGATTCAACAAGGCATCTTAAAGGAGATTAATGCGTTTATTGACCAGAAATAATATAGTTGAGGCGGTCAGATCATTTGACCGCCTTTCATACTAATACTCAAAAACAGTCGATACATTAGCCTCTATTTCAATTTCTCTCCTTTGTATAGGAGGAGGTGCTTGAAAGGATGCTTCTGCTGCAATAGATAAACTTAATTCCTTTGGTTTAATAACAGAAGGAGCTTCCGTTATTTTTACTGGAGGCTGTTGGATTGTAACACCAATTTGTTCTCCAAGCTTTACTGCTTTATCAGTGGCATTTTTCATTGCAAGCTGTAACGCTTTTTGGTAGTATGACTGTTCATTCGTGACTTCAAACCGCAAGCTTCCTGCCATATTTGCTCCAGCGGAAACGGCTGTTTTATAAATGACCCCAGCTTTTTGAAGATCACGAACAGTTAGTTCGAAAACATGCTGAATTTGGTAGCCTCTTAAGATTGATTTACCTTCGACAAAGTCATAGACTGGGTGGATGGTATATGATAATGTTTGAATATCATCATCAGTCATGCCAATTTTCTTAAGTGCCTCAATCACTTGTTGGGATCGTTTGGAATTTTCATTTTGTGCAGCCTCAACATCTTTATTTTCCGTCATTACCCCGATATGAATGATTGCTTTATCAGGCATAACCGTTAAACGTCCAGTACCCTCAACTATCATTTTACCTTGTGCCTGTCTAACAGATCTTACTGATGAACGATGAAATATATATGGTGTTTGAAAATAGTTCATGAAAATGACATCCTCTCTTTTTAATTTCCGAATTCCTATTTGAAAAGGATAAATGATCTATATAAACGTATGCTGCTAGACAATTTATGAATACAAGATTTCGAAGTGGAAAAACTAAATAAGGTATTTTTTGAAGCAGAATGTCTAGAAAGGATTGATTTTCCATGGATAAAATCGAAATAGGAGAAGTTTTTACAATTACAGATGAAAACGATCGGGAAAACGAAGTCGAAGTTTTAGCAGCGATAAATGTAGAAGGTACTGATTATGTTGCTGTTGGGTTTGTTGAGGATTTACAAGAAGAATCAGAAGAAGATATTGATGTCTTTTTTTTGATGGTAGATGAGGAAGGGGATTTCTCGTCTATTGAAAGTGATGAGGATTTTGCGAAGGTTTCAGCTGCATTTGAAGAATTGATGGATGAAGAGGAATAGAGAGGGAATTCCCTCTCTAGTTATTGTATTTCTAAGATATTCGGAATAAGACATGGTCATTAAGTGATACTAGAGGTTTCAGATCTTTAAGCAATCCTTCGCTTTTTCCATTGTAAGCAAGATGGATGAGCCATTTAGTGAAAGGAGCAACATTCATTGATTCGGTCTCCTCTATACTGTAAAAACCTGCTTCATCTGCTTCCACCCCATCTGGAATAGGTGTTCCATCAAGATAATCCATAGCAAAAGCGATATAAAGGTTATGTACACTTCGCGGAAGGTCACGAATAGCCACAATACTTCTTATCTTAGCTTTAATTCCCGCCTCTTCTTCAACTTCCCGTACAATTGTATCCTCAATTGATTCTAATTGCTCAATATAACCACCAGGGTTCGTCCAATAGCCTTTTCCAGGATTTTGTGCTCTTTTAACCAGTAGAAATTTATCGTCTTTTATTACTAAAGCTCCGACGCCAATACTATAATCTCCCCAAAAGATAAAATCACAGTTCGGGCAGGCCTTTCTAATTGTTCCATCAATGTCCCGATTCTCCAATGCAATTCCACATTTTAAACAGAAATTTGCTGACAAATCTAACATCCTCTCTATATCAAAAAAATAAATGTAGTAGTCAAATTCGACATCCTGAATCATTCTCCTTTTCCTAATTCATTTTAAATTGAAAAAAGCTTATTTATCCTAGTCTTTTGTCATCTGCTGAAAAAAATGGTAAATTTAAAAGAGATTTAAGTAGAAAAAGGAAGAATGATGATGAAAAAGCGATTATTTTGTTGGATGCTAGCGCCTCTTCTTATTATCGTTTCGATTTATACTTTTGTTCAATACAAATCGATTCAAAATGAGAATGCTGATTCAAAAAAGAAACAGTTTATCGAAGAAATGGAACGGCCAGCTAAGCTGTCAGAAACGCCAATTGCAGCCTCTACAGTAACTCTTTCTGCTATTGGAGATGTGCTTATTCATGATCGGGTATACAATCCTCAACATCTAGGAAATGACAAGTATGATTTTATGCCATTGCTTGCACCTGTTAAATCCTCTATCGGAACAGCAGATATAACGGTTGCGAATCAAGAGTCAATGATTGGCGGAGCAGGAATTGGCCTTTCGACATATCCTTCGTTCAACAGTCCGCATGAGGTGGGGAATGCATTAAAAGAAAGCGGTGTAGATATTGTTACGATGGCGAATAACCATACTTTAGATCGAGGTGAAAAGGCCATTCAGAATGCGATTGCCCATTGGAATAAGATCGGAATGCTTTATACTGGTTCATTTGTTTCTGCTAAGGATCAAACGAACATTCGAACAATCGAGAAGAATGGGATTATGTTCTCTTTTTTAGCGTATACATATGGGACAAATGGGATTCCTGTACCAGAGGGCAAGCCATATCTTGTTAACTTAATAGATGCGGAGAAAATAGAAAAAGAGATTGCCCTTGCTAAAAAGGTATCTGATGTTGTAGTGGTCAGTCTTCATTTTGGAAAGGAATATGAAAGGCTGCCAAATAATGAGCAAAAGAATATAGCTCGTCAAACCGCAAATGCTGGTGCTGATATTATCATCGGTCATCATCCACATGTACTGCAGCCGATGGAATGGATCACAAGAGAAGATGGCAAACGGACCTTTGTCGCTTATTCACTTGGCAATTTCTTAACAGGTCAAACAGGAGATTATAAAGACCTTGGCGGAATCATGCAAATTAAGGTCGAAAAGGTGGATGTGGATGGAAAAATGTCAATAACATTAAAGGATCCTGCATTCTTTCCAACTTTTGTAAACGAAAAATATGTAGTTTCACCTCTGAATCAAATAAAAAGCAAAAAAGCTGATTATGAAAAAATCAAAAAGCATATGTCACAATGGATGCCAGAGCTGACATTTTCACTGAAATAAGCAAAGCAATTTAAGTTGGTTTTCCTCCATACCTTTCATTAGATTAAAAATAAAGAAAAGGGGAGAACCAACTCTAATAAATTTATATAGTAAAGCGAAAAATAAATTGACAATAATCTTGTTATGTAAACTATAAATACATTCTATGTAATATAATAACAAATTACCTCAACAGTAGTATATTTCACAATCACACTATGATGAACGCACCTCAATAATCAAAAAATTCTAAAAATAGATTGACTTCGTCTTTTCTCATATGATATAAATCAAATAGCTAGTAAATTATACAGAAGATACCAAGGATATGTGGTGATAAACATGAAAATTACGGCTAAAACAATTGCTGAGCAGCTAGGGTTATCCATTGCCACTGTCGATCGGGCACTAAACAATAGGGGAAAGGTTAGTCCTAAAACATTGAAAAAAGTGTTGGAGAAAGCAGAGGAATTAAACTATAAACCGAATATGTCAGCAAGCTTGCTTTCTCGAAAGAAAAACATTCTTATTGCGATTGTTTTTCCCGTTTATCCTGAATACTTTTGGAAGGAAATCGAAATAGGAATCATGAAAGCATATAAGGATTTACGTGACTTTGGATTTGAGATTGAGATTATACGAACGAAAAAATTTGATATTCAGGAACAAGTAAAGGTCGTGCAAGACATTATTCATTCTGGGAAGTACAATGGACTTGTTCTTTCAGCAAATGATGCAGCCCCATTAATGCAAGTTATAAATACGGGAATTGAAAAAGGTTTCCCTATCTACACATTCAATAATGACTCTCCTTCAAGCAAAAGATTATCGTATGTTGGTGCAAATTATCAAGATTCAGGCCGTTTAGCTGGTGAGTTATTGTATCGATTTACACACACCTCAAAGAAATTCGCATTAATCACCGACAAAATAAATACATTTCAAATGCAACAAAAAGTAATAGGGTTTATTGACTACATAACACAATGCGATCAAATCGAATCAATTCGGCCGTTAAAGATCAGCAATTCGGATTTATCCAATTCAATCTTGGAATTAAAGAAAGATCTAGAACAAGTAGACGGAATTTATGTCGCCACTGGTGCTCTTGCAGAAGTAGCTAAGGAAATAGAAAAAATGAAGCTTTCAAAAAAACCAATCTTAATTGGGCATGATATGAATAAAGAAATTCATCATTATCTATTGAATGATATGATTACAGCTACGATCTGCCAGGACCCGGTTTATCAAGGTTCTTTAGCAGTAAGGAAGGCTTTTGATCATTTAATGCTGGAGGAGCCAATTAAGGTGGTAGAGGATATCGTAAAGCTTGAAATTGTAACAAAGGGGAATGTGAAATATTATATACATGATTGATGATCGTACCTTATTATTGGAAGCGTTTTAGATTGGTTGCTGATCTTTTTAAATGGATAACAAAAGGATTATCCTTTTGTTTATTCAAAAATGAGGTACGATAATCAAACATACTTGAAAGGATGTGGTGTTTGGAAAAATTTTTGATGAGATTAATTGATTTATAGATTCACAAACATTAGGAGGATGATTGATGCATGAATAAGCTAAAAGTGATTCAAATTGGAGTTGGCGGCTTTGGTCAATCCTGGCTGACTATTTTAAAAGAATTCGCCGAAATCGAACTCGTTGCCATAGTCGATGTTGATACGATAAATATTCAGAATGCTAAAAATGTATTAAACGATAAATCTGTCCAGACATTTCAAAATCATTTAGATGCTTTTGAGCAGGTTCCTGCAGATATTGCCATTATCATTACACCTCCGCAAACCCATAAACAATTGGCTCTAGATGCATTAGAAGCAGGAATGTATGTGTTCATGGAGAAACCCATTACCCACACCTTTGAAGAAGCAATTGAGCTAGCAAATCAAGCAAAACAATATGAGAAATTTATTATGATCAGCCAAAATTATCGTTGGAGACCAGAAATTGAAGCAATTAAAAATTGCATTCAAGAAGGAACGATAGGCGTTGTCGAATATGGGGAATGGAATTTTAGAAGGGCAACAAAATTTGGCGGCTGGCGTGATCAATATAGTGAGATTTTAATAGAGGATATGAGCATTCATCACTTTGATTTATTAAGGCATATTTTAGGGAAGGAGCCATCATCTATTTTTGCGAAAAGCATGAAGCCTTCTTGGAGTTGGTTCGGCGGGAATGGAGTTGCAAGCGCAATCATTAATTTTGATAATACACTTATCAATTATTTTGGCAGCTGGGTTACTCGTGGAAAAGAAACTTCTTGGAACGGAGAGGTTCGTCTTGTCGGCAGCAAAGGAATTGTTGAATTAATCGATGATGTGCCAATGATTACACTTGAAGATGGCATAACAACAGAGCTGGAGCTGCCAAACATGCGCTATACAGATCGGGAATTTTCCATTTACGAGATGATTCAGGCAATAAAGGAAAATCGAAAACCGATCACACATCTTGAAGATAATCTTAAGAGCTTTGCAATTGTCGGTGGAGCATTACAATCGATTAAAAAAGGGGAAGAAGTGACGATTTTTGAAAGTATAACCACTGAAGCAACTAAATAAAGGGGGCATTGTTAATGAAGTTGCAATGGAAGCTGTTATGCGGGCTTTTATTATTAATGGTCATTGCACTTGTTGGATGCAGCGATGGGGCAAGTAATGAAAGCAGAAATGATGGAGTGATAACATTAAAGGTTTGGGATTATTTGAGTCCGGATTCCCCATCGGAAAAAGAACAGTTAGAATTACTTCGTAAATACGAAGAAAGCCACCCAAATATAAAGTTTGAGCGAACGTACTTTCCATTTGCGGATTTAAAAACAAAGCTTCTACAAGGGATTGCCGGTGGTGAGCTGCCTGATATCGTGCTCATCGACAATCCTGATCATCAAGCATTCGCAGCAGCAGGGGTATTTGCAGATATTACGAAGGAAGTGGAAGAATGGGGAGAGGCTGATCAATATTTTGAAGGTCCAAGAGCCTCAACGATGCTTGATGGAAAGTATTACGGCATTCCTAATAACAGTAATGCACTTGCCCTTTTTTACAATAAAGATATGTTTAAAGAAGCAGGTATTACAGAACCGCCGAAAACATGGAGTGAATTGGAAGAAGCAGCGAAAAAATTAACGACAAATGACAGGAAAGGTTTAGCCATTGCGGCCACTAAAAGTGAGGAAGGCACATTTCAATTTCTTCCTTTTTTATGGCAGGCTGGCGCGGATTTAGATTCCTTTGGCAGTCCGGAAGCAATCTCGGCGATGAAATTTATTCAGAATATGGTGAAGGAAGGTTCGATGTCAGAAAATATTGTGAACTGGAATCAGCAAGATGTACTTGTCCAATTTCAAACTGGTAAAGCAGCCATGATGGTAAACGGCCCTTGGCAATTACCCACTCTTAGAGAAGAATCGAAAGATTTAAACTGGGATGTTACCCTTATGCCGGAAGGAAAACAATCTGCTTCAATTCTAGGAGGAGAAAATTGGGCAATTTCTGCTACTACAGAGCATAGACAAGAGGCGTTTGATTTTATCACTTGGTCTCAACAGCCTGACATTTTAGGGCCAATGCATGAACTTGGCGGTCGTTTGCCTAATCGAGAAGATGTTGCTGACGATAAGAGATATGAATGGAATAAAGACGAGCAATTGCAAGTTTTTGTTCAACAAATTAAAACGTCAAAACCGCGTGCTTACGGAACAAAATATCCTGAAATTTCAACGGCAGTTCAGGAAGCAATACAACGATCAATCACTGGTGAGGATGTTGAGAAAATAATGAGAGAATCTGCTGAGAAGATAGAGCCTTTATTACCATAAAGGATTGAATTCTTTTAGAATAATAGCTTCTAAACGGTTAGAAGCAAAAGGAGGCAATACTATGGAAGCAGATACAAGAATCGAAACGAATAAAAAGATTGGTACCGAGATGCAGGTTGGACCATTTATAAAGAAAACTCTCCCAAAATATTTATTCATTATACCAGCTTTTCTTTTTGTTGTTATTTTTATGCTTTACCCAATTTTCTATAATATTTTTATTAGTTTTCAGGACTTTACGATCTATAATTTGAAAGGAGAAAAACCTTTTATAGGAATTGAAAATTACAGACAAATTTTTCAAGATGAAAGATTTCTACCCGCCTTGAAAAACACTGTGATTTATACCGTTTCCTGCATTGTTTTTCAGCTTTCGATTGGATTTTTATTGGCATTGTTTTTTAATCAGCGATTTCCGCTCCGTAATTTTTTTCGTTCGATATTGCTTTTAGCTTGGATGACGCCATTAGTTATTACTGGTACGTTATTTAAATGGCTATATGATGTTGATTATGGTGTTATCAACTATTTTCTTGTCCAAATCGGCTTGATTAATGAGCCGATAAACTGGTTGGGGCAACAAAGCACTGCGTTAATCGCAATTATTGTCACGAATATTTGGATAGGAATTCCTTTTAATATGATTCTTTTATTGTCATCGTTGCAAGCGCTGCCAAACGACGTATATGAAGCTGCAAAAATAGATGGTGCATCAAGGCTTCAGTCCTTTTTTAAAATCACGGTTCCACTGATGAAGCCCGCCATTTTGGTTGTTCTCGTTCTAGGAATAATCTACACATTTAAAGTGTTTGATATCATCTTGATCATGACCGGGGGAGGACCGGTAAATGCTACACAAGTTTTACCGTTTTTTGGATATGAGCTGGCATTTGTAAATTTTAAGTTCGGACTTAGCGGTGCAGTTGCTACGATTATTCTATTAATCTTAACATGCATTTCCCTTATCTATTTATATTTGATCAGGAAGGAGGAGACAATGTGATGAAATATACGACTAGAGAATATGGGATGTTTTTCGTCGCACTTGTCATAACACTGGTATTTTTATTTCCAATTTATTGGATGATAACTACATCTGTAAAGCCGATACAAGACGTATTTGCTACCCCTCCGATGATCTTTCCTGAGACAATTCAGTTTGATGCGTACATTAAAAATATAATCGAGGATCGTAGTATATTACTATACTTAAAAAATTCATTCATTATTGCAATTGGAACAGCAGCCCTTACTCTTCTATTGGCATTGCCAGCAGCATATGCCATGGCGCGTTTTAAGTTAAAGGGAAGTGGGATCTTTTTACTTATCCTTCTTGTTACACAAATGGTGCCTGGGGTAATGACAGCGATGCCGCTATTTATTTTGTTTTCAAAGTTTAATCTTCTTAATAGTTATGCAGGTTTAATTATCGGAAACACAACTCTTGCATTACCATTTGCGATTCTGATCATGCGCCCGTTTTTCCTATCCATTCCTAGAGGTTTGGAGGATGCAGCAGTTATAGATGGTTGTAATCGGTTTACTGCATTTGTAAGAGTTGTACTACCTTTAACAAAACCTACTTTACTTACAGTTGGAACGTTCAGTTTTTTATTTGCATGGGGAGATTTAATTTTCGCCTTAACTCTTGCAATGGATGAAAAAATACGCCCGCTGACAATGGGATTAACTAAATTTATCGGTCAATATGGAACACAATGGGACGGCCTAATGGCGGTGTCTACCATTGCCGCTGCCCCGATAATCATTATGTTTATCCTCTTGCAAAAATATATTGTAAGCGGAATCACAGCAGGATCTGAGAAATAAAGTGAGAATTCATTCAGTGGCGTTTTTTTACTGAATGGTAGTGAAACTTATCATGCTTAGTACGCCACCTCCTGTGGCTTTCGCCTGACTTGGACGTCCTGTCCTTCGTCGAATCTTTACGGGCAGTTTATCCTCATCCAATTTTTTATACTTATTAAATGGCTGAAATTTTTTATTAAGGTCTTACTGCCCGTTAAGAATGGGATAAAGGAAGAATAAGATTAATGAGCAGACAGTATGAAATAAACAACATTTTCATTTATGTAGAAGGAGAGATTGAGATGAAACTTGGAATTTTCGCTGTATTGTTTTCAGAAAAGTCATTACATGAAGCATTGGATTATATTAAGGAATCCGGACTGGATACTGTAGAAATTGGCACAGGTGGATATGTAGGCAATGCCCATTGCAATCCTGCAGAATTATTGGCTGATCAAAGAAAGTTAGCTGTTTTTAAAGAGGCATTCCAATCTCGTGGCATCCAAATTAGTGCTCTTAGCTGCCACGGTAATCCTCTGCATCCGAATAAAGAAATTGCGAATGAACATCATCAGGTTTTTCAAGATACTGTAAGACTTGCTTCGAAGTTAGGGATTGAAAATGTTGTAACTTTTTCAGGATGCCCTGGAGAATCAGACTTTTCCCTGCATCCGGTTTGGATCACATGCCCATGGCCGAATGATTTCTCTGAGGTTGTTGATTGGCAATGGAGAGAAAAGGTGATTCCATATTGGCGCGAGCAAAATCAATTTTTAAAAGAACATCATGTTCGTGTTGCCGTTGAGCCTCATCCAGGCTTTGTCGTTTATAATACGGAAACATTGCTTCGCTTGAGACATGAGTGTGGCGAACAAATTGGTGCTAACTTTGATCCAAGCCACTATTTTTGGCAAGGGATGGATCCTGTTGCGTGTATCAAAGCACTTGGCAAGGAAAATGCGTTATTCCATTTCCACGCAAAAGATACAAGAATTGATGGTCAAAACAACCCATTAAATGGTGTATTAGATACAAAAAGCTATAAGGATATCGCAAACCGCTCTTGGGTATTCCGTACTGTAGGTTATGGTCATGGTGAAGATACGTGGAGAGAAATCATTAGCAGCCTGCAAACAATCGGGTATGAAGGTGCGGTTAGCATCGAACATGAAGATGGGCTAATGAGCATTGAAGAAGGATTTACAAAAGCGGTTGAATTCTTACAAGATAAATTAATTAAGGAAGGAGCAAAAGAGCTGTGGTGGGCTTAACTAATAAACAAGTAAGAATCTGTATGGTTGGTTATAAGTTTATGGGGAAAGCACATTCACATGCTAATAGAGATGTTTCTTTTTTCTTTGATCTGAAGGTTGAATCTGTTAGTGATAAGCATTAAGAGGTGAAAAACAGATGATCCATATCGTAAATGGCGATATTCTCGCAAGTAAATTACAAGGATTAAGCGGTAAAATTATGAGTTGGAGAGAAATGTATGATTTTGGTCCTTTCCATTCGTCATGGTCAAATGAGGAGTTAATAACGAGAAGGGCCGCTTTTTTTGATGAAAAGCTGGAAATCCCTTCATCATTATTCAGTGCAATTTGTCACAAGCAATTAGCTCAGCTTTCTGAGATCCCGCATGATGAGGAAGTTGTGCTCTGGTTTGAGCATGACCGTTATGATCAAACGATGCTCATGTACATACTTACACAATTAGCGAACCAGCATCATCTAAATATATCGATGGTTAGTGTTAATTCTTATCCAGGTATCTCTCCCTTTTACGGATTAAGTCAATTACTTGGTAATCAATTATTGGAGCTTTTTCACAGTAGAAAAACCGTCTCAAGTAAGCAGGTAAATGAAGCTGAAGCGGGGTGGAGAGTTTATACTTCGTCCGATTCAGAGGAGGTGAAAAAGTGGGTAGCAGATATTGATCATGAATTGCCTTTTTTGTTAGAGGTATTAACAAGACATGAAAGCTATCTTCCTTCAGCTAAAACAGGATTAAATATAATTGAAAGCATAGCTCTTAATGCGATTGCAACAAAACCAGTTTCTTTTAGGGATTTATTTCATCAAATTGCTCCTTCTTTGAAGGATGAAGGTTTAAGTAATCTGCATCTATCTGCGTTGTTAAATGAGTTAGTAAAAGGTGATCAAGCATTACTAAAAACCAATGGCTTGCTCCCAATGTATGGTTCAGAACAGCATAATCCAATATTGACTATTACTTCTTTTGGCGAACGTGTTTTGTCTGGGGAAGCAAATCGGATTGATTTGATCGGAATTGATTGGTGGATTGGTGGAGTTCATTTACAGCATCTAAAATAAACAAAAACCTCCAATTGTGACGTCAAACAGCCACTGGTGGTTTTATTGTTGCCAGGAAATTATAAAATTCTTGAACTGTGGCTAAGCGCTCACGTATAAGCTCCAGCGCCTAGCCCCTCTAGAATTGAAGGCAAAGAGCGCCTTATTTGCCCTAGGCTGAATAAGGCGCTTATGCTTTTGTTAAAGTTTAAGAAGTATAAAATTTTGTACTTAGTTTTAGTGTCTAGCTCCAAGCACCATCGGCGAAGCACAGGATGTGCAAGTGCAGTCAATGCGACAGGACGTCGCGTTTTTGACTGCCACTAGGGTTTAGTCAAATAGGAATTGAAGGTAAATAACACCTTCTATTCCTATTTGACTTATGCTTGTCGCCGAATGCTTAGCGCCTTGCGCTTTTTTTATTAGAGAGATTCCATTTCAACATTAATGACATGCTTGATTTGCTTTAATGAGTAATAGACATCTGTCACATATAAATTTTCATTAACGATCAGGACTAGCTCTAATTGCTGCATATCACCTTCTTTTATATCCTTTACTCGCACTTTTTTCGCTTTCATTTTTTTAAGCTTAAGCTCCTTAAGGATATCAGTCATTTTATCGTGTTCATCAACAACAATTTTAACTTTTAGTTCTCGTTCTCTAAGGGATTTTGGTCCGATAAACTTAAAAATAAACGGGATAATCTCCACACTTACGATTAACAACAATGTTGCGATCGATGCTTCAATCCAAAAGCCTGCTCCGCAAGCAATTCCTATTCCACCTGCACCCCAAACCATTGCAGCGGTAGTAAGTCCTGAAATCATATCATTATTCCTTCTTAAAATCACACCCGCTCCAAGAAAACCAATCCCGGAAACAATTTGTGCTGCCAGCCTTAAGGGATCCATTGGTCTTACATAGGATTCAGCAAATTTTTCGGAAGCTTCAATTGAAACAGTTGTTAATAAGCAGCTGACGATTCCAATCACTAAGCATGTTTTTAAACCTAACGGCTTTTTCTTTAACTGACGCTCCAGTCCAATAATAATAGATAAAATAGTTGCTATGGTTAAATTAAAGATAAAAGAATTTGGCTGTAATATCATATTTGATCTCCTATTTTTTTTATTATTTTTCCATAAATTCATATGAATATTTATCCCAATCTTAACATGCAGTAAACCTATAACAATGGAAGCATTTCGTATTTACTCTGTTAATGGGTAATTTGGGACAATAAAAACTATTACTAACTATAGTATATAAAAATAGCAATTTTGCCACTAAATATATATAATTATAGGACATAATAGAAGCGGGGAGCACTCAATAATGAAACTTGTATCATGGAATGTTAACGGGATTAGAGCATGTGTGAAAAAAGGGTTTTTGAATTACTTTAAGGAAATGGATGCGGATATCTTTTGTATCCAAGAGTCAAAATTACAAGAAGGTCAAATTGAATTAGAGCTTGAAGGGTATCATCAATATTGGAATTATGCGTTACGAAAGGGGTATTCAGGCACCGCCGTTTTTACAAAGCATAAACCGATTTCTGTTTCTTACGGGCTAGGTGATTCTGATCCTGAACCAGAAGGAAGAATCATTACATTAGAATTTGATCAATATTATTTGATCACTGTCTATACACCGAATTCAAAACGAGATTTGTCAAGACTTGACTACCGATTAGAATGGGAGGATCAAATACTCGACTATTTACTAGATCTGGATAAAATCAAACCGGTTATCCTTTGCGGAGACCTCAATGTTGCACATCAGGAAATCGATTTAAAGAATCCAAAATCAAATCACGGAAACTCAGGTTTTACCCAAGAAGAACGAGGAAAAATGACCTCTTTACTCGAAGCTGGCTTTATTGATAGCTTTCGGTTTCTATATCCTGAAAAACAGGATGTCTATACGTGGTGGTCTTATATGAACAAAGTCAGGGAACGAAATATCGGTTGGAGAATTGACTATTTTATTCTTTCAAAAAAATTGGCTGGATACTTAAAAGATTCTCAGGCACATTGTCATGTATTGGGTAGTGATCATTGCCCGGTATACATTGAACTTGACCCTACATTTAATTTAGTGTAAATGGGTATAATGATAGAATAAGGAAATTTTAGCTGGAGGATAGAAAAATTGTTAAAAGATGTATTAAAACAATTTATCGTAACAGAAATTGAGAAACTGCAAAAGAACCAACAAAAGGGTGGAATAGTTGAAATTTACAAAGAGGAAAAAGACTATATTGAAAGGCACCAAATAATCGATGATAATCTTAGGGAAACCTTTACCTTCAAAGAAAAAAAACCGATCACTCGTTTTGATGATGCATATATAGAACGAGGGATAAAGGAAACAGAAGAAGTAATAGATACAGAGACATCCTCTTTTTTAACTAGACCTGTTAAGTATTTAAAAGAGCATATGGATGAATTCATTTATATCGAAACGAAGTGGCTTGAATTAATAGGGGTTGATGCGATTTCTTTAGAGGTCGATGATGTTTTCAAAACATATGATGCTTTGCTTGGCCTTAAGCTTCAGAAGAAGCATGAAAAGGTGATTAGAAACTATCTCATTAAAGAATCTGTTTGTAAGGATGTTTCATTTGATCTTATATACAATCAAAAGGATGGCATGTGGGATTTGAATGTATCATTGGAATGTCTTCAAGGTTTTATCGAAGAGATTACCTTAGGTGAGGCGATGTGTATCATTTATCGTTTTCTTTTTAAATTAGTTGAAACGGTCGAGGAAGAGAAAATGTCGACGCGATAACCGTCGACATTTTTTATGCTTGATTATTGGTTTATATATGAACAGCAATAATCAACAACTGTATTTGCTTTTACTTGAAATGTTTCATTTGCAGGAACGTAAAACACACCGCTTCCTTCAATTGTTTTCCAATTTTCACCCTGAAGTTTATATTCCAATTTTCCTGAGACAATTTCCATTTCTTCCTTTACACTTGTTGCAAATTCATATTCACCTGGCTGCATAATTCCTAATGTTTTTCTTGTACCGTCGGCAAATAAAATGGTTCTGCTTGAAACCTTTCCCTCAAAGTAAATATTTGCCTCTTTTTCAATCGTAATATTTGTAAATTGTGACATATTTTAGCTTCCTCTCAAAGTAGTATAATTTAATTTATCATAAAATTATGAATAATAAAATATTCATTATAAAAATTTAGAAATTCTGAAAAATTTGATCAAGTAACGTGTAAAAGCGTGATTTTTTTCAAAATTTCAATTAGGAACTCTTACCTATTTACCGCCATTCTGATAAAATCAATATAATTAAATTTCATCAGTAGGAAAGAAAGAAGGCAATACTTCATGGAATCGTTTTTACAACTTCATCAGAAAGAAATGCTGCTATTCATCAAAAGGCTTGTAAATATTGATAGTGGTTCTCATAACAAGAAAGGTGTCGATTCAATAGGACAAATTTTGGAAGATTGCTATAAGGAGTTAGGCTTTAATGTTTTTATTGAGGAGCAAGAGGAATACGGTAACCACCTAATCATTGAGCATAAAGATGCAAAAGAACCGAAGATCATTATTCTCGCTCATATGGACACAGTGTATCCAAAAGGCACGGCAATGGTAAGGCCATTTCATATTAAAGGAAATCGGGCTTATGGCCCCGGTGTGATTGATATGAAAGCAAGCCATGCGTCCCTTCTGTATGCAGTTAAGGCATTGAAAAATGAAGGGTATAAAGGCTATAAAAACATTCGATTAGTCTTTAATAGTGACGAGGAAGTCGGTTCACCAACCTCTAGAGAAATTATTGAAAGGGAAGCTAAAGGAAAAAAATATGCTCTCGTTTTAGAGCCGGCAAGAAAAGATGGTTCAATTGTTTCTGCTAGAAGGGGAAAAGGAAATTATACACTTATTGTGGAAGGAAAAGCAGCACATTCAGGGATTGAACCTGAAAAAGGCAGAAGTGCAATTGAAGAGTTAGCCCATAAAATCATTCAATTACACGAACTTTCCGACCATGAGAAAGGGATCAGTGTAAATGTCGGGTTGATTGAAGGCGGCTCAAGTGCAAATACCGTTTCAGATCATGCAGAGGCACAGATTGATGTCCGGATAAAGGAAATGAAGCAAGTCAAATTATTAGAAAAACGTCTTGAAAAAATTTGTTCATCATCTGATGTTGCTGGTACAAAAATCATTCTTGAAGGTGAAATGAATCGCCCGCCAATGGAAAAAAATAAAAAAACCTGCAAGTTGCTTAGTATTATTCAAGATGTTGGCGAAGAATTAGGTGTCGAGATTGAAGACACAGCTACTGGAGGAGGTTCTGATGCCTCGTATACGTCTTCACTAGGTGTAGCAACCATTGATGGATTAGGTCCAGTTGGCGGAAATGCTCATAGTGAAAAAGAATATTTGGAAATACCGAGTTTAGTGGAGCGCACATTATTATTAGCAACCGTTATTGAACGATTATCTAGATCAGAAGGGTGAGAAACGTTTTTCTCTCCCTTTTTCTGCTTGAAAGGGATAAATTAAAGTTCTAAAAGAAAAAAATAATGATAATATTATAGAATGCGTTTTCATTATCTGGTAAAATCATTAAAAACAAGAAAGAGATTGTCTAGATTTAAAATTAATAAGGGAGATGGGAAAAATTTTTGATCAAGCAGAAAATGGGCTGTCAACGAAGAAGATTCTAAGGTTCTTTGTCCCCTTAGGGTTATCTGCTAGCTTAGTAACGTTTTCCCACATGATTATTAATGGGACGTTAACAAGGGGAGAAAATGCAGAGGTTGTTATTGCAAGCTATGTCATCGCAATGAGTTTATTTGGGATTACAGAACGTCTCGGTGTCTTATTGAGGAATGCATGCTCGGCACTTGTTAGGGACAGGGTATCGTTTAAAGTAATGTCTGCTGTTGCGGCATATGTCGTAGCAGCTTTAATGATTGTGGCTGGAACAATTGCTTACACTCCAGCAGGGAAATGGATATTTTCAACCTTCTTTGGAGCAGATTCCAATATGATCGTTCAAATAGTCGATGTTTATCAAATTCTTATCATCGTCACCTTTTTTTCTGCGATCCGCTGTTTATTTCAAGGGGTTATCATCTTAAATAGACAAACGAAATGGCTGACAATTGGCATGATTATTCGGTTAATTGTCATGTATGGATTATCCCTTCTATTTATTCGATCAGGTAATATTAATGCGCAGACAGGAGCAATCATCTTTTTATCAGGAATGATCGTTGAATGTCTGATAAGTTTTATCGAAGGGCGAGCATTGGTCAAAAAAATGGTAGGTAATGATGAACAACATACAATAACGAAGAAGTCGCAAATTTTTAATTTTTACAATCCTTTAATCCTCTCATCTCTCATTATTGTAATGGTAGGACCAATTATTAATTCCTTTTTAGGTAAAACGAGTGAAATAGAGTTAGCGATTGCTTCATATGCAATTGCTTTAAGTATTGCTCAGCTTTTTTTAAGCTTTTTTAGTTATATTCATCAAATTGTTTTAACCTTTTATAAGGATCATCCGCAAAAAGTGCAGAGGTTTACATTAATGATTGGATTTATTCCAACTTGTATATTAGCTGTTTTTTGCTTTACACCTATTGGAGGATATGTAATTGAGCATGCATTAGGTGCTAATGAACGCTTGGTTGCTGCAAGCTTGGATAGTTTAAAAGTGTTTATGCTTATGACACTTGTTTTTCCATTTATTGATTATTGTAATGGACTGTTAATGGTAAGGAAGCAAACAAAAATTATGGTTATTTCCCAATCAACCAATTTATTGTTTACCTTTCTCATTTTATTGCTAACTTCAAGTCTATTTCCTTACTGGAACGGAAAGATCGGTGCATTGGCTCAATCAATTGGAATGCTGGCAGAGTTATGTGTTTTATTTGTGATCATTAATAAAATCGAAAAGAAAGCAAACAATAGCCATCAGCTGAAACATAGGGAGAATAAGTATGTAAATGGATAAGGAAGAGGTATCATATATGTTTTAATCGGTTAAGCTGCCACTTATGAATGGCAGCTTATTTTTTGAGTTTTGTCCAGCATAAGCTTTATTCATGATTAACAATCAGCTCAGAATGTGTTATGCACAATACAACAGTACGCTAAGGTGAAAAGAAAAGGAATAAGTATGTGAGACTCAGCTAAAGTGTCATAGGGAGAACTAACTGACACACTGAAGCGAGAAGGATTCTGTCGGCACGTATAAAAGATAAAAGCTGAAGCAAAAAAATAACAGATATGTTTTTTTACAGAGCGATGAAAAATCCATACAAGATATCATCTGGAGGTGTTTTACGAAGTCCTTTTTATTGTTTATGGTAAAATAAATTGTCTTATATTTTCATATTTTAATGACAGCTAGGAGATCTGCAAATGAATATACTTGTAAAATGCATCATACTTGGAATTGCCGCAGCTGTGCAAGGCTTAGCAATGGCTGTTTTTTTATTTCCGCACTTTATACCCTCAGGTGGTGCTGCAAGTGTTGGGGTATTATTAAATGTCCTATTGAATATTCCATATGCCTATTCACTTTGGTTTTTAAATGCCGGGTTGTTACTTGCAGCAGTAAAATGGCTCGGTAAAAAGAGTGCGCTGTGGACAATGTACTGTGTAACGGTTACATCTTCGGTGATTAACTGGATTTCCCCGCTGATTAAAGATCCATTATCTTATGTTTTACTTGATATTTTTGATATTGCTTTCGGATCAGTTTTCTTTGGTTTAGGGTTAGGAATATTGTTCCGAATGGGAGCCTCTTCAGGCGGAATGGATATTTTAGCCTTGATTCTTTCAAGGGCTTTTGGATTTTCACCAGGCAAAGCACTTTTTTTGATTAATGGAATCTTATTAGGTATAACAGGAATTGTTGTTTCATGGAACATTATTATTTACGCATTACTTTGTCAATTTATTGGGACAAAGGTATTAGATGCAATTTACAAGCTTCCTGTTAAATCAAGAAGTTTAAAAGCTCACAAGGAGCAAGAAATATTTTAATAAAAAAATATTTTTGGCCAACCCTAATAAATGCCTAACAATTTTTAGTTCTTATTATCATTAAATAAATTGTAACTAAAAAACAGTTAGGATGAAGGTTAATGGCAAAAAGATATCGCGGAAAATCACTGAAAAAATTACCTTCTAAAGGCAGAGGTACATGTCCGATTTGTGGAAAAACGAGAATAAAATTATTATATCCATATAAAAGAGAAGGAAAGCAATTGCTAAATGTATGCAAAAATTGCCGAGATAAATAGGAAGTCTTTTAGAACCAATCTGACAGTGTCAACGTGAAAACGTTGACTTTTCTTTTTCTAATGGTTATCTCAAATAGTTTAAATAATTCAAATATTCATTGTTGATTATAACTAGCTTTTACATGAATAGTATATAACTAGGCAGTTATTTTTAAATAATAAAAGCTTTATAACATAAATGAAAGGGGCTGAATATGAATGCAGATTATGACAAATATGGCGGGAAGCGTCTGGAAAATCTTAGTTGCAGTTGGGGATACAGTCGAAGAGGGACAGGATGTTATCATCCTAGAATCAATGAAAATGGAAATTCCAATCACTTCAGAGTGTAAGGGTACAGTAAAAAAAATTAATATAAATGAAGGTGACTTTGTAAACGATGGTGATGTGTTAATTGAATTAATGTAACTCACTGTCATTTGCCCATTTAATACGATTGAAGATTATACGATAGAAAATCAATGTAAACGCTTCCTTTAGGTTTGAAATCATTTTTTCATTGTTAAAGAATTTTGATCAGTTGTTTATGAAGCAGCAGTTAAATTCCAACAGGCTATATGTTTTATAGGAGGGAACGGCTATGTCGCTTGAAAAAGCATTGCAAGAAAAGCTGGAAACGATAAAAAAAGGAGGAGCACCTAAATACCATGTTAAAAATGCGGAAAAGGGAAAGCTTTTTGTACGGAAACGAATTGAATTACTATTTGACAACGGTTTACAACTAGAAGATGCTTTACTGGCTAATTGTATGGAAGACCATTTACCGGCAGATGGTGTTGTCACGGGTATCGGGAAAGTAAATGGGCAAACTGTCTGTGTTATGGGTAATGATTCCACTATAAAAGCAGGATCCTGGGGGGCAAAAACAGTTGAGAAAATCATCCGAATCCAGGAAACAGCGGATAAGCTTAGTGTACCACTGATTTATTTAGTTGATTCGGCAGGGGCGAGAATTACAGATCAAATCGAGATGTTTCCAGGCCGACGTGGTGCAGGGAGAATATTCTACAATCAAGTGAAACTATCGGGGAAAATTCCGCAAGTTTGTATTTTATTTGGACCTTCGGCTGCAGGAGGAGCATATATCCCTGCTTTTTGTGATGTTGTAATCATGGTAAACCGGAATGCATCCATGTATTTAGGTTCACCCCGTATGGCAGAAATGGTTATAGGAGAACGCGTTTCGCTTGAAGAGATGGGAGGAGCGAGGATGCATTGTACTGTTTCAGGATGTGGTGACATTTTGGCCAATTCTGAAGAAGAGGCTATTTCTTTAGCACGCAGATATCTCTCTTATTTACCAGCCAATTTTTCAGAAAGACCGCCATTAAAAGAAGCACTCCCTCCTAAAACACATGATCAATCATTAGAAGATATCATTCCAAAAAATCAGAATGCTCCATTTAATATAAAGGATTTAATTGATCGAATGATCGATCAGGATTCATTTTTTGAAATTAAAGCATTGTTTGCTCCAGAACTTATTACAGGCTTTTGTCGGTTAAATGGCCAATCGGTCGGGATCATAGCAAATCAGCCAAAAGTAAAGGGGGGTGTCCTATTTCATGATTCAGCAGATAAGGCTGCAAGGTTTATTACGTTATGTGATGCATTTAATATTCCCTTGTTATTTTTAGCTGATATCCCTGGATTCATGATTGGGACGAAGGTGGAGCGAGCAGGAATCATTCGACATGGGGCAAAAATGATTTCCGCCATGTCAGAAGCGACCGTTCCAAAAATATCAATAATTGTTCGCAAGGCGTATGGTGCAGGGCTATATGCAATGGCAGGACCAGCATTTGAACCAGATTGCTGCCTGGCTCTACCGACAGCATCAATTGCTGTGATGGGACCGGAAGCAGCAGTAAACGCAGTTTATGCTAATAAGATCGCAGAGTTGCCAAAAGAAGAGCAGAAGGCTTTTATTGAAGAAAAACGGGAGGAATACAAAAAAGACATCGATCTTTATCGACTTGCATCAGAAATGATTATCGACGGAATCATCCCGCCTAACTCATTAAGAAAAGAACTACTCACAAGGTTTGAAGCATATCAAACAAAGTATCTCCCTTTTTCACAGCGAAAACACCCTGTTTATCCTGTTTAACCTCATAAAGAGAATGGAGCGGTGTCAAATTGAAACCAATTTTATCGTCTTTTAAAGAAGCAGTCAGTGAAATCAAAGATGGTGCAACCATAATGGTTGGCGGCTTTGGGCTTTGCGGGATACCGGAGAACTTAATCAAAGCGCTCTGTCATACTGGTGTTAAAAATCTCACCGTGATTTCAAATAATTGCGGTGTTGATGATTGGGGACTTGGCTTACTTTTAAAAACGAAACAAATAAAAAGGATGATTTCCTCATATGTAGGAGAGAATAAGGAGTTTGAACGTCAGGTATTAAATGGTGAGCTTGAGGTAGAGCTTATCCCTCAAGGCACATTGGCAGAAAAAATTCGTGCCGGCGGTGCCGGAATTCCTGCGTTTTATACGCCAGCAGGTGTAGGAACGCCAATTGCGGAGGGCAGGGAAACTCGTATTTTTCATGGGAAGGAATATTTACTGGAAGAAGCGCTGACAGCGGATTTCAGTTTGGTCCGTGCTTGGAAAGCAGATAAAAGCGGTAATCTTATCTACAATAAAACCGCGCAAAACTTTAATCCGATGATTGCTGCCGCAGGGAGAGTGACAATAGCTGAGGTCGAGAATTTGGTGGATAAAGGGATGCTGCCGGCTAATCATATTCATACACCAGGAATTTATGTACAAAAATTGCTTGTTGGAAAACAAGAAAAACGGATCGAACGATTAACAATTCAACATAAAAATAAGAAATAATGTAAAGGAGGTTTCGTATGTCTGCAAATAGTAGAGAAAAGATTGCTAGAAGGGCAGAAAAAGAGATTCAAAATGGCTTTTATGTAAATCTCGGGATCGGAATGCCCACTCTTGTGGCAAACTATATTCCTTCTAACAAGCAAATCGTACTGCAATCTGAGAATGGTTTGCTTGGAATCGGCCCTTATCCAGAAAATGTTGAGGTGGATCCAGATTTAATTAATGCAGGAAAAGAAACGGTGACAGCCATCCAGGGTGCGAGCTATTTTAACAGTGCTGAATCATTTGCGATGATTCGCGGCGGACATATCGATCTAGCGATACTCGGAGGCATGGAAGTATCAGAAAATGGCGATCTTGCCAATTGGATGATTCCCGGCAAAATGATTAAAGGCATGGGAGGTGCGATGGACCTTGTCCATGGAGCAAGAAAAATTATCGTCATCATGGATCATACAACAAAACAAGGAGAGGCAAAAATAGTAAAACAATGCACGCTTCCATTAACAGGAAAAAGGGTAGTTGATCAGATTATCACCGAACGCGCTGTAATCGATGTAACAAGTAAAGGTTTAAGACTTGTGGAAACGGCCAAGGGCTATTCAGTAGAAGATATTCAATCTGTTACGGAGCCGGATTTAATCATCGACGACCAGACTAAGGTTGGAGCTTTCTAGTTAAATAGAAACAGATTTTATCTGACCGCAAATAAGAAAGGATTGAAGCGCGATGAATTTTGATTTAACAAATGAACAAGAAATGATTCGCAACTTGATTCACGAATTTGCTGAGGAAGAGGTCGCACCTGGAACGGATGAAAGAGACCGAACAGGTGCATTTCCAGAAAAAATTTTTGAGCAATTGGCAGGGCTCGGGATGCTGGGGCTCCCTTTTCCTGAAGAATATGGCGGCAGCGGTGCAGATACAATCAGCTTCGCCATCGTGACGGAAGAATTAAGCAGAGTTTGCGCCTCAACCGGTATCACCTATTCGGCCCATATTTCTTTAGGTGCTGCACCAATCCATTTATTCGGTACCCCAGAACAAAAGAAAAAATATTTAACACCGCTTTGTCAAGGTGAATATTTAGGTGCATTCGGCCTAACTGAACCTAATGCCGGTTCAGATGCAGGCGGAACACAAACAAAGGCCACTCTTCAAGGAGAACACTGGGTAATAAATGGGTCAAAATGTTTTATTACAAATGCGGGCTATGCAAAAAATCTGGCCATTACGGCTGTAACTGATCAGGCACAAGGAACAAAAGGCATTAGTGCATTTATTATTCCAACAGATGCAAGCGGATTTTCAGTGGTAAATAATTACGAAAAAATGGGTTTGCATGCCTCAAATACAACAGAACTCATTTTAGAAAATGTCACGATTCCTAAAGAAAATCTTCTTGGAACAGAAGGGAATGGCTTTAAACAATTTTTAGCGACATTAGATGGAGGAAGAATTGGAATTGGCGCTATGGCTGTAGGCATCGCACAGGGTGCCTATGAAAAATCCTTACAATATTCGAAGGAACGCAAGCAATTTGGTAAAAGCTTATCTGCGTTTCAAGCGATCCAATTTAAATTGGCCGATATGGCAATGAAAATTGAATTGGCTCGAAATATGGTGTATAAAGCAGCATGGTTAAAGGATCAAGGGAAAAAATTCAAAAAGGAAGCGGCGATTGCAAAATTATTTGCATCAGAAATGTGTATGAAGGTCTGTGACCAAGCCATTCAGATTCATGGCGGTTACGGATATATGAAGGAATATCAGGTAGAGCGATTTTTCCGTGATGCAAAGCTTTTGGAAATTGGGGAAGGAACATCAGAGGTTCAGCGGATGGTAATTGCCAGACAAATAGGATGTTAGGCAAAAAGGGAGTGAATGGATGTTTAAACGAATATTAATCGCCAATAGAGGTGAAATTGCTGTACGAATTATGCGAACATGTAAATTGTTAGGGATTTATACGATTGGTGTTTACTCACAAGCCGATTCGGATGCCCCGCATGTCAAACTGGCTGATGAGGCTTGCTTTCTTGGCGGTCCACGGGTAGCCGAGAGCTATTTAAATATCGATAAAATTCTTGAAGTGGCATTACAAACAAAAGCTGAGGCTATTCATCCGGGCTATGGGCTCCTTTCGGAAAATCCTGAATTTGCCCGGCGCTGTGAGGAATTGGGAATTGTATTTATCGGACCATCACATAATGTAATTGCACTCATGGGTAGCAAAATTGAAGCAAGGAAGGCAATGGAAACTGCAGGTATACCGGTTGTACCAGGGAAATCGTTTCCCTTAACAGATGCTGAGGAAGCGATCGCTGCAGCAAAGCAAATTGGTTACCCGGTTATGCTCAAAGCTTCAGCTGGTGGCGGTGGAATAGGCATGCAAATCGTAAAAAGTGATGATGAAATTCGGAAAGCCTTTGAAGGAAATCAAAAACGTGCCAAAGATTTTTTTGGCGATGGGTCGATGTATGTGGAAAAGTATATTGAACATACAAGACATATCGAAATACAAATTCTTGCCGATGGCGCTGGAAATACAATTTATTTATGGGAGCGTGAGTGCTCGATCCAACGTCGTCACCAAAAGGTTGTTGAAGAAGCCCCATCCCCTTTTTTAGATGAGATTGTTCGACAAAAAATGGGGGAGGCAGCGGTAACCGCAGCAAAATCAATCGGTTATAAAAATGCTGGAACGATTGAATTTTTGGTAGATGAACAAAAGCAATTCTATTTTCTGGAAATGAATACCCGGCTTCAAGTCGAGCATCCTGTCACCGAAGAAATAACCGGATTGGATTTAGTCGCTGAGCAGCTTCGAATTGCAACAGGTGGAACCTTAACAATTACACAAGGAGATGTTAAAAAAGACGGCCATGCGATTGAAGTAAGAATCTATGCAGAGGATCCAAAAACCTTTTATCCATCCCCGGGTAAAATAACGAAGCTAAATATCCCGCAGGGGTCTGGTATCCGCCATGAGCTCGGTATCCATGAAGCCTCAATGGTAACCACTTATTATGATCCAATGATTGCAAAGCTTGTAGTTAAAGGAAAAGAACGTGATGAGGCAATTGATAAACTTCAAGCAGCACTTTCAAAGTATGAAATTCAAGGAATTAAAACGAATATTCCTATGCTGCAAAGAGTAGCTGAACATCCTAAGTTCCGGTCTGGAGACACAACAACCGCTTTTATAGACAAATATATTAATAGAAAAACATAAAAGAAGGAATGTTGAACAGGGAGGAGTTGGATGAGTAATCCACTAGTAATCTCGACGTTAAACAACGGTATTGTGATGATCACATTACATCGTCCTGAAGCAGGTAATTCACTATCTCTCCTGCTTTTAGAAAAACTTCAAGAGACCATATCTTCAATAAAATTCGACCCTTTGGTAAGATGTGTGGTCATTACTGGAGCAGGTGAACGGATATTTTGTGCAGGTGCGGACTTAAAGGAACGGGCTAAAATGGATCAGAATCAGGTCAAAAAAGCTGTTGCAAAAATACGCGAATCAATAAATGATTTAGAAGCATTGCCGTTGCCAGTGATTGCTGCGATAAATGGGGTAGCCTTCGGCGGTGGAATAGAATTGGCCTTGGCCTGCGATATTCGAATTGCATCTGAAACAGCGAAGCTTGCTCTTACCGAGACTTCACTTGGTATTATTCCTGGCTCTGGCGGTACACAGCGTTTACCAAGATTGATCGGGAAGGGAAAAGCAAAGGAATTGATTTATACCGCGAGAAGGATTGATGCAAATGAAGCAAAGGAAATAGGATTAGTTGAATATGTGGTTCCAGCTGAATCGGTGCTAAATAAAGCGTTAGCTATAGCGAATCAGATAGTCAAAAATGCACCGATCGCTATTACCCAAGCAAAATTTGCGATTGATAATGGCTTTGAAGTCGATTTACATTCCGGACTCGCTATCGAAAGAAGTGCCTATGAACGGACAATTCCAACTAAAGATCGGTTAGAAGGACTGCAAGCCTTTAAAGAAAAGAGACAGCCTAATTTTATCGGAGAGTAAAAACAAAACCCCCTAAAGCGGAAAGACTCCAAGATGCTCTAAATCATTTTTGAGAAAATTGGTTTAGGACATCTTTCTAAAAGAATAAGCTTTAAAGATATAGATTTTTTATCAACAGGTTCCTCGTAACTAAATTAAATACCTTAATACGAACTTATAAATAAAAGGTTAATGTCATTGTTTTTCATAAAAGATTGATGGTTTAGGGGGGATAATCATGCAAATGTTTTACACCGTGCGTTCAGGGGATACATTGTTTCAAATTGCGACACGTTGGGAGCTCCCGGTTGATTCCCTTATTGCTGCAAATAATTTACTTCCGCCGTATACGATTTATATTGGGGGGCAGCTCTCGATCCCGCCAGGTGTAACAACGATTCGAGTTAAGGAGGGAGATACACTTTTTAAGCTATCCCAGTATTTTGGTATACCGCAATCCATTATTGTCGAAGAAAATAAACTACAGCCTCCATATACCATTCAAGCAGGGGATCTGTTAAACGTTCCGCCTGGTGTTCCCTACTACACTGTTCAGCCTGGAGATACCCTTTATCAAATTGCAAAACGCTTCAATGTCATTGTAGGAGGATATATTAACCCTGAGCCGATAAGAATTGTAAATCAGCTTCAAACGAATGTGATTTACCCGGGGATGAAATTAAAAATACCATACACGCCACCTTTCGTAAGCGGAATAATCGCCTATACATCCAATCGAGAAGACGGCTATGATATTTGGTTGTTTTACCCGTGCAGCGGAAAGAAAGTCAGGCTGACAAATCAATTAGCAGACAGTTTTTCCGTACCCTTTTGGTCTTGGGACCTAAGAAAAATTGCCTTTGTAGGAAGGAATAACATTCTTTATGTCGTTCATTTAGATGACGGAAGTGTGGCAAAAATTGACCAGTTTGAGGCAGAGCTCGGAATCTTCTTAGATTGGTCGCCAAATAATCAAAAGCTTGTCTATACAAAGAATGATGAGATTGTTCTTTATGATGTAACCCTCCATCAAGCACAAAGGATCAGGGAGCCTGCGGCTACTGATGTTCAATGGTTTCCTAACGGAGATGAATTGCTGTTTCAAGCACCGGATTCTGCTGGTTTTAGTCAGCTTTTCCGAATCAAAACAAATGGATTAGAAAAGCGGGTTATCACCAGAAATACAGAAGGACGCCTAAATAATGTCCGATTATCACCAGACGGGACATATGCATTATTTACAACCCCTGGAGCAAGCATATCCATCATTCATACTGTTGACATAGCAACTGGAAATACAGTTGAAGTGAGTGGCGGACCGCTCGGAAAAAATTACTTCCCGGAATGGTCGCCAAATTCGCTGCATCTCGCATATAGTGCAAATGCATTTGAAGATAGAGGGTATTTTTCTTTCATTCGCTCTTCGGGAAGAAAAGGGGAAAACGATCGAACATGGGCTATTTCAGATTGTTTCGCCACTCCTATTACATGGTCGCCTGATAGTAGGAAAATTGCTTATCTTTCTGGCTGTAATGATCAAGGGACGGCAAGAGAAATGTGGGTTGTTGACATTAAACATCCTGTGCCTATACGCTTACTGGAAGATCTGCAAATTACATCCTTACAATGGTCACCACCGCCAAATTATTAAGAAACTATAAAGTGAAATTGGTATGAAAATACACGAAAGCGGATGGGGAGGAGCCTGTCTGCTTTTTTATAATGGTTGATAGTGAGGAGTGGAGCAATCGGTGTAGAACATACCTTTTTTTAAACTATTTAAGAAGAGTTTTTTAATATACGGTTCCCATAAAGGTATTGAGAAAAATATACCTTATATACATAGCTTCTGATTTGAAATACGAATAAAACTTCTTTTTATTTATTTAACGTTCGTTTATAATAGCGTTAACTAAATAAGAGAGGGTTGGTAGCATGTATCATACAAAGAAAATCGTCTTATTAGGCTCAGGTGAATTAGGTAAAGAGGTTCTAATTGAAGCACAACGCCTCGGTATTGAGACCATCGCAATAGACAGATATGAGGATGCACCTGCGATGCAGGTAGCACATCGCAGCTATGTAATTGATATGCTTGATCCAAAGGAAGTAAGGGAAGTCATTGAAAAGGAAAAGCCTGATTTAATTGTTCCGGAAATCGAGGCCATTGCAACCTCAGAGCTTATCAAATTGGAGGATGAGGGGTTTCAGGTCATTCCTAACGCACGTGCTGCAAAGCTGACAATGGATCGTGAAGGAATCCGCCGTCTTGCTGCTGAAAAGCTTATGCTTCCTACAGCTAACTACAAATTTGCTGATACATATGAGGAATTTGTGCAAGGTGCAAAAGAAATTGGTTTTCCATGTGTTATTAAGCCATTAATGAGTTCTTCTGGTAAGGGACAGAGTGTATGTCATTCAGAACAAACGATAGCGGAGTGCTGGAGAATAGCAATGGAAGGAGGAAGGGTGCAAAATGGACGAGTGATCATTGAAGAGTTTATTCCATTTGACTCTGAAATCACCTTATTAACCGTTCGAGCGGTTAATGGGACAATGTATTGTGAACCAATAGGACATGTTCAAAAAGATGGCGACTATATTGAATCATGGCAGCCGCATTTCATAACAGAGCAGCAACTTCAAGAAGCAAAAGCAATTGCCAAAGCAATCACTGATGAACTTGGCGGATATGGTGTTTTCGGTGTAGAGCTTTTTCTTGCAAAGGATAAAGTATATTTCAGTGAAGTATCACCGCGGCCGCATGATACGGGGTTAGTTACATTAGTCAGCCAAAATTTATCAGAGTTCGCTCTACATGTAAGAGCAATTTTAGGTTTTCCGATTCCTGAAATTACCCTTTTAGCACCTGGGGCAAGTTGTCCATTAAAGGCTCTGAAAGAAATGAATGATTATACAGTCGAAGGGGTGGATCAGGCATTATCTGTTCCGAACACTCAGCTACGAATATTCGGAAAACCAGTGACTAAAGTTGGAAGAAGAATCGCTGTTGCCCTCTCAACCTCGGATACTGTTGATAATGCAAAGGAACTGGCGAAGCAAGCATCGAATTGCTTAAAAATTGAAAAAAGATAAGAGAAAGATTCAAACAGGTGCAACATTTCCCAGGTAAGCGCATAAATAGACATTAGCACAAGAATTAGTCGGATTATGTCAACCGTTATGAGTTATAAGATACTTAGGTCTCTTACATGTTGTAATAGTTATATAATTTAATTGTAACTTGGGAAAATCATATCAATTCCTGAACGTAAATATACTGTTATGGGAGCAAAATTTTAACTATTTATTTTAATTTTCGTTTAATAATGCTCCTTAAATATAGTAGAAGCAGGAGGGAAACTCATGAAGTGTAAAAGCTGTAGCGGAACTAGACTTATAAACTGTGAAAACTGTTCAGGTGAAGGGTTTGATTTCGGAAATCACAAGTGCAATACATGTTCTGGTGAGGGTGTCATTTCATGTTCCTCATGTGAAGGGAAGGGAACAATCGGATTTTTTAAATGGTTAAAATCTGGTTAAAGACGTTAACTAAAAAATGAAAAGGTCTTTCAAATTACCACTAAACGAGCCGTTTGTGGTGGTCATAAATTCATTTGAGCCTGACAATTGCATGATCTTCGTCGGGCTTTTTCTTTGTTTATTTGTTTACATAACTATATTATAGATAACTACTTTTTTCTTTTAGATATATTTACAACTCGTAAACCTACATTTATAATGACTTAGATTCAACTAAATAACGATTTCGCAAATAGGTTCTTAATAAGATTAAGAATAATAGGGAAGTTGGTGTAAGTCCAACGCGGTCCCGCCACTGTAATCACAGAGCTGCATGACAGAAGCCCACTGTAACCAGATGCTTACGGGAAGGGAGTTGTGTAAGCAAGGAAGTGTAAGCCAGGAGACCTGCCTATTTGTTTGGTTCAAGTAGCCTTCGAGGAAAGGGGATTTGAAAGAACGAGAGCAGCATTGATGTAGAAATTCTTCAATTTTACTCTTAATCTTTTTAACTCCCGCCTTACCTAATAAAGGAAAGGCGTTTTTTATTTTCAAAAATTCAAGGAGGGGTTCGTGTTGGAAAAACAAAAAGGATTAACACTTGTTTTTACAGGTAATGGAAAAGGGAAGACGACTGCTTCGATTGGTCTATGTGTACGTGCAATCGGACAGGGAATGTCAGTAAAGATTCTTCAATTTATTAAATCAAAGGGAAGGTCATATGGTGAACAGATATCGTTAGAAAAGTTAGGAGTTGAAATGGTTCAGCTTGGTGAGGGCTTTACATGGACAAAAACTCCTGAGGTTCACAGAAAAGCACTCGAATCAGCATGGAAGACAGCAAAAGAAACGGTTATGTCAGGGAAATATGATGTTGTTGTCTTAGATGAATTGAATAATGCACTCGCGATCGATTCATTTCCAATTGATGATGTTCTTCCAATTCAGGAAGTCAAGGAACTAATTAAAAACAAGCCTTCACATGTGCATTTAGTTATAACAGGTAGACATGCAAAAGGAGAAATCAAGGAACTCGCTGATCTAGTTTCTGTTGTCGATGTGGAAAAGCATTATTATGACACTGGGATACCAGCGGTTAAAGGAATAGAATATTAGCATAATATAAAAGGGGGGAAGCGCCGTGACTGCACAGCGACTAGTGATTGCAGGAGTTTCCAGTGGTGTGGGCAAAACAACGATTACAATTGGTTTAATGGCTGCACTAAAACAAAGAGGTTTGACTGTTCAAGGCTTTAAATGCGGTCCGGATTACATAGATACAAGTTTTCATACAGCAGTTACAGGAAGGCCGTCACGGAATCTGGACAGTTGGATGTTTTCGAAAGATGTGTTAAAGGAAGTATATGTAAATGGAAGTGATGGTGCAGATATTTCTGTTATTGAGGGAGTTATGGGCTTTTATGATGGCAAGTCCGCTCTTTCAAATCAAGGTTCAACAGCAGAAATTAGCATGCTGCTTGATTGCCCAACGATTTTAATCATTGATTGCAGCAAGATGGCAAGAAGTGCATCCGCAATAGTGAAAGGCTATCAGCTTTTAGAGCCAGACGTAAATATCGTTGGTGTTATCGCAAACAAGGTTGGAAGCATGGGTCATTTTCAAATCATTAAAGAAGCAGTTGAACAGGAGTGTGACATCCCGGTATGCGGTTATCTTTTAGCCAATACGAGCATTCAAATGCCAGAACGGCATTTAGGGCTTGTCCCTTCTATAGAACGAGGTGATTTAACTAGCCTTTTTGACCAATTAGCGAAATTAGTTGAAGGGACAATTGATTTGGATCAGCTCATAGATTTAAGCAAGCAAAAGCCATTACAGAAAAATCCAGCGAAATCGATTTTTGAAAAACGGGGACCTAAAAGAGTGAAGTTAGCCATTGCCAAGGATCGTGCATTTAATTTTTACTATCGAGAAAACCTTGAATTACTCGAAGCATACGGATCTGAATGTATCTACTTTTCTCCTTTGAATGGTGAGTCAATCCTTGAAGAGGCGGATGGATTATACATAGGAGGCGGCTTTCCAGAGCAGTTTGCAGCTGAGCTTGCAAATCAAGTTGAAGTCAAGGAATCAATAAAGCGGAAAATACTTGAAGGGCTTCCAACGATAGCTGAATGCGGAGGCTATATGTATTTGGCAGAAGCGATTGAAACCTTAGATGGTTTAGTTCATCCGATGGTTGGGGTTATTCCAGGAAAAATGAAAATGGGAGAAAAACTTGCAGGCTTTGGCTACAGAGAAGTCTCCGGATATCCTGATAATTATCTTCTTCAAAACAAGCTCATTGCTCGTGGTCATGAATTTCACTATTCTTCTTATCATTCAATTGAATCGTTACCTTTCGCTTATTATACAAAAGGATCCTTTAGCGAAGGAGATGAAGGCTGCCTAACAAACAACGTCATTGCTGGCTACACCCATCTCCATTTTGCATCATGTCCAGAGCTGGTCGAAAACCTTATCCAAAAATGCTTGGAGATGAAAAATAATGGCAGCAAATAAAGCAGCGCTTCCGATTATGATCCAAGGAACACATTCGGATGCCGGGAAAAGTATTATTGTTACGGCATTGTGCCGGATATTTGCACAGGATGGCCATCATACAGCACCCTTTAAATCACAAAATATGGCGTTAAATTCTTATATTACTCTTGATGGGAAAGAGATAGGCAGATCACAAGGTATTCAAGCCGAGGCAGCAGGAGTTATTGCTACAACAGACATGAACCCCATTTTAATTAAACCAACCAGGGATCATGAAGCCCAAGTTGTTGTTCATGGAAAACCGTTGAAAAACATGGAAGCGAAAAGCTATCGCAGTGATTATTATGAAACAGCTAAAGCTATTATTCAATCGTCTTATGAAAACCTTGCCTCTTCATATGAAAGAATTGTCATCGAAGGTGCTGGAAGTCCAGCAGAAGTAAATTTAAATGACCGTGAGCTTGTTAATATGAGCATCGCAAAGATGGCTGATGCTCCGGTTGTTTTAGTAGGGGATATTGATAAAGGAGGCGTTTTTGCAAGTCTTGTTGGTACATTGCAGCTTCTATCTCAAGATGAACGTGATCGGATTATTGGAGTGATCATTAACAAGTTTCGCGGAGATCTTTCCCTACTAGAACCGGGCCTCACATGGTTTGAAGAATATACAGGAAAGCCTGTATTAGGTGTCATACCATTCATAAACGATTTAGGAATTGAAGCTGAGGATTCATTAAGTCTAAATAACTACAGTATTCATAAAAATCAAGATAAAGAACTAGATATAGCGGTGATTCATTATCCTAGAATATCCAATTTCACAGATATTGACCCTCTTCACTATGAGACGGATTGTCATGTTCGGCTAGTGGAAAATGTCCGGCAGCTTGAACAGCCTGATGTCATTCTTTTACCTGGAAGTAAGAATACAATAGAAGATCTCATGTTTCTAAAAGAGAGAGGGCTTGATCAAGCGATTCTGAAAGCCCATCAAAATGGAGCAATCATCTTTGGAATATGCGGCGGATACCAAATGCTAGGTGACTTGATTGAGGATCCCTACCAGGTGGAATCCAATACACATGAGATAAAAGGTTTAGGCTTGCTGCCGATCCACACAATATTAACGAAAGAAAAGATAACGATACGATCTAAAGGTACTGTGGAAGTTAGCGGTGAAAAGCTGGATGTGACGGGATATGAAATTCATATGGGAAAGACCACTTGCCTAACGCATGTATCCCCTTTTATTCAATTAAAGGAAGGTGTCGATGGCAGTAAGAATCAAGAAGAAACATGTATAGGTACTTATTTTCATGGGATTTTTCATAATGATGAGTTCAGGTGGTCGTTTCTAAAAAATATTCGGTGGAAAAAGGGGCTCAAGCCTGACATACTGCGCGAAGCATATGAAGATCGACAAGAAAATGATTTTAACCGCTTAGCAGAGGAAGTAAGAACGGCTATCGATATCAGCCAGCTTAATCAAAAAATAGAACAATTTGCAAAAAGAAAGAGAGAGAACAGATGAATATAAATGGACAAATTCAAGAAGTCTTACAATCTATTCAACCGCTAAGCCAAGAACAAATGGAGCATGCGAAGGAATATGTTAATACGCTAACAAAACCGATCGGAAGCTTAGGAAAAATAGAAGAGCTTGCGATTCAGCTTTCAGGTATAACAAATCAAGTATTTCCTGTCGTCAGCCGTCCTGGTGTTGCAGTATTTGCAGCCGATCATGGAATAAGTGATATGGGCGTTTCAGCTTATCCAAAAGAAGTAACGATGCAAATGGTTTACAATTTTCTAAATGGAGGAGCTGCAATTAATGTGTTTTCAAGACAAATTAATGCCATCCTCAAAATTGTTGATATTGGTGTAGCTGGGGACCTGCAACATGAGCATCTGCTACATAAAAAAATAAGATATGGTACCAAAAACTTTGCAATTGAAAATGCCATGTCAGAAGAAGAAGCTAATCAAGCAATTCTTATTGGGATGGAGGCAGCTCAGCATCTGATTGATGAAGGAACGAGGTGCCTTATTATTGGTGAAATGGGGATTGGAAATACTTCAAGTGCAAGTGCTATTACTTCAGTCATTACCGGATGTTCGCTTGAAGAAGCAGTTGGTAAAGGAACTGGGATAACGAATGAAAGTTTGCAAAAGAAAATTTCCATTCTTTCAAAAGCATTGGTGGAAAGAAATCCTGATCCCAATAATGCGATCGATATTTTATCAAAGGTAGGCGGACTTGAAATCGGTGGAATGACAGGTGCGATCATTAAGGCTGCAGAACAAAGAATACCGGTACTGCTTGATGGCTTTATTAGTACATCTGCTGCTTTGTTAGCATGTCTTTTAGAAGAAAAAGTGAGTAATTTTCTCATTGCTGGTCATCTATCTCATGAGCAGGGTCATGCTCATGCACTAGCTTCATTACATAAATCACCGCTTTTAAATCTTGATTTGCGGTTAGGAGAAGGGACTGGGGCTACTCTCTCATTTCCATTAGTTGAGGCAGCTGCTCGAATGATGAAAGAAATGGCAACCTTTCAATCTGCTGGCATAGCAAGCAAAAGTCAATAAGACAAATTATAGAAAATATTCATTTACAGGTTCTAAATCTTCTTTTATAATAAGGCGTGTCACAAAAAAACGAATAGTTTCAGGCAATAGGTCCTTAAAGTAATCGAGCATTTAAGGATAATAGGGAAGTTTGGTGAAAATCCAACGCGGTCCCGCCACTGTAAACGCAGAATGGCGCTTAAAGGAACCCACTGTATTATTGAATATGGGAAGGGAAAGCGAACATGATGATGCGTAAGCCAGGAGACCTGCCTATTGTAAAGAAAAACGATCCTTCGAGGAAAAGGATGGCTTTTTAATGCTGGTGTTTTCTGTATTTATTAGAATCATCATTTCTTTTTGCATTTATCGCCTTTTCCAAGTGAATAGGCGTTTTTTTGTGGGCAAAAAACGTCAAGGAGTGTGTAATGATGAAAACAGGTATGAAGAAATGGCTTTTTCTAAGCTTTGTATTGACCATGTTAACAGTATTTACAGTTGCATGTGGAGCGACAGAAGAAAAAGCGACAGATGAAAAGGATAAAGCAACTGAAACAAAAACTGCGGAAGAAGGAAAAGGGGATACAGCTTTTCCAGTAACTGTAGTTGATGGTACGGGTGAAGAAGTAACCATTGAAACTGAACCGGAAACGATCGTCTCTGTTATCCCAAGTAACACGGAAATCACTTTTGCTTTAGGGCAAGGTGATAAGCTAATTGGTGTTGATAACTATAGTAACTATCCGCCCGAGGTGGAGAAGATTGAAAAAATTGGTGACCAGCAATTAAATGTTGAAAAGATTTTAGCTTTAAAGCCTGATCTTGCGCTCGTAACCGATTTTCAGCATGAGAATAATCCAGATATCTTGAAGAAATTTAAAGATGCTGGAATTAATGTAATTGTTATAAGCAGTGCCGAATCATTTGAAAATGTCTACAATACGATCCAGTTGATTGGTCAAGTGACAGGTGCCGCAGATGAGGCCGATAAGGTCGTGAAAGAAATGAAGGATTCCTTAGCTGAGATCAAAGAAAAGGCAAAGGCTGTTACAGAAAAGAAAAAAGTTTGGGTAGAAGTATCACCTGCTCCAGATATATTTACAACAGGACAAAATACGTTTATGCATGAAATGCTCCAAGCGATTAATGCAGAAAATGTTGCAGGTGAACAAAATGGTTGGGTAAAAATGACAGAAGAAGAAATTGTCACATTAAATCCAGATGTTATTATCACTACATATGGGTATTATGTTGAAAATCCGGAGGAGCAAGTATTAAACCGGGCTGGATGGAAGGAAGTGCCGGCTATTCAAAACAAGCAGGTTTATGATGTGAACAATGACACGGTAACAAGACCAGGGCCACGATTAATTGATGGGGTTGAGACACTTGCAAAGCTCGTTTATCCGGAAGTTTTTGGGAAATAAAATTAGTTGGATGTATCTTTTAAGCGGAGTGTTTGTCGTAAGTACAGCACTCCTTGGTTTATTCATTAGTAGTGTTCAGTATCCGATTGTAATGATCATAGATGTATTAACGACGAAATTGCTTGGTCTAACATTTTTTGATAGTGAAGGCGGAAAGTCGGCAGAGACGATTATTTGGGAGATTCGTTATCCTCGTGTATTATTGGCATTTTTAGTGGGTGCTGCATTATCTCTTGCAGGTTCGGCCTTTCAGGGGCTGTTGCGAAATCCGCTTGCAGACCCCTATACAATTGGTGTGTCTTCAGGTGCGTCCTTAGGTGCAGTTTTCGTTCTGTATTTTCAACTGACAATTCCGTTTTTAGAGGGCTATACATTACCGGTGGTAGCGATTATTTGCGGTTTTATCACGATGTTTATTGTTTTTGGAGTTACCCATTTATCTACTCGACAGCTTTCAATCGAAACAATTATCCTTGCTGGGATTATCGTCAGTTCCTTTATTAGTGCTGTTATTTCGCTTATTATTTCCTTAAGTGCAAGAGAAGATGTTCGGCAAATTTTATATTGGTTAATGGGGAACGTTGGAATGAGAGGCTGGAGCCATGTAAAACTAATGATCCCCTTCTTATTAATCGGGGCAATTATCTTACTTTCCCGCTCTAGAGAATTAAACGCCTTTGCTTTAGGTGAGGAATCTGCAGAACATTTAGGTGTTGATGTGCAACGTAGTAAGCTTTACATTTTAGTCGGTGCTTCTCTATTAACAGGTGCAGCCGTTTCTGTATCTGGTTCGATTGGCTTCGTTGGATTAGTGATTCCTCATTTTATCCGATTATTATGCGGGCCAAATCATCGCCATGTTTTGCCTTTATCGATGCTAGTTGGTGGAGGATACTTGATTCTGGCAGACCTGGTGGCGCGAACGATTATTGCCCCAAGTGAATTGCCAATAGGTGTTATTACGTCATTAATCGGTGCACCAGTCTTTGCATTGCTGTTAATTAGAGAACGAATTGGAAGGGGATCGGCATGATTGACATACAAAACGTTACAGGCGGTTATCATCAGAAAGCAATCATACAGAATCTAACACTTTCTATTGAAACTGGTAAATTCTATGCCCTTATTGGCCCAAATGGGAGCGGGAAAACAACTCTTGTTAAGTTAATAACGGGTGTTCTCCCGATTCAAGAAGGCACAATTACCCTTTTTGATCAGTCAATACAGTCCTATTCAGCATCTGCAAGAGCAAAGATTATGGCGGTGTTATCCCAGGAGGTTCATGTTGAATTTGATTTTCTCGTAGAAGAAATTGTCATGCTCGGCCGTTATCCTCATCAAACAGGCTTTTTTAAGTATCCTTCAAAAAAAGACCATCAGGTTGTCGAGGAAATCATGAAGCAAACGAATGTCTTCCAATTTCGAAAACAGCCTTTTAAGCGATTGAGCGGCGGAGAAAAACAACGTGTTCTGCTAGCAAAAGCCCTTGCCCAAGAACCGAAGATTCTTTTTTTAGATGAACCAACAAACCATCTTGATATGAAGCACACGGTCATAATGCTTCAGCAGTTGAAGGAATATCAGCAAAGCCGTCAGCTCACAATTGTTGCAATTTTACATGATTTGAATACGGCAGCCCTGTTTGCAGATCAGATCGGGCTACTAAATGAAGGGAAGTTAGTTGAAACAGGTGATCTTTCTATTTTGCAGAACGAAGCATTGCTTACCAGCATATATGAGGTGGACGTAAAAACGAATCATCACCCGGTCCTTCCAAAACCACAGGTTTCCGTCATACCAAATCAGCGGGAGCAAGATGTATTTGACATAGAGTATGACTTTACGGAAACTGATCGGTATATTCATCTTGAATTTAATGGGAAACTAAGGACGATTTCCAACAGTGTTTTAGGTGAAGGTCTACAATGGACTAAGAACTTTTGTAATTTCCATGTTGATAAAAATTACAATTGCTCTTGTCCGAAAAATGATATCATTAACTGGTTAAGAGAGGCAGGGATTTCAGAATTTGATACTGCAGGAATGATGACAGCCGTTAACCTTAAAGATAGAAGTATAATAGAAGAGAAGTTTGGGGATGTTTCTATATTAGCTGTCCTAACCGCTGGTGTCGGGAATGCGGTTGATATAACAGCAAAACAGCCTGTAGATTTAGGCTTTAGCATAGGTACAATAAATATTATGGTTTTTATCGATGCCCATTTAACAGACGGAGCATTAGTAAATGCCGTTCAGTCTGTTACAGAAGCTAAAACAAAAGCCTTGATTGATTTAAAAATAAAAGATCCGAATAGTGGGACACTAGCAAGTGGTACCTCAACAGATATCACGCTTGTTGCTGCTACACAAAACGGAGAGCCTACACCTTATGCTGGGTCAGGTACTGTAATCGGTAAGGCAATTGGCAGGACTGTTTATAAAGCGATGATAGAAGCTCTTCAAAAATATAAAAAACGATGTGAACAACAGCTATGAGCATTATTACTATTCACTTTTATCTCATAACAGCTGCCATTTTATTAGATTTACTCATCGGAGACCCAAGATGGCTTCCCCATCCTGTTATCATCATAGGAAAATGTGTTAGTTTTTTCGAAAGGAAATGGAATAAAAGGAGACAGAAAAAGCTTAAAGGTGTTCTGTTAACCATAACGATTGTTGGCGGGACATATGGCTGCACCTTTGCCCTCCTTTCCTTCATCAACTTCATCAATCCAGTTGCAAAGCTGGTTATCGAAATCTACCTAATCTCCACAACAATTGCCATGAGGGGCTTGCATAAAGCCGGAATAGAGGTTGCTTCCCCATTGTTAAAAGGGGATCTTAAACTAGCGCGGAAAAAGCTGAGTTATATAGTGGGGAGAGATACTGAGGATTTGCCGCCGCAAGAAGTGGTACGGGGAGCAGTGGAAACAGTTGCCGAAAATACAGTTGATGCGATAATTGCGCCATTATGCTGGGCACTTATTGGAGGTGCACCAATGGCAATGGCATACCGTGCTGCAAATACATTGGACTCAATGGTTGGGTATAAAAATGAGAAATTTGAACATTTTGGTTGGGCATCGGCAAGATTTGATGATGTTGTTAATTGGATACCAGCCAGATTAACTGCACTTCACATGTGGTTATTTTCATGGCTTGTTCCTTATTCGTTAAAGTGGAATGCACTTGCAGTAACATTGCGAGATGCAAAGAAGCATCCTAGTCCGAATAGCGGCTGGCCTGAAGCAATGGGAGCAGGGCTTTTAGGCGTTGTCCTAGGTGGAAAAAATCGCTACAAAGGAGTTGTATCTAACAGGGCTAAGTTGGGAAATCCTATTCGAAGTCTAGAACCAAATGATATTAAGAAAATAATAGTTTATATGCATGGCACTTGGATCATCTTTCTCCTTCTCCTGTTCTTAGTTACCATTAATTTATCATGAAGAGAGGTGTGACTATAATGAAATGGCCAGAACACGGAGGACAGCCGAATAAAATATTTGCATTAAAAGGCATAGCAACAGATCATCATTTCTTTGACTTTAGTGCCAATATTAATCCACTAGGTCCCCCACCAGAACTAAAAGAGAGCTTGTTCAAAGCTTATGATCAATTTGAGAGATACCCTGATCCTGATTATCGAAAAGAGACAAAGCTGGTCGCGGCTCATGAAAGGTTATATGAGGATGTAGTACTGCTAACGAATGGGGGTTCAGAAGCGATTTTTCTTGTTGCCCAGCTGTTTTCTGGTAAGAAGGCTTTAATTATTGAGCCGACCTTTTCTGAATATGAAAGGGCTTGTTATGTGTACCGGCTTTCCGTATCCCATGTTTCTCTTCAACTTGATCATGACTTCTCATTTCCTCTTGAAAAGGTATTATCCAAAATCGAAGAAGTAGATGTCGTTTTTTTATGTCGCCCTAATAACCCTACAGGCACGGTGGTTGCGATTGAAGATATAAAGGAATTGCTGGAAAAAGGGCTTGAGTGCCAAACGACCATTGTTATTGACGAGGCATTTATCCATTTTCTTCCGTCAGAAATAACTGATTTAACACATTTAATGGATACCTTTTCAAATCTGATCTTACTTCGATCATTAACGAAAATTTATGCGATACCAAGCTTGCGGCTAGGTTATGTAATTGCTAGACCAGAGATAATCGTACAATTAAAGAAAAACCAAATACCATGGAGTATAAATGGCATTGTCGCTTCATTTTTGCCAAGCTTAGTTGCACAAGACGGATTTATCGAAGCAACGAAATCATGGTTGCAAGGCCAGCTAAAGCTTTTAACAACAGAGTTTACTAAACTTGGCTTCTATTATTCTCCAACCTGCGTAAATTTTTACCTGTTAAAGGATCTTAACCAGGATACAAATACAGAAGAGTTATTAGAATTTTTACTAGATAATAAGATTATTCCAAGGCATACTCATACCTTTAAAGGTCTTGATGGGAACTATTTGCGGATGGCTGTCCGCAGCGCTGAGGAAAACAATTATTTACTGGAAACCTTAAGGAACTGGAGAGAAAAAAGATGTTAACGTTTATTTCAGGGGGCGCCCGTTCTGGAAAAAGTTCGTTTGCAGAGACCTATGCTATTCACCAATTCAATAAAGGCATTAAGACTGGAAAAAAAGAAAAGTTACTTTATATCGCAACAGCAGAACGGACAGATCTTGAAATGGAAAGACGAATTGAACGTCATAGAGAAGAACGGGATTCGGTTTGGCATACAATAGAAGCTCCTTTGGATATAACAAACGTGTTACAAAACATTAATGAGCAAAATGTCATTTTATTGGATTGCTTAACTATTTGGGTAAATAACATCATGTACAAGGCAAACGCTGATTTATTTCTGATTTTGCAAGAAGTTTCAAAATGGATCCATTTATCGGAACAGAAAAAACTTGAATTGATCATTGTCTCAAATGATGTTAATGAAGGTATGCCCAGTGACAATTTGTTCATTCACCAATATATCTACAATCTTGAAAAAGTGCATCAACTTATTACTTCAAATGCAAAATCGGTTTATCAAGTTGTCGCAGGAATTCCGATTAAATGGAAAGGTTGATCAGGATGAAGCATTTCGTTCTTGGAATTATTTTAGCATTGCAATTTTTAACCCGTATTCCTATTCCAATTAATTGTCCATGGGAAAAGCAATTTATAAAAGGAGCACTTCAATCTTTTGGTATAATTGGTTTCATTATCGGCGGAATTTTGTCACTGGTCTACACGATTACAGACCCGGTATTTCCTTTATGGATGAGTTCCCTCTTTATTATAACTCTATGGGTGATTTTAACAGGTGGATTGCATTTAGACGGCTTAATGGATGTAGCTGATGCAATCGGATCAAATGCTCCTTATGGGAAAAAGCTGGAAATTATGAAAGATCCTCAAGTTGGTAGTTTTGCAGTGCTCACGGTTATTTTTCATCTCGTATGGAAAGTAGCTCTTTTTTATGTGATCGTTTTACAGTTTAATGTTCAATTTGAGCAGCTTTTCGTGGGTCTAAGCTTGATTGCTGCATGCAGCCGATTAATACCGCTTTTTTTACTATATTTTGTACCAGTTATGAAGCAAGAGGGGTTAGCTTATTACTGGAAGCAGCACCTTTCCATCCGCGAGGTTATCATTGGAACTGTAGTTGTCATACTTTTTACATTGATTTCACCAAGCATGCTGTTGATTTGCTTTTCATATTTTGTCTATTTCTTCTTCTTCCGAATATGGATCATGAAAAACTTTAAAGGAATTAACGGAGATATACTAGGTGCTTCAATTGAAGGAGGGGAATTATGGGGACTTTTCATTCTATGGATGTATACTTTGTTCGTCATGGGATAACGAGATGGAATCTTGAAAAAAGATATATGGGTCATTCAGATGAACCTTTATTAGAGCAAGAGCTTCATATATTAAATCAACTGCGAAGAGCACTTGAAAGCATTGATTTTGATTTTTATTATTGTAGTGATCTTAAGAGATGTCTAGAAACGTTTCGGTATTTACTTCCCAATAAGCTAGTTTGTTTAGATTCCAGGCTAAGGGAAATTCATTTTGGCGAATGGGAAGGCTTAACTTATGAAGATCTTAAAGGAGATCACATTTATCAGGCATGGTTAGCAGATTTTGAAAAGAATGTACCGCCAAAAGGAGAAACATTGCAGCAATTTACTAGCAGAATTAATACTTTTCTTGCAGAATTACAATCACGACAAACCGTGTCAAATAGCAAAACATTGATCGTAACACACGGCGGGGTTATTCGCGCAATAATGAAAAACTTAGATTTAATCAGTACTTATTGGGATATACAAATTAACCATGGAACAGCCTATTGTCTGTCATTTTATCATCAAAGGGGGGAATGGATTTGCAACTCGTGGTCGGAGGTGCCTATTCAGGAAAAAGAAAGTTAATAAGAGATCATTATGATGAAATAACTTGGCATAGTGCTTATCAATATGATCTGTTACTTGATTGGAAGATAAAATTCAGATCAAGCTCAATGCTAGTATTAGAAGGGTGGGAAGTGTGGATTAAGAATGAATTAAAATTATACTCCACTCTTGATGATGCAAAAGATCATTTTTATGAACTAATTGATGAAATTTGCGAGTTAGAGAAGAGGTACGAAAAATCTGTTATTTTCATAATATTGGAAATGGGGAGAGGGATTGTACCATTAAATGAAGAGGATAGGAACATCCGTGATATAGCTGGTTGGGTGCTGCAGTATGCTGCAAGCAAGGCCGATTCAGTGCAATATTGTTGGCACGGTTTAGTAAAAACCATTAAATAAACCCCCTAAAACGAAGTGGGGGTTTAACTTTATCTTGAAACGTTCTAATATTTATGAAAGGTTATGAATGGTAATTTCAGGACGACTTCCAATCCGAATATTTACCCCGGTTTGTCCGAGCCCCTCACTTATATAAAAGGGTTTATCATTATGATAATGTAATCCTTTCACCATTTTCATCCGAACTAATTTTCCCATTTTGATTAAGTGATATGGCTTAGGCCAATGGATTTGTCCTCCATGAAAATGGCCTGACAAGAGGTAATCAAAATGAAAATCTTTCATTTCCAACACAATGTTCGGATCATGTGTCAATACTAAATTATAGCCGTTTTGTAACCCTTTATATGATTTAAGAAGGTTGCTTCTTTTCGTACTGTAATCATCAATACCAATGATATTAAGCTTATTTCCTTCCACCTCGATTGTAAGATGTTCATTTTGCAATGTTTTACAACCGTTTTCCTCGATCGTTTCCTTTAAACGTTGAAAATTCTTCCCTTTTAAGACGTAATCGTGATTTCCGAACACCGCATACATTCCAAACCTAGGTTGAATATTTCTTAAGACTTCTAAATAAGGAACCAGCTTAGGAATACTTCGTTTACGATCTAAAAAATCTCCTGTAAGGGCAATTAAGTCAATTGGATCATTTTCAACTAGTTTTTGGAGTTCTTGAGGCGAAATTGAAATGTTTTCTAAATGCAAGTCTGATAGATGTAGAATCCTTAGTTGCCTGTTTAGAAATTTTCCCTCTTCTTCAAGAGATATATTTTTGATCGCAATATCTTTAGTATTGTTATTTGCTTTATATAAAACAGGAATGATGATGATTAATAGTATAACTAGTAATAAAAAAATCAAAATTATCTCCTCCTATATAAAAGTATAGTAGGAGAGTTAAGGTAAGAATAGTGGGAAGTAATGGTTACCTTCGTAACCATTAATAATTTTTTATAAAAGAAAGAAACTATAAGTAAAAATCTAGAACTGAGGGTAGGGTATGCCAAAAATTTTATTAATGCCTTTATTAAGAATGTCTTCGGGACATCATCAAGTTGCTGACAGTATTATGGAATCCTTAAAAGAAGGTAATTTGGAATTGGAATTTGAAAAAGTGGAACTATTATCGTATAGTTTGGGGTTTTTAGAGACGATTATTACTGGAACGTACCTAAAATCGATAAAGGTATGTCCTGCTCTTTACAGCTGGTTATATCGTAAAGTTTCTTTCAATGATATATATAAAACGAAAAGATACATACTATATGAAATACTTTTTCTCAGATCTATAAAAAAGAAGGTACTTAATGATAGTAATCCAGATTTAATTATATGCACTCATGCACTCCCTTCATATTTGCTAAATAAACTGAAACAGCAATCAGGCCAACGCGTTCCAGTTATTAATGTTTATACTGACTTTTTTGTTAATCAACTTTGGGGTTTGTCTCATATTGATTATCATTTTGCTCCTACTCAAGAAGTAAAACAATTCCTTTGTAGTCAAGGAGTGGAGTACAATCAAATCCATGTAACCGGAATTCCTGTCCATCCCTCTTATTCAAAGAATGAATCAAAACAAAAAACAAATGAACAAAACGACATACATTTACTTATTTCCGGTGGAAGTCTTGGTACTGGAAACATAAAAAAATTGTTAAAAAACCTAAAACCTTCAGGGAAGATTCATTACAAGGTCCTATGTGGAAAAAATAAAAAGTTGTTTCAATTTGTACAATCAATTAACAGCCCCAATATTACCCCATTACCCTATATAACATGTAAAAATGAAATGAATGCACTTTATTCCAATTCTTCCGGGATCATAACGAAACCTGGAGGAGTGACTATTAGTGAAACATTAAGAAAAAAATTACCAATTTTTATTTACTCTGTCTTACCTGGTCAAGAAGAAATAAATTTACGAAATTTAAAAAATAATGAGCTTGTTTTTCTGCTGGAAAATGATCACAAATATTTAGAAAATCAAATCTTGGATTACTTAACTTCCCAAACCTGTATGAATCGGCATCGAAAACAGGTGAACATGTATTTAAACTCAATAGAAAATGAGGTTTTATCAGAAACTTTAGTAAAAATACTTACGAATAAACACAATTAAAAAAATTAGCGGAAGATCATTTTCCAAATTATCATGTGACCCTATCAACCGACAAAAAAATATTACTGGAACTCAATGAGTTAGAAAAGCAAGTCAACGAAACAAATATCAGTAAAAAGAAACTTGAAAAAGAACTAAATAGAATCAAAAGTCTTTCAGAGGAACTTACATAAAGAAGGTGAATGAATGTCAAATAACAAAAAGAAAAACTTAACTCCTGTTCAGCCAATCATTTCAAAAAGAACGCGAGGTAAAGCGCCCAATTGTAAGAAATTGTATAAAGGCATTTTTTGTTGGCGGGGCTATATGTTTAGTTGGACAAGCGATTCAAACTTTTTTTATCTATAATTTCGACTTCACTGAACAAACTGCCGGAAATCCTACCGTCGCAGTTATGATTTTTCTCTCAATGCTCTTAACGGGCTTTGGTGTATATGATCGCCTTGCTCAATTTGGTGGTGCTGGTTCAGCGGTTCCAGTTACCGGGTTTGGAAACGCAGTAATTTCAGCAGCAATTGAACATAGAACGGAAGGTTATGTCCTTGGTGTTGGTGGAAATATGTTTAAATTAGCAGGATCAGTTATTATGTTTGGTGTGTTTTCGGCATTTGTGATTGCGACCATTAAAACAATTTGGATCGGGTTGGGTGGTTTGTAATGTTAAGCGGACATAACACGTGGCTGTTTAAAAATGAACCAGTTATTATTTCAACTGGAACAGTAGGAGGACCTTTTGAAGCACGAGGAAAAATACCGGAAGACTTTGATTTATTACATGATGATATTTGGTTAAGGCAAGACTCATTTGAAAAAGCTCAAAAAGTCTTAATTGAGGAAGCTTGCCAAAAGGCAATGGAAAAAGCAGAGGTTCAACAAGAAGATGTTCAATTTTTTCTTGGGGGAGATTTGATCAATCAAATTACTCTTACTAGTTTTGCGATAAAAACATTTGGCTTCCCTTATTTAGGTTTATTCGGTGCTTGTTCAACTTCTATGGAAGGGTTGGCACTGGGAGCGTTTATTGTAAATAATAGAGGATCAACATGCCTAATGACAGGTGCTTCAAGTCATAATGCTGCTACAGAAAAGCAATTTCGATACCCTACTGAATATGGAGGGCAAAAACCGCCGACATCACAATGGACCGTGACTGGTGCTGGTGTTGCCATTTTAAAGAATGAAGGTGAAGGTCCAAAAGTTACTTCTGCTACGATTGGCCGCGTTATTGATATGGGATTAACCGATCCTTTTAATATGGGTGGAGCAATGGCTCCCGCGGCTGTGGATACGATTGAAACTCACCTAAAAGAACGAGGAGTGGATTTGTCGTATTATGATTTAATTGTAACAGGTGACCTTGGACACATTGGTCGTGAAGTTGCCCTCGACCTTCTGAAAAAGCATGGATTTTCAATTAAAGAAGAACAATTTCAGGATTGCGGACTGATGATTTACCGTGAAGGACAACCGGTTCTATCTGGTGCCAGTGGTGCAGGATGTTCTGCAACTGTTGTATATGGCCATTTGCTTAATCGGATGAAAAAGGGCGAATTTAATAGGTTACTCGTTGTTGCTACTGGTGCATTATTATCGCCTCTAACATTCCAGCAAAATGAAACAATTCCTTGCATTGCACATGCAGTTTCGATTGAGTTAGGAGGCTTATGATGATGATTTTCTTTTGGGCATTTATCATAGGCGGCTTAATTTGTGTGATAGGTCAAATCATGTTTGATGTTTTTAAACTAACGCCTGCACATACATTAAGTACGTTGGTTGTAGTTGGAGCTATTTTAGATGGCTTTAATTTATATGAACCTTTGATCGCATTTGCTGGAGCAGGTGCAACGATTCCAATTACAAGCTTTGGAAATTCTTTAGTGCATGGTGCCATGCAGGAGGCAGAGCAACATGGACTTGTAGGGGTCATAACCGGGATGTTTGAAGTAACTAGCTCAGGGATATCCGCAGCCATTATTTTTGGTCTGATAGGAGCCTTAATCTTTAAACCTAAAGGATAATGCAAGGAGGTTTGTTTTTATGACCGTTGGTTCACAAGTAAAACAGTGTTTATCGACCTTGAAAAGCATTGAGGCAAGCTTATCAAGTCTTGCAATTACCTCACAAGATGAGGAGGCAAAAAAAGTTTTTCATGAAATGATGATGAAAATGGAGGAAGTGAAAGAGGATGTAAAAATGCGTGTTGGACAATTGGAACGGGAAGAATATCAATACAAAGGATTTTAATCTTGCAAGAGGTGATAATCGATGCCTGAATGGATAGATGTTATCTTAAGATCTTTTTTCTTTTTAGCCGTGTTGTTTTTAATTACGAAAATTTTGGGGAAAAAACAGTTAACAGAGTTATCTTTTTTTGAGTATGTGACTGGTATTACAATTGGAAGCATTGCTGGGGAAGTGATAATAGGACTTGATGGGAATATGTGGAATGGCGTGGTCTCCATTTTCATTTTTGGTTCGGTTCCGTTCATAGTAGGGATACTTTCTCTAAAAAGCAAAAGATTCAGAGACTTAGTTGAAGGAAAAGGAACAATCTTTATTAAAGACGGCAAAGTGATGGAAGATAATTTAAAAAAAGAAAGATATACAGCTGATGAATTACTTGAACTTCTCCGTAGGAAAAATGTATTCCAAGTTGCAGACGTTGAATTTGCTGTTTTAGAACCCACGGGTGATTTAAGTGTACTTTTAAAAAAAGAAAATCGTCCTGTTACAGCTAAAGATCTTGGAATGACTGCTATTAATGAAAAAGAACCTCAAACGGTTATAATGGACGGAGAAGTGTTAGACGAACCGCTTACAAATGCCGGAAGAAACAGACGTTGGCTTGAAACCGAGTTGGACAAATTGAATGTAAGCATTGAAAATGTATATTTAGCTCAGGTAGACACTTATGGGCAGTTAACAGTTGATTTATTTGATGACAAGCTAAAAGTACCCACACCTCAAGAAAAACCATTGCTGTTAGCAATGATAAAAAAATGTCAAGCGGATCTGGAATTATTCTCTTTGGCTACAGATTCTAAGGAAACAAAGCAAATGTATCATAAAAATGCTATGAAAGTAGATGAAGTATTAATTAAATTGACACCATACCTTAAGAATTAGAACAGCTGTAAATTAATCATAAAGGTATTAATGGCAAGATATTGTTGCTTTTAACGGCAAATGATCAGAAGAGTTATGTGTATATGTTATGACTTGTGATTGAACAACTCTTAGTTCAGGACTGACAAAAATGTAATCCAACCTCATTTTTGGATGAGACGATGGGTATGTGTAACCTGGTCCCATTCCTGAAACATGCCAAGAATCTTGAACTTTATCCGATAATTTTTTCCACCCTTTTGATCCTGGCTTCATATTCCAATCACCCATCAAAATAATTGGATGGGGATATTTATGAATTTGTTTTATGATAAAATCAGTTTGCTTTCTATGAAGGAAGGGATTAAGGCTTAAATGAGTGACCATTATTTGATATAACTGTTTATCTATTTGAATTGTGGCATCAAGCAATGACCTTCCTTCAATTAGTCCGGGCATATAGTTAAATGAATGGCTTTTTTTTGATACGATAGGAAATCGGGATAGAAGAGCATTCCCATATTGACGCACCTTATTTGTGGTTTTAGATTTAAATGAGAGAGACGGACTAAAAAAGTAGTTTGTATTTAATTGCTTTGCAAGCCACCTTGTCTGATCTTCAAAGAGACTTCGCTTTGAAAAATATTTATCAACTTCATTAAGGCCGATAATATCTGCTTCACTTTTTTCAAGTACTTGAGCAATTCTCTCTAGATTTGCTTCTTTATCAATCCCCACTCCGTGATGAATATTAAAGGTCAAAACATCGATTTCCATAAAACACGATCTCCTTTTATGCTGGGCATTCTAAAAATAACGTATAAATTACCCGATTTTAAACAACCTAATTTTAAAGGAATTTCCAAAAGATTGAAAAACCAAAATTTATTGAAAGCATCTAGAAACAGAATAAGCTAGAAGCATTCTTAATAATTCAACCCCTGATGAAAATAAGAGAGAGTTTAACTAAATTGCATAAAAATAAATACATTTCCAATTTGTTTTACTTATTTTTATTATATGTCTGTTCGAGTTTTTCCTTTGACATAAATAAATAATAAAGTTCAGGTATTTTTAAGATATTTACTCGTTCTGCAGATAATAAAAAAAGAGGAGCCTGGGTTAACCCTTTTAATAATCTGTAAAGTGAGCTGCTAGGTCGAACAGTCTCAAAACCAAGTTTCTTGCTCCTTTATGCAGCATCGTGATGCCAATAACTCCCTTAATTTCATTGCTGTTTTTATGGTTATGAATATATTCTGCAATAAGAGGCATCGAAAAATGTACTTTCTGAAAAATAATTCTGCCTCTTCTTACAGTGCATTTGACGCTTTTCAACTCGTTTAAAAGTTTAACATTGTGTAAATGAATTTTTAGCATTTTATCATTTTTATTTATCTTTGTTCCGTCACTTAAGACAACATCTTTTCCTTTATATTTGGTTATTCGTACACGGAAAATATTTGAATGACGATCGATGTATTCTAATCTGGTTAATAGGTAATATAAAGGATCAAGTATATTCCAAAATGTAAGCAGATAGCTGCGCATAATTCTTACCTCCTCATTTCAATAATAATTTGTCATTTTTCCTTAGGAATTATAATTGAGAAATTTTCCTATTATCTTTTATGTATTTTTGAAAGGACGAGATTTCGATGACATTAACCTCACCAGGAAAGAAAAAAATAATAATGATTATAGTTGATACATTAATGGATTTGACTTTACAAGAAGCGTTAAAGAATGGAAAAGCACCCGCACTTCAATTTTTTATTGAAAATGGCTATAAAATTCCAAACATGGTCAGCCCATTTCCAACTATGTCTGTAAATGTAGACAGCTCGTTGCTTACCGGTGTTTACAGTGATCAACATAAAGTACCTGGTTTAGTGTGGTTTAACAAAAATGAAAATAGAATTATTAATTATGGGGGTAATGTTAGAGAACTCTTTAAACTAGGCTTGAAACAATCGATGGAAGATATTTTTTACAATTTAAATCATAACCATTTAAGCAAAAAGCATAAAACCATTCATGAAATCTTAAAGGATCAAGATTTACAGACTGCGTCTATCAATACTTTAATGTATAGGGGAAGCGAATCTGTACAAATCACATTTCCTTTTCTTATGTCATTGTTTACAGGAATGAGAAGAAAAATTTTCGCTTATGCTCCCTATTTATTTTCATACGGTGCTATGGCTAAATTATCTTCATCGAAAAGTTACTCTTTTTTTGGGCAGAAATATGGGTTTAATGACAAATTTTCAGCAAAGGAATTGAAATATCTTATCAAACAAGATATGCTTCCTGCCTTTACAATTGCATATTTTCCAGATTTAGATCAGCGAATTCATAAAAAAGGCAGGATGTATAGTAAAGGTATTGAAAAAGTTGACAAGCAACTTCAAGACATTCTTAATACATACTCTACTTGGAAAGATGCATTAAAGGATAATACATGGATTATTTTGGGGGATAATGGCCAAGCGTGGATTGAAGATGACCGTAAGAAAGCTTTGATTGATTTAAGAAAACTATTGCAAGCATATAAAATACCAAAATTAAGGGCAAGAATAACTTCATCAGATGAGGTTATTCTATGTGCAAATGAAAGAATGACTTTTATTTATACATTGGATTCTAATCGTGTACCTCTAGAAAAACTTGCAAAGACATTACAAAAGGATGACAGAATTGATATCATAGCTTGGAAAAAGGGTAATAATATTTATGTAATTTCTGGCATTCAAACTGGACAGCTTATCTTTAGTCCTGATGGAAATTATAAGGATGAGTATGGACAAACATGGTTAATAGAAGGTGATCTACAAATATTAGACCTATCAATTATGGAAAAAAACATTATGTATGGAACATACCCAGATGCCTTGGCAAGACTTTATACAACATTTTTTTCGCATGAAGGGGATTATCTTGTTGTTAATGCAAAGCCGGGATATGAATTTTTAGCCGAATCTTCACCTACTCATGTTGGAGGGGCTAGCCACGGAGGATTGCATGAACAAGATTCACTTGTTCCCATGATTGTAACCGGAACTGATACAAAGCCGAAAAATCCTCGTATCGTAGATTTAAAAGAGTGGCTTTTATCATTAATCTAGGAAAAGCTATGTTAAGTCATAGTTGATTTTCCACTAATATATCAGAGCCTAGAAAAATAATACACACCGGTATTTACCTAGCACAAATAATAAGTAATAAGAAATTACCAACACTATTATCTTTAAATTAAATACAGAATATAAATGTCCTGAAAAAAATACAAATAGGGGGTAATCAGAATGAACAATCTAAACACTCTTTTTTCATTATTAAGTGGAAGAAGAAATGTTCGATTATTTAATTTACTTGGCAATAAGCGAACAAATAACGGCAGTTTGCTTTTATGGTCGTTACTTGGATTAACAGCTCTTGGAGTGATTGGAAGCCGAAATACAAATTGGGGACAAAAAATTCAAGAAGGCTTTAATAACCTTCGAATTAATTCTAGGATACCCTTACAAAATCAAATGAATTTTGCTTATGAATTTGCAGATGAGGTTTTTCCTAATATGGTAAATAATAATAGTAACAATCAATAGAAAGTTTAAAAGGGGCTATCTCAAAAAGGGGATAGTCCCTTCCCATGTTTAAAGTTGCAGATATAGGCAAATGTCTATTCCCATGAACATTAGTGAAACATAGTATATTTTGCATGGACTAAATAATCAAGAAAGGGGATAAAAATGAGTCATTTATATCCATACCACATGTCTTATTATCGACAACAGCATGCTGGCCACTTTCCGCAATACCCTCAATCTGAATTGTGGGCAGATCAATTAATCAAAAAACCTTTATACCCTCATTTAAAACAACAAGTATTATCTAGCATTGACCCATTTGTAAAATATGGCTTAAAAGAGGCGAAAGCTACATCATTTGCACATGCATTACAGGAAGTTGCTGCAATGACCTATTTACTTGGTAAAGGAATGGATCCTCATACCGCTTATTTAACAGTAGAATCTTGGGAAACGAATGAAATGTTTTAAAATTTTTGAGTCAGCAATTATAAGGGAATGTCATACTTTATAAAATTGTGAACTTCACTTCATGATGAACTTGACAAAAAATGAAAGACTCTTTGATTAGAGTTTTTCATTTAAAGGTAAGAAAATATAAAATTTTATACCTAGTTTAGTGTCTAGCTCCAGCGCCTAGCCCCTCTAGGGTCTAGCCACTCATGAATAGAAGGCAAAGAACACCTTCTATTCATGAGCGTCTTATTTGCCCTAGGCTGATCAAGGCGCTTTCGCTTTTCTTATTTTGTTTGATTGTTGAAATAACACACATTTTAGATATTAATATTGTAAAATTTACAGGAATAAGCTAATTATTGGTGATTTTTGTCATTTTTTCCTGTTAAATCTTGACCATGATTTGACATTAATTTCTTTTTATTTAGGTCTTAATTCGTGAAATTTAGTTTTTACCTTAAAAATTCTTTCAAGTCTCCGTATTGTTTTAATGAAATAAACGAGGAGGCTAAGTTGTAATGAAAAAGAAATGGGGATTTACGCTGCTTGCATTCACAAGTATCGGTTTGCTTTTTCCCGAAACAGGTGAAGCGGCATTGGGAGACAGAACATTATCAAAGGGAATGGCACATAGTGATGTAAAAGAATTGCAGGAGTATTTATTAGCAAAAGGAAATTTTCCTTATCATACCGCTACAGGCTATTTTGGTGACATAACGGAGGATGCTGTAAGAGAATTTCAATCAGAGAAACGTATTAAAATAGATGGTATTGCAGGTCCGCAAACAAATGTAAAAATAAAAGTTCTCCGTAAAGGAGATATGGGCAAGCCGGTTATCCAACTTCAACAGCTTTTACAAGCATGGGACTCTTATAGTGGAGCAATTGATGGAATCTATGGCGACGGGACAAAAAATGCTGTTGCTCAATTTCAACGTAAAGTAGGGTTAGCAGTTGATGGTATTGCAGGTCCGCAAACATTTAGTAAATTAAACCAAAAAGCATCTGCTGCCGATCAGTCTGTTAAAGAACTAACTGTTGCGAGTACCGCCTATACTGCATACTGTAGTGGCTGCTCTGGAGTAACAAGAATGGGAGTCGATTTGAAAAAATATCCGGATGGTAAGGTAATTGCTGTCGACCCAAGTGTTATACCTTTAGGATCTACCGTTGAAGTAGAAGGCTATGGAACTGCCATTGCAGCTGATATTGGCGGAGGGATTACAGGAAATGAAATAGATGTCTTTTTCCCAACAGAAAATACGGCACTACAATGGGGAAGAAAAACGGTGAAGGTTAGAGTGCTTGATTAAAAAATGGATACATAATAGTAATGAAAATAAAAAGATGCCTATTGAGCAAAGAATTTTAGATTAACTTCAATTTAATTTTAAAATCGAGTTGACAGGTAGGATTAATAGGATATATAATCTGATTAATTAGTAACGAAATAAAAAGCCGATCGGAAAACCGAAGGCCTAACTCTTTTTCTGCAAAAGGGTTAGGCCTTTTTTATTTCTCTTACTAGCAGATCACAACACAATGAGGTGTAAGTCTGAAATGAATACTCTGGGCACCCAGTTAAAAAATGGGCATAGCAAAACAAGCCATCGATCGATGACTCAACTGGAAATATATGGTTAGTTTAGCGTCAAGTAGTTGTAACTTCCATCACTCGAAAGCCTTGACTTTT